>NZ_SPKO01000031.1:53626-84817 GCF_023127795.1 Pseudomonas sp. W2Jun17 | reverse complement strand
ACTCCTCCTGAATATAGGCCAGAAGGCGTAAACCTTATTCAGGACGGGACACTCCGCTCGCCAAAAGCCTCGGCCTGGGCCTCTCGCCTATATTGCTGGCCGGCCTGCTTTACCTGGGCAGCGGTATTGGCCTTGCCGGCGTACGTCTGATCCGTGATCGCGGCTGGAAACCCACCGGGTTGACCCCATCGCAATGGCCCTGGCTGCTCGGCGCCATCGCCTTCGGCGGCATCCTCGGCCCCGTCGCCCTCATGTTCGGCCTGATTCGCACCGCCGGCGCCACCGCCTCCTTGATGCTCAACCTCGAATCAGTGCTCACCGCCGTGATCGCCTGGGTCGTATTCAGAGAAAACGCAGATCGGCGCATCGTGCTCGGCATGGTCGCCATTGTGCTGGGCGGCGTGGTGTTGTCATGGACAGGCGCCGGCGGCGGCAGCCAGGACTGGACCGGGCCGCTCGCCATTGCGCTGGCGTGTTTGTGCTGGGGGATAGATAACAACCTGACGCGCAAGGTGTCGGCGTCTGACGCGCTCTTTATCGCCGGTGCCAAAGGTTTGATTGCGGGGCTGGTGAATTGCAGTTTGGCGCTTTACCTCGGGACGCAGATTCCGGGGGTGTCGCAATTGGCGCCGATCCTGGTGGTGGGGTTCCTCGGCTATGGCATCAGCCTGGTGATGTTCGTACTGGCGCTACGCGGGCTGGGCAGTGCGCGCACCGGGGCTTATTTCTCCACGGCACCCTTCCTCGGTGCCGCAGTGGCGTTGGTAGTATTTGGCGAGTCGGTGACCGTGGCGTTCTGGATTGCCTCGGCGCTGATGGCCGTAGGCGTGTGGCTGCACCTGACGGAGCGGCATGCCCATGAACATGTGCATGAGGCGACGGAACATGGGCATTGGCATGTGCATGATGAGCATCATCAGCATGAGCATGGGTTTGAGTGGGATCCGGCGCAGCCTCATAGCCATGTGCATGTGCATGCGGTGATGAAGCACAGCCATGCGCATTTTCCGGATGTGCATCATCGGCATAGGCATTGAGCGCGGTGCGGATGTATCAGGGCCGCTCTATTGGCCGCCCTGGTGGAGAACAGGCCCGTTTAAGCGTGGTGGCCCGTGTAACCTTTATGCTCATACTCCCACCCCCTACATGCCAACCCGACATGCTTGGGAATAAGCGCAGCACCACTGCTGTACGCGGTGATAGTCCTACGAGAAAAGCCCAGTTGAACAGCAGCTGCGGAAAGGGATAAATTGTTACTGAGCATCCACTTTCTGAAATCCTGGGTCAGCATGACCTCACCAGATTGCTCCAACGCCAGACGGTGCAACGTGACAGCGGACAGTTCTAGGTTATTACCCCATGTCACATCAAAGCCCCACTCACCAACTTCCACTTGGCTGAATAGCGCCAAATCCAAGAGTGGTGTGAGGACAGGAAAAGTATTTATATGATCGGTGAGGTCAACAGTGTGTCGCTTACCGTTGCTCCATTCGATCTCTAAGGCATGCTTGCCGGCAACTGGTTGCACAGCAGAAATACGAAGCTTGCTGGTCATATGTCAGTCCCTCCGGTTTTGTTCATCCCATACCCGCTTAAGATCAGCGATATGAGCTTTTGCCCAAAGCAGGGCAGCTTTCAAGGCTTTCTTCTCGGCGCCTGTGCCGAGCACAACAAGCCCTTCTAGCAGAAATGTGGGGCTCCCGTTTCAAAATCGCAATGTCTATAGTCACCCGGTCGCCCATACGGCGGCCGGGTTTGGCGACTCGAAAACAAGACGGAACGTAGACGACGTTATTTTCATGCGGCTGCCATTTTTGGCGGTTTAGCGTGAAAAGAGCTCATTGTTTTTATATTTGTCTTGTGGAGTTACACATGAACCAATACATAGCCCTCACCAGCAACGACAGCGCCACACCTGCCCTTTTTGTCGATACCACCGTGCCATTGGAAATACTCCTCGACGCTGCGACCTATCGAGTTCGTGCCGTTACACAAGTCCTTGAGAACCTCGCACTACGCAGTGAGATCAGTAGTGATGCGGTTGTACTCAGTGATTTTGCGTTGCTTTGTTCCATCTCTTTGCGCGACGGCTGCGATTTGCTGGACGTCATAGGAAGGCGAATGGATATGCCAAGCGCGTGATCTGATAAAGCTGGACTTTTCAAACCCTAGAAATCACAAAACCCCTGGTTTCTCTCGAAACCAGGGGTTTTGTTTACATCGAATTTGGCGGTGAAGGAGAGATTCGAACTCTCGATACAATTTCTTGTATACACACTTTCCAGGCGTGCTCCTTAAGCCACTCGGACACTTCACCGTATCTCGGCAAACCAGTTCAGTCTGTCGAGGCGCGCTAATGTAGTCGAAAGCCTTTCTGATGGCAAAGGTTTTTTTCAGAATTTTCATGCGGTTAGACGGTTATGCCATTCCCCGCCCGGCAAGGGGTGATGATTGTGCCATTCTCGGGCACCGGCGGCAGGCGTCTGGGACGGTTGCTGCGCCCTGCTGCGGGCCGTCTACCCTTGGGGATGCAGGAAAAGCCTGACTGGGTAGTCAGTCACGGCGCTTTACCAGCGCGGGCGTGGTGAGTAACGTCTGCGCATCTACCTCTATAACAAACCCTACAAGGAACCGCGTCATGAGTGAGTTGATTGCCTACCACTTCGAAGACGGTATCGCGACCCTGACCCTGAGCAACGGCAAGGTGAATGCCATTTCTCCGGCGGTGGTCAGTGAATTCAATGCTGCGCTGGATAAGGCCGTGACGGATCGGGCGGTGGTGATCATCACGGGCACGCCGGGGATTTTGTCGGGTGGTTATGATTTGAAGGTGATGACTGCCGGCCCTAAAGAAGCGATCAGCCTGGTGACGTCGGGCTCGACCCTGGCACGGCGCTTGTTGGCGCACCCGTTCCCGGTGATTGTGGCTTGCCCGGGCCATGCGGTAGCCAAGGGCGCGTTCCTGTTGTTGTCGGGCGATTACCGTATCGGCGTCGAAGGCCCGTTCAGCATTGGTTTGAATGAGGTGGCGATCGGCATGACCATGCACCATGCCGGTATCGAGTTGGCGCGGGATCGTCTGCGCAAGTCGGCGTTCCATCGGTCGGTGATCAATGCCGAGATGTTTGACCCGCAAGGCGCCTTGCAAGCGGGCTTCCTAGATAAGGTGGTGGCACCGGAGGAATTGCACGCAGCCGCCCTGGAAGCGGCACGTCAGTTGAAGAAGATCAATATGAATGCCCACAAGCACACCAAGTTGAAAGTGCGCCGCGCACTGCTGGAAGCCCTGGATGATGCGATCATCCAGGATCAGGGCCACAATCTGAGTTAACACCTATATCCGTCTTACCCGAGCCCGACCTAGTGTCGGGCTTTTTCTTACAAATGAATCCGACATATCCGTAGCCGCTCTAGCCGGCCTTTGTGGGCATATGTGGAAACATGCGCTTAAACATCGCCTATCTCCCACCTCTGTAGGGGCAATTGCCGAATACAGTGCACATCCGTACACTGCGCCACCTTTTGTCCCGATGGGCCGCTTCGATGCTTTTTCTGTTACGTATGTTGTTGATGGGCCTGCACTTTATGATCGCAGGGGTATTGGGCGTACTTTTAGGGGTATGCCGGCCATTCAATCCGGACAACAGCCGCCTCTGCGCCCGCCTTTACGCATTGCCAGCCATGTGGATCTTGCGCCTGAAGGTGAGGACGGATGTCGACTCACTGCGCAACAAGCCCGGCACCTGTGTGGTGATCGCCAACCACCAGTCCAACTACGACCTGTTTGTACTGGGCAATGTAGTGCCGCACCGCACCGTATGCATCGCCAAGAAAAGCTTGAAATGGGTGCCGCTGTTCGGCCAGTTGTTCTGGCTGGCGGGCAATGTGCTGATCGACCGCGGTAATGCGCACAAGGCCCGACGCGCCATGCTCACCACCACCCAGACCTTGCAACACAAGGACACGTCGATCTGGGTGTTCCCGGAGGGTACGCGCAACCTGGGTAAAGGGCTGTTGCCGTTCAAGAAAGGTGCGTTTCATATGGCGATTGCGGCCGGCGTGCCTATCGTGCAGGTGTGTGTCAGCAATTATGTAACGCAGATGCAGCTCAACCGCTGGAGCAGCGGGGAAGTGCTGATACGGTCGTTGCCGCCGATTCCTACCACTGGCATGACGGTGGATGACATCCCTCAATTGATGCTGGACTGTCATGCGCAAATGACCGCATGCATTGAAACAATGGACCGTGAACTTGCAGGAGCGAGCTTGCTCGCGAAAACCGTGTAAGCGACGCGGGTCATCTGATAGCGCTGCGTCATCGTTGATGATCTTCGCGAGCAAGCTCGCTCCACAAGGGAATGGGCAATATCAGTCAGCAACAACGGAACGCCATTCAGGCTAAGCTGCCCAATATCTGTCCTCTTAATAAGAAGTGATCAGCACCATGGGTAGAGTTGTTGCGGCCGCCGTCTACAGCGCCGGAAAGAAAGTCTCGGATATCACCCTCGATGAAGGCGCGGCCTGGGCCGCCAAACCCGGACACTTTGTGTGGATCGGCCTGGAAGAGCCCAGCGCCCAGGAGTTGAACAACCTGCAACGCCAGTTCAACCTGCATGAACTGGCCATCGAAGACGCCATGGAAAAGCACAGCCGCCCGAAGCTGGAAACCTTCGGTGACGCGCTGTTTATCGTCACCTACTCACCGGTGCGCGAGAACGGCAAGCTGGAGTTTATCGAAACCCATATCTTTGCCGGCAACGGCTACATCATCACTGCACGCAACGGTCACTCGGCGTCCTACGGTTTTGTGCGCCAACGCTGTGAGGCGCGGCCGCTGTTGCTGGAGCATGGGGAAGACTTCGTACTCTATGCGCTGCTGGATTTCGTCACCGAGAACTACCAGCCGGTCAGCGAGGCGATTCACGCCGAAATCGATGAGCTGGAGCGCAATGTGCTGTGCAGTTCACTCAATGAGCGAGATATCCAGCACCTCCACGGCCTGCGTCGTGATGTGCTGCGGCTCAAGCGTCATGTGGCGCCGATGGTGGAAATCAGCCAAGAGTTGCAGAAGCTGAGCTTTCCGTTTATCGACAAGAACATGCGCCCGTATTTCCGCGACGTGCAGATCCACGTCACCCGGCAGATGGAAGACCTCACCACCTTGCGCGACATTGCCAGCCAGACCATCGAGATCGGTGTGTTGCTGGAGGCGTCGCGCCAGAGCGTGGTGCAGCGCAAGTTCGCCGCGTGGGCGGCGATCCTGGCGTTCCCCACGGCGGTGGCGGGGATCTACGGGATGAACTTTCAGAACATGCCCGAGCTGCAATGGCATTACGGCTATTTTGCGGTGCTCGGGTTTATTGCTGTGGGCTGTGGCGGTTTGTGGGCCAGCTTCAAGCGTTCAGGCTGGCTTTAGGCCGCGGTATCCGGCTTGTGTGCGACAAAGCGCATCATCCACTCCGCCACGGTTACGCCGTGGTGGTCGCGATCCAGGCTGGCCACGCCGTTGGTGTAGACCTTCTCACCCAGGGTTGTCTGAAGAATCTCCAGCAACTCGCGGGAATAATCATGGATAAATTCCGGATGGCCCTGGAAGCACAGCACCTGATCGCCGATGTGGTAAGCGGCGAACGGGCAGAACTCGCTGGAAGCGATGACCGTGGCATTGTCCGGCAACGTGGTGACTTGATCCTGGTGGCTGATCAATAGCGTCAGCTCCGGCACCTCGGGGCTCATCCATGGCGTCTTGGCATCCAGCTTGTAGGCGTGGGTGCCCATGCCCCAACCCTGGCTGGCACGCTCGGCCTTGCCGCCCAGTAGCAGGGCGAGCAACTGATGGCCAAAGCACACACCCAGCAACTTGTCGCCACGCTCGTACCGTGTGAGCAAATAAGCCTTGAGAGTCTGGATCCAGGGGTCAGTGCCGAACGAGTCGGCCTTGCTGCCGGTGATCAGGTACGCGTCAAACACCTCGTCATCCGGCGGGTATTCGCCCTGCACCACGTTGTAGACGACAAATTCGGCGGCAATCGGTTGCTTGGCGAACAGGCGCTTGAACATCTGCCCGTAACCTTGGTACTGATCGATCAAGCCTGGACGCAGGATATCGGTTTCCAGGATGCAGACGCGTAGCGACATAAAAAATACCTGACACGGCGATGGGAATATTGCACACCCCAGAGCCTGCCTTGAAATACACCCTCAAGGCAAGCTCCGCTCCCACATTTTGCTCAGCCGAACACTTCGCCCTGTGCCGCTTTCTCCAGCAACAACGCCGGTGGTGAGAAGCGCTCCCCATACTCTTCGGCCAAATAACGAGCGCGGGCGACAAAATCGTTCAGCCCGTATTGGTTGATAAACTGCAGCGCGCCGCCACTCCACGCGGCAAAGCCGATGCCGAAGATCGAACCGACGTTGGCGTCAGCCGTGGACATCAACACGCCCTCCTCCACGCAGCGCACGGTTTCGATGGCCTGGATAAACAGCAAGCGGTCGCGCACGTCCTGGGGTGAAATTCGATTGCCGGGCCGTTCGAACCGGTTTTTCAACTCTGGCCACAGGTGCTTCTGGCCACCGGCGGGGTAATCGTAAAAACCGCCGCCCGCCGCCTTGCCGGTGCGCTTGTATTCATTCACCAGCAAATCAATCACCGCTGTCGCCGGATGATTCGGCAATGCCTTGCCTTCGGCCTGCAGATCCTTGGCGGTTTGCTGTCGGATATGGCTCATCAGGCTGAGGGACACTTCATCGGACACCGCCAGCGGCCCCACCGGCATCCCGGCCTTGCGCGCTTCGGTCTCGATCATCGGCGCGGCCACGCCTTCGCCGAGCATGGCAATGCCTTCGTTGGTGAAGGTGCCAAAGACCCGCGAGGTGAAGAAGCCACGGCTGTCGTTGACCACAATCGGGGTTTTCTTGATTTGCAGGACGAAATCGAAACCGCGGGCCAGGGTCTCATCGCTGGTGTGGGTGCCTTTGATGATTTCCACCAGGGGCATCTTGTCCACGGGGCTGAAGAAGTGCAGACCGATAAACCTGGTTTGGTCCGGCACCGCCGTGGCCAGGCCGCTGATGGGCAAGGTGGAAGTGTTGGAGGCGATCACCGCATCGGCACCGACCACGCTTTGTGCGGCGGCCGAGACCCTGGCCTTGAGTTCGCGGTCTTCGAACACGGCCTCGATGATCAGGTCGCAACCGGCCAGGTCAGCGTCATCCTGCGTAGGGTGAATGCGCGCCAGGGTGGCTTCGCGCTGTTCGGCGGTCAATTGCCCACGGCTGACTTTCTTGTCCAGCAAGGCAGCGCTATGGGCTTTGCCTTTTTCGGCGGCGGCGAGATTGATGTCTTTGAGCACCACCTCGACCCCCGCACAGGCACTGACATAGGCGATGCCCGCACCCATCATCCCGGCGCCGAGCACACCGACCTTACGGGTGACGTGAGGGGCAAAACCCTGTGGGCGTGAGCTGCCGGCATTGATTTCATTAAGCTGAAACCAGAAGGTGCCGATCATGTTTTTCGCCACCTGCCCGGTCACCAGTTCGGTGAAGTAGCGGGTTTCGATCAGGTGTGCGGTGTCGAAATCCACTTGGGCACCTTCAACGGCGGCGCAGAGGATTTTCTCCGGTGCCGGGAAACAGCCATTGGTTTTGCTGCGCAACATCGACGGGGCAATGGCGAGCATCTGCGCGACTTTGGGGTTGGACGGCGTGCCGCCAGGGATTTGATACCCCTTGTTGTCCCAGGGTTGCCTGGCCTCGGGATTGGCGAGAATCCACGCTCGGGACTTTCTCAGCAGTTGCTCGCGATCGGCTGCCAGTTCATCAATCAAGCCGGCTTGCAGGGCCTGGGCTGGCCGGACTTTTTTGCCTTCGAGCAAATACGGCAGGGCTTTTTCCAGACCCAGCATCCGCACCATGCGCACCACCCCGCCGCCGCCCGGCAACAGGCCAAGGGTGACTTCGGGCAGGCCCAACTGCACGGACTTGTCGTCCAGCGCGACCCGATGATGGCAGGCCAGGCAAATTTCCCAGCCACCGCCCAAGGCCGCGCCATTGATCGCGGCCACCACCGGCTTGCCGAGGGTTTCCAGGCGGCGTAACTGCGCTTTCAGCACCCGTACGCTGTCATGGAAATCCTTGGCTTGGGCCTTGTCGACCTTGATCAGTTCATTGAGGTCGCCACCGGCAAAAAAGGTCTTCTTGGCCGAGGTGATCACCACCCCGGCAATCTGGTCCTTTTCTGCTTCCAGGCGCGTGACGGTGGCCGCCATCGCTTCGCGGTAGACGGCGTTCATGGTGTTGGCGCTCTGGCCGGGCATGTCCAGGGTCAGTACCACGATCTGGTCCTGGCCTTTTTCGTAACGAATGGCATCGGTCATGACAAATTCCTTGGGCTCAGAGGCGTTCGATGATGGTGGCGATTCCCATGCCACCGCCGACACACAGGGTGGCCAGGCCGTAGCGTTGCTGGCGCACCTCCAGCTCGTCGAGCAAGGTGCCGAGGATTGCGCAACCGGTGGCGCCCAACGGGTGGCCCATGGCTATAGAGCCGCCGTTGACGTTGACCCGTGCGGCGTCGATGCCCATGTCTTTGATGAACTTGAGCACCACCGAGGCAAACGCTTCGTTGACTTCGAACAGGTCGATGTCTTCTACCCGCAGGCCGGCCTTGGCCAGCGCCTTGCGGGTGGCGGGTGCGGGGCCGGTGAGCATGATGGTCGGGTCGGTGCTGGTGACTGCCGTGGCGACAATGCGCGCCCGCGGTTGCAGGCCCAACTCGCGCCCCTTGGCCTCGGAGCCGATCAACATCAATGCCGCGCCATCAACGATGCCGGAGCTGTTGCCCGGTGTGTGCACATGGTCAATGCGTTCCACATGGCTGTAGACCCGCAGCGCGGTAGCATCAAAGCCCATCTGGCCCATCATTTCGAAGCTGGGCTTGAGCTTGCCCAAGCCTTCGAGGGTCGAGTCGCCGCGGATAAATTCGTCATGATCCAGCAGCACGATGCCGTTCTGATCCTGCACCGCGATCAACGACTTGTTGAAGGAACCGTCCGCCCGCGCCCTGGCGGCCTTCTGTTGTGACTGCAGGGCAAAGCTGTCCACATCCTGGCGAGTGAACCCTTCCAGCGTGGCAATCAGGTCAGCGCCAATACCTTGAGGGGTGAAGTGGCTGTGCATATTGGTTTGCGGGTCGAGCACCCAGGCGCCGCCATCGCTGCCCATGGGCACGCGGGACATGGATTCGACGCCACCCACCACGACCAGATCTTCGAAGCCGGAACGCACTTTCATTGCCCCCAGGTTGACTGCTTCCAGCCCCGAGGCGCAGAAGCGATTGACCTGGACGCCGGCGACGCTGATGTCCCAGTCCGCCACCAGGGCGGCGGTCTTGGCGATATCGGCGCCCTGGTCGCCCACCGGCGTGACGCAGCCCAGGACGATGTCATCCACTTGGCGGGTGTCGAGGTCGCTGCGTTGTGCCAGCGCCGTGAGCAAGCCGGCCACCAGGTTTACCGGTTTGACGCTGTGCAAGGCACCATCGGCCTTGCCTTTGCCCCGGGGCGTGCGTATCGCATCAAAGATCAAAGCTTGGGTCATGACATCCTCGAACCGCTGTGGGTGTATGCCCCCTACCTTAGGCCCGATTGACACGGTTTCAATGACGGATGCGCTCATTGCTTTTGACCCCCTCGCTCGGACGAACGGTAGGTAGCTACGGGAATTACCTGATTAATCGTTTTAGCTGTCTAGCCCTAGGGCTCGCGCCAAGATGGCAATAAGCCTCATGCCGTTTTTAGCGCAAATGCTGATTAGCTGATATGAAATGGATCTAAGCGAAGAAGATCGGGCGCTCTAAGGTTGAACCTGTAGGACACTGCTGCCGGGTTTTGCTGGAGCAGTTGTAAGAAAAGTGCAATGTCATCTCGCGATACTGAAAGAAACCGGCACGCATTTGACGCTCAGGAATAACAACAAATAGGCAGTCAGCCATGTTCAAACATTCGAAAGTACGTCAGGCGGGACTTATTCTGTTCGCCACCACACTGATTCTGATCTTGCCCAATTTAACCAAGGTTATCGGGTGACGATCCAGCACCCGGTCTTCGTGCTCACACAGCACCGGACCAGCAGCGTTTGGCAGCACCTGCCGGGATACTGCGCTTAGCGCTACCGTTGCGGGCGCTGTCTTTTTACCTGTGCGTTTCGGGTATCTTGTGCGCTATCGCCATTTATCGTCGGGCCTGTGCCTTGAAACTGATCCTCGCTTTTTTTACTGCTTTGCTGAGCCTACCCGCTGCGGCTGCGCAATTGACCATTGAGCTGGACCACGCCAGCAAGACCTGGCAGACCTCGCAGTTGCTCAAGCACCCCGAGGCGCAGGACGTACAAATCGTCGACGACGTGTCTTACAAGCGCGACATGACCTATCGCGCGGTGCCCCTGGCGGTACTCCTGCCGGGCCTGAAGCCTGCGAACCACCTGCAAGCCGTTGCCCTTGATGGCTTTGCCGCCGAACTCACCGCCGCGCCCTTGTTGGAAAAAACCGGTGCACGCGCCTGGCTGGCCGTGGAAGACCCGGCCCATCCGTGGCCGGCGCTGGCGCAAGGAAAACCCAGCGCCGGGCCGTTCTACCTGGTGTGGACCAACCCCCAAGCCGGGCATATCAGCCCGGAACAATGGCCCTTCCAGATTTCCACGATCAAGCAATTGCAGACGGTCGCCGAGCGCTTTCCAGCGTTGCTGCCCGACCCGAAGCTGGCGGCGGATGACCCGGTGAACCAAGGCTTTGCGTTATTCCAGAAGAACTGCATGGCTTGCCATCGCCTCAATGGTGCCGGCGATGCGCAAATGGGGCCGGACCTGAATATTCCCTATAACCCGACCGAGTATTTCGGTGGCGATTTCCTCAAGCGCTACATCCGCGACCCACAAAGCCTGAGGCACTGGCCACAGGCCAAGATGCCGGCGTTTGCCGCCAGCGTGTTGCCAGACCACGAGCTGGATTTGCTGGTGGGGTATTTGCAGCATATGGCGGGGCGTAAACAGCAACCTTAAGCCTCCCACATCTGGCCTGCTGTGCTCAGGAAGTTTATTGCTGCTGCACGGAAACCAAGGTCGGGGCTACAAATACCTTGGCATGCATCTGCTCATGCCCGCCGCCACGGCGCATACCGCGTACCGGGCAGGCGTCGAGGTAGTCCAGGCCCACGGCGAGCTTCAAATGCCGCTCCGGACGGGCCAGTTGGTTGGTCACGTCAAAGCTGTACCAGGCGCCATCCAGCCAGGCTTCGGCCCAGGCATGGCTGGCCAGGTGCGCGCTGTCTTCGGTGTACAAATACCCCGACACATACCGCGCAGCAATCCCCAGGCTGCGCGCGCAGGCCAGGAACGCATGGGTGTGGTCCTGGCACACGCCCGCCGCGCCCGCGAAGGCTTGGGCGGCGCAGGTATCGACGGCAGTCGCACCTGGCGTGTAGATCATCGCCTGGTTGAGGGCCTGCATCAGGTCGATCAACGCGGTGCGGTCGCGACGCTGATGGCAGTGTTGTTCGGCAAACCGGCGCAAGGCTTCGTCGGGCTCGGTGAGGCGCGTGCTGCGCAGGAACGGAAAGGGCGACTGGCTTTCGTGCTCGGCCTCGCGCAACTCATCAATTTCTACCTGGCCGCGGGCTCCGATGATGATGGCGTCGTGGGGTTCATCCAGGGTCAGCACATGCAGGATGTTGCCGAAGGGGTCTACTTGGGCGCGCACCGGGCGCGGCAGGTCGAGTTGCCAGCTGAGCACGTGCTGGCGCTCACTGTCGTGGGGTGTAAGGCGCAGGTATTGAATGCTGGCACGTACCTGGTCTTCGTAGTGGTAGGTGGTTTCGTGGCTGATGGAGAGTCTCATGCCGCCTCCAGGTAGGAACTGTAGATGGCGTCGCCCAACTGGCGGACCAAGGGGATAAAGTCGGTCAGCCAGGCGTGCAGGCCTTCCTCAAGGATTTCGTCGATGGCGGTGAAGCGCAGGCGCGCATCCATCTCGGCGGCCAGGCGCTGGGCCGGGCGGCCGTTGAGACCGGGCAGGCTGGCGAGGATCTGGTCGATCTCTTCACTGCACGCCCGCAGTGAACGCGGGACATCAGCACGTAACAGCAGCAGCTCGGCAACCTGCCGGGCACCTGGGGCATCACGATAAATTTCGGTGTACGCCTCGAATGACGACAGCGCACGCAGCAATGCGCTCCACTGGTAATACGCGTGAGCGGTGCCATCGCTGACCGCCGCCTGGTCGCCGGCCATTTCATAGCGGGCATCCAGCAGGCGCAGGGTGTTATCGGCGCGCTCGATAAAGGTACCCAGGCGGATAAAGCGGAAGGCATCGTTACGCATGATGGTGCCGTAGGTGGCGCCGCGGAACAGGTGGGAACGCTCCTTGACCCACTCACAAAACCGGCTCATACCGTAGTGGCTCAGCCCTTGCTGGGCGATGTCACGAATGTCCAGCCAGGTGGCGTTGATGTTTTCCCACATGTCGGCGGTAATACGCCCACGCACCGCATGGGCGCTGGCCCGCGCGGCGCCAAGGCAGCTGTAGATGCTGGCCGGGTTGGCCGCATCCAGCGCGAAAAAATGCAGCAGCCGTTCGGCATGAAGTTCGCCATGACGCTCGTGATAATCCTCCAGCGTGCCAGTGATCAACAACGGCATGGCCAGTTCGTGCAGGCCATCGCCGCGCCCATCCTGGGGCATCAGCGACAGCGAATAGCTGACATCCAGCATACGCGCGAGGTTTTCTGCGCGTTCCAGATAGCGAGACATCCAGTACAAATCCGAGGCAGTTCTACTCAGCATGGCATCAGTCCTCGACCACCCAGGTATCTTTGGTGCCGCCGCCCTGGGACGAGTTGACCACCAGCGAACCTTCGCGCAGCGCCACGCGGGTCAGGCCGCCAGGCACCACCCGGGTTTCCTTGCCGGACAACACGAACGGGCGCAGGTCGATATGCCGGGGCGCGATACCGTTTTCGACGAAGGTCGGGCAGGTGGATAAGCACAGGGTCGGCTGTGCGATATAGGCGTGGGGCTTGGCCTTGATACGCGCACGGAATGCTTCGATTTCGGCCGTCGTGGACGCCGGGCCAACCAACATGCCGTAGCCACCGGAGCCCTGGGTTTCCTTGACCACCAGGTCGGGCAGATTAGCCAGTACGTGGGACAGTTCGTCAGGCTTGCGGCATTGAAAGGTCGGAACGTTCTGCAGGATCGGTTCTTCATCCAGATAGAAACGGATCATTTCTGTCACGAACGGATACACCGATTTATCGTCCGCAACCCCGGTGCCGATGGCATTGGCCAGCACCACATTGCCACAGCGATAGGCAGCAAGCAGGCCAGGGACACCGAGCATCGAGTCGGGGTTGAATGCCAACGGGTCGAGGAAGGCATCATCGAGGCGGCGGTAGATCACATCGACAGCCTTGGGGCCGTCGGTGGTGCGCATGAACACGCGATCATCACGCACAAACAAATCCGCGCCCTCCACCAGTTCCACACCCATTTCCCGGGCCAGGAAGGCATGCTCAAAGAACGCACTGTTGAAGCGCCCCGGGGTCAGTACCACCACGCTGGGGTTGTCCAGAGGGCTGGCGCTTTTGAGGGTATCGAGCAGCAGGTTGGGGTAATGGTCGATGGGCGCGATGCGCTGGGCGGCGAACAACTCGGGGAACAGACGCATCATCATCTTGCGGTCTTCGAGCATGTAGCTGACACCGCTGGGCGTGCGCAGGTTGTCTTCCAGCACGTAGTAGGTGCCATCGCCATCACGTACGAGATCTACCCCAGAAATGTGGGAATACAGATCGCGGTGCAGATCCAGCCCCTGCATTGCCAACTGGTATTGCTCGTTGGCCAGCACCTGTTCGGCGGGCACGATACCGGCCTTGATGATGCGCTGTTCGTGATACAGGTCGGCGAGGAACATGTTCAACGCCTTGACCCGCTGGATACATCCACGTTCGACGATCCGCCATTCACTGGCGGGAATACTGCGTGGGATGGTGTCGAAGGGGATCAGGCGTTCGGTGCCCTGCTCGTCTCCGTAGAGGGTGAAGGTGATGCCGGCGCGGTGGAACAGCAAATCGGCTTCGCGCCGACGCTGGGCCAGCAGTTCGGCAGGGGTATCGGCGAGCCAGCGGGCGAACTCGCGGTAATGGGCGCGCACCTGCCCTGCCCCATCGTACATTTCATCGTAATAAGTGCGGATCATGCCGTACTCCTTGTCACTGGGACGCAAGAACCTTCGCAAGGCCCGTGCCATCGACATAAACACTTGGTTATCAATGAGTTGAATAAACCAAGCGGCTTCGCCGCACCGTCCTGGTGCGCAGAACGCCCGCTGTGATGTGGGGTGCTTCATTGCAACGCGCGCTTTGACTATCAACAGCATAGTCAGAGTTGATTTCACGGCTCGGCGGACACCGCACATAATCGCTTCCATCAGCTGATCAGGAGATGTCCTACAGCCAACGCTTTTGCGCAATCGGTAATGTGTTACCTGTTGTACTGATTTACTCCTCAAGGTTCCCTTTCCGCCACCCTATCCGGGTGGTTTTTTTTGCGCGCAAGACTGCGATGTGCAGCCCTGCAAACAAAAACGGCCGACCCAAAGGTCAGCCGATACGCTGCGCTGCTCATAACACTTGCTACATGGGTAACCCACGCACCTCCTGCTTGACGCCCCATCCTTCGATGATGCCGCCGAGCGGTTCGACCACCGCTTCAAAGTCTTGCTCAAAGTCTCCTATACCGTCGTAGGTGGCGAACATGACCTTGCTCAGCTCCAGGTACCAGGCGCCGTCATCGCGCGCACTGACCTGGGCATTCAGGGACTCTCCACGAAATCGACCCGCAGCCCTGCGCGCCCGTTCCTCATCCGGGAAAATGGCGTAGAACTCGATGGGGTGAAAACGCGAAAAATCAAAACCGCCTTCTTTCATGCGGCGCAGAACGTTGGTGCTGATGTCTTCTTGATAGGCTGTGCTCATGAAAAGTGCTCCTCAAATGATGGATAGACTTTCCGTGCTTCCCGAAGCTCGCGCCCTGCTGGCGCGAGTACTACGGCAGGAACAACACCGCTGGAAAACAAGCATGTAGCTGACAAGACCAGACCTTAGCGATTCATTCGCTGATCTCGATTGCAGAGTAGCGCGAAGCTATCACCTCCACCAGAGGTGCTTGAAAGGCAGACAGGGAATATTCAGACGGAGGGAGAAATATCGAGAATCTGGATACTGTTCTGGTCTTTAAGAATCTTTACCGTTGGCTCGGGCTTACGGCCCTCGAGATCATTGAGGTCGAGCTCGGCAGCCACTGGCACCAGCTTGTTGCGAATCATATGCGCCGCATCTTCGAGGCTGGGCTTTTGTTCGCAGGTGAACTGCTCCACGGACTTCACACCGTGATCATCAACGAAGGTAATCTGCCACTTTTGCATCGGTGCCTCCTCGATAAAACCCATTGGTGGGCTTACATTTATCTGGACCTTGAGGGCTCGCCAAACGTTCCACTCAAGCCCGGAGGCACCTGATCAACAGCGCTTATTTTTCAGCGTGTTCCTTCAAGGCTTTCAAGGTGTTGAACGGCGCGTCCACCACGAACTTGTTGGCCAACCACGACGGCACGCTGCCGCCTGGCTCGGTGTGTACCTGGTAGGTCACTTCGGTTTCGTTGGCACCTTTGGGCACCAGTTTCCAGAAGCCATCAACCTGGGCCACTCGCACGTAGCCTTTTTCTTCAGGCTTGTAAGTCGGCACGCCTACCAGCTTGCGCGTAACGCTGCCGTCAGCGGCTTTGGTGGTGGTGACGTGGATATACGAATCACGATCCGTCACAGGGAACGGCGCCTTGAACTGGGTGTAGGTCCATGCCTCGTCGCCTTTCTTGTCGACGAGTTTCTGGGATTTGCATTCATGGATCCACGCGCAGGCCCCTGCGACGTCTTCCTGCAAAGCCTGGATTTTGGCGACGGGGGCCTTGATTACCGTCACACCGCGATAGGCTTTGTACTTGGAGCCGGCCATTTCGCTCAGCGAAATCTTGATGCCGTCTTCGTCCTTGGCAACTTGCCAATCCTCAGCCTGGGCAGTGGCCGCGAACATCATCGTAAAACCGCACACCACAGCCATTCGTTTCAGCGAACCCATCGTTGTATTCCTTGTTGTTGAAGTTCCGATAGTAAAGCCCATCAAGCCGCCGTCATTTGCTCCCACCAGCCGATCAAGCGAATCGCATCGGCCTGGTCGTTACCGCAGACCTCGATATCCGCCTTGAAATCACTGCACACCGCCGGACGTTCCGGTTGACCGAACAGCTGGCACAGTTGTTCCACCGACAGGTGCAGGCAACGCACGCCTGCAGGTTTGCCCTGGGGCATTCCCGGCAGCGGTGAACTGATGGAGGGGGCGATGCAGCATGCGCCACAGCCTTCACGGCATTTCATGACCAGCAGGTCCTCGACGACTCAATAGGGATGGCCGGGCTAGAGTACGCCCTTAAACAGCCGTTTTAAAATGGTCCAACAGGGGTTTTTCGCACAAAACAAAGATGACCGACCAGTCTACGACAGATGGTCGGCAACCCGGGTCACCTGTGACTGAACAGTTTATTGCTTGAATTCGAAATCCAGCGCGGCGCCTTCTACATCGCGACGCTCATCGTTACGCAGTTGCAGCTTCATCTCATTGCTGAGCAAGCGGCCGTTGATCTGGAACGCGCTGTTATCGGTGGGCTTTTCGCCAAACATCGGCGGCAGCAAGGGCACGCTCTTGGGTTTGGGCATGGTACCGATCGGCTGCAAGTGCCTGACCAAGTCCGAAGGCAGGGACAGGTCCAACTGTGCCGGTGGCAGTTTGGTCTGGGCCACTTCATGGGCCGACTTGGACTTGCTCGCCACAGGTGCGCGCTTTTTGGTCTTCACCGCTTTTTTCACGGTGGCTGGGGCTTTTTTTGCGGGCGTTGGCTGCTTGGCCGACGTTTTCTGCTCGGCACTTGCGGCGGGCTTAACGTCAGCCACCGGCGTTGCAGCCAGCACAGTGCAGACGTTGCACAGGCTTAACAGGCCAATCACCAAAGTTACACGGAAAATAGACGTCATATCGCCAACAGCATTAACGGCAGAAGGCCATATGCTCGCTTGTTGTGCGTGGCATGACAAGGGCGCAGATCAATGTTGTCCCCTCTGCCCCCCTCAAAAGCCTGCTGCAGTTTCCTGGCACAGCTGGCTGGCAAGCATGCCCAGGGTCATCAACGCCCGCTCTGCCTCGCGGTTCCACGGGGTGCCGCAATTGAGACGGATGCAGTGGTTGAACTGTTCGGTATTACTGAAGATCAGCCCTGGTGCAATGCTGATGCCCTGTTGCAAGGCACGCACGTGCAGCTCCTGGGTATTGACCCGCCCCGGCAAGCTGACCCACAGGATAAAGCCGCCGGTCGGACGGGTCATCTGGGTGCCTTCGGGGAAATATTGCTGTACCGCCAGCTGGAAGGCGCTGAGGTTCTTGCGGTATTCCTGGCGAATGTAACGCAGGTGACGGTCGTAGCCGCCGTTTTCCAGGTACGCCGCCACGCCCATCTGCGTGACGCTGCAGGCGGAGTGAGTGCTGAACATTTGCAGGCGCTGAATCTCCTGCTGGTGCTTGCCGGCGATCATCCAGCCGATGCGCACGCCCGGGGACAAGGTCTTGGAAAAACTCGAACAATAGATGACCCGGTCAAGACGGTCATAGGCTTTCAGGGCCTTGGTGCGGCCCAGTTCGAACATCAGCTCGCCATAGATATCGTCCTCGACGATCTGGATATCGAAATCCGACGCCAGGCGCAGCAATTGCTTCTGCCGCTCCTCCGGCATGGTGCCGCCCAAGGGGTTGCTCAGGCGCGTGGTCAGCACCAACGCTTTGATCGACCATTGGTTGGCCGCCAATTGCAGGGCTTCCAGGCTCATGCCTGTGGCCGGGTCGCTGGGGATCTCGATGACTTTGAGGCCGAGCAAATCGGCCAGTTGCAGCAAGCCGTAGTAAGTCGGTGATTCGGCGGCGATCAAGTCGCCGGGCCGGGTCAGCACGCGCAAGGACATCTGCAACGCATCGACGCAACCGTGGGTGATCACCACTTCGGACGGATCCACGACTACGCCGGCATCGCGCATTCGGATCGCCACCTGGCGACGCAACGGTTCGAAGCCGGGGCTGAACATGTAGCTGAAGGCCCGTGGGCTCTGGAACCGCGTGACCTTGGCCAACTGCTGGTGCAGCGCCCGTACCGGCAGGTAGTCCACACTCGGCACCGCAGCGCCCAGGGGGAATACGCCTTCACGGCGTGACTCGACCAACACCTGCTGGATGATGCTGCTGCGGGTGACCAGCCCCGGGCGCTCGACCCGGGCGATGTCTGGCGTCGGCGCCGTGAGTGCCGGGGTCTGGTGCACGTAATAACCCGATTGCGGCCGCGCCCGAATCAACCCCTGGTCTTCCAGGTTGGCGTAGGCCTGCAACACCGTGGCATGGCTCACATTGAGCTGGGAGCTCATCTTGCGCACAGAGGGCACGCGCTCTCCCGGTTGGTAGACACCGCGCCGGATATCCTCAGCCAGTTGCTGGGCAATACGTTGGTAAAGCAACAGATTGGTCATGACGCAGCACTCGATTTCACGGCTATTTTATTTTTGTGTGAAACATACCAGCACAGTTTAGAAGTGTACGGGGACAGTTAACACAATAATCGAGCGCGAACCGTAGTGACAGCAAAAACTGTGAAGGGAGTACGCGTGACAAAATGTGGGAGGGGGCTTGCTCCCGATGACGGTGTATCAGTCGAAGATGTTGCAAGTGAACTACCGCTATCGGGAGCAAGCCCCCTCCCACATGCAATTGCGTCAGACTTTAGCGAGCGGCACCCAGTTGGCCCTTCTCGTCAGAGAACACGATTTCCACCCGGCGGTTCTGCGCGCGGCCACGCTCGGAGGCATTGGCTTCTACCGGGTACTGGTCACCGTAACCCTGGACTTCGATACGCTTGTCGTCGACACCCAGGTCCATCAACAGGTCTGCCACCGATTGGGCGCGGTCACGAGACAGTTTGAGGTTCTCCTGCTCGCCCCCGGTGTTGTCGGTGTAGCCCTCGATACGCACCCGACGCTTGGGGTTCAGTTGCAGAAACTGCACGATCTTGAGCACGGTGCGGCTGGCCGAGTTTTGCAGTTCGGCTTCGCCGGTATCGAACAACACATCCCCCAGGGTCATCACCAGGCCTCGGTCGGTCTGGGTGGTGAGGCTGGCGATCTGCGCTTCAACCCACTTGCCCTGCTGCTGCACACTGGCCAGCTTGTTTTCGCGCAGGGCCAGTTGCAGGCGCTGACGCTCCAACTCGAGCTGGGTGCCGCGCTCGGCATTGAGGCCCTGCTCGGTGTGTTCGCGGGCGATGGCACTGTAGCGCTGGCTCAGGTAGGCGTAATGCACCACGTCGGAGCCGCTGCCCCAGTAGCTGGACAGGCGATCGGCACGGGCCAGGGACTCGCCGGCGCGGATCACATCCTTGGGCGCAAAGCGCAGCACATTGGAGTCTTCCTTGACCTTCTGGAAGTCATCGCTCGCCTGCTGCAATGCCTGCTCGCTGCTGGGCTGGCTGGCGCATCCGCCCAGTGCCGCGCTGCCCAAGAGCAACGCACAGCTCAAACCACGGATCATCGGGCTCATTGCGCGTCTCCCAATTGCAGTTGCTTGCGCAGGCGAGTGATACGGGTATTAAGCACGTTCAATTGTTCCTGGCTCTTGGCGGTCAGCACTTTTGCCTCGGCCAGGCGCGCATCCAGCTCGGCCTGCTCGGCCCGCATACGCGCGCGCTTGTAGGATTGGTCGGCCATGTTGGACTTGGCCCTGGCGAATTTTTCTTCGGCCAGTTTCAGTTCGGGCGATTCATCGGCGTTGACCCCGACCGCGTTGGCTTGCTCCAGGGCTTGCTGGGTCAGGCGCATTTGTTCATTCGGCGCAGGATCGGTTGCACATCCCGCCAGAGCGACAACGGCGAGGGCCGCGAAAAGAGGTCGAAAAATCACTGTAAATCCCTACTTTGTTGGGGTGCCGACGGGTTGTTGCAATTGCGCTTTCCAGCGCTCCAGATTGCGCTGCAGCGCGGCTTGCGCGACACCGGACGCGGGCAATTCTGTCATCTTTTTGGTCAGCTGTCCGCGCAGCCAAGGATCATTGCACGCCGAGTTATGGGAAATCGCCAGGTACAACCCGGGCTGATCGACAGGCACCTCATGGGCAACCAAGTCGTTACTCATGCTCAAGGTCTGGGCCATGGCCATGCCGGAATAGCGTCCCGCCAGCACGTAGTCCACCTCCCCCAGTAACAGTTTCTGGAACGCCGGCGTGAGATTCGGCAGGCGTTGCAGGCTGAGCTGTTGGCCGGCGAAGGTTTCGAATTCAGTGCTCAAACGGGCGCGCTCCGATACCGCGCCCTTGTGGCCGTGCAGGTCAGCCGCCGTGGTATAGGCCAGCGGCGACTCGCTGCGCGTCCAGACCAGGTAGTCGGTCTGCATCAACGCCGGATGGATGTAGTCGAAGTTGTCCAGCTCACCGAGATTCAGTGGAGCATCAGCGAGAATATCCATGCGCCCGCTGCGCGCCTCATCCAAGGCCAGGGAGCGTTTGCCGCCGTAGAGCAGGTCGATTTTCAACCCAAGGTCCTTGCCCACTTGTTGCAACACGTCGGCGGTAGCGCCGATCAGGTGCGTGGGGTCCTGGGGGTCGCGCCACAGCAAGGGCGGTGCGTCCGGGCTGCCGGTGATCACCAGGCGTTCGCATTTGCCGGCGGCGAATGACAGGCTCGGCAGCAGCGTGAGGCCCAGCAGTAAAGTCCAGGGGCGCAACTCCATGGCAAGGTTCTCCTGATAAGTAAAAAAAAACCCGGTCATAAGACCGGGCTCTTTATAAGTGAAGCAGCTGGATTAGACCAGCTTCGAAAGCTCAGGTACGGCTTCGAACAAGTCCGCCACCAGGCCGTAATCGGCCACCTGGAAGATCGGTGCTTCTTCGTCCTTGTTGATCGCAACGATCACCTTGGAGTCTTTCATACCGGCCAAGTGCTGGATCGCGCCGGAAATACCGACGGCAATGTACAGCTGTGGCGCAACGATCTTGCCGGTCTGGCCGACCTGCATGTCGTTGGGTACAAAGCCTGCGTCAACGGCTGCGCGGGAAGCGCCGACCGCAGCGCCCAGCTTGTCGGCCAGGGCGTACAGGTGTTTGAAGTTGTCACCGTTCTGCATGCCACGCCCGCCGGAAACGACGATCTTGGCGGCGGTCAGTTCAGGACGGTCCGACTTGGCCAGCTCTTCGCCAACAAAGCTGGAAGTACCCGCGTCGTGGGCAGCGGAGACGGCTTCAACGGCGGCCGAACCACCTTCGGCGGCAACCGGGTCGAAACCGGTGGCGCGTACGGTGATGACCTTGACCGAGGCGTTGGACTGCACGGTAGCGATGGCGTTACCGGCGTAGATCGGGCGCTTGAAGGTGTCAGCGCTTTCTACCGAGATGATCTCGGAGATCTGGTCAACGTCCAGCTGCGCGGCAACGCGTGGCAGGATGTTTTTGCCGTTGGAAGTAGCGGCAGCCAGGATGTGGCTGTAGCTTTTGCCCAGCTCTGCAACCAGAGGAGCCACGTTTTCCGGCAACTGATGCGCGTAAGCGGCATTGTCAGCGTTCAGGACTTTGCTCACGCCTGCAATTTTTGCAGCCGCTTCAGCCACGGCGCCAGCGCCTTGGCCTGCAACCAGTACGTGGATATCACCACCGATTTTAGCGGCGGCAGCCACGGTGTTCAGGGTGGCCGGGGCCAGCACCTTGTTGTCGTGTTCAGCGATTACGAGGATAGCCATGATCAGATCACCTTCGCTTCGTTTTTCAGTTTCTCGACCAGTTCAGCCACCGACTTGACCTTGATGCCTGCGCTGCGTGCAGCCGGCGCTTCAACTTTGATGGTCTTGTTGGTGGAGGCGGTGGAAACGCCCAAAGCATCCGGAGTCACCGATTCAAGCGGCTTCTTCTTGGCTTTCATGATGTTTGGCAGGGACGCATAGCGCGGCTCGTTCAAACGCAGGTCGGTGGTGACGATGGCCGGCAGTTTCAGGGAAACCGTCTGGGCGCCGCCGTCGATTTCACGGGTGACCGCAACGCTGTCGCCACTCACTTCGACTTTCGAAGCAAAGGTACCCTGGCCGTAACCGGTCAGTGCAGCCAGCATCTGGCCAGTCTGGTTGTTGTCGCTGTCGATGGCTTGTTTGCCCAGGATCACCAGCTGAGGCTGTTCCTTGTCGACAACGGCCTTGAGCAGTTTGGCAACGGCCAGGGAAGTCAGTTCTTCAGCGGACTCCACCAGAATGGCGCGGTCGGCGCCCAGGGCCAGAGCGGTACGCAGCTGCTCTTGGGCAGTGGTCGGACCGATGGACACCACGACGATTTCAGTCGCAACGCCTTTCTCTTTCAGGCGTACGGCTTCTTCCACAGCGATTTCGCAGAAAGGGTTCATCGACATCTTGACGTTAGCAAGGTCGACGCCGGAATTGTCCGCCTTGACGCGAACTTTCACGTTGTAATCGACAACGCGTTTGACAGCTACAAGAACCTTCATGGATTCCTCGTTACTCTCCGGTGAAAAGAAAGTCGCCTAGGCGAACCTGGCGGTTGATGCTCATCGGCACACAAGGGCACCTCCAAAGACCTCGGCAGTGGCCTTGCACACGGGAAAATGATGACCGTTCGTCAGCGGTGACTGAGAGGTCATTCTTTATCGCGGCGTGTAAACTGCACACCAGCTTACCTTTGGACGTGCTCTTGAAACCTGCAGTCTGCCTACGGGAAGCGCGAAACCGACCGTATCTTGACCGGAACGCCTATTCTGGTCAATACGGCAAAATGGTCAGTCATAAGCCCCGTTGCTTTGATTTACCTAGGCTGCGGGCAATTCAAACAAACGTTTGTATTGGACGCTGCCAGTGGTCTATATATAATGCGCCACCTAGAGAGACAGGTGGGTCGTGCCGTTGTGCATGACGCTACCGAACCTCCACCCATTAGAAAAAAAAGCCTGTTGAGCCTTGAGTAGGAGATAGCCTGTGGAACGCGAATACATGGAATTCGACGTGGTCATCGTCGGCGCCGGCCCGGCTGGCCTGTCTGCCGCCTGCCGACTGAAGCAGAAGGCCGCCGAAGCCGGTAAGGAAATCAGCGTCTGCGTGGTCGAGAAAGGCTCCGAAGTCGGCGCCCACATCCTCTCCGGTGCCGTGTTTGAACCCCGCGCCCTGAACGAACTGTTCCCGGACTGGAAAGCGCTCGGCGCCCCGCTCAACACCCCGGTGGTGCGCGATGACATCTATGTACTGCGCAGCGGCGATACTTCCACCAAGGTTCCCGACTTCTTTGTGCCCAAGACCATGCACAACGAAGGCAACTACATCATTTCCCTGGGCAACCTGTGCCGCTGGCTGGCCCAGCAGGCCGAAAACCTGGGCGTGGAAATCTACCCAGGCTTCGCCGCCCAGGAAGCCCTGTTCGATGAAAACGGCGTGGTGCGCGGGATCATCACTGGCGACCTCGGCGTCGACCGCGAAGGCAAGCCCAAAGACGGCCTGTACACCCCAGGTATGGAGCTGCGTGGCAAATACACTCTGTTCGCCGAGGGTTGCCGTGGACACATCGGCAAGCAACTGATCCAGCGCTTCAACCTGGACAGCGACGCCGACGCCCAGCACTACGGCATCGGCCTCAAGGAAATCTGGGAAATCGATCCAGCCAAGCACCAGCCAGGCCTGGTGGTGCACACCGCCGGTTGGCCGCTGGACATCATGGGTAACGAGAACACCGGTGGCTCGTTCCTCTATCACCTGGAAAACAATCAAGTCGTGGTCGGTCTGATCGTCGACCTGTCCTACAGCAATACCTTCCTTTCGCCCTTCGATGAATTCCAGCGCCTCAAGCACCACCCGGTGCTGGCCCAATACCTGGAAGGCGGCAAGCGGGTCAGCTACGGCGCCCGCGCGATCTGCAAAGGCGGGTTGAACTCGTTGCCAAAGATGGTCTTCAAGGGCGGTGCACTGATCGGTTGCGACCTCGGCACCCTGAACTTCGCCAAGATCAAGGGCAGCCACACCGCCATGAAGTCCGGCATGCTCGCCGCCGACGCCGTGGCCGACCGCCTGTTTGCCGAATCCGAAGGGGGTGATGAACTGACCGCGTATGTCGACAGCTTCAAAGCCAGCTGGCTGTACGAAGAACTGTTCGCCAGCCGCAATTTCGGCCCGGCCGTGCACAAGTTCGGCGCGATCATCGGCGGCGGTTTCAACTGGCTCGACCAGAACATTTTCGGCGGCAAGATTCCTTTCACCCTGCACGACACCAAGCCGGACTACGCCTGCCTGAAGCTGGCCAAAGACAGCCAGAAGATCGCTTACCCCAAACCCGACGGCAAGCTGAGCTTCGACAAACTGAGCTCGGTGTTCATCTCCGGTACCAACCATGAAGAAGAACAGCCGTGCCACCTGAAGCTCAAAGACCCGAGCATCCCGATCGGCACCAACCTGCCGCTCTACGATGAACCGGCGCAGCGCTACTGCCCGGCCGGCGTGTATGAGGTGGTGACCAAGGAGGACGGCGAGAAGCGCTTCCAGATCAACGCCCAGAACTGCGTGCACTGCAAGACCTGTGACATCAAGGACCCTTCGCAGAACATTACCTGGGTGACGCCGGAAGGTGCGGGCGGGCCGACTTACCCGAATATGTAAGGCCGCTCGAATAGTGGTTCTACGATCAGGCTGCACCGGCTGAATCAATGGCTTCTTCGATTCAGCCGGTGGACGTGCTGTCAGCGGTGCTGAAATCGCTGATCGGCTCAACTGACGGCATTGGTTTTCAACGACTCCAACAATTCGACCATTTCTTCAAAAGATTGGTTATCCGATTGAATCTGTTCCCTCAGCTCCCAAATACTGTTGCGGTCATCGGACTGTGCCAGGTTAACCCCTGCCGTCTTCGCCGAACCAAAATCCACCGGATAACACTTGCGAGTATTGGCGTCGTAAAGAATATTCCTTGCGGCCAAATCATTGTGAGCAATGCTGGCGTTTTCCAATTCGACCAGCATATTCAACACGCTGGCTGATAAGCCCTCGGGCAAGGCTTTGCACCAGGCGAATTAGCGTCTGGGACCAAGGAGGTAGTGCGCGTGAAAGTTCAGCCCCTCACTCATACGATGCTTATCAGCACTCAGCAATCCGTTTCTGCACTGCCTGCAAACCCTGTAACCATAACGAGCCAGAGCAGTTCCGTTGCCACCGCGCTTAAACAGTTATCAGGTATTGCCCCCCTATTCGATGTTCATGCAAGCAAGGCTTATCTGGCAGGCGTACCCGGCAGACTCAGGCGGCTCGCTCTTCACCAGGGTTACGCAAAAAGTAACGCTTATATTCGCGACTGAACTGCGACGTACTCTGGTACCCCACGCTGTGCGCCGCCTGCGCCACGCTCATGCCCTCCACCAGCAGCAACTGTTGGGCCTTCAATAGTCGCAGGCGCTTGAGGTACTGCACCGGCGACAACAAGGTGCAACGCTTGAAATGTTCATGAAAGGTCGACGCACTCATGTGCGCATACCCGGCCAGCGTCTCGATATTCAGCGGTTCGGCATAATGGGCATGCAGGTGATTCAATGAGGTGGCGATGCGCGAAAACTGCCCCTGTTGTTCCACCAATGCACGCAGCACATCCGCCTGCGGCCCGCGCAAGGCGGTGAACAACAATTCGCGCACCCGCGCCGGGCCCATGATCCGGCTTTCCAGCGGATCGTGCAGGCACTGCAACAGCCGTTCGACGCATCCACGCATGGCGTCATCGAGCACCACCGAACTCATCGACTCCAACGTCTGCGCCGTAGGCGGCGGCCCGGCCTGCATACCCATCGCAATCACCAACTCGCCCAACACCACCCGGTCGATGCCCACCGTCACGCCATACAGCGGCGCATCGGGCGCCATGGCAAAGGTCTCGCACTCGAACGGCACCGGCATCGCCTGGATCAGATAATGCCCGGCACCATACTCCAGGGTACGCGGGCCCAGGTACGCGACTTTGCTGCCTTGGGCCACGAACATCAGGCTCGGCTCGTAGATCTGTGGCCCCCGCGCCACATCGCAACTGGCGCGCAATACCTTTACACCGGGCAGGTGAGTCGGGGAAAAACCGTCGCGGGATGCAAGGCCCTCAATCAAGGCGACCAGGGTGGCATTGGCATCGAGATGGCGGGTCAGCAACATGGCAAAAAACTTCGCGAATTAGGGATGAGAGCATCATCGCAGGTCTGGCGACCAATACATCCAAACTTGAGGCAGTGCCGGACGAATAGGCATGAGACTCGGAGCAATCGCCATGGCCGCCGGTGCGCTCGGTACGCAGAATGGCTCGCCTCACTTGTCATTGCTTTTTTGCGAGGTTTCTTCATGTTCACCGCCATCGGTTATGCCGCCCAGTCGGCCACCACTCCCCTCGCCCCTATGTCGTTTGAACGCCGCAGCCCGCGTGTCGATGACGTGGCCATCGAGATCCTCTACTGCGGCGTGTGCCACTCCGATATCCACCAGGCTCGCAACGAGTGGGGCATTGCCGTGTACCCGCTGATGCCGGGCCATGAAATTGTCGGTAAGGTCACCGCCGTCGGCGCCAACGTCACCGCGCATAAAGTCGGTGATCTGGTTGGCGTGGGCTGCATGGTGGATTCGTGCCGCCACTGCGAAGCCTGCCAGTCAGACCTTGAGCAATACTGCCTCGAAGGCCCGACCATGACCTACGCCACCCCGGACCGCGTGGATGGCAGCAACACCATGGGCGGCTACTCCGACAGCATCGTAGTCAGCGAACACTTCGTGGTGAAGATCCCGGCCAAGCTCGACCTGGCCAGCGCTGCGCCGATCCTGTGCGCAGGCATCACCACCTACTCGCCGCTCAAGCACTACGGCGTGAAGGCCGGCGACAAAGTCGGGATTCTCGGCATGGGCGGCCTGGGCCATATGGGCATCAAGTTCGCCAAGGCCATGGGCGCCGAGGTGACGCTGTTCACACGCTCGGCGAGCAAGGCTGAGGAAGGCCGCCGTCAGGGCGCCGACCATGTGATCGTGTCCACCGATGCCGAGCAGATGAAGGCCGCTGCCGGGCACTTCGACTTCCTGCTCGATACCATCCCGGTGCAGCACGACCTGAACCCCTACCTCGATGTACTGCGCTTTGACGGCGTGCATATCCTGGTCGGCCTGATCGAGCCGGTAGACCCGCCCGTCAACGCCGCGAAACTGGTGCTGGGCCGTAAAGTGCTGGCCGGTTCGCTGATCGGCGGCATTGCCGAAACCCAGGAAGTCCTGGATTTCTGCGCCGAGCACAACATCACCTGCGACATCGAAATGCTCGACATCCGCCAGATCAACGAGGCTTACACCCGCATGATCGCCGGTGACGTGAAGTACCGCTTCGTTATCGACATGGCGAGCCTCAAAGCCTGATCAGGCTTTGGCGCCCAACTCCGCTGACAGCCGGGCTGCGACTTGTTTGATCACAGGGATCAGCTCGGCCATTTTCTCCAGCGGCATGTAGGGCACGGTACTGGCGATGCTGATGCCGGCGACAATTCGCCCGCCGGCATCGCGCACCGGTGCGGCCACACAGCGGATCGACGGTTCGTTGTCTTCCAGGTCGAACGCATACCCGCCCGCTACATACTCGCCCATGCGCTGTTCGAACTGCGCCCAGGATTGCTCCGGGTGCTGCGGCCATTGCAGGCTTTTGCCCGTCGCCGGCAAGCTGGCGTGGTACAGGCGCTGCCACTCCTGCGGCGAATCATCCAGCAACAACGCCTTGCCGATACCGGTGCGCGCCAGCGGCATACGGTGGCCGACCCGCGAGCGCATTTCCGGGCCATTGCGGCCAGGGTTCTTGTGCAGGTAAAGCACATCGTCGTATTCACGGATCGCCAGGTGGATGGTGTCGCCGGTGAGCGCCGACAACTCGTCCAGATAGGGTACCGCCAGGCTTACCAACGGTAGCTCTTCGCGGGCCTGGAAGCCCAGCTCGATCAGCTTGGGCCCTAGCAGGTACCCGACTTGCGGCACTACGCGCAGGTAACGCTCGTCCACCAGGCAACTGGCCAGGCGGTGGGTGGTGCTACGGGTAGTGCCGATACGCCGGGCAATCTCTTTCAGATCCCGCGCACCAGCCGCCACCGCGTGCACCACGCCCAGGCCACGCAACAGGGTTTGGGTACCGGTGGGGGCGGCGTCTTTGACGGGGGTGTGGGCGTTTTCCTGCATATCGGGCCTATGTGGTAGTACGAAAACGAGCGGCATTATGGCAAATACCGCCCTCCTGAACACAGGAGATCCAAGGTGGGAGCTGGCTTGCCTGCGATGGCGGTGGGTCAGTTAAAGATAGGCTGGCTGACAGCCCGCTATCGCAGGCAAGCCAGCTCCCACAGTTTAATCTTCACAGGGCGAACATTAGCGTTGCTTCATGCGGTCGATGATGACCGCCAGCAGCAGGATCGAACCCCGGATCACATACTGGTAAAACGTGTCGATGTTCTTCAGGTTCATCGCGTTCTCGATGATCGCCAGGATCAGCACCCCGGCAATCACATGGCGAATCATGCCGATGCCGCCGCTCAGCGATACCCCGCCCAGCACGCACGCAGAGATCACCGTCAGCTCGAAACCCTGGCCGATCATCGGCTGGCCCGAGGTCATGCGCGACGCGAGAATCACCCCGGCCAATGCGCCGATCAAACCGTGCACGGCAAAGATGATGATCTTGGTGCGATCGACATTCACCCCGGCCAGCAGCGCGGCTTCCTGATTACCACCAATGGCCATGGTGTTGCGCCCATAGGTGGTGTAATTGAGCAGCCAACCGAAGAACACGAAACACAGCACAGTGATGATGATTGGCACCGGTACGCCCATCAGTTGGCCATTGCCGAATACGAAGAAATCTTCATTCATCACCCCCACTGCCTTGCCGTTGGAGAAGATGTACGCCAGGCCGCGCACGATCTGCATGGTCGCCAAGGTGGCAATCAACGCATTGATGCGCAGCTTGGCAATCACGATGCCGTTGATCAGCCCCACCACCAGCCCCATGGCCAGTGCCGCCGACACGCCGAGTACTACGCTGTCGGTGTCACGGATCACGATGCCCGCCACCACCCCGGCACAAGCGATCACCGACCCCACTGACAAGTCGAAGTGCCCCGACGCCAGGCAGAACAGCATGGTGCACGCGGCGATGCCCACCGTGGATATCGCCAGCCCCAGGCCGCGCATGTTCAGTGGCGAAAGGAAGTTGTCGATAAATACCGCGCTGAGTACAAAGATGCTCAACGCTGCCAGCAGCATCACCCAGTCGTCGAGAAACTTGCGCTGGTTGAACCCCGGCCAGAAACCCTTTGCAGTTTTAACTTCAGACATAGCCAACCCCTCTTATTTCTTCAAGCCCGCGAACGCGGGAGCGCCAGTTGCAACAGGCGCGCTTCATCCGCTTGGGCGCGGGGCAGTTCACCGCTCAGGGCGCCTTCGCTCATCACCAGGATGCGGTCGGAAATGCCCATCACCTCCATCAGGTCGCTGGACACCACGATCACCGCAATGCCGCTGGCCGCCAGGTTATGGATGATCTGGTAAATCTCCGACTTGGCGCCGATGTCGATACCGCGGGTGGGCTCGTCCAGCAGCAGGACCTTCATCGGCATCGACAGCCAGCGGCCAAGAATGGCTTTCTGCTGATTGCCGCCGGAGAGGTACATGATCTTCTGCGCCGCGTTCGGGGTTTTGACCCGCATCGCCTGGATCTGCCGGTCGGCGTTAGCTTTCTCCCAGCCTTCGCGCAACAGCCAGCCAAAGGTGGAGTGCGCATCCCGGGCACTGATGTTGATGTTTTCAGCGACGCTGCCCAGCGGGATGATGCCTTCCTTTTTGCGATCCTCCGGGCACAGCAAGATACCGGCGGCGATGGCGTCGCGGGGTGAGCGCAATTGCAGGGCTTGCCCGCACAGCTGCAGGCTGCCGGCGCTGGCGCGCTCCAGGCCACTGAGCAGGCGAAACAGCTCGGTGCGCCCTGCCCCCACCAGCCCGAACAGCCCAAGGACCTCGCCCTTGCGCACCTCAAAGCTGATCGGCTCGCGCAGGCCCGGGCCGAGCAGGCCGTCTACCTTGAGCGCCACTTCGCCGTGCTCGCGTGGGCGGTAGTCGTAGATGTCCTGGATATCGCGACCGACCATGCAGGTCACCAACTGGTCGTGGGTCAGCGTGCTCATGTCTTCGAAGGTGCGCACGTAGCGACCGTCCTTGAACACCGTCACCGCGTCGCAAATACGGAACACTTCTTCCATGCGGTGCGACACATAGAGCACCACTTTGCCCTCGTCGCGCAGGCGCGCAATGATTGCCATCAGCCGGTCGATCTCCCGCGCCGACAAACTGCTGGTGGGCTCATCGAAGGCGATCACGTTGGCACCGCGGGACAACGCCTTGGCGATTTCCACCAGTTGGCGCTGGCCCAAAGACAGGCGCCCGAGCTTCTCGTCGGGGTCGATCTCATCGGCCAGGCCCTTGAGACATGCCAGCGCCTGCTGGCGCAGCACGCCGCGGTTGACCACACCGAAACGCGTCGGCAAGTGCCCGAGGAACAGGTTCTCGGCCACGCTCATTTCCGGCACCAGGTGCAGCTCCTGGTGGATCACCGCGACACCGTTGGCGATGCTGTCGGCAGCATTCTTGAACGCCATGACCTGCGCGCCGATCTGCACGCTGCCGCTGCTGGGAATGTAGGCGCCGCCGAGGATTTTCAGCAGCGTCGACTTGCCCGCACCGTTCTCGCCCATCAAGGCGTGTACCTGCCCGGGGTGGGCAGTGAAGCTGATACCGTCCAGCGCCTTGACCCCGGGAAAGGTTTTGCCGATAGCGTCAAAACGCAGGGCCGCAGCGCTCATTTCCACAACCCGATTTTGGTCAGCTCTTCCTTGAAGTTCTCGCGGGTGATCAGGGTGACTTCGTCCATTGCGGTGTACTTGGGCGGTTCTGTGCCCTTGGTGACCCACTCGTACATCATCAGCGCGGTGTTG
>NZ_SPKO01000031.1:53410-53616 GCF_023127795.1 Pseudomonas sp. W2Jun17 | reverse complement strand
TAGCGCCGCCGGGCAGCTTGACCAGGGCCGAGTTGGTGGCGTCCATGCTGCCGGGTACGTCGAGGGTTTTAAGCGCGGCGGTGAGGATGTGATCCTTGGGAATACCGGCGTCTTCCAGGGATTTGATCGAGCCGTCGGTGCGCTTCTTGCCGGTGTCGAGTTCGTTGAAGGTGTTGATCACCGCATAAGTGTCCTTCCAGTCCCAA
>NZ_SPKO01000031.1:0-53400 GCF_023127795.1 Pseudomonas sp. W2Jun17 | reverse complement strand
TAGCCCTCGATGTGCGGGCTCGGCAGCATGGAGCCGAAGAAACCGCTGTCGGCTTTCTTCAATTCGCCGATGGCGTCGGTGCCATTAATGCCGATGCCGATCACGTTGGCGGCCTTGAAGCCGGCGCTTTCAGTGGCGCGCACGCCGCCGAGCACGGTGTTGTCGTTCATGCCGCCGATGATCAGGTTTTTAGCGCCGCCGGGCAGCTTGACCAGGGCCGAGTTGGTGGCGTCCATGCTGCCAGGCACGTCAAGAGTCTTGAGGGCAGCGGTGAGGATGTGATCCTTGGGGATGCCGGCTTCTTCCAGGGACTTGATCGAGCCGTCAGTGCGCTTTTTACCGGTATCGAGCTCGTTGAAGGTGTTGATCACCGCATAAGTGTCCTTCCAGTCCCAGCCGCGTTTTTTCGCTTCGGCGGCCATGGCGGCCCCTTGTTTCTGGCCCACTTCAAACGCGGCCATGCCCAGGTACGGCACGTCTTCCATGAAGTTGCCCTTGGCATCGACAAAGCGGTCATCCACGGCCATGACTTTCAGGCCGTTGACCTTGGCCTTGGCGACAATGGCCGGGCCCAGGGACACGTCCGGTGGGCAGATCACAAAGCCCTTGGCACCGTTGGCGGCGAGGCTGTCGATGGCCGAGAGGGTTTTCTCGCCGTCGGGCACGGCGATCTTGATCACGGTGAAGCCATGCTCCTTGCCGGCTTTTTCGGCGAAGGCCCATTCAGTCTGGAACCACGGCTCTTCGGCCTGCTTGACCAAAAAACCGATCTTCACTTCTTCAGCCGATACAAAGCCGCTGAACACCATCGCCAGCGCCACAGCGCCAAGAGTCTTCTTGAACATGAACCACCTCTTTCTTGTTATTGGAAAACGATTTAGTCGTGGTACATCACCGAACGCCCGCCATCGATCATCAGGCACGTGGCGTTGATAAAGGGTGCCTCGTCGGTCGCCAGGAACAGCGCGGTCATCGCCACCTCAATGGGTTGGCCGATGCGCTTGGGCGGGTGCAGGTCAAACGCGCGCTGGCGTTCGGCGCGGGGGTCGGGGAAGCCGTTCCAGTAGTCGACGTTAAGCTGGGTTTCGATATAGCCCGGGGCGATAGCGTTTACGCGGATACCCTTGGGCGCGTATTCGATGCCCAGGGCGCGAGTGAGGCCGAGCAGGCCATGCTTGGCGACAGGATAAGGAAAGCAGCCGGGGATGATGTGGCTGGAATGGGTTGAGGCAATATTGATGATGTTGCCGATGCCCTGCTCGATCATGTGCGGCAGCACCGCACGGCAACCGTACCAGGCGCCATCAAGGTCGATGGCGAAACAGCGGCGCCAATCCTCGTCGGTCATTTCCAGTGGGTCGCGAAACACATTGACCCCGGCGCAGTTGACCAGTACGTCCACCCGGCCAAAGCGCTCGATGGCGAGATTGACCAGCGCCTGCCATTGCTCTTTGGAGGTGATATCTACAGGTTGTGCGCAAATCTCGGCGCCACGTTCGCGCCAACAGGCGGCTACTTTCTCGACTTTTTCAGCCTGGATGTCCGCAATCACCAGTCGCGCCTGCTGGGCCTGGAAGCAAGCCACGATCGCCTCGCCAATACCTTGCGCAGCGCCGGTGATGATCACCACCTTGTTCTTCAGCCGCTCGCCGTAAGTCGGCTCGGGCACGGCAGGTAGGGACAACGGTTGTGCCTGCATCGCTTCACCTGTTTTATTTTTGGTAGTGAGTGCTGATGCAGGCGACTATAAACCCAGACCTTGAAATATCTCAATATATAAATTTGCATCCCATATTATGAGCGAAAGCAAAAAAAACCGGCCATTGATAGCCGGTTTGGAATGTCGGTCAGCCTTGGGCAAAATCCCTCAGCGCCTCGCCTTCCATGCGATAGCGCACCCACTCCTCCTGAGGCTGGGCACCGATGGATTTATAGAAGGCAATCGCTGGTTCATTCCAGTCCAGCACGCTCCACTCGAAACGCCCACAGCCGTTATCGCAGGCGATCTTCGCCAGGTGGCGCAACAGCTTCTTGCCCGCTCCGCCGCCGCGTTGCTCCGGGTTGATATACAAGTCTTCCAGGTACAGGCAGTTGCTGCCCAGCCAGGTGGAGTAGCTGAAAAAGAACACGGCAAAACCAATCGGCAAACCGTCGCGCAGGCAGATCAGGCCATGGGCGGTAGCGCCCTCGCTGAACAGGCTGCGCTCGATATCCACCACGCTGGCGATCACTTCGTGCCGGGCTTTCTCATATTCGGCAAGCTCGGTGATGAAACTCAGGATCTGCGCAGCATCGCTGGGTACGGCGGGGCGAATCTCGATGGTCATGGGCGCGCCTTGGGCAATTTCAAAGCCCACATACTAAGGCGGTTTGATGACCGATTGCAGCGCAATTTCATGCCGACCGAAGTGTTTTTACTCCGCCCCAGAGTAATGCCAGCACCAGTAATCACAGAACAATCCCCATGAGCGCCCATGGTAAACAAGCGGCATAATTCCAACATTCAGGTCCTGCTCATGCCCGCCACGTCTGCAGTTGGCGCGAAGACATTCGCGCTGTTCTGCCTCGCCAGTTTCTTATTGTCGCTGTCCTATGGCTCGACCTTTTTGCTGTCACTGCTGATTCATTCACGCGGCGGCAACGAGCACGACGCCGGCAGTGTCATTGCCACGGCAATGCTCAGCACCTTTGTGGCGGTGGTCGTTTCCGGGCACCTGGCGGATGCGCTGGGCGCAGCGCGAGCGATTGCGGGCACGGGTGTGATGCTGGTGGTGGCCTGCCTCGGGTTTGCCCTGTCCCCCGGGTTTGGCCAGGGCCTGATGCTGTTCGGGTTATCCCTGGGCTTGGGCTGGGGCGTGTTCTATACCCTGGGGCCGATCATCGTGACGCTGCTGGTGCAACCCCAGCAGCGCGCCAAGTATTTTGCCCTGCTGTCCGGCAGCATGTTGAGCGGGATCGGTTCCGGCCCGTTGCTCGGGCGCGCCGCCACCGCGCTGGGCTTGCCCCTGACGACAGCGTTCTACATTGCCGGGTTGGCCAGCCTTGCCGGGGTTGTGATGTTCTGGCGCATGGACGCGCAGTTCAAACAGCATGCAAACGTGCCGGCTTCGAAGATCACTTGGACAGCAAGCCGCCGCGTGCTGACGTCCAAGGCAGCGTTCGCGATCTTGATGGTCGGCCTGGGTGGCTGCGTGTTTGGTGGGTTGTCGTCATTCCAGACCAGCTATGCGCTGGCCCATCAGCTGGATTATTCACTGTTCTTCGCAGGTTTCCTGACTGCTGCGATTACCAGCCGGCTGTTGATCGCCGGCTTTGTGGTCAAGCGTGATGCCTATCAGGCTGCGTGCGTATTGTCCGGCGTCATGTTTGGCGCGGTTGCGCTATTCGCGTTCGGGGTGAGCGGTAACTTCAGCTATCTGGTGGCTGCCGCCACGCTGGGGGTCGGGTATGGCCTGACGTACTCGGTGATCAATGGGCTGGTGGCCAGTGAAGCACCCAGCGGCACCATGTCCCAGGCGTTATTGCTGTTCAGCCTGGCGTACTTTATCGGCGTCTTCGGGTTTCCATGGCTCGCGGGCAAAATGATTGTCGAATTCGGCCTGTCGACGATGCTGTTGAGCGTACTGGTCATCGCCGCACTGAACTGGTCGATCACCGTGGCGCGCTTGATCGTGCGGCGAGTATCGATACATAAAGTGATACAGGTGAACTGATACCGTTCGTCGCCATCAAGGCACGAACAGCAAAGGGTGGCTGACCAATAAAGGGTAAGGACATTAATCATATGGAGACACCCTCATGAAAAACTCCAAATTTGCTGCCCTCGCCCTCACCGGCCTCCTGTCCGCGGCGTCCCTGAGCGCCTTTGCGGCGACTTCGTCGACCGGCCCCACCGACCCAACGCCCGACGCGACGACTGAATCGCAGAAATCCATGGGCACTGGCCTGGATACCAACGGCGGCGCGATCATCGATAACACCAACGGCGCCGACCCTCACACCCAGGGCCATGATACCCAGCGCCAGGCCCCGGCTGCGGTCGGCAACGGCAAAATGGGCCCTTCGGTCAATGAGCCGAAGATCAATAAAGGCGACGACTCGAATCTGCCAGGTGCACCGAAACAACCAGCGCCTTGATACATCCCTGGCAACACAAACACCCGATCATTTCCCAGTGAAGAGGTACACATGAACGTCGATAGAAACCTTGAAAAAGAAGTCCTCACCCGCCTGCTGCACGCTCACCCCCAGGGCTTGGGCAAGGAGGTACTGGACAACTACCGCGGTGAGAAAGAAGTCGCCAGTGTCTTGGCGTTTCTGCAAGACCGCGGGCTGATCAAGGATGGGCATGTGACCACCGACGACGCCGGTGAATACTCGTTGAACCTGCCGATCAAGCTCACCGCCTCGGGTGTGGATGAGGCCCGCAAGCTCGACGGTGCAGGCCCTCGGTAAGTCATTTCTGGTCTGGCCCTGCGACCGGGGCCAGAAGGAGTTTTAGCGATGCCTCGTGGAAGCAAAGCCAAATACACCGCCGAACAGAAACGCAAGGCCGCTCATATCGAAGACAGTTATGAGCACAAGGGATTGTCCAAGGAAGAAGCCGAAGCCCGGGCCTGGGCCACCGTCAACAAGCAGTCCGGCGGCGGTGAAAAGGCCGGCGGCTCGGGCCAGCATAAAGCGCCGGCGAAGAAATCCCAGGATCGGCAGGAGTCGGCCAAGCGTGCGGCAGCTAGCCGTGAGGGGCACCCGCGCAGCAGTGGGGCTTCGTTGGGTACGCAAACCAAGGAGGGCCTGATGAAGGAGGCGCGAGCCAAGAACATTCCGGGCCGCTCGACCATGCGTAAACATGAATTGATCCAGGCGTTGAAAAAAGCAGGCTAAACATAGATTCAAAATGTGGGAGGGGGCTTGCCCCGATTGCGGTGGGCCAGCTATAGATAAGCTGGCTGATACACCGCTATCGGGAGCAAGCCCCCTCCCACATTTTGACGTGTGTTTATTCCCTGAGTAGTGCATCGACCTCGGCAGTGGCAGGTGATGTGGCCGGCCCCCAACGCGTCACCGCCAACGCCGCCGCAGCATTCGCTCGACGCGCCGCCTCGACAGGTTTCAAGCCCTGCGCCAAGCCGGCAATAAACACCCCTGCGTGCGCATCCCCCGCACCGTTGCTGTCGACCGCTTGCACCTTGAAACCGGGTACATGTTCAATTCCAGCCGTGCGCCCTACCCAGCAACCATTGGGCCCATCACGTACGACCAGCAAGGTTTGCGCAGGCAGATGTCGACTCAACGCAGGCAACGCCGCGGCGATCTCAAGGGCACCGGTAAACGCCAGAGCTTCCGGGCCATTGCTGGTCCAGATATCGATACGTGGCAACAACGCACGCATCAAGACTGAATCCGGCGCCTTGACCAGCGGTCCAGGATCGAACACCACTACGATCTCTCGCGGCAGCGCCAGCAGCCAGTCGATCAACGGCTGCGCCTTGCCCTCAAGGAGCAGGCTGTAGCCACTGACGTACACGTAGTCATCGGCGAGCGGGACGATCCTGGCCAAATCTTCGGCACTCAATTCGCCTTCGGCGCCGATATGGGAAATGAACGTACGCTCAGTGGTGGCCTCGGTCAGGGACACACACAAACCAGTGTCCTTCTCGTTGCTCGCAGTCAATGCCATTTCAATCTTTTCAGCCTGCATCGCGGCGCGAGCCAAGTCACCAAACCGGCCATTGCCGTAGCGCCCAAGGTAGACCACCGACATCCCATTGCGCCGCGCCGCCGCCATGACGTTGAAGCCACCGCCCGCTTCGAAACTGGCAGATTTGGCCAGTACGTCACCGCCAGTTGCCGGCAGGGTGTCGAGGGCCATGACCAAGTCGACAATGACCTGGCCGGTATGCAGCAATCTAGGCATGGGTACCCTCTACCAAAGCCGGGCGACGATCAGACGCGCCGCCCAGTACCGCATAAAGGCCGCCTGCGACCAGGAAGGTGACGACCCAGCCCAGGCCGTTGTGGCCCAACCAGGAGTCGGACAGCGGCCCGGCGAACCAGATATTTTGCGCGGTGGTGCCGATGGTGGTGAAGCAGAACCCCAGCACGATAGCCACGGCCCAGGCGCCGAAGGCACGCCACTCCACACCGCCGCGATACCAGTAAGCGCTGCTCGGACTGACATCCAGCAAGTCCTTGGGGCTGTAGTAATGCCGGTGTATCAGGTCGACCACGAAGATCCCGACCCACGCCGTAATCGGCACCGCCAGCAACGAAATGAAGGTGATGAACGGGCCATAGAAGCTGTCGGCGATCAGCATGAAATAGATGGAACCGGCGAAGATCGCCACGATATCGACAATCACCGCGTGCACGCGCTTGACCTTCAGACCCAGGGTCAGGGTGGTAAGGCCGGCCGAATATACCGACAGATTGTTCGACAGCAACAGCCCGCCGAATGCGGTGATCAGGTAAGGCACCGCCATCCAGGTGGGCAGCATGTCGCGGATCGCGATGATGGGGTCGGTGGCCGACGCCAGGTCGTCGTTACCCACCGACAGCAGGCCACCAAGGGTAATCAGCAACACCAGCGGGATGCCCGCGCCAAAGGCGGCGCTGGCCACCAGGCGCACAGCCTTGACGCTGCGGTGCTGGTAGCGCGACATATCGGCACCGGCGTTGGCCCACCCAATGCCGGTGCCGGCGGCCATGGTGCCGACGCCGATGATCATCGCGCTCAACGGCGCAGGTGTGGCATTGAACACCGCGCTCCAGTCGATAGTGGCACACAGAAAGCCGCCCACCAGGATATTCAAACCGCCAAATACATAGGTGGCCCACTTCTGGATCACCAGCAGCGTGGCGTGGCCGAGGCCGGATACCGCCAGGGTCAGCAGTACAAAGATGGCGATGAAGATCAACGTGAGTACGGGGGCGCTTTTCGCCTCTACCGCCGAACCGAACAGGATCGAACACAAGGACAGCAACACAAAGGCGGCCGTGGTGGTGTTGACGGTTTCCCAACCCAGGCGCGACATCAGCGAGACCACCGTCGGGCCGATATTGCCGCGTACGCCAAAGATAGCGCGGGATAACGTCAGGCTGGGCGCGCGACCACGACGGCCGGCGATGGAGATGATGCCCACTACCGCGAAGGAACCCGCTGCGCCAAGGATTGCGACGATGATCGCCTGCCAGATGGCCAGGCCCCGAAACGCGACCAACGTCGCACCGAGCGGCAAGCCGAGGATGCTGATATTGGCGGCAAACCATACCCAGAACAGTTGCAGCGGATGGCCGTTGCACTCGCCTTCCGGGACCGGCTCGATGCCGCGTGTTTCCAACTGCCCGGCGCTTTGGCCACTAGAGGTGCTGCTCATGAAGGGGTGCTCCTGGTGCCTGTATTGTTGTGGTTGTGGCAGCGAGTCGAATCTTTATCCAGTCTTCCTGACTCAACGCTTTTTAATGTGGGAGCTGGCTTGCCTGCGATTGGGGTGTGTCAACCAGCCCAGCAGCCACTGGAAAACCGCTGTCGCAGGCAAGCCAGCTCCCACATTTAGTTCCGTGTTTATCGCAAGGCCAATAACGCTTGGACCAGCGGCTGCAAGTCCAGGCCATTGACCTGCTTGACCTGCTCGATCAGCGCCTCTGGCCAGCACTGCATCCCCAGGCACGCGCCGAGCATGGCCCCCAGGATCGCGGCGATCGTGTCGGTGTCGCCCCCCAGGCTGGCGGCCAGGCACAGTGCTTCGAAGGCATTCATATCGCCGGACGCGACTTGCTGCGCCAAGGCGAACGACACCACCACCGACTCTTGCGAGGCAACAGACGTCCCGATCAATTCGTAGAGCAAATCGGCAAACAGGGCCTTGTCATCGCTGCCGACACTCAGGGTGCGAGCCCAACTGATGCGAGTGGAAATGCGTCCACCGGCCACCCAGTGGCCATGGCTTTCAGCCTGCTGGGCAATCTGAATGCCGATGTTCAAGGCTTCGCCGAGGTCCACGCCATTGATGCCGGCGGAGACCACCGCCGCCACGGCCGCGGCACTGGAGATACCCAGGCTGGTGTTATGGGTGACCTGGCAAGCCTGGATCACCGCCTGGATAAACGAGGCTGTCTCGCTGACATCGGCGGCGATGCCCACCGGGGTGATGCGCATGGCCGCACCATTGGTGGTGCCGTAGCGTCCGGACTCTTGCGGCGTATGGCCAGCAAGGATCATATCGATCGCCCGTTTGGTCGACGGCCCGAGCAGGTCCTGGGAACCCTTGGCGCGCATTCCCGCTTCCCAGTCGATCAGGCGCCGGGCAAGCACGGCAGGTTCGATCTGGCCTTGGCCTTGCACCAGCAACTCAGCGACCAGGATGGCCTGCTCGGTGTCATCGGTAATGGAACCGGCGGGCATGTTCGGTGCAATGGGCTGGTCGGCGTCGGCGTCTTCCAGGGCGGTGATGGCTCCGAAGCGCGCTTTCACCTGTTCGCGGCTCAAGGATTGTGTGGGCATACCCAGGGCGTCGCCCAGGGCCAAGCCGTAGAAGGCACCGAGTGCGCGGTCTTCCCGGGTCATTTGGCAGCTCCAAACTGCAGATGCAGGCGAAAGTGCAGCGGGTCGAGCAAACTTTCGACATGCTCCATGAAGCGTTCGCGACGGTCGTAGGTGGTGCGCGAAGCCTTGAGAAATACCGTGCCGGCAGCGCGCCCGAGCAATTGAGCATCTTCATCGCTCAGGGGCTCGGCGCCGATCCACTGGTCGCCTTCGGCGCCCACATAACCGTAGGCCGCCAGGGTGATGGTCAGGGAATCATCGATCAGGCCAATGCGGGGCAGGCTTTCCAGGCCACCCACTGCTGGCATCAACGAACGCTCCAGAGACACCGCAACGCCATCGGCCGTGTTCCGGCGGCGATCCAGGGCAATAAATTGATCGGTGCCGAAACGGCTGAACAGGTCCGGGCGCGTCACCGCTTCGAAACGCAGCACGTCGGTGCTCACCTGAGCCCCCGTGTCTGCCAGGGCCTGGGCCCAACCGCTGCGTTGGTCGAGGACCATGCCATCAAAGGTGACGATGGAGCCGACGCCACTCTGGGTGGCGATATAGTTACGGCGCTTTAGCTCGGCCAGCGCTTCGCGCAGCGTGCCACGGCTGACCGCAAACTCCTCGGCCAACTGGTGCTCACCTGGCAATAGCAAACCGTCGGCCATGACCCCACCTTCGATACGGCGGATGAGCTCGTCGACGACGCGTTTTTTCTTATCAAATCGAACATGTCTAATCATGTACAAATTGATAACCGAAAGCAGGCATTTACAGCAAGGAGATTATTTCAGGGTGAAGGCAAAATCAGCCTCAGGGTTCCAGGCCGATGGGGAAAAACTCCCCTGCACTCCATACGCCAAGCCAGTTCTGACCGTTGATCGGACGAGTCACCGCCAGCTCCACCAATTGGTAGAACACGTTGCGATGCACGAGGGCTTCAAGGTTGGTACGAACTCGCACGTAGGGTGCAGGTTCCTGGGTGACAGGGTCCGTCACCACCCGCAAGGGGTGTTCGAGGCCGGCCTCGACCTGCTCGTCGACGTTGGTGGTAAAGCGCAATACCTGGCTTTCGCCCAGCCCTTGCACGTCCAGGGTTACCGCCACAAATGGCGCATCATCGACGCTGATGCCGACTTTCTCTACCGGCGTCACCAGGAAATAATCATCGCCGTCTCGGCGCAGGATATTGGAAAACAGTTTGACCATCGGCTTTCGCCCGATAGGCGTGCCCTGGTAAAACCAGGTGCCGTCGCGGGCAATGCGCATGTCGATGTTGCCGCAAAAATCCGGATTCCACAGATGCACCGGTGCCGGCCCCTTGCCCTTGGGCAGTTGGGCCAATAGGTCATTGGCCCTGGCGGAATCGGTCATGGGGCTTCTCCTCAGGTCTACTGATTGCTCATGCCCAGCAAGCCTCGGGCGTATTGCGCCAGGGGGCGGGCAATCAGATCTTGTGGCGATGTGTCGTGGAACGTCAGTAAACCGCCACGACTGCGAATACGTGCAGTATCAATCAAATACTGGGTGCTGGTCTCGATCAACATGACCTGGATCACACCGCTGTCCAGCCCCAGGCGGTCCAGAGCTTGCTGGTCGGTCCACTCATCGGCATTGCCGATACGGTCATCGGCTGCCGCAAAACGGCAATACAGCAGGTAGTGAGCCCCCGCCTCGCGGGCTTCGGCCATGGCCTGCTCGAGACCTTCGGGTTGGCGGGCACGACGGACCATGGGGAAATATTCGACGAAACCGTTGAACGCTTCCTCGGCGACCACGTTGGGTCGCGGGTACGCGCTGCCCGGCGGCACGAAGGCGCCCTGGGCGATAAATACAAAGGAATCCGGCTGTATGCGCACCGAGGCCGTACGCCGGGTGTCGCTATGGTCCAGCAGCCCGGCATCGCTCATCTGATAGCGAGTGCCTTCGGCCATATCGCTGACGGTCATACAACCACTCAGGGCCAACGCCGCCAGCAGTAAAACCAGACTACGCATCCTAATCCTCCAGAAGCCGGTGACGGAAAACCGGCGAATGGGCGTGAGATGCAGGTTCTGCGCCAGCTTGAAGGACAACACATTGAGGCATGCGCGACCTTAGCCGCCAATGATCTTCATGATCGTCGCGCCGCCCGAAAACGCCACTTCCTGCTTGTCGCCCAGCGCCTTCATCAACAAGCCCTGCAAGGCCGGCAATGCCTGGTGGCGCGGTTGATCAAGCAAGTCACCGACGTAGTGGCGATTGCTTGAGGACAAGCAACCATGCAGCCAGCCCGTGGAGGACAACCGCAACCGCGAACACGTACGACAGAACGGTACACTTTCGTTGGCGATCACGCCGAAGAAGCCTTTGCCCGGTACTTCGTAGCGTACGGCGGTAGCGTCAACGGGCGCGTTGGCTTGCAGGTATTCGTGGCGCTCACCGATCAGGCTGAGCAATTGCTGCAAGCTGACAAATTGCTGGAGGAACGCGTTGGAGTCTTTCGCCAGGTGCCCCATGCGCATCAATTCGATAAAGCGCAGCTCGTAGCCACGCTCCAGGCAGTAATCGAGCAGAGGCATCACCTGATCCAGGTTCTGGCCACGCAATGGCACCATGTTGACCTTGATCTTGATGCCGGCCGCGCTGGCCTGGTCCATGCCATCGAGCACGGTGGCCAGGTCGCCGCCACGGGCGATGCTGCGAAAGGCATCGGCATCCAGGGTATCGAGGGAGACATTGATACGCCGAATGCCGGCATCCACCAGCAACGGCAGTTTGCGCGCCAGCAATTGGCCGTTGGTCGTGAGGCTGATGTCGCTGAGGCCCATCTGCCCTACCGCGTCCATGAACGCTTCCAGCTTGGGGCTCACCAGCGGTTCGCCGCCAGTGATGCGCAGGCGTTCGATGCCCGCCGCTTCAATCAGGTAAGCCACGCCCCGGGCCATGGCCGCGGCCGAGAGTTCGTCCTGGGCAGCCACCAGCCGCTTGCCGTCAGGCACGCAGTAGGTACACGCGTAATTGCAGGCTGAGGTCAGGCTGATCCGCAAATTGCGAAAACGCCTGCCTTGACGATCAACGATCATGGATCACTCCGGCAGAAGATAATTCGGGCGCACTAAAAACTGACTCATAAATCAGCTTTTAGCAAGGTCCTTGCCTGAGTATATTCCTGGGTTAATACCCCTGGCAGTAAATCATTGCCCCATCACTGCAGCGAATAACTTACGTAGCCGGGGTCTCATCACCTTTTTCAGGGCCAGGCAGTTCAGTGCTGTGCTTGCGCTTGTTACCCATGCGCACGCCGATGTCCATCAGGAACTGGAAGAAACCTTCCTGGTCCTCCAGCACATTGCTCCAGAACGGCGAGTGATACAGCGCCACGGCGCCATGCACCAGGGCCCAGGCGGCGCAGTAGTGGAAATACGGCGGCACGTCTTCAAGCTTGCCTTCACTGATGCGCCCCTTGATCAGCAGGGTCAGGCGTTCGAAGTTCGAGGCGCGGATCTTGTGCAGCTCCTCGACCATTTCCGGCACCTGGTGCCCCTTGACCACCTTCTCTTCCAGGCGGTCGAACAGGCGGTAGCGCTGCGGGTCACGCATACGGAATTCGAAGTAAGCGCGAGACAGCGCTTCCTTGTCCTTGTCGACATCGGCCGAGTGCAGCAGCTCGTTCAAGTCGCGCTCGTAGTCGAGCATCAGGCGCAAGTAGATCTCGGCCTTGGATTTGAAGTGCTTGTAGATGGTGCCCTTGCCGATACCCACGGCATCCGCAATCATCTCTACCGTGACGCTGTCTTCGCCCTGTTCGAGGAATAACTTGAGTGCGGTGTCGAGAATTTCCTGCTCACGGCGGCGAAACTCACGGACCTTACGGGGTTCTTTGTGCATGAGGAAGAAGTCTGCAAAGGTCGGAATAGGGAGGGTTGCGCAGGGCCACAGATACGTGGCGATACGATTTACCCGATGCGAGGGATTATCCCGACTGAACGGTCGTTGGGCAATGTCTATGTGAACCCGCGATGCACTTAACTTTCAATACGCCAACGTTTTTATCGATATCAGTCAGAAATAGACGCACCACTTGAAGCTGCCCACCTGCTCAATGAGAACTCAAGCTAAGCGGGCGTATTCCAAATCTGTTTAAAAAACGATCAGATCTGACTGGACTGAATCGGATACTGATCAATACTTCAACTGTCGCCGCGACATCTCCCCCAAGTGACGCGACGACCTGGGTACCGACGGACTGCGTGCCCTTGTTTTACTCCTAATGGTCTTAGCCCGGATTCACCCCCCAGAACCCGGGTTTTTTTTGCCTGCGATTCAGCCGTGCTATCCGGCTACATGAGCCAACGGAAACAGGCGTTTGAAGTTTTCGGTGGTCTGCTCGGCGAAGCGCTCGTACGACTCGCCGCGCAGCATCGCCAAGTAATCGGCCACGTCACGCACATATTCAGGCAGGTTTGGCTTGCCGCGATGGGGAATAGGTGCCAGGTACGGCGAGTCGGTTTCCACCAGCAGGCGATCGGCTGGCACTTGGCGAGCCACGTCGCGCAGCGCGTCGGCGTTGCGAAAGGTGACGATACCCGACAGGGAAATATAGAACCCCAGGTCCAGAGCAGCCTTGGCCATGTCCCAGTCTTCGGTAAAACAATGCAACACACCGGCCTGCGGCAGCGCGGCTTCGCGCAGCAAGGTCAAGGTATCGGCGCGGGCACCCCGGGTGTGGACGATCACCGGCTTGCCGGTCTGCTGGGCGGCTTGCAAGTGCAGGCGGAAAGAGGCCTGCTGCAACTCGGCGGCTTCAGGCTCGTAGTGGTAGTCCAGGCCGGTTTCGCCAATGGCCACCACCCGTGGATGGTTGAGTTCGCCCAATAGCCAATCCAGAGCCGGGGCTTCGCCGGGCTTGAGGTCCAGCGGGTGGATGCCCACCGAGCAATCCACATCGGCGTAGCGATCAGCCAGGGCTTTGACGTCACCGGCGTTTTCAGCGCTGACGCCGATGCACAGAAAGTGCCCTACCCCACGCTGGCGTGCAGCTTCAAGGGCGGCGTCGAGGGAACCGCCGTGCTGGGCAAGGTCAAGGCGATCAAGATGGCAATGGGAATCTACGAGCATAGGAAGTCAGGGCTTAATTCACGAAAAGGGTCTGGCCAACCATACACCTGTCGGCCCCGAAAATTAACGGCGCCCGAGCAGACTAACCCACTGCACCAGCAGCGCCTCAAGCAACAGCACGCGGTTGAGGTTGGCCTTGCCGAGTACCTTCTGGCGCTGAGCAAGAATCCAGTCCTGGATGTTCAGCACTTTGTCCTGGGCACTTTTCTGCGCCAGGTATTGCACCACCTTGCGCATATCCGCCAGGCCAAGGCCGTTTTCATCCTGGGTCAGTTGGTAGCGCAGGATCAGGCTGGACCAGTCGCAGAACCAGTCGAACAACAGCAGCAGGGGAATATCCTTCCAGGCGCTTTCGGCCAGTTGCGTGGCGGACAGCTCCTGCTTGAGCAGCTTCTTCACACCCTCCACAACCAGTGCTCGTTGCTCACGCACGCCCTGGGCTTGCAGCTTCACGGCTGCCAGGGGTGAACCGGCCGCCAGGGTCAACAACTCGACCCGTTCCTGCTCGGTGCACTCCGGCAACGCCTGCGCCAGCCATTGCAGGCTCATGGCCTCGCTCGGCAACGGGCACGCCTGCTGTACGCAGCGGCTGCGAATCGTCGGCAACAAACGGCTGGACTGATGGCTCACCAGCAACAGCACGGTGTCGCCGGACGGTTCTTCAAGGCTTTTGAGCAAGGCGTTGGCGGCGTTGATGTTCATCGCCTCGACTGGCTCGATCAGCACCACTTTGCGCCCGCCCATCTGCGCGGTCTGCACTACGAAGCTGACGAGGTCGCGTACCTGGTCGACCTTGATCGCCTTGTCGGCTTCCTCGGGCTCCAGCACATAGTTGTCCGGGTGACTGCCAGCCTTGAGCAGCAGGCAGGATTTGCACTCGCCACACGCCTGCAGATTGACCGGGCGCTGGCACAACAGGCTAGCCATCAAGCGCTCGGCGAGGTGACGTTTACCGATGCCCACGGGACCATGCAGCAAATAGGCATGGGCGTGCTGGGCACGACCGGCCAGTTGCTGCCACAGGCTGTCCTGCCACGGGTAGGACTCAGCCACGAGTGCGCTCCAGCAGAGTCGGCAACAGCGCGTCGATGGCCTGTTGCACCTGGTTCAACGGCTGCGCCGCATCGAGCAGGTAATAACGCGCCGGCTCAGCCTTGGCGCGCTGCAGGAAAGCGCTGCGCACCGCGTCGAAAAATACCGGGCCTTCCAGTTCGAAACGATCCAGGCGACCGCGAGCGCTGGCGCGGGCCATACCCACTTCCACGGGCAGATCGAACAGCAGGGTCAAATCCGGACGCACATCGCCCTGTACGAAGGTTTCAAGGGTGGCGATACGCTCTACTGACAAGCCTCGGCCACCGCCCTGGTAGGCGTAGGTGGAATCCGTGAACCGATCACAAATCACCACGGCGCCGCGTGCCAGCGCGGGGCGAATCACTTCGGCCAGGTGTTGGGCTCGGGCGGCAAATACCAGCAGCAGCTCGGTGTCCGGGTTCATTGGCTCATCACCCGGGGCCAACAGCACTTCGCGTATACGCTCGGCCAGCGGCGTACCGCCCGGCTCGCGGGTCAGCACCACTTCGACGCCCTGCGCACGCAGGCGCTCGGCCAGGTAGTCGCGGTTCGTGCTTTTACCGGCACCTTCCGGGCCTTCCAGGGTAATAAACAAGCCAGTCACAGGCAGTCCTTAGTCAGAGTCATTGCGGGCTTTGCGGCGCGGTACTGTCCGGCGCGGGCTCAATCGGTGCCTCGGCAGGTGCGGTTGCATCTTCCAGCGGTTTCACCACCGGCGCCGGGCTGGAGCGGTAATCGCCACGCCGCTTGAGCTGGAACTCGCGCACGGCGGCATTATGGGCATCCAGGTTATCCGAGAAAATATGGCTACCGTCGCCACGGGCGACAAAATACAGGCTGCTGCCCGGCACCGGGTTCAGCGCTGCATGGATCGCCTCGCGACCGACCATCGCAATAGGCGTGGGCGGCAGGCCGGCGATCATATAGGTGTTGTAGGGGTTGGCTTCCTTGAGGTGGGCGCGGGTCAACTTGCCGTTGTAGCGCTCACCCAGGCCGTAAATCACGGTGGGATCAGTCTGCAGCATCATGCCGATCTTCATGCGGCGCACGAACACACCGGCAATCTGCCCACGCTCTTGCGGCACGCCGGTCTCCTTTTCCACCAGGGACGCCATGATCAGTGCCTGATAAGGGTCGGTGTACGGCGCATCGTCGGCACGCTTGCTCCACTCCTGGGCGAGCACATCGTCCAGGCGGTTGTAGGCTTTTTTCAGGAATTCGACATCGGTCATGCCGCGTACAAAACGGTAGGTGTCAGGGAAGAAACGCCCTTCCGGAAACTCACCCGCATGGCCGAGCTTGTCCATCACTTCGCTGTCAGTCAGGCCAGGAAGGGTCTGAACGATTTTTTCATGCTTGGCCAGGGCGGTGCGCACCTGGCGGAAATTCCAGCCCTCCACCAGGGTCAGGCTGTATTGCACCACCTCGCCGCGCTGCCACAGGCCGATCAAGCCTTCGGCAGTGAGGCCGGGTGTCATGCGGTATTCGCCGCTGTGCAGTGGCTGGCCTTCAAGGTTGAAGCGCCAGTACAGGCGTAACCAGAATGCATCGTCGAGTACACCGTCGGCTTCCAGACGATTGAAAGTACCCGTTGGGGTAGCGCCAGCCGGCACGTCGAGCAACTGCTCCTGAGGCAGCTTCAGGGGCTGCTTGAGGGCAGAGTCGAGTTTCCAGGCCGAAAAGCCCACGAGCAACGCTGCCGAGACCAGGCTGATCTGCAGCAGTAACACCAGTTTTCGTATCAACTCAAATATCCAATAGCGCGCGAACAATACCCTGCAGTTTACGGGTGAGCGGCCCAACCGGCCAGCTCATCGCAGCGCATCCACGCACCGGCCAAATGCCATATACGCTGTTGCAGACAAAGACTTCATCGGCCTGCTGCAACTGCTCAATATTGATGTCGGCCACGACCACCGGGACGCCCAGCGCTTGTGCCTGGGCCAGCAGCTCGGCGCGCATCACCCCGGCCACGCCGCAACGGGTCAGATCAGCGGTTAGTAACAAGCCGTTGCGCACCAGGAACAGGTTGCTGAACACGCCTTCGATCACCCGCCCGGACATATCCAGCATCAAGCCTTCGGCATGTTCGGTATCTTGCCATTCGGCACGGGCGATCACTTGCTCCAGGCGGTTGAGGTGCTTGAGACCGGCCAGCAGCGGCTGCTCAGCCAAGCGCGTGGTACAGGGGAACAGGCGGATGCCTTCGATTGCATGGGCGGGCGGGTAAATAGCGGGCGCACTGCCCTGCAAGATACGACGCACCGGGGCGCCAGGGTTGATGCCATAACCGCGCAGGCTGTCGCCACGGGTGAGGATCAACTTGAGGACACCGTCACCCAGCGCGGCGGCGAAGCCAAGCACTTCGTTGCGAATCAACCCGTGATCCGCCACCAGTGCCAAGCGCCTGCAACCCTCTTCCAGGCGTTGCAGGTGACGGTCGAGCAGCAACGGCTGCCCGGCCTTGACGGCGATGGTCTCGAATATCCCATCGCCATACGCCAGGCCACGATCTTTCAGGGGCACGCTGCCCGCCGGCTGACCGTCGACCCAGCTGTGCATCACTCGGCAAACCGGCGGAACACCAGGGAGCCGTTGGTGCCACCAAACCCGAACGAGTTGGAGATCACCACGTCGATCGGCATCGGTTGCGCTTCGTGGGGCACGAAGTTCAGGTCGCAGCCTTCGTCCGGCTCATCAAGGTTGATGGTCGGCGGAGCGACCTGATCCTTGATCGCCATTACACTGAAGATCGCCTCGACCGCGCCCGCCGCACCCAACAGGTGGCCGGTCATGGACTTGGTGGAACTGACCGCCAGCTTGTAGGCATGTTCACCGAACACCGACTTGATGGCTTCGGCTTCCGCCAGGTCGCCGGTCGGCGTCGAAGTACCATGGGCGTTGATGTACTGCACCTGGTCAGGGTTGACCTTCGCATCGCGCAGTGCATTGGTGATGCAGCGCGCAGCACCGGCACCGTCGGACGGTGGCGACGTCATGTGATAGGCATCGCCGCTCATGCCAAAGCCGATCAACTCGGCGTAGATGGTGGCGCCACGCGCCTTGGCGTGCTCCAACTCTTCCAGCACCAGGGCACCGGCGCCGTCAGACAGCACGAAGCCATCACGGCCCTTGTCCCACGGACGGCTGGCTCGGGTGGGCTCGTCATTGCGGGTCGACAACGCACGGGATGCACCGAAGCCACCCATGCCCAGGCCGCAGGCGGCCATTTCAGCGCCACCGGCGATCATCACATCCGCTTCGTCATAAGCGATGTTGCGCGCCGCCATGCCGATGCAGTGGGTGCCCGTGGTGCACGCCGTTGCGATGGCGTAGTTAGGCCCTTGTGCACCCAGGTGGATGGACAGGAAGCCGGAAATCATATTGATGATCGAGCCGGGCACGAAGAACGGTGAAATTCGACGCGGGCCGGAATCGTGCAGCGTGCGGCTGGTTTCTTCGATATTGGTCAAACCGCCAATCCCCGAACCCATGGCCACGCCGATGCGGTCACGGTTGGCGTCGGTGACTTCCAGGCCGGCGTTGCGCACCGCCTGAAAACCGGCTGCCAAGCCGTATTGAATGAACAGGTCGAGCTTGCGGGATTCTTTGATCGAGAGATATTCCTCGACATTGAAGCCCTTTACCGAGCCGCCAAAACGGGTGGAATAGGCAGAAAGGTCCGTGTGTTCGATCAGACCAATACCACTGCGGCCAGCCAGAATGCCCTGCCAACTGCTCGGCACATCCGTACCCAGTGGCGACAACATACCCATACCGGTGACTACGACGCGTCTACGCGACACAGCACTCTCCTTTTTCTAATGACGACACTTCGATTCGCAGCTTACTTTTCATCACCGCCTAAAGAAAAAACCGCACGCCGTTACAGCAGTGCGGTTTTTCCCTGACAGCAAGCGACGACTACAAACTATTACGCCTGGTGGCTGGTAACGTAGTCGATGGCAGCTTGAACAGTAGTGATTTTTTCAGCTTCTTCGTCCGGGATTTCGGTCTCGAATTCCTCTTCCAGAGCCATCACCAGCTCAACGGTGTCAAGGGAATCGGCACCCAAGTCTTCTACGAAGGAAGCAGTGTTGACCACTTCTTCTTCCTTAACGCCCAGTTGCTCGGCAACGATTTTCTTGACGCGCTCTTCGATGGTGCTCATACCTTGTTTAACTCCTAATGGACAAATTCAGGCAGCTGGCCAGTGGGTAAGTGTATAGAAAGCCATTTCAGCTTTTCAACTGAAAGCTTCACCCTGTACCCGGTCGGCCACCTGCCTATAAATTAAGTTGCAGCTTTATAACGGATTTTAGACAGCTCGTATGACATTTTTTTGAAGCGATCCGTCACAATTTAACTCATGTACATCCCGCCGTTCACCGGGATTGTAGCCCCAGTCACGTATGCCGCACCGTCGGATGCCAGGAAAGTGACCACATTCGCGATCTCTTGAGCCTGGCCCAGACGGCCCAGCGGAATCTGCGTCAGCAACGCTTCACGCTGTGCTTCCGGCAGTTCGCGGGTCATATCGGTGTCGATGAACCCTGGGGCCACCGAGTTGACCGTAATCGACCGCGAACCGACTTCACGTGCCAGTGCACGGCTGAAACCTTCCAGACCGGCCTTGGCGGAAGCGTAGTTTACTTGGCCTGCGTTGCCCATGGCACCCACTACGGAGCCAATATTGATAATTCGGCCCCAACGCGCCTTGGTCATGCCGCGCAAAACACCCTTGGACAGGCGGAACAGACTGTTCAGGTTGGTATCGACCACGTCGTACCACTCGTCGTCTTTCATGCGCATCATCAGGTTGTCACGGGTGATACCGGCGTTGTTCACCAGAATCGCCGGCGCACCGAACTGTGCAGTGATCTCGGCCAATACGGCAGCCACGGACTCATCGCTGGTCACATTCAGCTCAAGGCCGGTGCCCTGCACGCCGTTTTCCTTCAGGGTCGCGGCGATACGCTCGGCGCCCGAGGCGGAAGTGGCGGTGCCGATCACAACGGCGCCCTGACGGCCCAGCTCCAGGGCGATGGCCTGGCCAATGCCACGGCTAGCGCCGGTAACCAGTGCAACTTTACCTTGCAGACTCATGCAGGCTTCTCCTAAGTACGGGATTCAGGCCAGTGCCGCGCGAGCGGCAGCGAAGGCTTCAGGGGTATTGAGGTTGGCGGTCGACACACCGTCGGCGCAGCGCTTGTTCAGGCCGGCCAGGACTTTGCCCGGGCCGCACTCGACCAACTCGTTGGCGCCGTTGGCAGCCAGGGTCTGGACCGATTCAACCCAGCGCACCGGCTTGTACAGTTGCTCCAGCAGGTCGCGCTTGAGGGTGTCGAGGTCGGCAGCCACGGCCGCGCTGACGTTCTGCACCAGCGGGATCTGCGGCGCCTGCCAGTTGATGGCCGCGATAGACTCGGCAAAGCGCTCGGCAGCCGGGCGCATCAGTTCGCAGTGGGACGGCACGCTCACCGGCAACGGCAGTGCACGCTTGGCACCCCGGGCCTTGCAGCCTTCGATGGCGCGCTCAACAGCCGCCTTGGCGCCGGCGATCACCACCTGCCCCGGGGAGTTGAAGTTCACCGCGCTGACCACCTCACCTTGCGCCGCTTCGGCGCAGGCCTCGATTACCACCGCATCATCCAGGCCCAGGATCGCGGCCATGCCGCCCTGCCCGGCCGGAACGGCTTCTTGCATCAACTGGCCACGACGCTCGACCAGCTTGACCGCTTCACCAAGGGTCAGACTGCCCGCCGCCACCAGGGCGCTGTATTCGCCCAGGCTGTGCCCGGCAACAAATGCCGGACGCGCCCCACCTTCTGCCAGCCACAAGCGCCACAGGGCGATCGAAGCGGTCAGAATGGCCGGCTGGGTTTTATCGGTTTGATTGAGCTGCTCTTCCGGCCCCTGCTGGGTCAGCGCCCACAGGTCGTAACCCAGGGCATCGGAAGCTTCCTTGAAGGTATCCAGGACCAGCGGGTATTGCGCGCCCAGCTCGGCCAACATGCCGAGGGACTGCGAACCCTGCCCTGGAAAGACGAATGCGAGGGATGTAGACATGTAACAAGCCCCTAATGATCTGGTCGTCAAAAATGCGCACTCCAACGGTGGGAGCGCGCGAAACTGACAGATTGGATGGTCAATTGAACTGGCCGGTCACATTTAAGCACTCCCGGACCAATTCGCCTAAGGCAACAGATCCTCAAGACGGCCGTGCAGGCGTTGCGGCAGGTTTTCCTGTATCTCGATCAACGCCCGCGCAATCGCACTTTGAAACCCCTGCACGCCGGCCGAGCCGTGGCTTTTGACCACAATGCCCTGCAAGCCGAGAAAGCTCGCTCCGTTGTGCCGTGCCGGTGCCAGGTCGGCCTGCAAGCGGCGCATCAACGGCAGCGCCAGGGCACCGACCATGCGCGATACCAGGCTCTGCTTGAACAAGGCTTCGATACGCGTGGCAATCATGGTTGCCAAGCCCTCGCTCGACTTGAGCAGGATGTTGCCGACAAACCCGTCACACACCACCACGTCGGCTTCACCACGGTACAAGCCGTCACCTTCGACAAAACCTATGTAGTTCAAGCCCGGCGCGCCTTGCAACAACGTGGCGGCCAGCTTGACCTGCTGGTTGCCCTTGATGTCCTCGGTGCCGATATTCAGCAGGGCAACCCTTGGCCGGGCTACGCCCAGCGCTTCAGCGGCCACCGAGCCCATCACGGCGAACTGCAACAGGTGCTCGGCACTGCAATCGACATTGGCGCCCAGGTCCAGCAACTGGCAATAGCCCTTCTGCGTCGGGATCGCCGCCACCATCGCCGGGCGGTCGATACCCGGCAAGGTCTTGAGCACATGCCGCGACAAGGCCATCAACGCCCCTGTATTACCGGCACTGACACAGGCTTGCACCTTGCCATCACGCAGCAGCTCAAGAGCCACACGCATTGAAGAGTCGGGCTTGCCGCGCAAGGCTGCGGCCGGCTTTTCATCCATGCTGATGGTTTCGCTGGCGGGCGTAATGGTCAGGCGCGCACGATCCACCGCCGGATGGCTGGCAATCAGTTCTTCAAGAAGGGTAGGTTGACCGACGAGGGTCAGGTGCAGCGAGGGCGTAGCAGACAGGCTGGCAATGCAGGCCTGAACAATGCTGCGGGGACCGAAGTCCCCGCCCATTGCGTCAATCGCGATGACTTGGGCAGACAAGTGATTACTCGTCAGCGCCCTTGTCGATCACTTTACGGCCACGGTATACGCCTTCTGGCGATACGTGGTGACGCAGGTGAACTTCACCAGTGGTCTTTTCCACGGACAGGGTGCTAGCCTCGAGAGCGTCGTGCGAACGGCGCATGTCACGGGCGGAGCGGGATTTTTTGTTCTGCTGAACAGCCATAATTGATTAACTCCTAAACGTTTGGGTCACGCTTTAACTGCGCCAATACACTGAACGGGTTGGACCGCGTTACCTCGTCCTCGCTCGGCTCGGCCTCGTCATCGAGACCCTCCGGCTGCTGGCATTCTTCCGGATGATGAGCAGGCACAATGGGCAAGGCGAGCAAAAGCTCCTCCTCGATCAGTGCATGCAGATCCAATGGATCTTCGCCCAGTTCCAGCACGTCATAACCTTTCGGCAACGACTGGGTATTCGCACCCTCTTTCACCACAGCATAACTGCATTCGCTGTGGATCGGCAGGGTGACCAGCTCAAGACAACGCTGGCAAACCATTTTGACTTCGGTGTCGATAAAGCTGTGGATTACCACAGACTTACGTTCATCTCGTTCAAAAACGAATTTAGCCTGCACCGTACCGACAGTGTCGGAAAGCGGGTCGCAGAGTCTCTCCAAATCGGCCAGCAGCACTTCACCTTGAAGGGTGGTGCCACGATCAGCCAATTTGCGCGGGTCAACGTGAGGTGGAATCGGGTCATTCAACATAGGCGCAGCATTATAGGGATGCACCCAGCCATGTCAAAGGAAATTCAGCCCTGTGCGTCAGCCGGTCGCGTCGCTAGAATCGGTGACTGCCTTGAGGAGACGTATATGCTGCCTTTATTACTCGCGTCCAGCTCGGTTTATCGCCGGGAATTACTGAGCCGCCTGCACCTGCCTTTCACCTGCAGCTCGCCGGATATCGACGAAAGCCACCGCCCGGACGAATCCGCCATCGAACTGGTAAAGCGCCTGGCCGAAGAAAAAGCCCGCGCCCTCGCCGCCAGCCATCCTGGCCATTTAATCATTGGCTCTGACCAGGTCGCTGCACTGGAAGGCCGGATCATCGGCAAGCCTCACACCTTTGAAAACGCCCGCGAACAGTTGTTGGCGGCCAGTGGCAAGCGTGTGAGCTTTCTTACCGGGCTGGCACTACTCAACAGCAACACAGGGCATTGCCAGGTCGACTGCGTGCCTTTCACGGTAACCATGCGCGAGCTGGATGCAGAGCGTATTGAGCGCTACCTGCGGATCGAGCAGCCCTATGACTGCGCGGGCAGCTTCAAGGCCGAGGGGCTGGGCGTGAGCCTGTTCCAAAGCACCGAAGGGCCGGATGCGACCAGCCTTGTCGGGCTGCCGCTGATTCGGCTGGTGGATATGCTGCTCGCTGAGGGCGTGCAAATCCCTTAAATACACCACCGGCCAAATGTGGGAGGGAGAAAGCCCCCTTCCCACCTTTTGATCTACAGCAGGCTCGGGGTATCAGCGTAGCGTCGGGCCTTGGAAGCCCATGTACAGCGCAAGCTTCTCAGCCACGCTGGCGCCGAGCTTTTTGGAGAAGCGATCAAACGGCGATTCCTCGACCGTAAAATCCACCAACTCCTTCTCGCCAACCACATCCCGCGCCACCGAGCTGGCACTACCCAATCCGTCAATCAAGCCCAGCGGCAATGCCTGCTCGCCCGACCACACCAACCCGGAGAACAACTCCGGATGATCCTTATCCTTCAACCGGTCACCACGGCCCTGCTTGACGCTGGCAATGAACTGGCGATGAGTGGTATCGAGCACGCTCTGCCAAAACGCGGTTTCATCCGCCTTTTGCGGCTGGAAAGGATCCAGGAACGCCTTGTGCTCACCCGAGGTGTAGGTGCGACGCTCCACCCCCAGCTTCTCCATGGTGCCGACAAAACCGTAACCGGCCGCCGTCACACCAATGGAGCCCACCAGGCTGGCCTTATCGGCATAGATCTGGTCAGCGGCACTGGCGATGTAATAAGCCCCCGAGGCGCCCAGGTCGGAAATTACCGCGTAGAGCCTGGTATCCGGATGGAGTGCGCGCAGCCGGCGAATCTCGTCATACACATAGCCCGACTGCACAGGGCTGCCGCCAGGACTGTTGATACGCAGGATCACGCCCTTGACCTTGGGGTCTTCGAAGGCGACGCGCAGGCTGGTGACGATATTGTCGGCACTCGCGGGCTCTTTGTCGGCAATCACACCGCGCACCTCAATCAGGGCGGTGTAGTGACTACCGCGGGTAGCGCTTTTTTCCATATCCATCAGCGGACTGAACAGCGCCAGCATCCCAAGCAGGTAAACAAAGGTCAGCAGCTTGAAAAAAATCCCCCAGCGCCGCGAACGACGCTGTTCCTGGACACTGGCCAGGAGGGTCTTCTCCAGCAGCTTCCAGCTTTTATCATCACTGCTTTCGGCCTTTTCGGGCGCTTTCCACTCGTCACTCATGCCATCAACCCCAGCAAAGACTTATCGGGCCCGGCTGAGCCAGGCCTGCAATTCAGAAAAATGATCAATCGTGAGCCTCGGCTCGTATTGCTGCAACGCCTCGGCAGCCTGGGCGCCATAGCTGACCGCCACGCTGTCCATGCCAGCATTGCGCGCCATCATCAGGTCGAAAGACGCATCACCCACCATCAATGCCTGGCGCGGCGATACACCGCAATGATCCAGGATCTGCTCCAGCATCAGAGGATGGGGCTTGCTGGCGGTTTCATCAGCCGCACGGGTAATGTCGAAATAGTCTTCCCAGCCATGCGCCTTGAGCACCCGATCCAGCCCGCGACGGGCTTTTCCGGTGGCGACCGCCAGCTGATAGCCCTCGGCACGCAAGGCCTCCAGCGACTGCACCACACCGTCGAACAGCGGCGAAGGCTCGGCCTCCAGCGCAATGTAGTGATCGGCATAGTGCTCGCGGAACGCTATCAGCTCGTCGTCGGCAATTTGCGGGTAAAGCGTGCGGATTGCTTCAGGCAAGCCCAGGCCAATGATGCCCTTGACCGCGATGTCGCTGCACAACTCAAAACCCGAGCGAGTCGAAGCCATATGCATCGACTCGACAATCCGACCAATGGAATCGCACAGCGTCCCATCCCAATCGAAGATCAGCAGTTTGTAGTCAGGGTGCGACACTCAAACGCTCCACGGTCTTGGCCCACATCTCGTCGACCGGCGCCTGCAATTTCAGCTCGCCACCATCGGGCAGCGGCACAGTGAGCATGTAGGCGTGCAGGAACAGACGCTTACCGCCCAGATCGCGGATCTCCTTGGAGAAACCTTCATCACCGTACTTGGTGTCACCGGCAATGCAGTGCCCTGCGTGCAGGGTGTGCACGCGTATCTGGTGAGTACGACCAGTGACCGGTTTGGCTTCGACCATGGTGGCGAAGTCGCCGAAGCGGCGCAGTACCTTGAACAGGGTCAGGGCTTCTTTGCCCTCCTCGTCCACCTCGACCATACGCTCACCGGAACGCAGGTTGCTCTTTTGCAGCGGTGCACGAACGCTCTTGATCGAGCTGGCCCAATTGCCACGCACCAGCGCCATGTAGCGCTTGTCCACACCGTCGCCACGCAGGGCGGTGTGCAGGTGGCGCAACATGCTGCGCTTCTTGGCGATCATCAACAGGCCGGAGGTGTCACGGTCCAGGCGATGGACCAGCTCCAGCTCCTTGGCATCCGGGCGCAACTGGCGAAAGGCTTCGATCACGCCGAAGTTCAGGCCACTGCCGCCGTGAACTGCGATGCCGCACGGCTTGTTGATCACGATCAGCTTGTTGTCTTCGAAGACAATCGAGGCTTCCAGGCGCTGCAACAGCCCCTGGGCCAGGGGCACAGGCTCGTCGCGCTCAGGCACGCGCACGGGCGGCACACGGACGATATCGCCCGCCTGCAACTTGTACTCAGGCTTGATCCGCCCCTTGTTCACGCGCACTTCGCCTTTACGCAAAATGCGGTAAATCAAGGTCTTGGGCACGCCTTTGAGCCGGGCCAGGAGAAAATTGTCGATGCGTTGGCCGGCATATTCCGGCGAGACCTCAAGCAGCTGGACGCTGGGGGTCGGGGGGGTGGTAGTCGTCATGGCCGCGATGATAACAATTTTTTATGGAATTGAAGCACTTAATCATTGCTGCTATAGTCGCGAACGCCGCCAAAAGCGGCCTGGGCAGAGGACATGCGGCAAATTGCCGGCCCTGACCATCGCAATTCATCAGGACGCGAGGCCGTCCTACGGGGCTTCGGCCACCTTGGAAGGCTCGGGATTGTAACAAGCGCAGGTGACATGAGGCCTGAAGCGAGTGCAAAAAGCAGAGTGAATACTCGCGTTTTGCGCCGATATTTACGGCCAGTTCACAAAGTGCAGTCAGTCTTGAGCCAGACCATGGCAGATGCTTCGGAAACAACGCCTGTTAAGAGCTGAGTGAGAGCGCAGTCGCCCACACCTAGTCTTGTTTAGCCATGAGCGTGGACTCCCCATTGGAGCCCACGGTAAATGCCAACCCGCTGCGGATTCTGCGCGCGGCAGCACCCGAATTATCAGGGATACGTGTAGGGTGGAGATGCACAACCGTCGGACTGTGTAGCACTAGGCTTGTTTCAGACGCTTCATCTCGTCCACAGTCGCCGGTTGATTCCTCCTCCTGACCTTAGCTTTTGTTGAAGTGGTGCCTTTGTCACCACCGCTAACGAGCAGGACGCGTCCGTCGCGATACCGGCCCAATTGGCAGGTTTTGCTGGACACTGGAGTGGCCAACCACTCTTGACGCACCTGACACCGACCGTGAGAAGTCGTGTGTGCCGAACGCCGTTTCCGGCAGCCCGGAAACCGACGGTACAACATGAAAAGAATGCTGATTAACGCGACTCAACCCGAAGAGTTGCGTGTTGCACTGGTAGATGGCCAACGCCTCTACGACCTGGACATCGAATCCGGTGCACGCGAGCAAAAGAAGGCCAACATCTATAAAGGCCGTATTACTCGCATCGAACCAAGCCTTGAGGCTGCCTTTGTCGATTTCGGCTCCGAGCGCCACGGCTTCCTGCCCCTCAAAGAAATCTCCCGCGAATACTTCAAGAAAGCCCCCGAAGGCCGCGTGAACATCAAGGACGTCCTGAGCGAAGGCCAGGAAGTCATCGTCCAGGTCGAGAAAGAAGAACGTGGCAACAAGGGCGCCGCCCTGACCACCTTCATCAGCCTCGCTGGCCGTTACCTGGTCCTGATGCCGAACAACCCGCGTGCCGGCGGTATCTCCCGTCGCATCGAAGGCGAAGAGCGCAACGAGCTGCGCGAAGCGCTGAACGGCCTGATCGCACCGGCCGACATGGGCCTGATCGTTCGCACTGCAGGCCTGGGCCGCAGCAGCGAAGAAATGCAGTGGGACCTCGACTACCTGCTGCAACTGTGGACCGCTATCAAGGAAGCGTCCCTGGATCGTTCCGCGCCGTTCCTGATCTACCAGGAAAGCAACGTGATTATCCGCGCCATCCGCGACTACCTGCGCCAGGACATCGGCGAAGTGCTGATCGACAGCGTTGAGGCCCAGGACGAAGCCCTGACCTTCATCCGCCAGGTGATGCCGCAGTACGCCAGCAAGATCAAGCTGTACGAAGACAGCGTGCCGCTGTTCAACCGTTTCCAGATCGAAAGCCAGATCGAGACCGCCTTCCAGCGCGTAGTCGAACTGCCTTCCGGCGGCTCCATCGTCATCGACCCGACCGAAGCCCTGGTGTCCATCGACATCAACTCGGCACGTGCGACCAAAGGCAGCGACATCGAAGAAACTGCCCTGCAGACCAACCTGGAAGCGGCTGAAGAAATCGCCCGCCAGCTACGCCTGCGTGACATCGGTGGCCTGATCGTGATCGACTTCATCGACATGACCCCTGCCAAGAACCAGCGCGCCGTGGAAGAGAAAGTCCGCGAATGCCTGGAAGCTGACCGCGCTCGCGTGCAAGTCGGCCGCATCTCGCGCTTCGGCCTGCTGGAAATGTCCCGTCAGCGCCTGCGCCCGTCCCTGGGTGAGAGCAGCGGTATCGTGTGCCCGCGTTGCAACGGCACCGGCATCATCCGTGACGTTGAATCGCTGTCCCTGGCAATCCTGCGCCTGATCGAAGAAGAAGCCCTGAAAGACCGCACCGCCGAAGTTCGCGCACAAGTGCCGATTCCGGTTGCCGCCTTCCTGCTCAACGAAAAACGCAACTCGATCACCAAGATCGAACTGCGCACCCGTGCTCGTATCGTCATCCTGCCGAACGATCACCTCGAGACGCCGCACTTCGAAGTACAGCGCCTGCGTGATGACAGCCCGGAAGCCCATAGCGGGCAGTCCAGCTATGAAATCGCTGCTGCCGCGGCCGAAGTGGAAGAAGTTCAGCCAGCGGCCGCGACCCGCACCCTGGTTCGCCAGGAAGCCGCCGTCAAGACTGCACCGGCACGTGCCAACGCACCGGTCCCGACCGAAGCCGCCGCACCGGTTGCCGCACCGGCCGCCCTGCCTGAGCCAAGCCTGTTCAAGGGCCTGGTGAAGTCGCTGGTCAGCCTGTTCGCCACCAAGGAAGAGCCTGCCGCCCCGGTTGTGGTTGAAAAGCCTGCCACCGAGCGCCCGGCGCGCAACGAAGAGCGTCGCAACGGCCGCCAGCAGAGCCGCAACCGCAACGGCCGCCGTGACGAAGAACGCAAGCCACGCGAAGAACGTGCACCGCGTGAAGAACGCGCCCCCCGTGAAGAGCGCGCTCCTCGCGAAGCCCGTGAAGAAGCCCCGGCCGTAGCCCGTGAAGAACGTGCACCGCGTGAAGAGCGCGCACCACGTACCCCGCGTGCCCCGCGCGAAGATCGCAAGCCGCGGGGCGAGCGTGAAGAGCGTGTGCGTGAACTGCGCGAGCCGCTGGATGCGGCACCTGCCGTCGCTGCTGCCACTGCCGCAACCACCGAAGAACGCCCGGCGCGCCAGCCGCGTGAAGAGCGTGCCCCACGTGAAGAGCGCCAGCCGCGCCCGCCGCGTGAAGAGCGTCAACCACGCGCCGAGCAAGCCGCTGCCGCCAGCGAAGAAGAAGTACTGACCGGCGAAGAGCAACTGCAGGAAGACGGCCAGGACAACGCCGAAGGCGATCGTCCACGCCGCCGCTCCCGTGGCCAGCGTCGTCGCAGCAACCGTCGTGAGCGTCAGCGTGACGCCAACGGCAACGTGATCGAAGGCTCGGAAGAAGCCGGCGAAAACGCAGAAGCGGCCAGCAACGAACCAACGGGCGCCGAACTGGCTGCCGGCTTGGCCGTTACCGCTGCCGTCGCCAGCTCGGTCATCAGCGCACCTGCTGAAGCCCAGGCTCACGAGCAAGCCGAGCGTGCTACCGCCGCTGTCGAAGAAACTGCTGCCGTAGAAACACCCGTTGTCCAGACCCCAGTGGTTGAAGCGCCGGTTGTGGAAGCGCCAGTTGTTGAAGCCACGACCCCTATCGAAGCCCCAGTGGTTGCGCAAGTGGAAGTTGCTCCGGTTCGCGACGCACAGCCAGAAACCGAAGTGGTTGCTGTTGAGCCCGCACCGGTTATCGAGCCTGCGCCAGTGGTTGAAGTGGCTGTAGAAACACCGGTTGCCGAAGAAGCCGCCCCGGTTGTGCGTGAAGTTCGCGAAGAACAGACCGCCTTCCAGTGGACCGCCGAGCCAGCTGCCCCGGTTGAAGCGCCAACGCCTGCCCCTGCGGTAGAAGAAGCGCCGACGCCGGTTGCTGAAGTCGTCGCCGAGCCAGCCCCAGTGGTTGAGCCGACGCCGGTTGTGGAGCCCGCACCCGTGGTTGAAGTTGAAGCCCCAGTGGTTGCCGAAGTGGCTGCACCAGTGGTTGAAGCTGCACCTGCCAGCGCCCTTACCGAAAATGGCCGTGCGCCGAACGACCCGCGTGAAGTGCGTCGTCGTCGCAAGGAAGCCGAAGCAGCTGCCGCAGCGGCTGCCCAGGCGGTAGAGCACAAGGCCGTGGAAGAAGAGCCTAAACCCCTCGTCTGATTCCATCCGCCACTAAAAAGCCCCGCCTGAGCAATCAGGCGGGGCTTTTTTATGGCTACTTGGAATGCCAGCTCCCACACTTAACCTGCAGTAAAACTCAACCGTTGCGGCACATCGACATCCCAAAGCACACCAGGATCATCTACCTGCACCTCTCGCACCTGTGTTTGTGCAAACAACGGCTTGGCCCCACGATCCCCACTCAGAGCCATCAGCGCCGGCCCAAACGTGTGATCGAAAGCCACCGGGTGCCCATACTGCCCGGCAGATACCGGCACAGTGATGCCCTCCACGCTGGCAATAACCCGCTCGATACTCGATGACTGGATAAACGGCATATCCCCCAACACCACCAGCCACCCATCCGCTGCACCGCTGGCCTTGACCGCGGCCGCAATGCTGTCGCCCATCCCGCTCGAGTCCAGCAGTACAACCTGACAGCCATAAGCCTCTGCCAGGCGGATAACCTCCCCGCGCCCCGGCGACGTCACCAGCCAGCGCGTTACAACACGCTCAGGCAAGTTGCGCAGCACCTGCTCGATGACCGGCCGGATAACGCCATCCAGCCCCACGCAAGCAGCCAGTAACTTGTCTTGATCCGCCCCGGCTTCGGCGCGAAAGCGACTGCCCTGCCCCGCTGCCAGCACAATCGCTGTAACGGTCACTGCGCCGCTACCGCCAGGGGCTTTTTCTGCATCGGTGCCACGCCGTTCTTGATCGCGACAATTTCCGCCATCAACGACAGGGCAATCTCCGCCGGTGTATGGCTGCCGATATGCAAACCAATCGGCCCGTGCAAGCGCGCAATCGCATCCGCCGACAAGCCCAGCGCCGCCAGGTTCTCCCGGCGCTTCTGGGTATTGACCCGCGAACCCAGGGCGCCGATGTAGAACGCAGCGGAGTTCAGCGCCGTCAGCAGCGCCATATCATCCAAACGCGGATCATGTGTCAGGCAAACGATGGCCGTGCGCTCATCGGTGTGGATGTTCAACACCGCCTCGTCGGGCATACCAGGTACAAAGCGGCCATGTTGCTCTTCCCAGCCGTAGACGAACTCTTCGCGGGGGTCGCAGATCAGCACTTCGAAATCCAGCAAGCGCGCCATTTCGGCGACGTAGCGCGACAGTTGCCCGGCGCCGATCAGCAGCAGCCGCCAGCGCGGGCCGTAAATGGCGCGCAGGCGTTCGCCGTCGAAGCTCACCACATCAGTCTTGCTCGCAGCGCTCAGGGTTACCGCGCCCGTGGCCAGGTTCAATTCACGTGCGACGACTTGGTGGTCTTCACAGCGCGCCAACAGTTGCTCGACCCAGGCCCAATCATCCATCCGCTCTTCGGTCAGGCGCAGCGTGCCGCCACACGGCAAGCCAAAACGTGCCGCTTCGTCGCGGGTGACGCCGTAGGTCACCAGCTGCACTGGTGGTCCGTCGTCCGCCAGCCGCCCGTCCTGCAGGCGTGCGATCAAGTCATCTTCGATGCAGCCTCCGGACACAGAACCAATGACCACACCGTCGCCACGCAAGGCCAGCATCGCCCCCGGAGGGCGCGGCGCGCTGCCCCAGGTCTGTACCACGCTGTACAGCACCACGCGCTGCCCGGCGCGGCGCCATTCCAGGACGCTACGCAGGACATTCAAATCCACACTGTCCATCAAACCTTCCTGCCAGCGTTGAAAAATCGTCGTTTACTGTAAAGCAAAATAATCAAAAAGTGGCCGCGCACAAACGCAAACGCCCCGAACCAGTCGGGGCGTTTGCCAATTGCCTAAGCGTCAGATCACGCCATCAGCGGCTTACTTGACCACAGGAGCAGGGCCTTCGGCCACACCCAGGTCATCGAGCTCGCGAGTTTCGGAGATACCGGTACCACCGGATGCCAGCTCGCTTTGCAGCTTGTCGGTGTCCAGCTCCTTGACCCACTTGGCCACAACGATGGTGGCTACGGCGTTACCCACCAGGTTGGTCAGGGCACGGGCTTCGGACATGAAGCGGTCGATACCCAGGATCAGCGCCAGGCCGGCAACCGGCAGGTGGCCGACAGCCGACAGGGTGGCAGCCAGGACAATAAAGCCCGAGCCAGTCACACCTGCAGCGCCTTTGGAGGACAGCAGCAGCACCAGCAGCAGGGTGATCTGGTGGGTGATGTCCATGTGGGTGTCGGTCGCCTGAGCGATGAACACGGCAGCCATGGTCAGGTAGATCGACGTACCGTCGAGGTTGAAGGAGTAACCGGTTGGGATCACCAGGCCGACGACGGACTTCTTCGCACCCAGGCGCTCCATCTTGATCAGCATACGCGGCAGTGCGGATTCGGAAGACGAAGTACCCAGTACGATCAGCAGCTCTTCACGGATGTAGCGAATCAGTTTCAACACGCTGAAACCGTGAGCGCGGCAGATTGCGCCCAGCACCAGCACGACGAACAGGATGCAGGTGATGTAGAAGCAGATCATCAACTGGCCCAGCTGCACCAGCGAACCCACACCGTAGGCACCGATGGTGAACGCCATGGCGCCCAGGGCACCGATTGGCGCGAGCTTCATGATCATGTTGATGATGTTGAACATCACGTGGGCGAAGCGATCGATGAAGTCCAGCACCGGCTTGCCGTAGGCACCCAGGCGGTGCAGGGCGAAACCGAAGATCACCGAGAACATCAGCACTTGCAGGATGTCGCCGTTGGCAAAGGCGCCGACGATGGTGTTCGGGATGACGTTGAGGATAAAGCCGACAATGCTCTGGTCTTTACCGGCGGTGACGTAGGCCGCCACTTTGGAAGCGTCCAGGGTGGCGACGTCGATGTGCATGCCGGCGCCCGGCTGCACAACGTTGACCACGACCAGGCCGATCAGCAAGGCGATGGTGGACACGATTTCGAAGTACAGCAGTGCGTAGCCACCGGTTTTGCCGACCGATTTCATGCTTTGCATGCCAGCGATACCGCTGACAACGGTGCAGAAGATGATGGGGGCGATGACCATTTTGATCAGCTTGATAAAGCCGTCACCCAGTGGCTTGAGGGCCACGCCGGTCTGCGGGTAGAAGTGGCCGAGCAAAATACCGATAACGATTGCAACGATCACCTGGAAATACAGGGATTTGTAGATTGGCTGACGAGTCGTCATTGCAAAGTTCCTCAATCGTCCCGTGTGGCAAATATCCGCCATTGCCCACGACACTTGAATTGCGAACCCTCCTGCACTGGAGGGATTTGTTGTTTGCGAAGCCTGTAGGAGAGAGCCTGCGCTGCAATCCCTATCGCAAACAGCGTGCCACTTTGCTTAAACACCCTGAAGGCCCTTCAACATCGGGGCTTGGCGTTTATTGACGCGCTTGAGCCGTGGAACAAGGTGGCGGATTTCCGCCCGCCCACCCCGTCTCGTCCTACAATTTGGCGGATATCCGCCTTGCCGTCGCGCCGGGGTCTGACTACCATCCGCCACTCCATGGATGAGGCCCTTTCATGCGTGAACGTACCATCGCCAGTCACTACGCCCGAGCCGCCCTCGGCGGTGCGCGTCGTGTGGGTTACGACTACTCAGGGCTGTTGCAGCAGGTGGGCATCAGCCCCGAACTGCTGACCGAGCCCCGCGCCCGTATCGCTCCGGAGCAATTTACGCGGTTGCTGCAAATGCTCTGGCTGGGGCTGGATGACGAATACCTGGGGTTCGCCGAAGGCCCGAGCAAGCGTGGCACCTTCGCCATGATGTGCCACGCCCTGATCCACTGCCGCACGCTGGAAAAGGCTCTGGAACGCGGCTTATTGTTTTATAGCCTATTCCCACAGGGCCCGCGCTGGCAGCTGACGAAAGAAGGCGATATGGCGCGGCTGAGCCTGGATGACTCGCAGCTATGGGACCCGGATCACTTCCTCAGTGAATGCCTGCTGGTGATCTGGCATCGCCTGGGCAGTTGGCTGATCGGCCAGCGAATCCGGCTGCAACAGGCCACCTTCAGTTACCCGATGCCGGACCATGCTGGCGAGTACGACCTGCTGTTCCCCTGCCCCTTGGTGTTCGGTGCGCCGACCAGCAGCCTGGTGTTTCCCAGCCGCTACCTGAGCCTGCCGTTGTTGCAGGATGAACGCACTCTCAAGCATTTTTTGCAGCGCTCCCCTGCCGACTTGCTGTCGCGGCCGGATGAAGGCGACAGCCTGAGCAGCCAGTTGCGCCGCTTGCTCAGCCGCGACCGCACGCCCTGGCCGGACCTGGAAGCCGTCGCCCAGCATTTGCACATCAGCCCGCAAACCCTGCGCCGGCATCTGCGCGAAGAAGGCAGCAGCTTTCAGGCTCTGAAGGATGAGTTACGGCGAGACATCGCCATCTACCACCTGGGGCGGGCGGATTTGTCTTTGCAGGAAATTGCCGAACAGTTGGGTTTTTCCGAACCGTCGGCGTTTCATCGGGCGTTCAAGAAATGGACGGGGTTGACGCCGGGGGCCTACAGGGCGCAGGAGAGTTAAGGGTATAGCGCCTGGGAGGGCCTCTTCGCAGGCAAGCCAGCTCCCACAGTTGATCGGGTTTACAAAATCTGATGTGTGAATACATTCAGAGGCCAGTGCAGATCACAAGGCCGGAAAATGAATCCTGAACGCGGCCCCCCCTAACGCTGAATCCCCCAACGTCAAACGCGCGTGATAGCTTTCGATGATGTCCTTGACCACCGCCAACCCGATGCCCTGCCCCGGGTGCTGGCGGTCCAGACGTTCGCCCCTTTGCAGGATCCGGGCGCGCTGGTCCGGTGGCACGCCTGGGCCATCATCTTCGATACACAGCTCAAGGCCGTCCAGGTTTTCCACCAAGCTGATTCGCACTTGCTTGAGGCACAGGCGATAGGCGTTTTCCAGCAGGTTGCCGAGCATTTCGAGCAGCGCGCCTTTCTCGATGGGCACGTCGCACTCAGGTGGCAGATCAAAGGTGACGGTGACACGCTTGTCGCGGTAAACCTTCTCCAATGTATCGCACAGGCTTTGCAGCACGGGCTCCAGACGTACCTGGTGACGCACCAGTCCGCTTTTACGCAGACTCGCACGCTGCAATTGGTAGCCGATCTGCTGGCTCATGCGCTCAATCTGCGATTGCAATACCCACGCCTGGCTGCGCTCTTCGGGACGCTGGGCCATGTCTTCGCTCACCCCCTGCAAGACCGCCAGCGGGGTTTTCAAACTGTGGGCCAAGTCATCAAGGGAGTCACGGTAGCGCGTACGCTGTTCGCGCTCACTGTGCAGCAAACGGTTGAGCGAGCCGGTCAGGCGCAACAGTTCGCGGGGGTGTTCTTCACTGAGGCTTTCGCGGGTACCGCCTTCGATCTGGTCAAGTTCCTGGCTCAGGCGCCGCAAGGCTTGCAGGCCCCAGGTCAGGCCCAGCCACAGCAGCGTCAACAGCACCAGCAGGGCCGCGCCGAATCCAAGGTAAAGGTTCTCGCGCAAGCCTTCGAGGGTCAGTTGGTACTCACGCACCGGTTGCAGGGCGACGATACTGAAGGCGGCGCTCTTGCCCCCCAGCAACCGGACCTCGACGTCATACACGAAGAATTCCTGGCCATTGGCCTCGCGGATGCGCGCAAACTCATTACCGCGCCCGTCGTAACGCGGTTTGTAGTTGATGTTTTCTTCCTGGGTCGCCCGCGAACGCCACACCAGATGGCCTTCGCGGTCGTAGATATAGCCGAGCAGGCGGCTGTCGGTAAGGTTGAAACGTTCGTCAGGCAACTGCGCCGGCATCAGCAGGCGGTTATTTTCCACCCGCGCCGCAGAAATCAGGGTGGTCACATCCGACGCCAGACGCTGCTCGATGGAATCCTGCAGGGCCAGGCTGAAGGCGCCTTGCATGGCCGGCAACAGGCCGAGCATAAACAGCACGGCCAGGGTGGCGGCCGCCAGCATCAGGCGCACACGTAGCGAGCGAATCAACGGCAGCGCTCATTGAACAGGTAACCCAAGCCGCGCACGGTATCGATCGGCTTGAACCCGGCGGGGCCTTCCAGCTTGCGGCGCAGGCGACCGACCAGCACTTCGATCACGTTCGGATCGCGCTCGTCATCATCAGGGTAGAGCTGCTCCATCAAGCGATCCTTGGCCACCACCTGTTGATGATGACGCATCAAGTACTCAAGGATCCGATATTCGTAGGCGGTCAACGCCAGCGGCTGTTCATCCAGGGAGGCCTGCTTGCGGTTGAGGTCCAGCAGCAACGGCCCGGCGATGATAGTGGACTGGGTAAAGCCGCTGGAGCGGCGCAGCAAGGCATTCATGCGCGCCTCCAGCTCTTCGAACTGGAAGGGTTTGACCACGTAGTCGTCGGCACCGGCCGCCAGGCCTTCGACCTTGTCCTGCCAGTTGCCGCGAGCGGTCAGGATCAGGATCGGGAAAGTCTTGGCCTGGGTACGCAATTGGCGGATCAGGTCCAGGCCACCCATGCCGGGCAGGCCAAGGTCGATGATCGCCAGGTCATGGTTGAACTGGCCGGTCTGGTACAGGGCTTCCTCGGCATTGGCCACAGCTTCGACCACATGCCCACTGTCGGTCAGGCGGGTAAACAGGTGATGACGCAGCAGCGCCTCATCTTCCACCACCAGCAATTTCATAAGGCTCTCCAAGGCAATTCAACTGTCCGACAGAGGGATATCATAGCGGCCCTGCACGTCTTGCGGGCGCAGTTTAATGCCATTGTACTGGCCCGTCAGGTGCGTGTAGCCACTGCGATAGTCGGGTTGCGCAGCGGTAACGCCCAGGGCCTGACCCCACGGCGCGGCCTGGGTGCCGACGTCTTCGAAGCTGACACGATGGATCAGGTTGCCGGATTTCCTGGTTTTTTCGCCGCCAAAGGCCGCAAAGGCGCCATCGCTGGCCTGCACGCCCGCGGTGGCACCGAGCATGGTTAACGCCAACATCAGCTTCTTGATCGCAGTCATGGTCATTACCTCATATGCGTTTGGCCTGTGAGGTCCAGACTACGCAGGCGCCCCTGAACTCCCCCTGAACAGGCTCTTAACCACACCTGAACCGCGCCGGACTATCCACTGGCGCGCCAACTCGGCAAAATACCGCGCATGACGCCCCTACCCTCTTGCTGCACCCCGCTCGATGCCCGTTGGCCGCTACCTGTCGCCTTACCTGGCACGGTGTTTTTGAGCACCCGATTTGATCCGGCCTTATTGGACGCGGGCGATTTCCAACGCAGCGCTGTGCCGCCGCCGGCGAGCATCCAGCGCTCGGTTGCCAAGCGTCAGGCGGAGTTTCTCGCAGGGCGCCTGTGCGCCCGCGAAGCGCTGCAACGCCTGGATAACCTCAACTGCACTCCAGCCATCGGTGAAGACCGCGCGCCGGTCTGGCCAGGGCATATCAGTGGTTCCATCACCCACAGCACCGGGCACGCCGCAGCGATTGTCGGGCATAAGGCGCAATGGCGCGGGCTGGGCATGGACCTGGAGAATGTGCTGACTCTGGAGCGGGCGGAGCGCTTGGCCGGGGAAATTCTGACAGCCAACGAGCTGCAGCGTATGGCGACCATACCGCGTGAGCTGCATGGGTTGCTGGTGACGCTGACGTTTTCGATCAAGGAGAGTCTGTTCAAGGCGCTCTACCCCATCGTGCAAAAGCGCTTTTACTTTGAACATGCCGAGCTGTTGGAGTGGTCACAGGCGGGCAATGTGCGGCTGCGGTTGCTCACGGATCTTTCTGAAGAATGGGGTGATGGCAAAGAGTTGGAGGGGCAGTTTGGGGTGGAAGGGGAGCAGTTGTTGAGCCTGGTGGCCATCGGCGCTAGATAGACTTGGTCCCGATAGCGGTGTCAGGGTTTGTCTTGATCCCTTGGCCAACTCAGGCTGAAGCACGCCCCGCCCAGGTTGTTGCTCTTGCTGATCAACGCCCGCCCGCCGTGCCAATAGATGATCCGCCGCACAATCGACAGGCCAAGGCCATGCCCCCCCGAGGCGCGGGTACGGCTGTCGTCCAGGCGCAGGAACGGCGTGAAAATTCGCTCCCAGGCACTCTCCGGCACGCCGGGGCCATCGTCTTCCACATCAATACGGCAGCGCAGCTGGCCGACCTGATAACTGATCAGCACCTGGCCCTTGGCGTGGCGCATGGCGTTACTGACAAGGTTTTGCAGGGCGCGGTGCAGGTAACGCGGCTCAGCGTCGACCCAGGCGTCCTCCCAGTGGGCCGATGACAGGCAGACACCGCGAGTCACGGTGACCTGCGGGCGCAGTGGCGACAATTCGCCAATCACTTGGTCAAGCAGCGCATCGAGGTCCACTCGCTGGAAATTCAACTCCGGCGCGCCCTGCTCCAGGCGCGCATAGGTGAGCATTTCATCCACCAGGCCATCGAGGTCCTGGATATCGCCGTCCATGCCTTCCAGGTATTTACGCCGCGCCTCGGGAGTGGCGGCGTCACCAATCATCTCCAGGCCAAAACGCAGGCGCGCTACCGGCGTGCGCAGCTCATGGGACACCGCACGCACCAGTTCGCGCTGAATCGCCAGCAATTGCTGCAAGTGCTCGGCCATGCCATTGAACGCTGCCGCCAGGCGCCCTACCGAATCGGCGCCCCGGGCCGGCACGCGCACCTCCAGGTTGCCCTTGGCGATCCGCGTCGCTGCCGCCTCCAGGCCTTTGAGCCGACGCTCCAGCTGGCGCACCAGCAGATAAACGATCAAGCCGATCAGGGTCAGGCCGATCAAGGTGATCAGAATCAGCCACTGTGCCGGATAGGGGTTCATTTGATAGAGCGGGCCGATTTCCAGCACCCACGGCGTACCGACCATGCCGGCAAATACGCGGATCGAATCGCCACCCTTGCCCAGGGCCATCACCGTATCGCCTTCCGCCACGCGACGGCGCTGGTCGTCGTCCATATCGGCCTGGTCGAGGGCCATCAAGTGCATCTCAAAACCAAAGCCCTTGGCCTGCTTGATGTCGGCCAGGCGTTGTGGCTGCTCAGCCACCGGAAAACGCACCAGTTCGTCGGCCAGCAGGTAGATAGTTGCACGGGCCAATTGCTCGCTGATCTGCTGCACTTCACCGGTGAGCACCAGCTGTTCCTGCTCGCTGACCAATCGCAGCACCCGCGCCGCATGAGGGCCGGTCTGTTCCACCAGCACCTGGCCGCGTTGCAAGCGATTGCGCTGGCCCAGGTCCAGTTGCGCCTCTGTAAACGTGCGCAGCTCCAGCGGAATGCCCAGCAAACGCTCCCATACCGCCAAGGCACGCAGCCGTTCGATGGCGTTCATGGCTTGCAGGTTATCGCCCATCAAGGCAAAGGTGCCGTGGGCCAGGCTTTCGCGGTATTGGCCGCTGCGCACGTCGTTGAGCAGATGCAACGCCAGGGCGCCGAGCAACGCCACCAGGATCAGCGCCGCGCACATGCCGCCGTAGATGCGCAGGAAGATCGAATTCACAGCGGCATGTCGGCAGCGGCTTCGGGGACGAACAGGTAGCCTTTGCTGCGGATGGTCTTGATCAGGCGCGGGTGGATCGGGTCGTCGCCGATTTTCGGCCGAATGCGCGAGATGCGCACATCAATGGAGCGGTCCTGGCCGTCGTAGCCAATGCCGCGCAGGGCAATGAAGATTTCTTCCCGGGACAGGATGCGCCCGGCATTTGCGACCAATAGCCACAGCAGGTCGAATTCGGCGCTGGTCAGTTCGATCCCGCCATCGTGCAGCCAGGCTTCGCGCAGCGCGTTGTCCACCACCAGCGGGCCGAACTGCAGGCGGCGCTGGTTTTCCCCCGCCGCCGGTAACGCCGGCTCGCTGCGCCGCAATAGCGCCTGGATACGCGCCAGCAACAGGCGCGGGCGCACGGGCTTGCACACATAGTCGTCAGCGCCCATGTCCAGGCCCTGCACCTGGTCCATGTCGTCGGTACGCGCGGTAAGCATCAGGATCACGCCCTCATAGCGCTCGCGAACTTTGCGACAGATGCTCAGGCCATCTTCGCCGGGCAGCATCAGGTCGAGGATCACCAGGTCCGGCTGCTCGGCGATGATGCGCGCCGCAGCCTGGGCGCCATCGCTTTCCACCGACACGCGCAGGCCGTTGCTTTCCAGGTACTCACGGGTCAACTCGGCGAGTCGCTCGTCGTCCTCGATGATCAGTATCTGCCAGGCATCTTGCTCCACGCGCCACCTCATTATTATTAGAAATTCTTTGGCTCACGCGGCCTCCACCGCCCATACCCTGTTTGTCATGTTTTAAGGGCATAACAAAGCCCGATTGTAGCCATGCCCCAACCCTTAAATACAAGCCAGGAATTCCATTCGGTGATGGCGTTTTTTTGTGATAGGGTTCGCGCCCTCAAAATTCCAACCAACGGTTTGCACCTCGGAATATTCGGTGACAAACGGTGTGATCCAGTAGTAATGCGGCCTACACGGGTGTTCCACGATTCATACACATTTTACTCACAGCGTTATCCACAGGTAGTGCGTTGCTAACCCCCCAAAAACGCATTATCTTGTACCTCGGCGCTAAAAAAACCCTACATGTAGGGTTTTAAGCGAAAAAACCAAACACAAGTCAGACCAGAAACTCAAGCGCTTTCTTGCTCACGTTTGGTTGAACCAAAGCATTTTTTCAAAGCCCAAACCGCGCACGCGGATGGCAGCCGTTTTCAAGCCCGCTTGGCTGAAGACGGTACGGGTGTTGCAGGGCTTGAACCAGGCCACTGTCACCCAGCAGGAATACGGCGAAGGGCTCCCGGCCCCAAGCCAAAGACTTCGGCATGGAAGCGGCGCGATGAGCTCCCTTCCTCCTGTCCCGAAGTTGTTATGCCAGGCCCTGGCCTGCTGTAAGTGCTTCAGGACGGAACGGTGGGCACCTTGATGGTGCCCAAATAAATATAGAATGTGGAGACAACCCCCCATGCAAACCGACACAACTCGCGAGAACCCGCAAGGCTCCGTGCCGCAGGCCGCTGATTCGAATCTGGATCTGTCCGCCACCGCACCTGGCCAACTGCGCGTGATCAAGCGTAACGGCACTGTCGTTCCTTATACCGATGACAAAATCACCGTCGCCATCACCAAAGCGTTTCTTGCAGTTGAAGGCGGCACCGCTGCTGCCTCGTCGCGCATCCACGACACCGTTGCCCGCCTGACCGAACAGGTCACCGCGACCTTCAAGCGTCGCATGCCTTCGGGCGGCACCATCCACATCGAAGAAATCCAGGACCAGGTTGAACTGGCCCTGATGCGTGCCGGCGAGCAAAAAGTGGCCCGCGACTACGTGATCTACCGCGATTCGCGCGCCAAGGAACGTGCCGTACGCTCCCCGGCCGAAGAAGCTGCCGTACAAGCGCACCCGTCGATCCGCATCACCCTGGCTGACGGCAGCTTTGCCCCGTTGGACCTGGGCCGCCTGAACACCATCATCACCGAGGCCTGCGAAGGTCTGGAAGAAGTCGACGGTGACCTGATCCAGCGCGAAACCCTGAAGAACCTGTACGACGGCGTGGCCCTGACCGACGTCAACACCGCGCTGGTGATGACCGCCCGTACCCTGGTTGAACGCGAGCCGAACTACTCGTTCGTGACCGCGCGCCTGTTGATGGACACCCTGCGTGCCGAAGGCCTGGGCTTCCTGAAAGTCGCCGACAGCGCCACTCACCACGAGATGGCTGACCTGTACGCCAAAGCCCTGCCGGCCTATATCGCCAAGGGTATCGAGTTCGAATTGCTGAACCCGATCCTGGCCACCTTCGACCTGGAAAAACTCGGCAAGGCGATCAACCACGAGCGCGATCAGCAGTTCACCTACCTGGGCCTGCAAACCCTGTACGACCGTTACTTCATCCACAAGGACGGTATCCGCTTCGAACTGCCGCAAGTGTTCTTCATGCGCGTGGCCATGGGCCTGGCAATTGAAGAGAAGAACAAAGAAGACCGTGCGATCGAGTTCTACAACCTGCTGTCGTCCTTCGACTACATGTCGTCGACCCCGACCCTGTTCAACGCCGGCACCCTGCGTCCTCAGCTGTCGAGCTGCTACCTGACCACCGTGCCGGATGACCTGTCGGGCATCTACCACGCGATCCACGACAACGCCATGCTGTCCAAATTCGCCGGCGGCCTGGGTAACGACTGGACCCCGGTGCGCGCACTGGGTTCTTACATCAAGGGCACCAACGGCAAGTCCCAGGGCGTTGTACCGTTCCTGAAAGTGGTGAACGACACCGCCGTCGCCGTTAACCAGGGTGGCAAGCGCAAAGGCGCTGTGTGTGCCTACCTGGAAACCTGGCACATGGACATTGAAGAGTTCATCGAGCTGCGCAAGAACACCGGTGATGACCGTCGTCGTACCCACGACATGAACACCGCCAACTGGATCCCTGACCTGTTCATGAAGCGCGTCTTCGATGACGGCAAGTGGACCCTGTTCTCGCCATCCGAAGTACCGGACCTGCACGACCTGACCGGCAAGGCTTTCGAGGAGCGCTACGAGTACTACGAAGCCCTCACCGAGTACCCAGGCAAGGTCAAGCTGTTCAAGACCATCCAGGCTAAAGACCTGTGGCGCAAAATGCTGTCCATGCTGTTCGAAACCGGCCACCCATGGTTGACCTTCAAGGACCCATGCAACCTGCGCAGCCCGCAGCAGCACGTGGGCGTGGTCCACAGTTCGAACCTGTGCACCGAGATCACCTTGAACACCAACAAGGACGAGATCGCCGTTTGCAACCTGGGCTCGATCAACCTGCCGAACCACATCGTCAACGGCAAGCTGGACACCGCCAAGCTGGAGCGCACCGTCAACACCGCAGTACGCATGCTCGATAACGTGATCGACATCAACTACTACTCGGTGCCACAGGCGCAGAACTCCAACTTCAAGCACCGCCCAGTGGGCCTGGGTATCATGGGCTTCCAGGACGCGCTGTACCTGCAGCACATTCCTTACGGTTCGGATGCTGCGGTCGAGTTCGCCGACAAATCCATGGAAGCGGTGAGCTACTATGCGATCCAGGCGTCCTGCGACCTGGCCGACGAGCGCGGCGCCTACGAGACGTTCCAGGGTTCGCTGTGGTCCAAGGGCATCCTGCCGCTGGATTCGCAACAGATCCTGATCGAAGCCCGTGGCCAGAAGTACATCGACGTTGATCTGAACGAAACCCTGGACTGGGCGCCGGTTCGTGCCCGCGTGCAAAAAGGTATTCGTAACTCCAACATCATGGCCATCGCACCGACCGCCACCATCGCCAACATCACTGGCGTGTCGCAGTCGATCGAACCGACCTACCAGAACCTGTATGTGAAATCGAACCTGTCGGGCGAATTCACCGTGATCAACCCATACCTGGTTCGCGACCTGAAAGCCCGCGGCCTGTGGGACTCGGTCATGATCAACGACCTGAAGTACTACGACGGTTCCGTGCAGCAGATCGAACGCATCCCGCAAGAACTCAAAGAGCTCTACGCAACCGCCTTCGAAGTGGATACCAAGTGGATCGTTGACGCCGCCAGCCGCCGTCAGAAGTGGATCGACCAGGCTCAGTCGCTGAACCTCTACATCGCCGGCGCTTCGGGCAAGAAGCTGGATGTGACCTACCGCATGGCCTGGTACCGTGGCCTGAAAACCACTTACTACCTCCGTGCCCTGGCCGCGACCAGCACCGAGAAGTCGACCATCAACACCGGTAAGTTGAACGCTGTTTCCAGCGGCAACCATGGTGATGATTCGGTTCTTGCAGCTCCTGCCGGTCCGGCACCTGTGCCAAAGGCCTGCGCGATTGACGAGCCGGATTGCGAAGCTTGCCAATAAGCTGAACCTGCCGAGGGTTTAACCACTTAAGGCAGAAAAGCCCCCGATACACCTAGGGTGTATCGGGGGCTTTTTCGTGGGCGGGCATAAAGCCCTTGTTGCGGTACTGCGGTTCGGTCAATAACTGGATTGGCAGCGTGAAGCAGATGCAAATGTGGGAGGGGGCTTGCCCCCGATAGGGTGGTGTCAGTCAATGGATACTTGGCTGATACACCGCTATCGGGGGCAAGCCCCCTCCCACATTTTGAAGCACTAACCTATCAGGTCATCTGGATGATGGTCTGCATGATGGTGCTTTGGGTGGAGATGGTCTTGGCGTTCGCCTGGTAGTTGCTCTGGGCCTTGATCAGGTCAACCAGCTCGTTGGTCAGGTTGACGTTGGAGTTCTCCAGGGAGGTGGCCTTGATCGACCCCAGAGTGCCAGATTCCGGTGCGTCGAAGCCCGGCTGACCCGACGCGAAGGTCTCTTTCCAGGTCGTACCGCCGGCGGGCTGCAGGCCCTGCTCATTGTTGAAGCTGGCCAGAGAAATCTGGCCGATGGCCTTGCTCTGCTGGTTACTGAAGGTGGCGAAGAGCACACCGCTGCCATCGATCTTCAAGCCGGTGATCTGGCCGGTGGCGTAACCATCTGTGACCGGCGGGTTACGGTAGCTGGCCGAGTTGTACTGGGTGACGGTGCCCATGTTGATGGCGATGCCGTCCTTGTTCGCCGTCGCATCGTTAGCCTTCCATACGCCATCGGTCACCGTGCCAGGTACCCAATCCTTGATGGTCAAGGTGTTACCGGCAACACCGCCGGTCACGATGCTCTTGAGGTTACCAGCACCATCGAAGCTCAACGTCGACGGCACAGGCGCCTTCACGTCAGCACCGGTACCGGTAGGCGCCGAACCATCAGGATTGCGGCCATCGATCAAGGTGTAGGCCTGCCACTGGTTGGCATCGGTTTTCACCAGGTACTGCACCATCGGGTGCGCGTTGCCCTGGGAGTCGTACAAGGTGGTGCTGTATTGCGTGGTGAAGGTTTCGGATTTGGTTGGATCAAACGGGTTCTTGGACTGATCGATCACCGGCGACGAGGAGTTCAGGTTGCTGGAAGAGTCCACCTTGGTAGACGCCTTCGGGGGCAGGTTGGCCAGGTTCAGCTGCAGGTCGACCAGGCCACCCTTGGTGATCTTGCCATTCTCGTCCGCGGCATAGCCTTGCAGGCGCGAGGTGCCGGTATTGTTGGTGATATAGCCGTCTTTGTCCGCGCGGAAGGCACCGCTACGGGTGTATTCCAGCGAGCCGTCGCTGCCCTTCTGCACGAAGAAGCCACCGCCCTGGATCGCCATGTCGAGGATGCCACCGCTACCATTGACATCGCCTTGGGTGAACTGCTGGGACACTGCCGCCAGGTTCACACCGTTGCCGATACTGTTCTGGCCGGTGCCCAACTTGGAAGCCGCGTAGATATCGGCGAATTCCGCACGGGATGACTTGAAGCCAGTGGTCGCGACGTTGGCGATGTTGTTGCCGGTCACGTCCAGTTGTTTGTTGGCCGCATAGAGGCCGCTAAGGCCGATATTAAAAGACATGTTTCTCTCCCTCTGCCGTATTTAGCCGGCTCTATGTACCGATAGTCTGAATTTGCGACAGCTTGACGCTGCCCATGCCGCCTGCAAGGTTGAGCAGCATTTCGCCGCCGGTCTTGCTCAAGGTCACGCTGGTAACCGTGGCCGGTAGCGAGGTGGCCAGGGCCACCGCGTCACCTTTGTCGTTCTTGGTGGAGGCATTGAAGGTGTAGGTGCCGGCTGGGGCGACCTCGCCCTTGTCATTCTTGCCGTCCCAGATAAAGCTCTGGCTGCCGGCACTCTGCGCGCCCATATCCACGGTGCGCACGACGTTGCCGTCCTTGTCGGTGATTTTGACGGAAACGTTACCCGCCGCCGATGGCACCTCTACCGAACCGTTCATGCTCTTGCTGGTATCAACCATGGCTTTGTCGGTCTGGATAATGATCGACCGCCCCACCAGCGATGAAGCCTGCAGCGCTTGCGAAGAGCTGAAGTTGCTGGAGATGTTATTCACCGAGTCGTTCAGGGTGTTGATGCCTTCCAGGCTGCTGAACTGGGCAAGTTGGGCCACGAACGCGCCGTTGTCCTGGGGCGACAGCGGGTTCTGGTTTTTCAGCTGGGTTACCAGCAACTGCAGGAATGCGTCCTTGCCCAGCGACTGGTTGCCAGTGGCCGCTTTGGAAACATTCGAGACATTGTTCGAAGCGTCCTTGACCTTGGAATTGAACAGGTCCTGGACTGCCGTGTTGTTTGACGTATCAACGATGGCCATTATTTGGCGCCCCTTATTACTGACCCAGGGTCAGGACCTTCTGCATCATGGCTTTGGCGGTGTTCATCATTTCCGCATTGGTCTGGAACGAACGACTGGCGGAGATCATGTCAGCCATTTCCTCGACCACGTTGACGTTGGGGTAGTAGACGTAACCCTTTTCGTTCGCGGCCGGATGGTTGGGCTCGTAACGGGCCTCCAGGTTGCTCTGGTCTTCGACCACACCCAGCACCTGCACGCCGGCGCCGGCTGCGTCCTGGTTCTGGAACAACGAATCGCTGCCACCGGCCTGGCCACCCTGGAACATGGTGGCAAACACCGGGTGACGGGCACGATAAGTCTGGTCAATGCTCGAAGAGACGGTCTCGGCGTTGGCGATGTTACTGGCGACGGTGTTCAAACGCGTGGTCTGCGCGCTCATGCCACTGCCGGCAATATTGAAAACACTGGACAGGGACATGGCTTATTCTCCACGCAGGGCTGACATCAGCCCTTTGAATTTGCTGTTGAGCAGGGTGAAGCTGGCCTGGAAGTTCACCGAGTTCTCGGCGTAGTTCGATTGCTCCAACTGCGCGTCGACGGTGTTCTGGTCGATCGACGGCTGCATCGGCGTGCGATACAGCAACGACTCGTCACCCTTGCTCAGGCCTTGCGCTTCGATATGACGGCTGTTGGTCATGTTCAAGGCGAAGGTGCCGTTCTTGGTCTTGTCTTGCTGTGCGGCGAGCACGGCAGAGAAGTCCAGGTCCCGAGCCTTGTAGTTCGGGGTATCGGCGTTGGCAATGTTATTGGCCAGGACTTCGGCACGCTGGGCGCGAAAGCCCAGGGCTTGTTCATGGATACCGAGCGCTTTATCGAAGCTGATGCTCATGGCGGAAACCTTTAGGCTGACCTGCTGTTCGTTAGCAGGGTTATAGCAAGGTGCGTGCCAGTCTTGCGGAGGCCCGTATATCAAGGGTTTCGAGGGTAGGTGCCGGCGACTATGCCAGAAAAGCGGCAACGGGTTTCCGCGTGGCGCCAGTAAAGCGGCAATGGGGAGTTGCCGCTTTCTTCAACGTTGCCGCAGAAACAAATGTGGGAGGGGGCTTGCTCCCGATAGCGGTGTATCAGTGATAAAGACATCAACTGAACCAACGCTATCGGGAGCAAGCCCCCTCCCACACTCTAACTGCGTGCGACTTACTTGGCCTGGTAGATGATCCCCGGGCTGCACTGCACCATCTGGTAATGGTCCGGCAGGCCATTCAACGCTTCGGAAGCACCGAGGAACAGGTAACCGCCGCGCTTGAGCGTGCCGTGGATACGCAACAGGATGTCTTTCTTCACTTCGGCCGAGAAATAGATCAGCACGTTGCGGCAGAACACCATGTCGAACTTGCCCAGGCTGGCGTAGCTGTCGAGCAGGTTGAACGAGCGGAACTCCACGCGATTCTTGATCGGTGCCTTGATCGCCCAGCGCCCGGCGCCTTTGGGGTCGAAGTAACGCTGCAGGCGCTCCTGGGATAAACCGCGGCCCAGGGCCAGGCTGTCGTACTCACCGGTCTTGCAGTTGGTGAGCATGGTGCCGGACAAGTCGGTAGCAACAATTTGCGCGCCGGCTTTCAACTGGCCCATGTTGGTTCGCTCGAACTCGTCGATGGACATCGAGATCGAGTACGGCTCCTGCCCCGAGGAACAAGCCGCCGACCAGATACGCAGGCGCTGGCCAGGACTGGCCTTGATGGCTTCCGGCAACACTTTGTTCTTGAGCACTTCAAAGGGGTAGGTATCTCGAAACCACAGGGTTTCGTTGGTGGTCATGGCATCGACCACCATTTCCTTGAGCCCGCTGCGCGGCTGCCCCTGGATCCGCTGGACCAACTCACCCAGGGACTTGATGCCCTGCTGTTCCATCAGTTTGTTGAGACGGCTGGATACCAGGTACTGCTTGTTTTCACCGAGCAATATGCCACAGGCTTTTTCCAGGAAGACCCGGAACTGTTCGAAATCCAAATTACCCGTAGACAATGATACCGCCTCTTAAATCGTGTGATCGCCGGGGGAAATCCCCTAGCCGTGATCTGCTGCCTTGATCCGGTCGACTACCCGGGATGCGAGGTCATCAGGACGGAATTTGGCCAGAAAGTCATCAGCACCAACCTTCTTGACCATTGCCTGATTGAATACCCCCGACAACGAAGTATGCAGGATGATATGCAGTTTTTGCATGCGTGGATCGTTGCGTATCTCGGCCGTGAGCGTGTAGCCGTCCATTTCCGGCATCTCGATGTCGGAGATCATCATCAGGAATTCTTCTTCGGGCTTCTTGCCTTCGTCCACCAGCTTGCGCAGGTAATCCAAGGCCTGACGACCATCATTGAGGGCCACCACGTCTACACCAACGGTCTGCAGGCAGCGTGTGACCTGCTTGCGCGCCACTGAGGAGTCGTCCACGGTCAATACGCGCAGAGACACCGCCTTGTGTGCAGTCTCGGCATCCACCACACCCACAGAGATGGTTTCCGAGGTGGGCGCCACTTCGGCGAGGATTTTCTCCACGTCGATGATTTCGACCAACTGGTTATCGACCCGTGTCACCGCCGTCAGGTAGTGATCGCGCCCCGTGCCCTTGGGCGGCGGGTGGATCTCTTCCCAGTTCATATTGACGATACGCTCCACCGAGCGCACCAGGAAACCCTGGGTCTTGGTGTTGTACTCGGTGATGATCACAAAGGGGTTCTGGCGGTCTTGCAAACCCGCCGAGCCCGTGGCCATCGCCAGGTCAAGAATGGGAATAGTTGCACCACGGATGTTGGCTACGCCACACACCACTGGGCTGGACTTGGGCATGATCGTCAGCTTGGGGCATTGCAGCACTTCCCGCACTTTGAATACGTTGATGCCGTACAACTGCTTGCCATCCAGGCGAAAAAGCAACAACTCCAGGCGATTCTGCCCTACCAGCTGTGTGCGCTGGTTTACTGAATCCATTACACCTGCCATGCCCTGACTCCTAAATCCTGGGGGTACGACGCGCACCCAACACTAAACGGCACGAGCTTTGCTATTTATTAAACATGGATATTAAAACGACAGTTTCCCGACGCCCTAGCCACCGCAGGCTGTTCAGCACCGTGATGGCGCTGCTTGCCTTGAGCATTGGCGCTACCGCACGCGCCGACAATGTCACCCTGCCTGATCTCCTTATCGGCGTCACCCAGGGTTTTCTTGAATTCACTTTAGAAGATTATCTGGCGACCACGCAGACCCCGGGACGTTATGAAATTCAGGTCAGCCAGTTGGACCCGCGCTTGCGCATGCCGATGTGCGACAAGGAATTGACAGCCACGCTGGAAAGCCCTGCCCAGCCCATCGGACGCGTAACGGTAAAAGTTCGCTGTGAAGGCGCCTCGCCCTGGACGGTATTCGTGCCGGCTCAGGTCAAGCTGTTCCGCGATGTGGTAGTAGTCGCGCGGCCGTTGAAACGCACCGGCATCATCGGCTACGAGGATGTGGCCCTGCGCGAGCGCGATATCAGCCTGATCAACCAGGGCTACCTGACCTCAGTGGATCAGGCTATCGGGCAGAGACTCACCCGACCAATGGTCACCGATCAAGTCATCACACTGGTTCATCTGGAACAGGCCGAAGTGATTCGCAAGGGTGACCAGGTGGTGATTTCTGCCAGCAGTGGCGGGCTGAACGTAAGGATGCCAGGGGAGGCACTGTCCAACGGCGGCATGAGCGAACAGATTCGCGTCAAGAACCTCAACTCCAATCGCGTGATCAAGGCGCGGGTCACGGCGCCAGGTCAGGTCGAAGTTGCTTTATAGATCACTGGAATCACAGCCCGGCTTTTCCTACACTGTGTATTGGATGTCGAGCGGTACAGGTTTATTGTCAATCGAGCCTAAAGTTTGCCCGGGTATGGCCGAAAACATGGCAAGCGTCCAAATACCCAGAGGTTTTTTTCACCATGGTCATTGATTTCAGTCGTTTGAATAGCACCCAGGCTTTGCCGGGCAATACGCGCACCAACGGTGCCAAGGACAGCGTAGAAGCCAAGTCCCAGCCCCTGCCCGCCAAGGCAGAGCAGGCCAGCGCCAGCCAGAGCGGGGAATCGGTACACCTGAGCAATGAGGCTCAACAGTTGCAGAAGGTCACTGACTCGCTGCGTGATCAGCCGGTTGTCAATAAAGCTCGCGTGGCTGAGTTGAAACAGGCCATCGCCGACGGCAGCTATAAAGTCGACAGCAGCCGTGTAGCCAGTAAGCTGCTTAACTTCGAAGCCGAGCGCTAGGCAAAAGCCTGCGCAGGGCTTTTGGACGCTTAAAACCCAAGGCCAGCCATGCACCACGACGAACATCTGCTTCAACTGATCATTGATGATCTGGCGCCCACGCACCAGTTGCTTGAGCTGCTCAAGGAAGAATCCCTGGCCCTGTACGGCCGGGACATGCCCTTGCTCGAAGAAATCCTGGCGCGCAAGCAGTCGCTGATTGTGTTGCTCGAACAACACGGCAAGAAGCGCAGCCAGATACTCATCAGCCTGGGCCTGCCTGCCGATCACGAAGGCCTGGCACAACTGGCCAGCCATTCCTCGGTCGGTGATCAATTACTGGCGCAAAGCAAAGAACTCAATCAATTGCTTGCCCAGTGCCAGGAAGCCAACCTGCTCAACGGCCAATCAATCCAGCTTCAGCAAGCCACGACCGCCAATCAGTTGCGCATACTGCACGGTGGTGAGCCTCCGGCCCTGTACAACGCCCAAGGCTCCACCTCTCGCCTGGTCAAGCCAAGTACCCGCAGCCAAGCCTGACACCGGTTTACAGCGCGACCTATCCAAGGAGCGCTACATACTGGCAAAATGCCGGTTCTTGCGTGTAGTCGTACTTTGTCTGGAGATGGAAGAACCGTGTTCAACGCCCCTAATGCGGAAGATGCACCGCAGCCACCGAAGGTGCTCACTACGCCTCTGGAAGTCGCCAGCACATTACGGATGCTGCAAGAAAGCCATGATCCGCTGATCATCACTTTCCACGAACGCAGCCAGCGCTTTCAAAGCTATTTGGTGGATATTGATCGGGACAGCAAAACGCTGGCCCTGGATGAAATGATCCCCCGAGACGGTGAGCGCTACCTCGAGAACGGCGAACCCTTTCGTATCGAAGGCTTCCATGAAGGTGTACGGGTTGCCTGGGAAAGCAATGGCACGCTGAACATCAGCGAAAAAGACGGCCACCGTATCTATAGCGGCAGCATGCCTGATGAAGTGGTTTACCATCAGCGGCGCAATGCATTTCGCGCCGCGCTGAAACTTGCGCAATTGGTGAATATCGAACTGGGCGGCGAGAAGCTCAAGGCACCGATCAGCGGCAAACTTCTGGACATTTCCGCCACCGGCTGCAAATTGCGCTTTGAGGGCGATATCTCCGAGCGCCTGCAGTTGGGCCAGGTCTATGACCGCTTTATCGCCGCCCTGCCCTTTGGCAGCATGACCACCTCCGTCGAACTGCGCTACCTGCACTTCGAAGACAAGATCAACACGACCTTTGCTGGCGTGCGCTTTCACAACATGAGTGGTTTGGTGCAGCGCCAGGTGGAGCGTTTTGTCTACCAGCTGCAGCGTGAGGCTCGGCGCTTCGACAAGGACGATGATCTTTAAGGTTTGGACGCTGAAATAAAAAACGGGCAGTTCCTGATAGGAACTGCCCGTTTTCATTCAGGGGCGTGCCCTGCTCAAGTCATGGGGATGTTCATCCGGGTCCACCGGCTCCTGCGGCTCTTCATTGGCTGGCTCATCAGTTACCGGGTCTGGCTCGGGTTCCGGGTCAGGGACAGTGACCTGCATCTGCTCCTGTACCACTTGCTCATCCACCCGTGGGTCTAGCGCTGCTACCAGCGGTGAACTGGACATGCTGTCAGGCATCGCCACGTGATGCAGCGGGGCGTCGTCGACCTGGTGCAGGTTGGTCACTGCTTTGGGGCGGATGCGCCATACCAGGATCAACGCACACAAACTGAAAAACGCGTAGAGCATCTGGCTGCCGAACAACTTCATCACTACGCCCGCCAGCAGTGGGCCGATACTGGCGCCTATGCCGTAGGTCACCAACAACATGGCCGTCAGCGAAACCCGACGATCACCTTCTACATGATCGTTGGAAAAAGCCACTGCCAATGGGTAAAGGCAGAACTGCACCAGCGAACAGAAGAAGCCTGCCACAAACAGCACTTCCAGCGGTACTTGAGTCATGATCGCCAGCGGCAACGCTGTTACGGCCAGGCACAACGCAAAGCAGCGAATCAACAGCGCGCGGTCATAGCGGTCCGATAGCCATCCCAGCGGCCACTGAACGACCAAGCCGGCAAAAATGCAGCTCCCCATGAACAAGCCGACTTGCTCAGTCGTCAGCCCCTGCTGAGACGCGTAGAGCGGCGCCAAACCGTAGAACGACCCAACGATCAAGCCCGCGCCCAGCACCGTACTAAGAGACTGTGGCACACGCTTTATAAAAAAACGGGGCTCCATCGGGGCCGGGTGCAGGGGCGCGGGGTGAATGCGTCGGGTCATGGCCACAGGCACCAGGCACAACGCAAAACACAGCGCGACCAACATCAGCAGTTCAAGCCCAAGGTGAGGATGCATAACCAGGATCAACTGCCCCAGTACCAACCCGAGGTAGGACGCGATCATGTAGCCGCTGAACACTACGCCACGCTGCTTGGCATCCGCCTGTTCATTGAGCCAGCTTTCGATAACCATGTACTGGCACATCATCCCCAGGCCGACGATTATCCGCAGCACGATCCAGGCAGGTAGCCAATCAATCAAGCCATGACCCAGCACTGCCGCGCCGACGATTCCGGCGCAAGTCGCGTAGGCACGAATATGTCCAACGCGGGCAATCAGGCGATGCCCGATCTTGCCGCCCAGTACCAAGCCAAAATAGTTGGCGGCCATCAGCGCACCGACCCACAAACTGTCGACATTGTCTGCCGCCAGGCGCAAGGCCAGGTAAGTACTGAGCAGGCCGGAGCCAATCAGCATCATCAAAGAGGCGAAATAAAGGGCTCGAAAAGATTTCCAGATCTGGCGCATCGGCGTTCCGAGCGGCTCCTTGCGGTAAGGGATTGGGCTATCGGCATGATAGTCCGGGTGGTCGGGTCCGGACAGGCGGTGCGGCCTGTTTCCGGGGATTATTTTGCATAAGAGCTCAGACGTTGCACCTGTGTCTGTAGGTACACAACGATAGAGATAAATACATGACGCCCCTGCTGTGAACCCTGAAGCGCTGCAAGGTTCGACTGATCTTTGAGGCTTTGCAAAAAGCTGTGGGTATTGAATAGCTCGGTACTTTTCGACCGCCCAAAACAAAACCCCTGTCTGCGTTAGCAAACAGGGGTTCT
>NZ_SPKO01000030.1:2752-3657 GCF_023127795.1 Pseudomonas sp. W2Jun17 | reverse complement strand
AGACCCCGGTGAATGTCACCTTGAGCAATGGCTCGGTGATCACCATCAAGGCTGGCGAGTCAACCGGCACCGTTGTGGTCGATACTGCGGCTAACGACGTCTATAACAACGGTTCGACCGTCAGCACCACCATTAACGGTGCAACCGGCGGCAACTTCGAAAACCTGGTACCGAGCACTACGCCTGCGGTCACCACCATTACTGATTCGATCGATGCCACCACCGTCACCCTGACCGCAAGCTCGACCGTGACCGAAGGTGGCCAGATCACCTACACCGCCACCTTGACCAACCCGGCGCAAACCCCGGTAAACGTTACCTTGAGCAATGGCTCGGTAATCACCATCAAGGCTGGCGAGTCTGTCGGCAGCGTGGTCGTGGACACCGCGCCCAATGATGTCTACGTCAACGGCAGCACGGTCAGCACCACCATTACCGGCGCGACTGGCGGCAACTTTGAAAGCCTGGTACCGAGCACAACTGCGGCAGTCACCACGATCACCGATTCGATCGACACAACTACCGTTACGCTGACTGCGCCGACCGAGGCGAATGAGGGCGGGCAGATTACGTACACCGCTACGCTTTCCAACAAGGCGGGCACTGACGTTACGTTGAAGTTGGATAACGGCTCGTCGATCACCATCAAGGCTGGGGACACTGTCGGCACTGTGACCGTCCCGGCGCCGACTGATGACGTGTTCATCGACAAGAGCACGCAGACCGTTCAAATCACCGAGACCACGGGTGGCAACTTCGAGAAGTTGGAAGTTGCGGGCAACGGCGCCACCACTACGATCAACGACACCATCGACAAAGTCGATGTGGTTCTGACGGCCACCACCACCGTGGGCGAAGGCGGCAATATCGTCTACACCGCCAGCCTTGTGGATAAAAACGGCGCG
>NZ_SPKO01000030.1:2200-2742 GCF_023127795.1 Pseudomonas sp. W2Jun17 | reverse complement strand
CGTTGACTGTCACTCTGGATAACGGTCAGACCATCACCATTGGTGTGAATCAATCCAGCGGTACTGTTACTACCGTAGCGCCGGATGATGTCTACAAAGGCGATCAGACCGTTACCACCGCCATCAGCGGCGTTACGGGCGGCGAGCACTTTGAAAACCTGGTGCCGGGCACTACGGCGGTGAACACCACCGTTACCGATACCCCAGGTACCGATAACCCCACGACTGTTACATTGACTGCGCCGAGTGCCGTTAACGAAGGTGGCCAGATCACCTACACCGCTACCTTGAGCAACAAGGCCGGTACTGACGTCACGTTGAAGCTGGATAACGGTTCGTCGATCACCATCAAGGCTGGGGACACTGTCGGCACTGTGACTGTGCCGGCGCCTACCGATGACGTGTTCATCGATAAAAGTACCCAGACGGTCCAGATCACCGAAACCACGGGCGGCAACTTCGAGAAGTTGGAAGTTGCAGGCAATGGTGCGACCACCACGATCAACGACACCATCGACAAAGTTGATGTGGTCCTGACCGCT
>NZ_SPKO01000030.1:1768-2190 GCF_023127795.1 Pseudomonas sp. W2Jun17 | reverse complement strand
CGGGCAACGGCGCCACCACCACGATCAACGACACCATCGATAAAGTCGATGTAGTACTGACCGCCACTACCACCGTCGGCGAAGGCGGCAATATCGTCTACAGCGCCAGCCTTGTGGATAAAAACGGCGCGCCGGTGACTAACATCACCAATCCGTTGACTGTCACCCTGGATAACGGTCAGACCATCACCATTGGTGTGAATCAGTCGAGCGGCACTGTTTCGGTTCTTGCTCCTGATGACGTGTACAAAGGCGATCAAACCGTCACTACTGCTATCAGCGGCGTGACCGGCGGCGAGCACTTTGAAAATCTGATTCCAGGTACCGATAAAGTCACCACGACTGTAACTGACACTCCGGGGACCGATAACACCACGACCGTGACGTTGACTGCGCCGAGTGCGGTGAACGAAGGTGGCCAG
>NZ_SPKO01000030.1:1435-1758 GCF_023127795.1 Pseudomonas sp. W2Jun17 | reverse complement strand
CAACCTTGAGCAACAAGGCCGGTACCGACGTCACGTTGAAACTCGACAACGGTTCAAGCATTACCATCAAAGCGGGCGACACCGTCGGCACCGTGACCGTGCCTGCGCCGACCGATGATGTGTTTATCGATAAGAGCACCCAGACGGTCCAGATCACTGACGCTTCTGGCGGCAACTTCGAGAAGTTGGAAGTCGCGGGCAACGGCGCCACCACCACGATCAACGACACCATCGACAAGGTCGATGTTGTCCTGACCGCTACCACTACCGTCGGTGAAGGCGGCAATATCGTTTACACCGCAAGCCTTGTGGATAAGAACGGT
>NZ_SPKO01000030.1:0-1425 GCF_023127795.1 Pseudomonas sp. W2Jun17 | reverse complement strand
CAAGCATTACCATCAAAGCGGGCGACACCGTCGGCACCGTGACCGTGCCTGCACCTACCGATGATGTGTTTATCGATAAGAGCACGCAGACCGTTCAAATCACCGAAACCACGGGTGGCAACTTCGAAAAACTGGAAGTTGCGGGCAACGGCGCAACCACCACGATCAACGACACCATCGACAAGGTCGATGTGGTCCTGACTGCTACCACCACCGTCGGCGAAGGCGGCAACATCGTTTACACCGCCAGCCTTGTGGATAAGAACGGCGCGCCGGTGACCAACATCACCAACCCGCTGACCGTCACTTTGGATAATGGCGAAACCATCACCATCGGCGTGAATCAGTCGAGCGGCACTGTTTCGATCTTGGCACCGGATGATGTCTACAAAGGCGATCAGACCGTCACTACCGCGATCAAGGGTGTGACCGGTGGCGAGCACTTCGAGAACCTGGTCCCGGGCACTACGGCGGTGAACACCACCGTTACGGATACCCCTGGCACCGATAACACCACTACCGTGACGCTGACCGCGCCTAACGCCGTTAACGAAGGTGGTCAAATTACGTACACCGCTACGCTTTCCAATAAAGCGGGCACTGACGTCACGTTGAAGCTGGATAACGGTTCGTCGATCACCATTAAAGCGGGCGACACCGTCGGCACTGTGACCGTGCCTGCGCCTACCGATGATGTGTTCATCGACAAAAGCACGCAGACCGTTCAAATCACCGAAGCCACAGGCGGCAACTTCGAGAAGTTGGAAGTCGCGGGCAACGGCGCCACCACCACGATCAACGACACCATCGACAAGGTGGACGTAGTTCTGACTGCCACCACCTCCGTAGGTGAAGGCGGCAATATCGTTTACACCGCCAGTCTTGTGGATAAGAACGGCGCACCGGTGACCAACATCACCAACCCGCTGACCGTGACTCTGGATAACGGCCAAACCATCACCATTGGCGTGAATGAATCCAGCGCTAGCGTGTCGGTTCTTGCACCGGATGATGTGTACAAAGGCGACCAGACCGTCACTACCGCCATTCAAGGAGTGACTGGCGGCGAGCACTTCGAGAATTTGGTTCCAGGGACCGATAAAGTCACTACAACTGTGACTGACACACCGGGTACCGATAACACTACGACTGTCACGTTGACCGCGCCAAACGCAGTGAGCGAAGGTGGCCAGATCACCTACACCGCAACTTTGAGCAACAAGGCCGGCACCGACGTCACCTTGAAGTTGGATAACGGCTCGTCGATCACCATCAAAGCGGGCGACACCGTCGGCACTGTGACCGTGCCTGCGCCTACCGATGATGTGTTCATCGACAAAAGCACGCAGACCGTTCAAATCACCGAAGCCACAGGCGGCAACTTCGAGAAGTTGGAAGTCGCGGGCAACGGCGCCACCACCACGA
>NZ_SPKO01000029.1:363343-367634 GCF_023127795.1 Pseudomonas sp. W2Jun17 | reverse complement strand
TGCCATTCACCCTGAAAAAAGGGACAGTCTACGGTTAAATAGAACTGCCCCCTCTAATTCTCCTGATATTTTTATTTTACATTGGGGCTAGTTCCCTGATGAAATTGAAGGAAGTACGGCCAAAGCGTACCTGATGTTTTCGTTAACGCCCGCGGATTGGCTGACTCCCGTATACATGTTATAGGTTTTAGACCTGCCACCCTGAACCACAGGAGTTATCCAAGCGGGTTGGATCCCGCCACTCCATCTGATAGGTACCTGGCCATACGCCGTGTAGATAGAAGGCCATTTATCTTCCGGGATTTGCGTATACGGTGGTTGGACCCTTTCACTGAAGTTGTGGTGGCCAAAGGGATATTTGTCACCGGCCAATATAACTACATACCAGCAGTTTGATACTGTGACAGGATAGCTGACCTCTTGACTCGCACTGTCCCTCACGTAGACTCGAGTGGTGCCGTTACTTTTGCTTCTGACGTTTCCATTGGCATCTACAACTGCTACTGGAGAGTTTTGTGGTCGAATTGAATAGTAATAAGGAGGCGTTCCACTTGCTGGCTGACGAGTAAGTGCGGCTCCAGGAAAATCAGCAATCTGCAATGCGCCTGTGGAGTTGAAGTGCCAGCCATTCAGGTACATGGTTGAGGTGTCAATGATAAGAGGTTTAGACTCGACGACGGTATAGGTCGTCTTTGGAAACTCAACTGCCCGGCTCTGATCGTCGATACCATTATAGGCCACGTAAAAACTCAACGTTACCTGGCTATTATTTGCCACCCTGTCCAACCAACTACGCAGCACAGCTTTATCTCTCAAACCATTGGCGGCCTCCGTGGCGCTGATCAGTTCGCCCCCCATCACCAGTAGATCTTCTATACCGTCGCTGCTGAGTATCATCCACCCTAGTTGGTCTTTGTCGCTCAAAGGCCACTTATCCACTGATGCCTTGGCGTCGCCGGTAAAACTACCCAGGTTCAGCGTGCCTCCATCAATAATACTGTTGATGAGTGGCTGCGGTAAGTCCGTGGCCGGAATCGTATTGACTTTCACCGTCTGCACCTGCGACGGGCGTGGGGCAGCCACGCCCGTGCTCACCACCGAATACTTCAAGCACACGGTACTGTTCACACTATGGTGCAAGACCTTGGCCGAGGTCAGGTTGAACACTACCGTGCCTCCATCCAGCCCATTCTGGCTGGTTGAATAAGAGGTGCCGTCGGCAAAAAACCAGTAAAGCGTGATGAAATCTTGGCTACTCATACCGTCATAGCGAACCGTTGCCGTCGTATTGTGTTGAATGGGCAGCGGGTCCACTGTCACATTCGGCCCTGTATCGGTGGTGCCATTGATAAACGGGTGGGGAAGATCTCCTGATAATGCCTGAATGGTGTACGTGCGCCGACGGAAGTGCACTGCATTGGCTTTGTTGGTGCTACGATCGAAACTGGCCCAGAAATCGATGAACAGCGGCATTCCATCCTTGAGTCTGCGCAGATCCGGCGGCGTCGGTGGCATGATGCCCTGACTCTCGCCCTCAGGCGTTACCAGGTTCTCGCTGTAGGTATCCTCAATGTAATCCGCGCCATCGTCGTAGATACCTTCATATCGCATCCACATCCGCTGAAACCGGTGAATGAACGGCCAGATATTGATCAGGGTGCGCTCCCGGCCAGTAAGCTGGGAAATTACCAATACCGGGTTATCATGCCCTTCGATGGTGGGGATCGGTAGCGTGGTCAGGGACAGTAACAGCAGATCCAGTATGGGCGACGGTATTCTCCGCGTGCCGCGCAGCACAAAGTACTGCACGGGAATCTGGCGGCCTTCGGAAAGAATGTTGGCGCCTACTACTTCGCTCGGTACGTCAAAGTGCACTGTTCTTGAGGTGTTGCCATTCTTGGTTTCTTCATAAGTGCCAATGCCCGGTACGCCGCTGAACACTGCCAGGATCCGGTCGCTGGGTGACATGTTCAGAAACGATACTTCAATCGTCGCTCCGGTCGTTGCGGACTCCGGCCTTAGTAGGTCTGGGTCTCGTGAGGCTTCAAGCACTTCCGGCCTCAACAGCTCACCTATTGCTTTACCGACCGTCACGTCAAGCGTCTCAGAGCGCAGTGTTGTGTTGCCGCGTATGAGGGAATAGCTCAAGCGAATGGAGCCGTTGTTATTCACGTCGACATAATTTCGATCTACCGGAAACGAAATCTCTCCTCCTACCACGACGTTAATCGTGTCGCCTGTGCTGCCACCCACCCCAGAGCCTACCCAGCGCCACACGACGGTGTCACCTCGTTGGAAGGTATAGGGGAGAGTGACATTGACCTGGAAGATCACATCGGCCGGATCGAGGTTGCCATTTTCATCTACGCCCTCAATGTGCGGCGCAGGCAGGTCGGCGCGACGTTCGCCTATTTCTACTATCAGGTGCTCGGATTCGCGCACCGTCAGCACATCGGCTTCCTGTATCGTGTTCACACCGTCATTGACGCGATAAAAGACGTCGATCGGCCCGAGCCCGACGAACTGTGCGAAATTTGCCGGCGTCACAATCCGAAAGCGTGTGGGTGGTGGTGGGTCGCCGGCCTGCTGGGTTTGTTCATAAAACACTAGGCCGCCGCCGGGTCGGTGCGCCTCAAAGCGCAAGGTGACGGGATAGTTCGGACTGTATGGCACGAAGGCCGGGAAGTTGACTTTGAGGTAGGGGACGGTCGGATCGATCAAGCCGCCTTCGTTTTCCTCGATTTCAACTGCAGGCATGTTGGAAACAGTACCAAAAACTGTGACAGACAGACTTTGGGAATAGCCAATCTCAGTGCCTAGCGGGAATTGCAGCGTATAGGAGATTTGCATCGAGCCGTTGATCAGGTCTTCGAGGATGCTGTTCTCGACGGTGGTATATGCCGAACGCCCGGGCCGGGCAGCAAACGCTGGCAATGGGATGGTGACTTTCGTTTTATCTTCGCGTGTACCCACGATGGTAGCTACGATCTGAGTGCCTGCTGGCGTTGGGGAGCCATTCGGGAGCCGTGTGGGCGCAACCACTTCGAGTTCGAAGTGACTCTCTGCGTACTGGTCGAAATCGACGTTATTATTGTCTGTTCCATCCACCAAAAAGTGGGGGCGCATGAGTGCGTCTGGATCCAGGTTACTGTTCAGGTTTACGACCTGAGACCACTGCTGCACTTCCCCTGAGAAGTTCAGCACCAAGTCGTAGATCCGGAACCGGATAGTCAACAGACCGCTACCGCCCAATTCGATGACCTCCCACGGGACGAACACCTCGATAGGCGTCAGTCCCTCGGCCTGATCCGCGTCCAACTGCAGCTCTACCAAACGACCGTTCCAATACAACTCGATGGTGTCCCCTACAAATGCATCTGGGTAGTGATCAATGGTAATGAGCACACCATCACGTGCGCGCTCGGGGTCGAGTACGGCATCTGAGCCACTCAAGTCCTCTGGCAGGTGAAGGACCAGCGCCGAATGGTAGGGGAGTCCTGGGTCCTGATCCACGCCCCCTGGCCGGGTATCTTTCAGGAACCAGGTTTCTTCCTCCGATGTACTTTCAGTGCCAGACCCGTTACGCCTGACCAGGCCATAGCAGGGGTACACAATACCTAGCGGTACATGCTCGCGTAGTACCGAGAGTTGGTAGCGTCTTTGCGTTTCCTCGCCAGCAACAATTTCCCCCCAGGCGACCGGAAAACGCCGATCTCCCATATACCATTCGTAAGAATCGCCGACGTTCTTCGTGGTCCAGCTCTCGAAGGTAATCAGCAAACGGTTTTCGAGGCTGCGTATGCCAACCCCTACATCAGCCAGAAGTTCGGGAAGGGGACGTACAGTGTTGTCGTTGTAGGGCGGCGGCTCCAGGTCTGCGATGCGTGGTGGGTGCAGGATGGGTGGACTGTCTGTGCGTTTATCGGACATGGTGGTGACCCTTCAGGCTGATTTGAGAAACGTGCCAAACAGGGTCAGCAAATATGAGAGAGTGGTCACCGTCTAGCTGTGAGAAATGACAGTGGCGACGAGCGGTCAGCTACTGAATAATGAGTGTCAGCGCGCTATAACGCACGCCCTTGGCCAGGGTTACCAGCAGCAAAAAACGCCACAACGGCTCTCGCATCACCCCGGCCACCAAGGTCAGCGGGTCGCCGATGATAGGTACCCAACTGAGCAACAGCGTCCAATGCCCCCAACGCAGGTAATGCCCGCGGGCTCTATCCAGCTGCTTGGCACTCACCGGAAACCAGCGCCGTTCCTTGAAGCGCTCTACCGAGCGCCCCAGCAG
>NZ_SPKO01000029.1:286189-363246 GCF_023127795.1 Pseudomonas sp. W2Jun17 | reverse complement strand
CGAACAGCCCCAGGTAACCCGTCAGCACCGGTCAGTGGGCCGGGTAGTCGGCCACCACCACATCCTTGCCTTCACGGGTCAGACCGATGACTTGATACGCCTCGCTACGCCCTTCCACTTCCATACCCGGCGAGCCCAAAGGCATGCCCGGTGCGGCAAGACCCAGCAGGTCATGACGCTGGCGCAAGGCCAACACCTGCTCGGCGGGTACATGGCCTTCGACGAACTTGCCGTCGATCACAGCGGTATGGCACGAACCGAGGCGCGGGGCGACGCCCAGGCGTTGCTTGACCGCGCTCATGTCTGCTTCAACGTGGTCGTTGACCTTGAAACCGTTGTTTTCCAGATGGCTGATCCATTTTTTGCAGCAACCGCAATTGGCATCGCGGTGTACATCGATGGGAATCAGCTCGGCGGCCTGGGCCAGGGGGGTGGCAAGCAGGGTGCAGAGCAAGGCCAATCGCAATGGGTTTTTCATCAGGGGGCTCACTGAAAGCGCAGCAATAAACCGCGCATTCTCCCTGCTTTTTACACTGAGACGCGCTGGTAATGTTTCTAAATTATACGAAGCCTGGGCTTTCCAACCGCTGCTTGAGCTGGTCCAGGGCAATGGCGGAGAGTTTGATCATGCGTTTGTGCAAGGTAGCGAGTTGCAGTTCGGTTTCATACGTCAATACGCGCTTGAACCGAGTGCCACCCTGATGGGCTTGCAAAAAATAATGGATACACCCGTCCACCGCCAGTGAGGTGAACACGGTCCTGAACTCATCGGGGCAGCGGGCAATTTGCACGCGGTAGCTCATAGATACGCGAATGCCCAGCAGATCGATGTCTTCAGTAAAGCGCGAGCCGACCGACAACGAGCCGCGGGTGCCGGTGTCGGCGCTGAGGGAGGAGGGGTGCCATTCGTGCCAGCGGTCGGGCTGGGTTACATAATCGTAAACAGTATGGATTGGGGCCTGGATAAAGCGTTCCTGACTGATCTGCTCCAAGCGGATCGGCTGCTCAGTCGCGTGCATGGCACACCTCCTGTGTGGCGGGTTTTTACACTGGGAGCTGTCAGAATAGTCTGGCTCCCGCGCTTCGCACGGGAGTATTCAGGCCGTTGATCAGCACGCTGAAAATTAGATATCCAACAGGGCCATCACTTCCTTGGGGTAGCGCAAACCGGCGGTTGCATCGGCCGGGAAGATTGCATCCAGCCCAGCCAGTTCGTCCTTGCTGAGGGTGATCGATACCGCCGCGACATTCTCTTGCAAGTAGGTACGCCGCTTGGTCCCGGGGATTGGGATGATGTAGTCACCTTGGGCCAATACCCAGGCCAGTGCCAGTTGCTCGGCCGTCACGGATTGGTTGGTGTACTTGCGTGCTCGGCCCGGCACGGGTTTACAAGGTTAGGCTTGTGCCCTGCGATAGGCGCCAGGTTGCTGCCCGGTGACTTTATGAAAGGCCCGGGTAAATGCGGCCACCGACTGATACCCGGCTGCCAGCGAGACCTCGGCCACGGTCTGGTCCGCCTTGAGCAGCCCACAGGCATGGCGCATACGTATCACCAGCAATACCTGCCCCGGCGACTGCCCGCATAACTCCCTGAAACGCTTGAAGAACGCCGAACGGGATAACCCCGTGCACGCCGCCATGCTTTCCAGGCTCCAGGGCTCGGCCGGGCGCGCAATCAGCTGCTCCAGCAGGCCGGCAAATGCCGGTTGCCGGCCCAGCGCTGCCAGGCCACCCAGCTCAGTGTTGTCGATGACTTGCTGGCGCAGTACATATAAAAACAACAAGTGGCAAAGACGTTCGAGCAAGGCCGAGGAGGGCGCGGGTAGGCGCTCGCACTCCTGCAGGATCAATTCGAACAGATTGCGCGCAGCGGTCAACGATGGATCACCGGCACGCAGGATGATCCAGGCGGGCAGGCTGTCGACAATCATCGCCGACAAGCCGGATTGGAAATGGAAGAAGCCGCAAACCAGGCCCACGCCATCCATGGCACTGCTATCGAGGGGCAGCATCGGCCGGCGAGGGCACTCTTGGGCGCTTGCCGCGATACTTTCCCCGGACAACCGATAGGCCAGGTCACGCAGTAGAAACACGGCGTCACCATTGTTCAGGTGCCGGGACGTTGGATCACCGTCGATATGCAGCCAGCAATCGCCCTGCACGATCAAATGGAAGCTTGCCTGGGCCAGGCTGTGCGTGCTGGCGTGCCAGTCACCGCAGTAGCGGCCGACGTGAAACAAATTGGTATTGAGTTCAAGGCTATCTAATAACCAATCGACAAGAGTGCTGGACGAATTCATCTAATGGAAAGACTCAAGAGCAAGTAATCGCTACTTTAGCCTATTGAGCGATTTTTTTAGAACCAACAGACTGGCGCACTCGAACCCAACAGGAGACCACTCCATGTCCCGTGTACCGTTGCTCACCCCTGACACCGCCCCGGAAGCGGCGAAACCTTTCCTGGAAAATGCGCAGAAGGCCTCGGGTTTCATTCCTAATCTGCTGGCGGTGTTGGCCAATGCACCGGCGGCGCTGGAAACCTATATCACTGTCTCCGGCTTGAATGCCAAGGCCGAACTGAGCCTGGCCGACCGCGAAGTGGTGCAGTTGATTGCTGCTACTACCCACGGGTGCGATTTCTGTGTCGCCGGCCACACCGCCGTTGCGCGCAACAAGGCCAAGCTGCCCGAGAACGTGATCGAGGCCCTGCGCCGGCTGGGTGAACTGCCTGATACTCGCTATGAGACACTCGCCGCCTTTACCCGCGAAGTGATCGCCACTCGGGGTGATGTCAGCGATGCCGGCTTTGAGGCGTTTCTCGCGGCCGGCTATACCAAGGGCCACGCGCTGGAGGTCATCCTGGGCGTAAGCCTGGCAACCCTGTGCAATTTCGCTAACGTGTTTGCCCGTACCCCGCTGAACCCGGAACTGGCGCAGTACCGCTGGGAAAAACCGGCAAGCTGAATCGGCGTTGGTCCACCTGCTGTAAAAGGAGAGACATGAATGCTTGACCCAATCTTGAGCCGTTGGCTCGATGTTCAAGCGCAGGCCCTGGACGTGGGCAGTTGCGATCCACAGGAAGTGCTGCCACGCCTGGCAGAAGCCAATATTCTGAAAATCGGTGTGCCCACCCAACTGGGCGGGCTGGGCGGTGATGTGGCGGGTGCCGTCGAGGCCATCGCCAATGTGGCCAGCCATTCCCTGGCGGCGGCATTTGTGTGCTGGGGCCAGCGCTCGTTTATCGAGTACTTGTTGCAGAGCCCCAATCAGCGTCTGCGCGAACACCTGATGCCGGACCTGCTCAGCGGCAAGTTGGCCGGAGCCACCGGGCTGTCGAATGCGATGAAGTTCATATCGGGTATCGAGTCGTTGCAGATCAGCGCCGAGCCCAACGAGCATGGCTGGACGCTCAACGGTCGTCTGCATTGGGTGACCAACCTGCGCAAGAATGGTTTTGTCGCCGCAGCTGCTATCGAACATGCGGGCGGTGGTACGCCGTTTATCCTGGCGATCCCGGATTCAGTGGCGGGCTTGCAGCGCTCCCGCGATCTGGAGCTGCTTGGGTTGCAATCGAGCAACACCGCTGCCCTTGGCCTGGAAGGCGTGGAGCTGAGCCGTGACTGGTTGCTGCACGAGGACGCGCGCAAGTTCCTGCCGGCAGTGCGCCCGGCGTTCCTTGGTTTGCAGTGCGGCATGTCGATTGGCCTGGCCCGCCGCTCCCTGGCCGAGGTGGCCAATCATCTGGGGGCCAGCCGCACGGTGTTGCGCGAAGAGCTGGAAGCCTTGCGGGCGACGCTGGACCATCTGGTCAGCGAGCTCAAGAGCGGGTTGCTGGCTGGGCGTTTTGCTGCCGAGCCGATCCCCTTGTTCAAGCTGCGCATTGCCCTGGCAGAAACCGCCGCCAGCGCCGTGCAGCTTGAACTGCAGGCCAGTGGCGGCAAAGCCTACCTCACCGCCCACGGTAGTGGCTTTGCGCGGCGCTGGCGCGAGTCGGCATTTGTGCCGATTGTGACGCCCAGCCTGGTGCAACTGCGCACTGAGTTGCAGCGCCAGGCCAACCTATGAGCCAGGCGGTCATGACGGCCCAGGGGATTTGCCTGGGGTATGCCAGCGGCCCGGTACTGCAAGGGTTTGACTTGCAGTTGCAGGCGGGCGAAGTGGTGTCGATCCTGGGGCCCAGCGGCGTGGGCAAATCCAGCCTGCTGCGTGTGCTTGCCGGCTTGCAGCTACCCCAGGCCGGTCGTGTGCATGTGTTGGGCGAACCCTTGAGCGGTCCGCACCCACGGGTGGCGGTGGCCTTTCAAGACCCCAGCCTGTTGCCCTGGTTGAACCTGGAAAAAAACGTCGCCTTCGGCCTGGACTTCGCCCGCCAGCCGCACCTGAGTGTTGAAGAGCGCCGCCGTCGTGTCGACCACGCCATCGCGGCGGTAGGCCTGGAACATGCGCGCCAGCAGTTCCCGGCGCAACTGTCCGGCGGCATGGCCCAGCGCACCGCGCTGGCCCGCTGCCTGGCCCGCCAGCCTCAAGTGCTGCTGCTGGATGAGCCCTTCGGCGCGCTGGACGAAGTGACCCGCGCCGACATGCAGCACCTGCTGCTCAAGGTCAACCGTGAGCAAGGTTCGGCGGCGGTATTGATCACCCATGACATTGACGAGGCGCTACTGCTGTCCGACCGCATCCTGCTACTGGGTAACCGCCCGGCGCGGACGTTGGGTGAATGGCATATCGACTTGCCGCAACCTCGGGACGAACAGGTCGAGGCCATCGGCGCGCTGCGTATCGATATTCTGAAAACCTTACGGCAGGCGAGCCGCCCTCAACCCAACCCCCTTGAACAACAGGAGCTTAGCCATGTGTCTGGATGACCTGACCCACTCGCGCCGTGACTTTCTCAAACTATCGGCGGTGCTCAGTGCCGCCGGCGCCTTGCCGCTGTTGAGCAGCCTGCAGGCGCGTGCCGCCAATGAGCCCGACGCGCCGGTGCGTATCGGTTATCTGCCGATCACCGACGCCACGCCGTTGCTGGTTGCCCACAACAACGGCCTGTTCGAAGCCGAAGGCATCAAGGCCGAACGTCCGGTGCTGTTGCGCAGTTGGGCTCAGGTGATCGAGGCGTTCATCTCAGGGCAGGTCAACGTGATTCATCTGCTGTCACCGATGACCGTGTGGGCGCGCTACGGCAGCAAGGTGCCGGCCAAAGTCGTGGCCTGGAACCATGTGGGCGGCTCGGGCCTGACCGTATCGCCAGGCATAACCGACGTGAAGCAACTGGGCGGCAAGTCGGTGGCGATTCCGTTCTGGTACTCGATCCATAACGTGGTGGTGCAGCAACTGTTCCGCGACAACGGCCTCACGCCGGTGACGCGTGCGACCGGCAGTTCGATTGCCGCCAATGAAGTCAACCTGATCGTATTACCGCCGTCGGACATGCCGCCCGCACTGGCCAGCAAGCGCATCGACGGCTATATCGTCGCCGAGCCGTTCAACGCGCTGGCCGAGAACCTCAAGGTCGGCCGCGTGCAGCGCTTTACCGGTGATGTATGGCGCAACCACGCGTGCTGCGTGGTGTTCATGCACGAGCACGACCTGACCAACCGCCCGGAGTGGTCGCAGAAGGTGGTGAACGCCATCGTCAAGGCCCAGGTGTGGACCCGCGACAACCGCGAAGAGGCGGTGAAACTCTTGTCCAAGGATGGCCCGAACCGTTACACGCCACACGCCGAGCCGGTGTTGAGCAAGGTCCTGGCTCCGGTTGCCAGCGACCGTGCCGGCTATGTGAAAGACGGCGCGATCCAGCACGCCAATTGGGACGAGCACCGCATCGACTTTCAGCCTTATCCCTTCCCCAGTTACACCGAAGAACTGGTGCGCCGCCTCAAAGACACGCTGATCGAAGGCGACAAGAAGTTTCTTGCCGATCTCGATCCGGCATTCGTCGCGAAGGACCTGGTGGACGACCGTTTCGTGCGTCAAGCGATCGAAGCGGTGGGCGGCATGAAAACCTTCGGCTTGCCGGACGGCTATGAGCGGCATGAGGAGATTGGCGTTTGAACAACGGTAGAATCCTGGGCTGGTCGCTGGGGTTGAGCGGCTTGGCAGGTTTGATGTTGCTGTGGTGGCTGGGTGTGAAAGTGTTCGGCGAGGCCGATGGCCTGTCGGCGCGTTTTTCGCTGGCGGCCACCGCAAGCAGCCTGTGGGAACTGCTTGGGCGCAGCGAGCTGTACCTGCACATTGCCGTGAGCCTCAAGCGCATTTTTGTCGGGCTGTTTCTAGCACTGTTAGTGGGGGTGCCACTGGGGCTGCTGGTGGGCAGTTCGCGCAATCTGGAGGCGGCGACCACGCCGGCCTTCCAGTTTCTGCGGATGATTTCGCCGTTGTCCTGGATGCCGATCGTGGTGATGCTCATGGGGGTAGGCGACCAGCCGATCTATTTCCTGCTGGCGTTTGCCGCGGTATGGCCGATCGTGCTCAACACCGCAGCCGGCGTGCGTCAACTCGACCCGCGTTGGTTGCAGTTGAGCAAGAGCCTGAGTGCCACGCGCTGGGAGACGTTGCGTCGAGTCATCATTCCTGGTGTGGTCGGGCATGTGCTGACCGGCGTACGCCTGGCCATCGGTATCCTATGGATCGTGCTGGTGCCGTGCGAGATGCTCGGGGTCAGTGCAGGGCTGGGCTATTACATCCTCGATACCCGTGATCGCCTGGCGTATTCGGAGTTGATGGCGATGGTGGTGGTGATCGGGCTGTTGGGGTTCGCGCTGGATGCGCTGGCACGTGGGCTGCACCAGCGCTGGGTGCAGCGGGGATAAACACGCACATTCGAGCGACACACTGTCGCTCGAAGCGCAGGGCAGGGTTAAACCTGAATAACCAGGTCACCTGGCAAGTCTGTGGGGGAGAGAGGGTTTCCTACGTTGGGCGAAGGTTTGTCGAAGACCCCGATACTGATGCTGCCTGTCATCTCGGCCAAGCCCGGAACACCCTCAGTGGTATTCATGTGTGATTGACCGACCAAGGCAAGCCACTTTTCCGTTCCGGAGTTGGCCTGGATCACTTCTGACGCATAGTAATTGAACTCTTCGAGGCGTTGCCTGGAGCCGAACCCTGTCTCGGTGCGGCCTAGTTTTGCGTCTTTATGCCGGGTTAAATAATAGTGATCAAGCGGCAACACTTCGATGCCATGCAATTCGAATTTGGCTTTGAGCTCGTCAAATGTCGGTTGGGTGCGAGGGAGGTCGGGATTGGCAAGGTTGCCGATGCCATCATCGACAATGCCCTTGGAAGGTAAGTCGATGACGCCCTCGAAATAGATCTTCTTCACCCCCTCCTGTTTGAATTTCTCAACGTTGTCGAAGAGCAACTTAAAGCTGGCCATCTCTTTATGGGACTCTCCGAACACGATGCCATTGGAAACTTTCAGTGCCTCTGTGATCACTTCGGCTGCGGGCGCGGTCTTGGAGATTTGCGGCGCCACTATGCGTGGTGGCAGGGCGCCCTCTTTGAGGGCGTCATAGGTCTCGTACATTTCCTCGATGAATTTTTTCAGGGTTTCATCTTTGCCGTCACCGCGCAGGAAGTGCCCTGGCTCCAGTTTCCCTTTCATGCTTTCTACATAGCTGCCTTTGGGCAGCTCCTTTCTTGTGACTTTGCTGCTGATCCTGGGACGTGTAGGTCGACCTATCGGGTCGAATCGATGCGCTTGCGAATGACTCGGGGCGTATGCCACAGGCATGTAAGTATGCGTCGGAACGAACGCATCGAGAGGCGGGCCGTAAGGCTCCCGGGTGCCCGCATCCACGGCGTACCATTTGCCCTCATGTAGAACGGCAGAGGCTTCCAGGTTTTTGTCACCACGCTTGAACAGGCCGATAGCGACATCATCGAAGGGCGCGCCTGCCTCGATCAGGTCGCTGCCCCTGGCCATGCCTCGCAGACGCTGTATGCCGTCACCGGCGGCGCCGGCACCTGCCAGGGCCAGCTTGCCGGCGCCCACCGCCGCATCGCCTAAACCACCCAGCGGATTGAAAGCGCTCAAGACGTCGGCGCCGATTATTCGGGTGGCGCGCGCCAGTTTGCTGATGGCGTTGCTGGTTTTATGCGCGCCCTTCAGCAGTTTTGACGCGGTGCCCACGCCGGCAGTGAGAAAACCGAAGGCGTCAAATGCCAGATCGACAGCCGCATCTTTATAGTTGCCATTACGCCAATTGACGATGGCCGTTCTCAGCGGAATCAGATCGAGGATAAATTCGCCGATGGTATTGAGGGTGTCACGGTTCCTCTCCGTAGACGTCCTACCTTCTGCTTGCCGCCTGACGGCGTCACTGTCGATGCCCTGCGCGTTGACTATCATCTGGGCGATGTCGTGGATGCGTGGGTTTTTGAATGTATTGACAGGGGGGCCTTCTCGGGTCTTTTCGACACCCAGATTATTCAGGTTCTTGCTGAGTGGGAGCGCTTCGATCTTGGTGACTTCATTGGCTATGTATTCATCCGCTGCGATGCGTCCCGAAGAAGCTTTTTTGATAGTCGCGGTGACCGGGTCGAATTCGTAAACGTGTTTCTCGCCCTTGAGCTCTGCTTGCATCAAAACTCTTGGGCTGGTGTGGAACAGTTTGTTTGGCCAAAACGGAATGGGCGAGCTGCGGTAGGTGTTCTCTTGATAAAAACTAAGCTTTGCGTTGTTTAAAATCTCTCGATCTGCGACAGGCAACTGGGTAATGGCATTCATCCACGTGTAATGGTGGATTTTTTTACAATGGGTCGTTACTTCGGCGAATTGTTTATCAAATTCCTGGGGGACGTTGAAGTGTGGGCTGTGGGTGAAAAGAGCGACGGCACCCAGGTTGACGCCCTTGGTGTTATTGCGGATCACCCAGTCGTTGGTGTTGATTTTCAGCCCTTGCATGGTGAGCTCGCGCAGCGAGTAGAGAGGGCCGAAGCGTTGGCCCTTTAGCCCCATCTTGTGATAATTCAGACAAAAGAGTTTGTCATCCAGAGGAAAGTCATCACCCAAGTGCTGCTGGATTCGTTCTTGTGCCATTCTTTCTCGATTCGGCAAGGGCTTGTCGAGCAAAGCGGACGCCTCTTTCAACGCTTCATGTTGAGCATTGAAAGCTTTGCGGGCGTACTCGAAATCCTCCGCGGTGTAGTGTGCGTCGTCGAGGCGGTAGATCACGTCGTTGGCCACACACCAGTCAATCAGTGCATTTTTCTTTGCCGCTTCACTGGCTGGGTATTGCGACGGGTCTGCGCACATCACTTCGGCGAAGCTCATGTTCATCGTCCTCCCGGGCGTGTGGGCTTCGATACCGGCCACCGCGATACATAAGTTTGCCCACGCCTGGCTGTGGCAACGTACTGACGCTGGAATGTCTTTGATCAAAAACTGGGGGGCGACCCGCATCAGCAGCAACCGGGCTGCCAGCGCGGCGGTAGCAGGGGAAGTACGGCCAGTGCTGCTCAGGTGATTGGCAAGGGCCTCAACCACGGAGGCGGGCGATGAGTCCCTGTGGATTTCGACGCCCAAATCAAAGCCGGCCACTATGTTTCGATTGGATTTTTGATCCAGCGCTTCAGGGTCGAGGCTCAAATGGATGGTCGCCAGCACATAGTCATTGGCGCTGCTGCTTGTGGCAATCCCGCCCACACTGGCTTGAACCGCGGCGCCTAGCGCTGCGGCTTGCGGTGAGTCGAGCAGTTTCTCCAGCGCGGCAGCAGGGTCTTGCATCAGTTGTGGAGACAGGGTGACGGCGTTGGCAAGGTAGTCCAGGGCGCCGACGCCAGGCTTGGGCAGTGGCAAGCCTGGCAGATTCGCGCTATTCGACGCGATGACATTGTAGGCCGTGCGCTGATGTTCAATGCTCAATGGCAGCGTCCAGGCCAGAGCACCACTCAAGTTGCCCAATGGGTGCTTCTGGACGTGCTCGCAGAGGTTCTGGGCAAGCTCCTGCAGCTCTACTCGGGTCTTGGGATAGTAAGGGCTTGCTGCTTTGATGAGCGATTCGAGGCTGGCGGTGCGTGGGGACGCATCGGCGGACGCAAGCGTGAGATGGGTGGACAGGAAATACGCGGCCACGGCCTCTGGCGTTGCGTCTTCGGGCAGTTTCTCCAGCGCCGTATCGAGGGCCTTGGCAAGGTTATGCAGCTCCTGGCGGTCGCTTAATTTTTTTCTCAGTGTCTGGCGTCCATCCGGCAGCGCTGGCTCAGCGGTGGCGGTGGTATCGCCCACCTGAGCGTCAACATCTGGCGGTGTTTGAGGAAGGTCGGTAGATAGCGGCGAAAGTCGCAAATTACGAAGTGGGGCAGCATGTTGAATGTTCACAGTCACTCACCTTTCAGGCATGGAAACGTCAACGCTCCAAAAGGCTACATACCTGTAGCCTGAGCGCACTGATTCGTGTGCGCTCTGGGCATTACGGTTCCCGCATGGCTACCTGTGGTGTGTGAGAAATCAAGTCAGCAAGACGCGAGAAGATTGCCCTCTCAACGATTAAAACCGACGGCCCGTGTGAGCGCCGAACAAGCCAAAATTTTTGATCGCCTGTAACATGAGACGCAGCCGACCCGGTTCGTCCCGATTTTCGGGTATGTGCGGCGAAACACAGCGGATACATTCTTTAAGGTTCAGGAACTTCGTCATGACCCAAAAGCAACGCTTGAAATACTCGATTCTGATCGCCCTGGCCGTGCTGGCCTCGATGTTCGGCCTGTCCTACCTGCAGAACATTGGCGTGATCAGCGAAAAGACCTTCCAGTACCTGGCCATTGCGATTGCCGTGGTGGTAGTGGTGATCAACGGCATCATGCGTCGCAAGGTCAAGCCGCACTTCTGATCAGCGCGGCGTGACTCAGGCGCGACCTTCGAGCACTTTGGCAGCCTCTTCATGGAGGCTGTAGCTTTTATCGGCATTGAGGGTGATCACGCCCTCGCTGCACAGACGCTTGAGCACCTCACGCACACTGAGAAACGACAACGGGATGCCCAGCTCCAGCAAGTGGCTGTGCACGCCCCGCACCCCCAGGGTGCGCTGATTGTCGGCGGCGTTGAGGAGGGCGTCGATGACCTTCAGCCGAATCAGGCTGGTGCGCAGACCGAAACACTTGAGCAAATGGCGAATGCGCTGGTTGCCCTGCTGTTCGGGCGCCTTGCCAAAGCCTTGTGAACCGTTGCCATAGCTGGCCTCGGCTGTCGGTGAATGTCCATCCGTGGGCACTTGCGGGTTGTACATGCAAAAACTCCTTATCAGAGCCTGATCAGGAAAATGATGGTGCTCTTATTCAATAAGACGAACGAGAGAGCAAAATCATGAAGTGCCGAATGTAGAAAATTTGTCGGTATCAGGTTTGTCACACTGTCGCCGGCCTGGATAAGCCCCGTTCGTGGCTAAATTCTTCCCGGTTAATTGCGTCCTTACGGTGGGGTAGTTGTATCTACCGAGGGTATTCAATTTGACTGCGGGGTCTGCGTGATTATTTCCAACGGGTTATTCAGGGGCTGCGTGGCAGGGGTGTTGCTGGGGCTGAGCTTTGCGGCCTCGGCGCGCGAGCATGTGGCTCAGGCGTCGGCCGATATTCGCCGTACCACTTACGGCGTGCCACATATCCGCGCCAATGACGAGCGCGGCCTGGGCTTTGGCATCGGTTACGCGTATGCCCAGGACAACCTGTGCCTGCTGGCCAATGAAGTGGTCACGGTGAACGGCGAGCGCGCGCGCTATTTCGGCCCCGAGCAGGCAACCCTGGAGGAACGCAACAACCTTGCCAGCGATGTGTTCTTTACCTGGCTCAATACACCCGGCGCGGTGCAGGCATTCTGGCGTGCGCAGACCCCGCAGATCCGCCAGCGTATCGAAGGCTACGTGGCCGGCTATAACCGCTATTTGAAGGAGCAGGGCGCGCCCGCACAATGCCAGGCGGCGTGGGTACGACCGCTGGTTAAAGAGGATCTGGTCAAACTGACGCGCCGGTTGCTGGTAGAAGGTGGCGTTGGCCAGTTCGCCGAAGCCTTGGTGGGCGCCACGCCGCCCCAAGCCATCGCCGGTGTGCAACCCGGCGCGCAGGCATTTGCACAGGCCGCCGCGCATCAGCAACGCTTCAGCCTCGACCGGGGCAGTAATGCCGTCGCGGTGGGGCGTGATCGTTCTTTCAATGGCCGTGGGATGTTGCTGGCCAACCCGCATTTCCCATGGGTGGGTGGCATGCGTTTCTACGAAATGCACCTGACCATCCCTGGCCAACTGGATGTAATGGGTGCCGCACTGCCAGGTTTACCCGTGGTGAATATCGGCTTCAACCAGCACGTGGCGTGGACGCATACCGTAGACACCTCCAAGCATTTCACCCTGTACCGACTGACCCTGGACCCCAAGGATTCCACGCGCTATATGCTTGACGGCAAGTCCGTTGCCCTGGATAAAACCACGCTGACCGTGCAGGTCAAACAGGCCGATGGCAGCCTCAAGGACGTTGCCCACACCGTCTACAGTTCGCAGTTCGGCCCCGTGGTGCAATGGCCCGGCAAGCTGGACTGGGACAACAAATACGCCTTCAGCCTGCGCGACGCGAACCTGGGCAACGACCGCGTACTGCAACAGTGGCATGCCATGAACCGTGCGGGCAGCATCACTGAGCTGCAAACTGCGGTGCACTCCCTTCAGGGCATCCCATGGGTCAACACCCTGGCTGCCGATGATCAGGGGCAGAGCCTGTACATGAACCTGTCGGTAGTACCCAACGTCAGCGCCGCCAAACTGGCGCAATGCAGCGACCCACGGGCCGGCCTGCAAATGATCATACTCGACGGCAGCCGCAGCGCCTGCGCCTGGGACATCGACCCCAAGGCTGCGCAAGCAGGGATCTTCACGGCGGCGCAGTTGCCGCAGTTGCAACGCACCGACTATGTACAGCACTCCAACGACTCTGCCTGGATGGCTAACCCCGAGGCGCCGCTGAGCGGGTTCTCGCCGGTGATCAGCCAGGACAATATTGGCCTGAGTCCACGCGCACGTTTCGCCCTGCAACGCCTGCAATCCCTGGACAAACAGCCGATCAGCGTCAGCGACCTGCAAAACATGGTCATGGACAACGAGGTGTACCTGGCGGGCCAAGTCATGCCGGACCTGCTCGATTTTTGCGCCAAGCAACTTGGCACCGACGCCGCCGCGCTCCAGCCACTGTGCACCAGCTTGAAAACCTGGGATCGGCGCGCCAACCTCGACAGCGGCATCGGCCTGGTGCACTTCATCAACCTGATGCAGCACGTGCAGCAAACTCCCGATGCCTGGCGTGTCGCCTTCGACCCGGCCCACCCCCTGACCACGCCCCGCGGCCTCGCCATCGATCGCGCGCCGGTGGCCGCCGCGCTGCGTGAAGCCATGCTGGCCTCCAGCGCAGACGTCAACCAACTCGGCCTGAGCCGTTGGGGTGAGATCCAGGTCAGCGGCCAAACCCCCATCCACGGCGGCCCGCAAGAACTGGGTGTCTACAACGCCATGCAAACCGTGCCCCGCGCCGACGGCAAACGCGAGGTCGTCAGCGGTACCAGCTACCTGCAAATCGTCACCTTCGATAACGACGGCCCCAACGCAGTCGGCGTGCTGGCGTTCTCCGAATCCAGCAACCCGGCGTCCCCTTACTCAAAGGACCAGACCCAGGCCTTCTCCGAGAAAAAACTGTGCCCGTTGCCGTTCACCGACGCTCAGATCAAGGCCGATCCGCAATACCAGCTCCACACCGTCAAGGAATAGGGCAGCCCCGCAACCCCTTGATGCCAGAGCAGAATATTTTTTGAAATCAAGGGGTTGCAGGCATAGGCAAATGAGTACATAATGGCGCCCATCGAACGCAATGAAGCATTAAAAACTTCAATGTATTCAATGAGTTAGAGTAGAGGCAGGCTTCACATAGCCCACTCCAGTTTGTATGCGGTGAATGTCAGCGACAAGGGCGTTGATCGTTTGAGGCCGAGTAGCAAAATGGTTATGCAGCGGATTGCAAATCCGCCTACGCCGGTTCGATTCCGACCTCGGCCTCCACTCTTGAAAACCCCGTAGATTAACGTCTACGGGGTTTTTTATTGTCTGTGATTTGGCAACGCTTCCCGTGCACTTATTCAGTGCGTATGTTGGCAAGCGCAGGACTATGTCCGTACTTATCAAAGCTGACCGAGACAACCATGAAACAGAACATTCTTCTTGCAGCCGTTTGCGCTGCACTGATCCAGGGCTGTGCCTCCACCTCCAAAAGCCATGAGGACTCGCCCTCCATGCTCACGACTACCTCGGCTGCTGTAGCCCAGCCGGCTTTACCCGCCTATTACTGGAACCTGGTCTCGGCCAATGATGCCGCGGGTAAACCCCTCATCGCTCTGAACAAAGGCATCGAGCGCAAGTTGCGCGTTTCCTTCGGTGACAAGAATCTGAATATCAGCGGTGGCTGCAACGGCCAGTTCGGCGGCTATCAGTATCAGGATGGGGTGTTGAAAGTGCAGTCACTGGCTTCAACGCTTATGGCTTGCGACAAGAGCCTGATGGACCTTGACGCAGAGGTCGCTCGACTGTTCAAGGGCGACCTGCGTGCTGTCATCACCGGCGACAACGCGGCGCCGACGCTGCAACTGACTACCGCCAACGGCTCGGTGCTCAAGCTGCAGGGCGAGGCTACGCCGCAGACGCGTTACGGGAGCAAGGGTGAGGTCAAATTCCTGGAGGTGGCCGCCAAGACCGTCAAGTGCAGTCACCCGATGATTCCTGACTATCAGTGCCTTCAAGTGCGCGAGCGACGCTATGACGACGCCGGCCTGCAACTTGCGACCCAGGATGCGTGGCATCCGCTGTATCAGTCTATCGAAGGCTTCGAGCATCATGACGGCGTGCGCACTGTACTGCGGGTCAAGCAATACGAATGGAAAAATCCGCCCGCAGACGCACCTTCAAAGGTCTACGTACTGGATATGGTGGTCGAGCAGGACGCTTCCGGGACTAGTCAGTAACCGAGACCCAAAGCCGGTGACGTTCGAGAAAATGGCCGGTTTTCGACGAGTGACAGGTCTAGATCAACGGTTCCAGCTCGGTTGGGGTTGTCACGTGTGTGTTTGCCAACTACCCTGAAAATGTTTGAATTATTACAAACAATTTCGGTTTGGCTTTTTTCGATCAAACGACTTCAGGATGAGGGACGAAAAAATGTTTTCACACGAAGGCACCGCAATAGAGCTGTTGACCCTGGTTTTCGCCGTGACGGGCGTGCTGTTGATTGCCTGGTTTATTCACCATCAATACGAGCTCAGGTCACGCAAGCGTGTAAAAAAACAACAAGGTGGTAATCAGCAGCCTTCCGCGCAAAACCGCTGATTGAGCATAAATCCGGGCCAGCCATTCGCGCCGGTTTCAGTTCGATGCTCCGAGGCTCGGCGTCAGCCACTGGCCTCGGATCTATTGATTCTCTGGGCCTTGACTTCACTTGCGTAGGCTTCAAGCCTTTGCTGCTGAGCTGTGAGTAGCGCGCAGACTTTCGTTAACGTCGCTACGTTATTGGATGCGCCGCCAGCTGCCAATGCCGTCAGTTGCACCACCGAGCAGCCGATAACCGCGCTGGCGTCTTCAAGGTCGTAGAACAGTTCCTGTTGCGCTGTCCTGGGGCCGTCGAGGTCGTCTATCAAAAGCGTGCACTCTGTGTGGGGTAAAAAGCTTAAGCGTGTACGACAGGGTAGTCATACCGGTGCACAAGGGAAAATTACAGACAAAGAAAAGCCCGCGATGGGGGGCGGGCTAAAGGGGATGTTTTCAGGAGCTGTAGGCACAATAGGCGCACGTCTGTGAAAGCTTTGTGAAACGCGCTCCTGAATTGAAATGCGTCTACACCGGCGAAATAGTCGCCAGCATCCCGATACCAATGGTCAGCACCAAAAAGCCGAACAGGAAAATTGCCATCTTGGTCATAAGGCCTCCGAAGGGAAGGGGGGACGACAGGAATGTCGGGATGGGGCTATTGTCCGCCTGGAGCGGCTTTCAATACAGGCGCAGATAGAAAAGAAAAAACCGTATCAGATTGCCCGTTAGCGCCTGCGCCGGGGCTTTTCAAGCCAACAGTTTTTATAAAGATCAGCGCCGCCCCTGAGACAGCCACCGCATTTGCCCCTAAGATAGCGCCCACTGCATCAACAATAAGAGTGGGTCCACCCTCGATGGAAAGACGCCAGTTCAGCGGTGGCATGCAAGGCAAGAACCTGCGCTACCTCAACGATCCCTCCCGGCAAGCAGCGTTGGTGACCCGCGTCGGTTTCCTGCTACTTGAACACTTCTCTCTGCCCGCTTTCACCCAGACCCTGGACACGCTGGTGACCGCCAATCTGTTGCGCCCCGAGCTATTTGCTTCGCGCACCTTCGGTTGGGGCGAAGGCGAAGTCATCAGCGACCTGGGCCTGGTCATCCGCCCCGATGCGAGCCTGGAACCTGCGGTCTTGCCGGACTTGGACCTGCTGGTCATCTGCGGGGGCTTTCGCACCGAACTCAAGGCCAGCGAACCCTTTATCCAGCTGTTGCGCAGCGCGGCCGAGGCGGGTGTCAGCCTGGCGGGTCTGTGGAACGGCTCGTGGTTTCTCGGTCGCGCCGGCCTGTTACAGGGCTATCGCTGCGCCATTCACCCCGAGCACCGTCCGGCGCTGGCGGAAGTATCCAAAGGCGCACAGGTCACCAGCGAGCCCTACGTGATCGACCGTGATCGCCTCACTGCGTCCAGCCCCTCCGGTGCTTTCCACATGGCGCTGGACTGGATCAAGAGCCTGCATGGCAAAGCATTGGTCGAAGGTATCGAAGATATCCTGGCGTTCGAAGAGTCGCGCTATCGCCGTATCAAACCCACCGAAAACGTCTGTGTCAGCGCACCGCTGCGTGAAGTGGTGAAGTTGATGGACGCCAACCTCGAAGAACCCCTGGAACTCGATCAACTCGCCGTCTATGCCGGTCGCTCCCGCCGCCAACTGGAGCGCCTGTTCAAGGAGCAACTGGGAACTACGCCACAACGCTACTACATGGAACTGCGTGTGACCGAAGCGCGGCGCCTGTTGCAGCATACCGAGCTGTCCCAGGTGGATGTGCTGGTAGCGTGCGGGTTTGTCTCGCCGAGCCATTTCAGCAAGTGCTACAGCGCGTATTTCGGATATCGCCCCTCCAAGGAGAAGCGGTTGGTCAGGTAACGTGGCAGGAGTTGAAGCGCCTTCTGAAGGAATGTAAATGGTCATAACGCTTATGGATCGTTATCGCGGCAGCTTGCTTGGGCTGGCGTGCGGCGACGCAGTAGGAACCACGGTTGAATTCATGCCCCGCGGCAGCTTTTCTCCCGTCACAGATATGCTTGGAGGCGGGCCGTTCAATCTCAAGCCTGGCCAATGGACGGACGACACGTCCATGGCGCTGTGTCTGGCCGAAAGCTTGTTGCACAAGGGCGGCTTCGATGCGAACGACCAGATGGGACGTTATCTGAATTGGTGGAAGTGCGGGTATCTGAGCTCTACCGGTGAGTGTTTCGATATCGGGATGACGATTCGCGATGCGTTGGCGATGTTTCAGCAAACTGGCGACGGTTTTTCGGGCTCAACGAATCCCTATTCCGCCGGTAATGGATCAATGATGCGCCTTGCGCCTGTGGTGTTGTTCTATTTCCCAGACTTGGAGAACATCCGCCGTTTCACTGCGCAAAGCTCACGCACAACCCATGCTGCCCAGGAAGCCATCGAGTGTTGCCAACTGCTGGCAGAAGCCATCGGTAACGCACTGAGCGGTGTTTCGAAAGGTGAAGTGCTGAGCTTCTCAAACACCTCTTTGTCAGCTCCAAAGGTCACGGCTATCGCACGCGGCGAATACCGCGATAAAACGCACACCGAAATCGTCGGCTCAGGTTACGCGGTGGCTTCCCTGGAGGCCGCATTCTGGTGCTTCGATCACACTGCCAGTTTCGCTGAGGCTGTGCTTGCTGCCGCAAATCTGGGGGATGACGCTGACACCACCGCCGCAATCGTAGGTCAATTGGCAGGTGCATATTATGGTGTGCACGCTATCCCTATCGGTTGGCTGGACAAGCTATGGATGCACGATGAAATCCAAGACACCGCTGATGCCTTATACAGTGCCTCGCTCATGCAGCGACAAGGCTTAGAACCGCTCCAATCGATAGGGCCGTAACTCAGCCACCCGCTCTCCCGTCGCGAGTTGCCCAACCCTTTCGGCGGTCACCGCCGCCTGTGTCAGCCCCAAATGCTGGTGCCCGAACGCAAGCAGTACTTTGCCGTCGCACACCCGGTCGATGATCGGCAGCGAGTCGGGCAGGGACGGCCGAAACCCCATCCACGGCGTGGCGCCACGGTCGCTGAGGTCGTGACGAAACAGTCCTTTGCTCAAGCGATGCAGTTGCCAGGCCCGTTGCATATTGGCCGGGCGGTCGAGGCCGGCGAATTCGACTGTGCCGGCCAGGCGCAAACCGCCGGACAGGGGGGTCATGATGAACTTGCGCTCCAGCGAGGTGACGGCAAAGGGCAGGCGCTGATGCTCGTGGGGCAGCATCAGGTGATAACCGCGCTCGGTGTCCAGCGGCACCTGTTTGCCGGTCAGTGCGGTGGTGAGTTTGGCCGAGTGCGCACCGCAGGCGATGAGTACTTGGCGCGCTGTCAGTACACCTTGGTCGGTCATCAATGAAACGCCGTTGCCCTCCAGGCGTCCATCCAACACGCGCTGCTTCAGAAATTGCACGCCCTCGGCCTTGGCCGCGTTCACCAGTTCGCCCACCACGGTGTACGGGTCGACAAAGTGCCCGGTAGTGGGGAAGAACAATCCGCCTTGTATCGCGTCGCTCAGTTGTGGCGCGGCCTTGCGCACCGCATCGCCGCTCCAGAAGTTCACCGCTACGCCTTGCTGAGTCATGCGCTGCTGCAACGCATCGATGGCAGCGCGGGATTCGGCGCGCTCAAACACCAGCAGTGAACCGTCTTCACGCAACAAATGCGCTTGCCCAATGGAGTGCAGCAAGCGCTGCCACGCGCCCAGGCTGCCTTCGTTCAATGCACGCAGGCCGGCCACGGTGCGCTGGTAGCTTGCCGGTCGCAGATTCAACAATAGGCGAATAAACCAGGGCAGGGCGCGGGGCAGGTAGGTCCAGTCCAGGCGCAGTGGGCCCATGGGGTCCAGCAGCATGGCCGGCAAGCGCTTGAGGATCGACAGGTCAGCAATGGGAAATACCTGCTCTGTCGCCAGGTGACCGGCATTGCCGTAGGAGGCGCCCATGCCCGGCGCCTGCGCGTCGACCACCAGCACTTGGCGGCCCTGGCGCGCCAGCTGCAAGGCACAGGCGACGCCGATGATGCCGGCGCCCACCACCACAATGTCTGCTTGATTGGGCTGGGCCATGGCTACGCCTCTCTCTGGCCGTCAAGCAGGCGCCGCAGCCCTAGCGGGTTGTCGTGCCCGAGCGCAGCGGGCAGTAAGGCATCCGGGAAATCCTGATAGCACACCGGCCGCAGGAACCTTTGGATCGCCGCCGTGCCCACCGAGGTGCTGCGCGCATCCGAGGTCGCCGGGAACGGCCCGCCATGCACCATCGCATCGCAGACTTCCACGCCGGTCGGCCAGCCGTTGACCAACAGGCGCCCGGCCTTGCGCTCCAGCACGGGCAGCAGGGCCCGGGCTTGTGGCAGATCCAGGTCATCCATATGCAAGGTCGCGGTGAGTTGACCTTCCAGGTGTTCGGATACCCGTCGTACTTGCTCGGCATCGCCGCATTCCACCACCAGCGAGGCGGCGCCGAAGACCTCGGCCTGCAGGTGTTCGTTGCTCAGGAATGCCTGGGCCTGGGTTACGAACAGATGGGCCTGGCCCTGGTTCGGCCCAGCTCCCGCCAGGCCCTTGGCGGCAACCTGGGCGTGCTGGGCCAGTGCATTCACGCCGGTTTCGTAGGCGCTGAAAATGCCCGGGGTGAGCATGGTCTGGGCCGGGCAACGTGCAAGCAGATCACTGGTGACCTTGATAAATCGGTCCAGGGCGCTGCCTTTCACGGCGATTACCAAGCCAGGGTTGGTGCAGAACTGGCCGGCACCTTGGGTCAGTGACGCGACAAAGCCTTCGGCCAATGCTTCAGCCCGTGCTTCAAGCGCGGCAGGAAACAGGTACACAGGGTTGATCGAACTCATTTCCGCATACACCGGGATCGGTTCCGGGCGTGCCTGGGCGGCCTGGCACAATGCGACACCGCCACGGCGCGAACCGGTAAAGCCTACGGCCTTGATGCGCGGGTCGGTCACCAGTGCGATACCCACCTCGTTACCCGCGCCATAGAGCAGTGAAAATACCCCTTCGGGCAAACCACACTGTTTGACCGCCTGGGCAACGGCGCGGCCCACCAGTTCGCTGGTGCCGGGGTGGGCGCTGTGGGCCTTGACCACCACCGGGCAACCGGCTGCCAGTGCCGACGCGGTATCGCCGCCCGCCACGGAGAAGGCCAGGGGAAAGTTGCTTGCCCCAAACACTGCGACCGGGCCCAGGGCGATATGTCGCTGGCGCAGGTCGGCGCGGGGCAGCGGTTGGCGCTGGGGTTGCGCGGTATCGACCCGTACGTCGAGCCATTCACCCAGGCGTACAGTGCGGGCAAAGGCGCGCAGTTGCCCGCAGGTACGACCGCGTTCACCTTGAATGCGTGCGCGGGGCAGGCCGGTTTCGGCGCTGGCGCGTTCGATCAATTCATCGCCCAGGGCTTCGATGTTATCGGCAATGGTTTCAAGAAACCCGGCGCGGTCTGCCAAGGTGGTTTCGCGGTAAGTATCGAACGCGGCCCATGCCAGTGCGCAGGCCTGCTCGACCTGCTCGCTGTCGCCGCCGGCATAGGCGGGTTCCAGTGGCGTGTCGGTGGCGGGGTTGATAGCGCGGATCGCATCGCGATGGCCGCAAAGGGATTGCTGACCAATCAGCATCTTGCCTGTCAGAGTCATTGGGCATCCTGAAAAACAGAGGGTGTTGTAGGAGCGAGCAAGCTCGCTCCTACAGAAAATCAAGCGACGTTCTGTTCCGCCGACCAGTTGGCATACCACTGGCGGAACAGCGCGTACTGCTGCTCGGCATAGCGGCGCTGGGCAGCGCTGAGCACATCGGTTTCGTTGAAGTGCAGGGCGTACTCCTGGTCACCGTTGAGCACCATCAGGTGCTTGTAATACAGCACCAGGTCGCAGCCTTCGTCGAACGACGACAGCACCGCCAGCGCGGCTTCCAGCTCGCGCGCCTGGCGACGGGCCTTGGCATCGCCCTTGGCGGCTTTTTTGCTCAGGGCCACCAGTTGCAGGACTTCCCGTGGCAGCGCGTTGCCGATGCCGGTGATCGCGCCGGTGGCGTTGCAGTTGACGAAACCGTGCACCACCTGGGTGTCGACACCGACCATCAGGGTCACGTCATCGTCCTGGGAGGTGATGTTTTCTGCGGCGTAGCGCAGGTCGGCAGCGCCGCCGAACTCCTTGAAGCCGATCAGGTTCGGGTGCTCGCGGCGCAGTTCGAAGAACAGATCGGCGCGGGTGGCGAAGCCGTAGTAGGGGCTGTTGTAGATCACCGCCGGCAAGTTGGGCGCGGCGTTGAGGATCGCTGCAAAGTGGGCCTTTTGTGCGGTGACCGAAGCACCCCGGGACAGCACGCGGGGAATCACCATCAGGCCATGGGCGCCGACCTTGGCGGCATGGGCCGCGTGGGCCACCGCCTCACGGCTGTTCACCGCGCCGGTGCCGACGATGGTCGGCACGCCGGCCGCGACCAGACGCGCCACGCCTTCCTGACGCTGAGCCTCGGTGAGCAGCGGCCAATCGCCCATGGATCCGCAATACACCACCGCACTCATGCCGATATCAATCAGCTCGCGGCCTTTGGCGACCAGTGCGTCAAAGTCCGGTTGGCGCTCGGCGGTGCAGGGGGTCATCAGGGCGGGCATGCAGCCGGTGAAGATGTTGTCGCTCATGGTGCTAACTCCATTCAGGTTAATAAATAAAAGGCTCAGATGCCCCAGGCAAACGGGTCCTGCTCGTCGATCAGCAAGGTGCTGTCGGCGGTCATGAAGGCGCGGCCGGTGATGAAGGGACGCACGCGTTCGCCGTCCCATTCATAGCGGCCCTGGAACTGACTGCCGGTGATGCTGGCTTGTACCCAGGTCTGCCCCGCAGCGAGTTTTCCATCGACGGCCAGGCACGCGAGCTTGGCGCTGGTGCCGGTGCCGCAGGGGGAGCGGTCATAGGCTTTGCCGGGGCACATCACGAAGTTGCGGCTGTCGGCGTGGGCGTCGTCGGCGAACAGTTCGACATGGTCGATCAACGCGCCGTCTGCGCCGTGAATACCTTGGGCCTCAAGGGCCTTGAGCATCGCCCAGGTGTAGTCGGTCAAGACGTCAACGTTGCTCATCTGCAGGGCCTGGCCGTGGTCCGACACCAGAAAAAACCAGTTGCCACCCCAGGCGATGTCGCCCAGCACCACGCCATACCCAGGCACCTGCACCGGTACCTGCTGGCGGTAGCGGTAGGCGGGCACGTTGCGCAGGGTTACGCCACCGTCTTCGTGCAGCGTGGCTGCCACCGGGCCTACCGGGGTGTCGATGGTGTGGACACCTGGCGCGATAAGGCCGAGGTAATGCAGGGAGGCGACCAGGCCGATAGTGCCGTGGCCGCACATGCCGAGGTAGCCGGCATTGTTGAAGAAAATCACTCCACAGGTGGCGCCCGGCGTGACCGGCGCGCAGTACAGTGCACCGACCAGCACATCGTTGCCCCGTGGCTCCAGCAGGCAGGCGCGACGCCATTGATCGTGATGAGTGCGCAGATCTTCAAGCTGCTCGGCGACGGTGGTGCCCGCCAAAGCCGGGAAGCCGTTCATGATCAGGCGCGTGGGTTCGCCACCGGTGTGGGAATCGATTACATGCAGTCGCTTCATGGAAGTTTCCATCAGTGAGTGGCCGCCGAGAGGGGAGTGTCGTAGTGGCTGTCAGTGACCGCTTCGCTTTCATCGTCTTCGGTCTCCAGGCGTACCAGGTGGGCCGGCACACCGGTGGCGGCGCCCCAGTAGTAGATGCCCAGGGCGCAGGCCGCCACGACCAGTGTGTCAAACGGGTGGCTGATCACGCCGATACCGCCAAAGCTGCCGAGCTTGGAGAGCAAAATGGTCACGGCGTAGAAGCCGATCAACCAGGCCGAGGAGCGTACTTGCTGCTTGAGATTGAGGTGCGCGGTCGGTACCCAGCGTGCACACAGCAGGTACACCAAAAACATCAGGATTTGCAGGCCCAACAGCCATGACACCGTGTTCCAGCCTGACCAGTACACGATCAGCGCGGCGATGATGAATGACAGCGGGCCCAATACCGCCATGCCCTTGACCCGGAACGGCCGCGCCATGTCCGGTGCATTGCGGCGCAGAGCGGCGACAGTCACCGGGGCCACGGCGTAGCTCAGGATCAACGCGGCGGACACCACGTTGATCAGCGCTTCCCAGGAAGGGAACGGCAGGGTCCAGAACACCGACAGGCCAAAGGTCAGCCACAGCGCCGGACGCGGGATGCCGGACTTTTCATCGATGCGCGTGAAGATCTTGAAAAAGGTGCCGGTCTGCGCCCAGCCATACACCACGCGCGGGGTGGCATTCATGTAGATATTCCCGCAGCCGCTGGGGGAGATCACCGCATCGGCCACCACCAGATAAGCCAGCCAACCTACACCCAGCGCCAGAGCGATATCTCGATACGGCAGGGCCAGTTCCTTGCTGATCCCGGCCCATCCATTGGCGAGCATTTCGGTGGGCACGCCGCCGAGAAACGCAGTTTGCAGCAGCACATAGATGGCAGTCGACAACAGTACCGAGAGAATCAGCGCGATGGGAATGGTGCGCTGCGGGTTTTTGACTTCGCTGGCCACCGAAATGATCGGCGTCAGCCCCAGGTAGGCGAAGATTACACCGCCAGCCGACACCGCCATCTCAATGCCCGAGAGGCCGAACGGTGCAAAACCATGCATCTGGAAGTTCGCCGGTTTGAAGAAGGTGAACAGCACGCCGATCACCAGCAACGGCACGATGAACTTGAACACGCTCACCAGGTTATTGGCGATGGCAAAGGTCTTGACGCTGCGGTAGTTGAGGATAAAGAACAGGCATAGTAGCGTGAACTGCACCAGCCAGCCCAGAGTGGTCGGGTCGCTGGAACCAGCCTTGGTCAACTCCGGAAACCACGCTGCGGCGTATTGGCGCGAGGCAACCACTTCAATCGCCACCAGGCTGGAAAACGCGATCAGCGTGATAAAGCCCATCAGGTAGCCCAGCAACGGGCCATGGGAGTACACCGGGTAACGCACCACGCCACCGGCGCGGGGCAGGGCGGCGCCGAGTTCGCAATAGACAATGCCCAGCAACAGCACGGCGAACCCACCCAGCAACCAGGAAAAAATCCCCGCCGGGCCGGCGATGGCCGACACATGACTGGCGGCGAATAACCAACCCGAACCGAAGATGGCTCCCAGCCCGATAAAGGTGAGGTCCATCAGTGACAGCTGTTTCTTGAACTTGCCTTGGCCTGACATAGCGGCGCCTTCTTGTGAGTTATTGGATAGGCATGCAGTGGCGCTATCGTGAACCCGCCAGCCCGGCGGCGATTGATGTTTTACGTGGGGATGAATGACGAATTCAGCACAATTTCCCGCACTCGACAGCGCCCGGCACATGGCGCAATCTGCTGGCCGTCGATCAATAAAAGGGCGGTGAAAGTCATGTTGCACAGCGCGTTTGCGAGCCTTCTCCACGGCAGCCGCCCCGACAGCATCGAGCAGCTATTGAACGGGGTAGAGCAGTTATTACCGATGTTCGACGTGCTGCCCAACGCCGCGATTTTTATCAAGGACATCGACGCCCGCTACGTGCTCGCCAACCGCACCCTGGTGCAGCGCTGCGGCCTGAGGCAGTTGCAACCGCTGCTGGGCAAGACCAGCGTCGAGGTGTTCCCTGCGCAACTGGGGCCGGGCTATACCGAGCAGGATCGGCGTGTGCTCGAACAGGGGCGGGTGTTGGAAGACCAGCTTGAATTACACCTCTACGGCACCCGCGAACCCGGCTGGTGCCTCACGCACAAATGGCCGCTGTACAACCGGCTCGGTGCAATCATTGGCTTGGCCGGGATTTCGGTAGACCTGCAATCGGCCAGCGAAACCCACCCGGCTTATCAACGCCTGGCGGCGGTGGATGAACACATCCGCACCCACTTCAACCGCCGCGTCACCTTGGGTGAGTTGACCCGTATCGCCGGGATTTCCGTGGCGCAGCTGGAGCGTTACTGCAAGCGTGTTTTCCACCTCACGCCGCGGCAAATGATCCAGAAGGTACGCCTGGAACATGCCCGGCGGTTGTTGCATACCGAGCTGCCGATTACCGAGGTGGCGCTGCAATGCGGGTACACCGACCACAGTGCGTTTACCCGCCAGTTCAAGGCATCGACCGGGTTCACCCCCAGGCAGTATCGGCAGACAACGCCAAGAGACAAGACAGACGAAAATCCAGTGTGGGAGGGGCGGTGCGATGATTCGACTTGCTCCCGATAGCTGTGGGTCAGATAAACATATGCTGACTGACACACCGCTATCCACATTTTAGATTGCTGCCGGCCCTGGCTCTATTTCAATGCAACGAATGGCGCGCACGCCGCTCATATGCTTACGAGTAACCTTTAACGACCACAGGTACCGAGCTTATGACCGCGGCGAACAACGATCATGTGAACTGGCTGGTGCAACAATCCATGCTGCACGCGGCGCGGCAGCGGGCCAAGCTCTACTCCGGGCAAGGGCGCTTGTGGCAGCAGCCCTACGCGCATACCCGGCCGCGTGATGCGTCAGCCTTGTCGTCAGTGTGGTTCACCGCCTACCCGGCGTCGATTGTCACCCGCGAAGGCGGCACGGTGCTCGAAGCGCTGGGGGATGAAACCCTGTGGCATGCCTTGTCGAAAATCGGCATTCAAGGCATTCACAACGGCCCATTGAAAAAGTCCGGTGGCTTGGCTGGCACCGAACACACCCCGACCATCGACGGCAATTTCGACCGCATCAGCTTCGACATCGACCCGCAACTGGGCACCGAGGCGCAGTTGCAGGCGTTGACGCGCATGGCCGCCGCGCACAATGCGGTGATCATCGACGATGTAATCCCATCCCACACCGGCAAGGGCGCGGATTTTCGCTTGGCGGAGATGGCCTACGAGGACTACCCCGGGCTGTACCACATGGTGGAAATCCGTGAGGAAGATTGGCCGTTGCTGCCGGACGTGGTCGAGGGCCGTGATGCACAGAACCTCAGCCCGGTGCAGGTGGACGCACTGCGCGACAAGCACTACATCGTTGGCCAGTTGCAGCGGGTGATCTTCTTCGAACCCGGGGTAAAGGAAACCGACTGGAGCGCCACGCCAGAGGTGGTCGGCGTGGATGGCAAACCACGGCGATGGGTGTACCTGCATTACTTCAAGGAAGGCCAGCCGTCGCTCAATTGGCTGGACCCCTCGTTCGCCGCGCAGCAGATGATCATCGGTGATGCGTTGCACGCCATTGATGTGATGGGCGCGAAGATCCTGCGCCTGGACGCCAACGGTTTTCTCGGCGTGGAGCGCAAGCTGGACGGTACTGCCTGGTCGGAAAGCCATCCGCTGTCGATCACCGGCAACCAGTTGCTCGGCGGCGCAATTCGCAAGGCGGGCGGTTTCAGTTTCCAGGAACTCAACCTGACTGTGGATGACATTGCCTCCATGTCCCACGGCGGCGCCGACCTGTCATACGACTTCATCACCCGGCCAGCCTACCAGCACGCGTTGCTGATGGGCGACACCGAATTCCTGCGCCTGATGCTGCGCCAGATGCACAGCCTGGGCATCGACCCGGGCTCGCTGATCCACGCGCTGCAGAACCACGATGAACTGACTCTGGAACTGGTGCACTTCTGGACGCTGCACGCCCATGACACCTTCCTGTTCCAGGGCCAGACCTTTCCCGGCAACATCCTGCGCGAGCATATCCGCGAGCAGATGTACGAACGCCTGACCGGTGAACATGCGCCGTACAACCTCAAGTTCGTCACCAACGGTGTGTCCTGCACCACGGTCAGCATCATCACTGCTGCCCTGGGCATTCGTGACCTTGAGGCGATTACCGCTGCGGATATCCAGCAGATTCGCCAGATCCATTTGCTGCTGGTGATGTATAACGCCATGCAGCCTGGGGTGTTCGCGTTATCCGGCTGGGACCTGGTGGGCGCGCTGCCGTTGGCGGCCGAAGACGTGGCGCACCTGATGGCCGATGGTGATACCCGCTGGATACATCGAGGCGCTTACGATCTGGTCGACCTGAACCCCGAGGCCGAGCTGTCGGCCGGGCAGATGCCGCGTTCCAAAAGCCTGTACGGCAGCCTGAACCACCAGTTGCAGGACCCGGACTCATTCGCTTCGCAATTGCAGAAAATCCTCAGCGTACGCCGCGCCTACGACATCGCCGCGAGCCGTCAGATCCTGATACCGGATGTCGAGCATCCGGGGTTGCTGGTCATGGTTCACGAACTGCCGGCGGGTAAGGGGACGCAGATCACTGCGCTGAACTTTGGTGCCACGCCGATCACCGAATCCCTGCACCTGCCTAACATCGCGCCGGGGCCGGTGGTGGATATCATCAATGAGCGTGTAGAAGGGGACCTGACAGAGGAGGGCACGTTCACGATTACGCTGGATGCCTATGAAGGGCTGGCATTGCGGGTAGTGAGCAGCACGCCGATGTAAATGGATATTGGCCCGACGTAGGAGCGAGCTTGCTCGCTCCTACACCTGGCATTATGGCAAGCCGATCAATGATGCTTATTCTTGTGCTTATGCTTGTTGCCTTTGTGCTTGGCGCCGCCTGAGCGATGATTGCTTTCGTCGTCGGCCAGGTTATTGCCCAGCGCGCCTCCGGCTGCACCACCGACGCCTGCGCCGATGGTCGAACCGGTGGTGCCGCCCAGGCGATTGCCAATCACCGACCCGCCTGCCGAGCCCAAACCGCCGCCAATCGCCGCTTCGGTTTTATTGCCCTTTTGCGCGCCGACCGCGCCACCCGCTGCGCCACCCACACCTGCGCCGATGGCCGCACCGGTGGACCCGCCGAGCTGTTGGCCTACCACATTGCCCAACGCGCCGCCGACACCGCCGCCCAGTGCGGCAGTGCCATCTCCGGCGGCCAGGGCCCCTTGGGAAATCAGGATGCCCAATGCCAGGGCAGGGAATGTCATTTTCATTTTTTTGTACCTCAAGGGCTGTCTCAGGCGTTCACGGGTTAAAGCACGCCTGGCATTCAGATTAGAGCACATGCGGTATCACTGCGGTTTTTGCGATAGTCATTGGCGCAAGAAAAAATTTCTTGCAGCCCTCTTGAATTCCGTTTCCTCGTCCATAAATTTTTGATCACGCGATGCCGAATGCGGGTCGCGTACTAAATCACTTGGAGAAACTCAGGAGATTTTATAATGGCTACTACCCTTTCGTTGGCCCCACTGTTCCGTCAATCGGTGGGCTTTGATCGCTTCAATGACCTGTTCGAGTCGGCGCTGCGTAGCGAGGCTCCGAATTCCTATCCACCTCACAACGTGGAAAAGCACGGTGATGACGCCTATCGGATTGTCATCGCGGTTGCCGGCCTGACCGAGGAGGATCTGGATATCCAGGTCGAAAGGGGCGTCTTGACGGTTTCCGGCGGTAAACGCGAAACCGACGATAAGGTCGCTTACCTGCACCAAGGCATTGCTCAACGTGCCTTCCGGTTGTCGTTCCGCCTGGCGGACCACATCGAAGTGCGCGGCGCAGCCCTGACCAACGGGTTGCTGAGCATCGACCTGCAGCGTGAGGTGCCTGAAGAGGCCAAGCCCAAACGCATCACGATTGGTGGCGAAACCAGGCCTGAACTGCGTCAGGTAAGTGTGCAGTAAAGCAAACGGCGGTAAAAAGGCGCTCTACGGAGCGCCTTTTTTGTGGGCGTTAACCCTCGCCCTTGATCGCAAACAACTTCCTGGCTTCGGCAAAACACTTCTCGGCAATGGCCGAGCGTGGTTCGGTCTTGCGCATCACCATGCCCAGGGGCGCGAGGACGCTGGCGTCCGGCAGGTTGATGAACGCCAGGTTCTCGATCGGGCTTTCCAGGCCGCTGTCCAACGGCATGATCGCGCAGCAGAAGCCTTCGTGGATCGCCTGGAACAGTTGATAGGTGGAATCGCTTTCGAGGATGGGCTGCGGATCCAGGCCACGGCTGCGGAAACTCAGGTCGATGGATTTGCGGTAGTGCATGCCGTTGCTGATCATCCCCAATGGCAGTTCGGCGGCGTCTTCCCAGCTCATTTGGGTGCCTTCGAAGTGGAAGTGGCGGGTGTCGTAGAGCAGCCCGACACGGGTCTCGCCCATTTCGAAAAAATCCAGGTAGTTGGGGTTGACGTGGTCCAGGTAGCACACACCCAGGTCCAGCTGGTTGGTGCCCAGCGCTTCGATGATCCTGTCCGAACTCATGGATGTGAGGCTGAACTTGAGTTCCGGGAAGGTGTGGGACAAGTCCTGAATGAAACTGATCGGGTTGAAACCGCTCAGGGGCACCAGGCCCAGGCGCAGGTTACCGACCAGTTGGCCACGGCAAGCGGCGGCTTCGGCGAACAGGCCGTCGTGGGCGGCGAGCAGGGTCCGGGCCCAGGCCAGTACGCGCTCGCCGGCTTCGGTGAAGCCTTCAAAGCGCTGGCCGCGGGTGACCAGCTCCAGGCCCAGTTCATCTTCCAGGTTGCGCAGGCGCATCGACAGGGTTGGCTGGGTGATATGGCAGCGTGCGGCAGCCTGGCCGAAGTGCCGGGTCTGCTCCAGCGCGATCAGGAATTTGAGTTGCTTTATGTCCATTAATGCACCTGCCTGGGAATAAGTGAAAAGCCGTTCATGGCGCAAGGTGCTGGAACCCCGCGCAACCCGGCGAATGAATGAGCAGACGATCTCATTGTAACGGCAGGCACGTCCAATCACCTGTATTGACAGAGTGATTGATGCACTCGATAGCAGTCCAGGGCCGGCAGTAAAAGCCGTGATAGAAACGCTCGATAACCCGGTCAGTCGTAACGATTAGACAGCCATCGTTTCAGCGCTTTAGCCTCAGGCCATTGTTTTGATAATCGCCTGCCGGAGAATCACATGAGCGTAACGTCGGATGCATTGTTTGTACCCCTGAATATTGCCGTGTTGACGGTCAGTGATACCCGCGAATATGCCAATGATACCTCCGGGCAATTGCTGGTCAGTCGCCTGCTGGAAGCTGGGCACAGCCTGTTGGAGCGCAACCTGCTCAAGGATGACCTGTACAAAATTCGCGCCCAGGTGGCGGCCTGGATCGCCGATGAGCGCGTGCAGGTGGTGTTGATTACCGGCGGCACGGGGTTTACCGGCCGCGACAGCACCCCCGAGGCGGTGGGCTGTTTGCTGGATAAGCACATTGATGGTTTTGGTGAGCTGTTCCGTGCGATCTCGATTCTTGATATTGGTACGTCCACGGTGCAGAGCCGCGCCTTGGCCGGGTTGGCCAACGGCACGCTGGTGTGCTGCCTGCCGGGCTCGACGGGTGCTTGTCGTACTGCCTGGGAAGGTATTCTGGCCGAGCAGCTCGATGCGCGCCACCGACCATGTAACTTCGTGCCGCACCTCAAGCCGGTGGCTCTGTGCGGCACGCGAGGATGAGGCGCGCCGCGCTGATGTCGGTGGAGGAGGCCATTGCTGCGTTGTTGGCCCTGGCCGAGGAGCATCGCCTGCACGACAGCGAGCCGGTGCTGCTCAGCGATGCCCGGCAACGGGTGCTGGCCAATGACCTGGTGGCGAGCCTGGACCTGCCGCCCTGGCCCAACAGTGCCATGGACGGCTACGCCCTGAACCTCACAGACTGGCACGGCCAGCCACTGCCGGTGTCGCAGCAGATCTTCGCCGGTCAAGCGCCTGAACCGCTGCAGCCCGGTACCTGTGCGCGCATCTTCACCGGCGCACCGGTGCCGGACGGGGCCAACTGCATCGAAATGCAGGAGAACGCCGAGGTGCTGGACGATGCGCGTGTGCGCTTTACCCAGCCGCTGCGCGAGGGCCAGAATATCCGCACCCAAGGCCAGGAAAACCGCGCCGGTGAGGTATTACTGCAGGCCGGCAAGCGACTCGGCCCTTTCGAGCTGGCCATTGCGGCGGCCCAGGGCTGTACCCATGTGTCGGTGGTACGCCGGCCACGGGTGGCGCTGCTGTCCACCGGCGATGAACTGGCCGAGCCGGGCACACCGCTCAAGCCTGGCTGCATCTACAACAGCAATCGCACTTTGCTCAGCCATTGGCTGGGGGCACTGGGTTGTGAGGTCATCGACGGCGGCATTCTACCCGACCAGTCGCAACTGACTCGGCTCAAGCTGGAGCAGCTGCAACAGGCGGCCGACCTGATTCTGACCACCGGCGGCGTGTCGGCCGGCGATGCCGATTGCCTCGGCCAGGTACTGCGTGAATGCGGCAAGCCATTGTTCTGGAAACTTGCGATCAAACCGGGCAAACCCCTGACCGTCGGTTCGTTTGGCCGAGTACCGGTGATTGGCCTGCCCGGCAACCCGGCCTCGGCACTGGTGACCTTCGGCTTGCTGGCCCGGGCTTATCTACTGCGTATCCAGGGCGTCGATGATGTCACGCCGATGAGCTTTGAGGTGAATGTGGGGTTTGACTGGCCCAAGGCCGGCAGTCGCCGCGAGTACCTGCGAGCCAGGATCGAGGCGGGCAGGGCGGTGCTGTATCCGAACCAGAGTTCCGGAGTGATGCTGGGGGCGTCGTGGGCGGATGGGTTGGTTGAAATTTGCGAGGGCAGCAGGTTGCAGATGGGTGATACGGCGCGGTTTATACCGTTCTCTGAGTTGTTCTGATTCGGGCACGCTAATGCCAGTTGTAGGAGCGAGCAAGCTCGCTCCTACACAGGGCGATGTACGCTTCCACATTCAGATCTAAAGCGCCCACCGCTCCTGCGCCAGTCGATCACTTTCCCGTCCTTCTACCCAACGCTCTCCAGCTGGCGTTTGCTCCCGCTTCCAGAACGGCGCCCGAGTCTTGAGGTAGTCCATCAGGAACGCGCAGGCCTCAAAGGCCGCCTGGCGATGTTGACTGGCGACGCCGACGAAGACGATGGCCTCACCCACTTGCAACGCGCCCACACGATGAACGATGCTTACCCGCTGCAACGGCCAGCGTTCGTGGGCTTGATCAACGATCAACTGCAGTGAGCGCTCGGTCATGCCCGGGTAGTGCTCAAGGAACAACGCGCTGACCTGATCGCCCTGGTTGATATCGCGTACATAACCGACGAACGTGGCCACGGCGCCAACGCCGGGGTCTTCGGCGTGTACGCTGCGGGTCAGTTCACCCAGGTCCAACAGTTCGGTCTGCACCTGAACCGGCATGGGTCAGCCTCCGGTCACTTGGGGGAAGAACGCAATTTCGTCGAAGTCTTCGATCAGCGCTTGCGGTGTGCAGAGTTCCTGGTTCAGCGCGCACATCAGGCTGGTTTCACCCAGCACCTGCTGCCAGGTCTCACCGCGGGCGCATAGCAATTGCCTGACGTCTGCAATGGTGCGCAGGGACTCATCCAATACGAGCTTTTCACCGCCAACGCCCAGTTGTTCACGGTAGCGCGCAAAGTAGTTGATCAGAATCATTGGGCGTCTCCTGCAATGAAGGTGCCTGACTTGCCGCCGTGTTTTTTCAGCAGCTGGATTCGGTCGATGACCATGCCCCGATCCACGGCCTTGCACATGTCATAGATCGTCAAGGCTGCCACGCTGGCGGCGGTCAGGGCTTCGAGTTCGACGCCGGTCTGGCCGTTGAGCCGGCAGGTGCTGAGGATCTGCACTCTGTCAGGCTCGATGGCGCGCAGTTCGAGGTGGATCGAACTGAGCATCAGCGGATGGCACAGCGGAATAAGCTCATGGGTTTTCTTCGCGGCCATGATCCCGGCGATACGTGCCACGGCAAACACGTCGCCCTTGGGATGGCCGTTGGCCTGGATCAGTTGCAAGGTGGCCGGCAACATGTGCACCCAAGCCTGGGCCTGGGCTTCGCGGGTGGTGGCGGCTTTGTCGGTGACGTCGACCATGCTGGCTCGGCCTGCGGCGTCCAGATGGGTCAGGGTAGGCGAGTGTTTGTGCATGGGGTACCTCGGGTCAACTGAGTACAAAGAAAGAGAAGCCGGCCAGCTAGCCGCCGGTCATGTTCATGAAACGCACCACCTGCACGTCATCGTTGAGCTCGAAGTTGTGTCGGTACGGCTTGATCTTCATCGACTCGAGAATGGCGTGCTCCAGCCGTTGCGGTTCACCCGGGTAACGGCGCAGCACCTCCTTGAGGTCGACCGAATGCTCGTTGCCCAGGCACAGCAGCAAGCGGCCTTCAACGGTCAGCCGCACGCGGTTGCAGGTGCCGCAGAAGTTGTGGCTGTGGGGGGAAATAAAGCCCAGGCGAATATGCGGTGCTTCGGCCAGGCGCCAGTAGCGTGAAGGGCCCTGGGTCGATTCGGCCGAGTCGATCAGGGTGTAGCGTTCGGCGATGCGCTCGCGCACTTGCGCGCTGGAATAGAAAGCCTCGGCACGGCTGTGTTCGCTGATCACGCCCAGGGGCATTTCCTCGATAAAGCTGATATCCACGCCGCGCTCGATGGCGAACGCTACCAGGTCGTTGATCTCGTGATCGTTGCGGCCTTTCATCACCACGCAATTGAGTTTGGTGTGGTGAAAACCCGCAGCATTCGCAGCGTCAATACCGGCGATGACTTTGGCTAGGTCGCCGGTGCGCGTCAGTTCGCGAAAGCGCTGGGGATCAAGGCTGTCGAGGCTGATATTCAGGCGCTTGAGGCCGGCGTCGAACAAGGGGGCTGCGAGCTTGCCCAACTGCGAGCCGTTGGTGGTCATGCACAGCTCGCGCAGGCCGGGGAGGGCGGCGATGCGCTGGCACAGGTCAACCACACCTGGGCGAATCAGCGGCTCGCCGCCGGTCAGGCGAATTTTGCGAGTGCCCAGGGTGACGAAGCTTTCAGCCAGTTGATACAGCTCTTCCAGTGTGAGGATGCGTTGGCGCGGCAGGAACTGCATGTCCTCGGCCATGCAATACACACAACGGAAATCGCAGCGGTCGGTCACCGACATTCTGAGATAGTCGACCCGGCGAGAAAAACTATCCATCAGGATTTTATCGGTCATGGAAACCTCCGGCTGCGACTCAATAAGAGCGTAGCCATGGCGTTGTTTTTGAGCGCTCGACAGAGATGGGAGCCTTATTTGGTTCAAGCCTAAAGTTGTTTTTCAAGGGCGTCTAATCACTATTAACAACTGAGTGATCGATGAAATCTATAACGATTTTATTGGGGCTTTCCAGGTTCGTATCACTATGAAAAATAAAGATTTTAATCTTGATAGATGGTGTCGATGGCGTGGTCGTTATTTGTGATTAGACAGATGTTTTTGCAGGGCCTAGCCTGAATATGTAAACCGATTTCTAGACCGTGGAAAGATCGGTGCAAACACTGTTTGCGTTCTGCAATGCCTGAAAATAACCATCAATAAAGGCTTTAAGTTAGGCGCTGCCTATGCGTGAAGTCCTGGAGAAACATCATGAGCGAAGTTGAACGTTATAAACCGTACAAGGGGGCCGCCGCCGGTTGGGGCGCGCTGATCGCGGTGACGAAAAACTGGCTGGGCAGTGAAAACGCGCTCAAGAACATTCGTGCGATGCTCAAGACCAACCAGAACGGCGGTTTCGACTGCCCCGGTTGCGCCTGGGGCGAGTCGCCGGAAAGCGGCATGGTCAAGTTCTGCGAGAACGGCGCCAAGGCGGTCAACTGGGAAGCCACCGGGCGCCTGGTCAATCCGGCGTTCTTCAACAAATACACGGTGTCGTCGCTGGCAGCGCAAAGTGACTATTGGCTCGAATACCAAGGCCGCTTGACCCACCCGATGCGCTATGACGACTCCCTGGACCGTTATGTCGAAATCACTTGGGATGATGCCTTTGCCCTGATCGCCAAGCACCTCAACGAACTGGAGTCGCCGGACCAGGCCGAGTTCTATACCTCGGGCCGCGCCAGTAACGAAGCGGCTTATTTGTATCAGCTGTTCGTTCGCGCCTACGGCACCAACAACTTTCCCGACTGTTCGAACATGTGCCACGAAGCCAGCGGCCTGGGCATGGACGACAGTGTTGGCGTGGGCAAAGGCACGGTGACCTTCGATGACCTGGAAGAAGCCGACGCGATTTTCGTCATCGGCCAGAACCCCGGCACCAACCACCCACGTATGCTCGAACCGCTGCGCGAGGCGGTAAAGCGCGGAGCCCAGGTGATCTGTTTCAACCCGCTCAAGGAGCGTGGGCTGGAGCGTTTCCAACACCCGCAGCATCCCCTGGAGATGCTCACCAACGGTTCCGAACCTACCTCGTCGGCGTACTTTCGCCCGGCCTTGGGCGGCGACATGGCGGCCTTTCGTGGTATCGCCAAGTTCCTGCTCAAATGGGAACGTGAAGCCCTGGAGAACGATGGCGAGGCAGTCTTCGACCGCGCTTTCATTGCCCAGCACACCTCGGGCCTGGAGCACTATCTGGCGCAAGTGGACGCCACCTCATGGGAGCATATCGTCGCGCAATCGGGCCTGAGCCTTGAGGATATCGAGCTGGCCGCACGCATGTACCGACGCGCCAAGCGGGTGATCATGTGCTGGGCGATGGGCGTGACCCAGCACACACACTCGGTGCTGACCGTGCAGGAAATCATCAACGTGCAACTGTTGCGCGGCAATATCGGCCGGCCAGGGGCGGGGCTATCGCCCGTGCGTGGCCACAGCAACGTGCAGGGCGACCGCACCATGGGCATCAACGAACTGGCGCCGCCGGAATTGATCAACGCATTGGAAGCACGCTTTGACTTCAAGGTCCCGCGCCGCCATGGTCACAACACGGTCATGGCGATTGCGGCCATGGAAGAAGGGCGCGCCAAGGTCTTCATCGGCCTGGGCGGCAATTTTGCCCAAGCCACGCCGGACACCCCGCGCACCCACGCGGCACTGCGCAAGTGCGACCTCACCGTGCATATCGCCACCAAGCTCAACCGCAGCCATCTGGTGACGGGGCGCGAAGCCTTGATCCTGCCGTGCCTGGGCCGCACCGATATCGACATCCAGGAACAAGGCCCGCAAGGCGTGACCGTTGAAGACACCTTCAGCATGGTGCACATCTCCCACGGCCAGCTGAAACCCAAATCGCCGCTGATGCGTTCGGAACCGGCAATCATTGCCGGGATCGCCAATGCGACCCTGGGCAACCACCCGATTGACTGGCTGTGGACGGTGGCCGACTACGGCCGCATCCGCGACTTGATTGCCGACACCATTCCCGGCTTCAAGGACTTCAACACCAAACTGCTGCACCCGGGCGGCTTTCATCTGGGCAACGACGCAGCGCGACGCATCTGGAAAACCAACAGCGGCAAAGCCCAGTTTGTCTCCAGCGTGTTGCCGGCGCACCTGGTCAGCGAAGGCGTGCGCAACCTGGACGTCAAGCCGGAGCTGATCCTGCAGACCATGCGTTCCCACGACCAGTACAACACCACCCTGTACGGGCTCGATGACCGCTATCGCGGCGTCTATGGCATGCGCGATGTGGTGTTCGTCAATGAACAGGACATCCGCAAACTGGGCTACGAGCCGGGGCAGAAAGTCGACATGGTCTCGCTGTGGGGCGATGGCCGTGAGCGTCGGGTCAGCGGCTTCACCTTGATCGCCTATGACATTCCCGCCGGGCAGGCCGCCGCCTATTACCCCGAAACCAACCCGTTGGTGCCGCTGGAAAGCTATGGCGACCGCACCTTTACCCCGACGTCGAAGTTCATCGCCATCCGGCTTGAACCCGCGCCGGTCAGCAATCTGATCCAGTCCCACGGCGCTTGAGTCGTACCGGGGCGGCCAGTATGGCGCCCTGGGTTTCCCTGATCACTGCACATCCGTTTGCCCCAGGCCACGAGGCCTGAGGCACGCCGATCTGGGTGCGCGTGCGCATCAAGTTTCCATAAGGGTATTGCCATGTTAAATCTCGAGGCGCTGGACCTTGCGCGAATTCAATTCGCCTTCACGGTCTCGTTTCACATTATTTTCCCCGCTATCACCATCGGCCTGGCCAGTTTCCTGGCGGTGCTCGAAGGCTTGTGGCTGAAAACCAACAACGCGGTCTACAAGGACCTGTATCACTTCTGGTCGAAGATCTTCGCCGTCAACTTCGGCATGGGCGTGGTCTCGGGCCTGGTCATGGCCTACGAGTTCGGCACCAATTGGAGTCGCTTCTCGGACTTTGCCGGCAGCATCACCGGGCCGTTGCTCACCTATGAGGTGCTGACGGCGTTCTTCCTGGAAGCGGGTTTCCTCGGGGTCATGCTGTTTGGCTGGAACCGGGTGGGGCGGGGTTTGCACTTCTTTTCCACCGTAATGGTCGCCATCGGTACGTTGATCTCGACGTTCTGGATCCTGGCGTCCAACAGCTGGATGCAAACGCCCCAGGGCTTCTCCATCGTCGATGGTCGGGTGATGCCGCTGGACTGGTTCGCCATCGTCTTCAACCCGTCGTTCCCGTTCCGCCTGGCGCATATGGCAATCGCTGCCTTTGTTGCCACGGCGTTCTTCGTCGGCTCATCGGCGGCCTGGCACTTGCTGCGTAAAAACGACACCCCGGCAGTGCGTAAAATGCTCTCGATGGCGTTGTGGATGGCGTTGATCGTCGCACCGATCCAGGCGGTCGTCGGTGATGCCCATGGCTTGAACACCCTGGAGCACCAGCCGGCGAAGATCGCTGCGATTGAAGGGCATTGGGAAAACGTCGGTAACGGCGCGACGCCGCTGGTGCTGTTCGGTATCCCTGACATGGAGGCCGAAAAGACCCGCTACGCGATAGAAGTCCCGTACCTGGGCAGCCTGATCCTGACCCACAGCCTGAACAAACAGATCCCGGCGCTCAAGAGCTTCCCCAAGGAAGATCGGCCGAACTCGAGCATCATTTTCTTCAGTTTCCGGATCATGGCCGGGCTGGGGATGTTGATGATCCTCACTGGGATACTGGGTTTGGTGTTGCGCCGTAACGGCGCGCTGTATCGCAACCGCCTGTTCCTGCGCCTGGTACTGTTCATGGGGCCGACCGGGCTGATCGCAATGCTGGCCGGCTGGATCACCACTGAAGTAGGGCGCCAGCCGTGGGTAGTCTACGGGCTGATGCGTACCGCAGACGCGGCGTCCAATCACAGCGTCACGCAATTGAGCATCTCCCTGGCGTTGTTTGTGCTGATCTACTTCTCGGTATTTGCCGTGGGTATCGGCTACATGATGAAGCTGGTGCGCAAGGGCCCGCAGCCCCATCACGACCATCCGCCACAGGGCGGCCCCGGCCAGGAACGCACACCGCGCCGTCCTCTGTCCGCTGTCACCGAGACGCTCGCGTCCGGCGACCACACCAACTGATCAAAGGGATTGCACATGGGCATTGTAGGTATAGACCTGTCGTTGATCTGGGGCGTGATCATTACCTTCGGGGTGATGATGTACGTGATCATGGATGGCTTCGATTTGGGCCTGGGCATCCTGTTTCCGCTGATCCCGGACGAGCAGGAGCGCGACGTGATGATGAACACCGTGGCGCCGGTATGGGACGGCAACGAGACGTGGTTGGTACTCGGCGGCGCGGCGTTGTATGGTGCGTTTCCGCTGGCGTACTCGGTGATCCTGGAGGCGTTGTACCTGCCGCTGATTTTCATGCTGGCCGGGCTGATCTTTCGTGGCGTGGCGTTTGAATTCCGCTTCAAGGCCAGCCCGCAGAGGCGGCATATCTGGGACATGGCGTTTATCGGCGGCTCGTTCCTGGCGACCTTTTGCCAGGGCGTGGTGATCGGCACCTACATCGCCGGCATTGCGGTGGTCAATCGCCAGTTTGCCGGGGGCAGCCTCGACTGGCTCTCGCCATTCCCGCTGTTCTGCGGGGTTGGGTTGGTGGTGGCCTACGCGTTGCTGGGCAGCACCTGGTTGCTGGTCAAGACCGAAGGCATGCTCGAATCGCGCATGCGCCTGTTCAGCCGCTATCTGGCCTTCGCGCTGATGGCGGTGGTGGCGGTGCTGTGCGTGTGGACGCCGTGGCTGCACCCGGAAATCGCCGTGCGCTGGTTTGCCCAGGCGCACATTGTGGTGTTTGGCGGCCTGATGCTGCTGGGCGTACTGGCATTGGTGGGGCTGTTGAAAACGTTGCGCCAACACCACTCGCACTGGCCGTTCGTATTCACCCTGATGCTGGTGTTCCTGGGGTATATCGGGCTGGCCTTCAGCATCTGGCCGAACATTGTGCCGCCATCCATCAGCTTGTGGGACGCTGCATCGCCGCCTTCGAGCCAGTTGTTCATCCTGATCGGCACGCTGTTCATCCTGCCGATCATCCTGATGTACACCTGCTGGAGCTATTACGTATTCCGCGGCAAAGTGAGGATTGGCGATGGCTACCACTAAGGGTGAAAAGCCGCGGCCTGCTGGCCGTTGGTACCAGCGGGTGTTCTGGCTGATCGCTATCTGGTTCGCCAGCGTGCTCGCCCTCGGCATCCTTGCGAGTGGCTTGCGCTGGATGATGCACATGGCTGGCATGACCAGCCATTGAGGGGAGCCTGATCCAATGTGGAAGGGGCGGCACATCGTTCCATTTTTGAGATGCAGCGGCCCGGTTCAGCCACTACCTAACCTTGAAGCTGATGATTAAGGTGGCTCCATTGTTTTTTCGCAGGTGTCCTACAGGCGCAAGTCGTGGATACCGGTCGGAGCGTGTCTATACAGGAAGTGCAGACACTGCTGGGCACTGTTCCGGCACACCATTCCAGGGAGGTCTATCCAAGCAAGAGGAAATGCAAATGACTGCATCAGGTAACGCTGCAAACTTCAATGGTCAAAAGCCGACGATTGATCCCGCCGACACGGCCATGTTGCTGATCGACCACCAGAGTGGTCTGTTCCAGATCGTCAAGGACATTGATGTTCCTCAATTGCGCGCCAACGCTATCGCGCTGGCCAAGGCCGCGACCCTGTTGAAAATCCCGGTCATCACTACCGCTTCGGTTCCACAAGGCCCCAATGGCCCGCTGATCCCGGAAATCCACGAGGCTGCGCCGCACGCCCAATACGTCGCCCGCCGCGGCGAAATCAACGCCTGGGACAACCCTGAGTTCCACGCCGCTGTCAAAGCCACTGGCAAGAAAACCTTGGTGATCGCCGGCACCCTCACCAGCGTTTGCCTGGCGTTTCCTTCCATTGCGGCGGTGCATGAGGGCTATAAGGTGTTCGCGGTGGTCGACGCTTCGGGCAACCATTCCAAGCTGGCCACTGACTTGACCATCGCGCGCCTGGCCCAAGCCGGCGTGGTGCCGATCGACATCATGGGCACGCTTTCGGAGCTGCAAGGTTCGTGGAACCGTCCGGATGCCCAGGAGTGGGCGAACGTCTACACCCAGGCGATGCCGCACTACCAACTGCTGATCGAGAGCTACATCAAGGCTCAGGAAGTGGCAAACAATCACGAAGAACTAGACTCACAACGCAAGTAAACACGCTGGGTTCTTTGCGGGGCGCCCACTCAGGGCATCACCTTCATTTATCAGGAGTACCACCATGTCTACACCTTACGTTCGCTTGGACAAAGACAACGCCGCTGTGCTGTTGGTCGACCATCAGGCTGGCCTGCTGTCATTGGTCCGCGACATCGACCCGGACAAATTCAAGAACAACGTGCTGGCCCTGGCTGACCTGGCCAAGTACTTCAAGCTGCCGACCATCCTGACCACCAGTTTCGAAACCGGCCCGAACGGCCCGCTGGTTCCCGAGCTCAAGGCGCTGTTCCCGGACGCCCCGTATATCGCCCGTCCCGGCCAGATCAATGCCTGGGACAACGAAGACTTCGTCAAGGCCATCAAGGCCACCGGCAAGAAGCAACTGATCATTGCCGGCGTGGTGACCGAAGTGTGCGTGGCATTCCCGGCGCTGTCGGCGCTGGCGGAAGGCTTTGAAGTGTTCGTGGTGACCGATGCCTCCGGCACCTTCAATGAGCTGACCCAGCAATCGGCCTGGGCCCGCATGTCGGCCAACGGCGCGCAACTGATGACCTGGTTCGGCCTGGCCTGTGAGTTGCACCGCGACTGGCGCAACGATATCGAAGGCTTGGGGACGTTGTTCTCCAACCACATCCCTGACTACCGCAACCTGTTCACCAGCTACAACGCGTTGACTGAAGGCAAGTAAGCCTGGAATGCAGGCTGCCGATGTATTGGCAGCTTGCACTTGCTCCTGGGATAGGGCCGCTTGCGCGCGGGCACTACGGCGACCGTGACGGTGATTGAACAACCACAGGAGCAACGCTGATGCCTATTTTCAAGCGGATCGTGCGTGTCTCCATATCGCTCACGGTGTCACTCTCGGCGGCGGGCGTGCAGGCCGATAACTCCTTGGGCCAACGGGATAACCTCAGCACCGGTATCAATGAACGACAGAAAGCCGAACTGGCGGTGACGCCGGGATTTGTCGGCGGCTCGTCCCTCAATGGGCTGCTGCGCAATTACTACCTGGGCCGCGATAACCACAACACGCCGTCGCGGCTGGATCAGCGTGAATGGGTGCAAGGTGTGTACCTGTCGTTTCGCTCGGGTTACACCGACACGCCGATTGGTGTGGGGGTCGATGTGCATGGGTTCTATGGTCTCAAGCTCGATGGCGGTGGAGGCAGTGGCGGGGCGGGTTTGCTGCCGCTGGATTCGAAAAAGGCTCCGGAGTCTGACTTCTCGGCAGCCGGCGCGGCACTCAAGCTGCGCGGCTTTGGCAGCCTGGTGCAGGCCGGTGACCAGTACCTGGATAACCCACTGGTGGCCAGCGGTGTGAGCCGTGTGGTCCCGCAGACTTTTCGTGGCGTCACGCTGAAGAACTACAGCTTGCAAAACCTGACCCTCGACACCGGCTGGGTCGATTCCACACGCCTGCGCAACCAGAGCGGCCAGAACCACCTGACCACCAGTTACGGCACTGGCAACAAGGCCGGTGTGGCGGCCGAGCGCGAGAGTTCGCACATGAGCTGGCTGGGCGGCGTTTACAGTGCGCCGGGCGGGGTTACGCTGACGCTGTATGGCGGCCAGCTCAGCGATATCTGGAGCCAGTATTACGCTGGGGTCAGCTACCCCTTCACGTTGAACCATGGGGTCACGCTGACGCCGTATGTGCATTACTTCAAGACCCGTGACCAGGGCCAAAGCCACTTGGGGCGCATCGACAACAATACTTACACCGGCGGCCTGACCCTGTCCGGCGCAGGCCAGAGCCTGACCCTCGGTGTGCAGAAGGTCGACGGTGACACGCCGTTCGACTACGTCGTGCAGGACGACCGCACGTTCATGTACCTGAACAATTCCCAGCAATACGCCGACTTCAATGCCCCGGGTGAAAAGTCGTGGAAGATCCAATACCAGACCAGCCTGGCCTTCATCAACGCGCCGGACTTTCAGCTCAGCACCTCCTACACCCGGGGTGAAGCGGACCTGACGCGAGTCGACCCCAACAGCACCGGCTACGGCTACATCTATAACGCTGCGGGCAAGGATGCGCACCACTGGGAACGCGACGTCGCCCTGCGTTATGCGGTGCCGGGCGGCAAGGCCAAGGGCTTTAACGTCACATTGCGCTGGGCCGCGCATCGATCCGGCCAAGGCTATACCGCGCCGGGCAATACCCGTGGCAACTCGAATGCCGATGAGTACCGGGTGATCGTGGATTACCCATTCAACGTTTTTTAATCGGCAGTCAATGAAGGTGCTGTATGCGTCAAACACAATGGATTCAGGTACTGGGCATCAGCTCTGCATTGGCCTGCGCCACCAGCGAGGCAGACAGTGTCAGAACGCCAGCAGTATCCAGCCGGGCCAAGCGATCCACAGTAACCTCGCGGTGTCCTACGCCGTTGCCGAACGCTGGCGGGTCGGCGTGGCGGGGTATCAACTCAAGCAGATCAGCGATGACCGTATCGATGGCCATCGGCAACAGGACTCCAGGGAGCAAGTGGTAGGCATAGGACCCGGCGTGATGTATCAGCAAGGCAAGCGAACATTCTTTGCGAACCTGTATTTTGAAAGTGGTGCTGAAAACCGCGCCCAAGGAACGCAACTGACGCTACGTTACCTCCAGGCGTTTTAGCGCTTAATACTTAGAGGCAGTCATGCTATGCACAATCTTTTTCCGGTAACGCTGGCATTTGCGGCGGTAAGCGTATTGCCTGCGTGTTCCACCCAACTGACCGAGCGCGGTTTTAACGTCAACCTGGTCACTGCCTCGTCTTCGAACCAGTGTCGACTGATTGAAATGTTCACCGTGCAGGGGTCTGGGCCGGATGACATCTTGCGACGGGCGCTCAACCGGGCGGCGGTTCTTGGGGCAGACAGCATGGCTGTGGCAGATGGCAAGGAAACGGCCGATGGCGCCGAGATCAGGGGGGCCGCCTTGATTTGTCGCCAGCCATGAGCCCTGCGGGGGCGGGGGTGCTGCGTAGCTCAGCAGGAACAAGCGCCCTCGCCATAGGCATGGGTATCTACACAACTTCAGTTTGCAGCCCCCTACGGTAACCACGATGCGAAGCGAGCTGCTCTTGATCTTGATCTGCTTTTGATCTTAGGCGGCCCCCCAAATCCATGTTGGATTACGGGCACACCGAGCCTAGGCGAGGTGCCGAGTGGTGGGGCAAGAGCGTTTTGCTCACTTTTGCGCTTTTCAAAAGTGAGCCGCTGTAAGAGCGGAACCAATAGTGGCCGTTACTTAAATAACGGATATGTACTCGATCTGACCCAGCACCCGGGTCGGCCCTGAGGCCGCCAGCGGGAGCAAGCTCCCTCGCCACAGGTACAGCGCCGTATCAAAAGATGTGTAGATACCTATGCCGCCATAGGGGATCGCAGCATTTTAGACGCAATTTGTTACTAACCAATCGCCCGAAAATACATCGTTGTAGCGGCAAACAGGGACAAAACCCCGGTTCGCCATTCAATTTTCATAAAAATGTAACAACCCTGCTGCACAGTTCGGGAGCCCGTCACCACAACGAGTTCTTTTAATGAAAAGCTTGATGAAGTCTGCAGCACTGGCCGTTACGGTTTCTCTGTGTGCCTCCTCCATGACCTTCGCCGCCGAAAACGTGCGTCTCACCGGCTCCGGCGCCAGCTTCCCTGCACCGATCTACCTCACCTGGTTCAAGGATTTCAGCAAGAAGACCGCTGGCGTCACCGTGGACTACCAATCCAAGGGCAGCGGCGCCGGTGTGCAGGACTTCCTGAATAAAACCGTCGATTTCGCCGCCAGTGATTCGGCCATGAAAGATGAAGACATCGCCAAGGTGGCCGAAGGCGTGCAATTGCTGCCGATGACCGCGGGTGAAATCGTGCTGGCGTATAACCTGCCGGGTAACCCCAAGGGCCTCAAGCTGCCACGCGACGTTTATTCCAATATCTTCCTGGGCAAGATCACCAAGTGGAACGACCCACAGATAGTCGCCGCCAACCCGGACCTGAAACTGACCGACACACCGATCACCGTGGTAGTGCGTGCAGACTCCAGCGGCACCACGGCGGTGTTCACCAAGCATTTGGCGACCATCAATCCTGAATTCAAAACGGCGCTGGGCGAGTGCAACACGGTCAACTGGCCTGCCAGCGACAAATTCATCAAGTCGCCCAAGAACGATGGCGTGACGGCCACCGTACGCCAGACGCCAGGCGCGATTGGCTACATCGAGTACGGCTTCGCCAAGCTGGCCAAGGTCGACTTCGCCCAGTTGCAGAACAAGGCCGGCCAGTACGTGGTACCGAACGCCGAGAGCGGTGCCGAGGCCCTGGCAGCAGTGAAAATGCCGGAAAGCCTGGTGGCCTGGCTGCCGGATCCGGACGGTGCCAAGTCCTACCCGATCACGTCCTACACCTGGATGATCTTCCGCAAGGACAACGGTAATCCGGCCAAGGCCAAGGCCATGCGCGAAATGGTCGAGTACAGCTTGACCGAGGGGCAGAAAATCGCCGACTCGATGGGCTACATCCCACTGCCGCAATCGGTGGTCGATCAGGTGCGTAAAGCTTCCGCCAACATCCAGTAACACCCGTGAGGTCGCTCTTGGCCTGGGCTGTCAGCCAGGCCGGGAGCGTTTCCCCCCTTGTTCCGGAATTCGCCCATGATCAAACCTTTCGTCGTTCCGGTTAACCCGGATTCTGCCTGCCAACCCCCCTCTGCAAAAGACTTCCTGGTCGATCGCACCTTCCGTGGGCTTGCGCGAATCGGGGTGGTACTGATTCTGGCGTTGGTCGCAGCCTTGGTATTCGAGGTGGGACGCAAGGCTCTTCCCGGCATGGAGAAGCACGGTTTCGACGTGCTTTTTGGCAGTGTCTGGGATGTCAACCAAGGCAAGTACGGGATCCTGCCAGCGATTTGGGGCACGCTCTATAGCGCCCTGATTGCGCTGCTGATTGCAGGGGTTTTCGGCGTCAGCATGGCGATTTTCCTGACTCAGGATTTCCTGCCGGCGAAGCTGGCGGCGGTGTTTCGCACCATCGTTGAATTGCTCGCGGCCATCCCCAGCGTGGTGTATGGCCTGTGGGGCATCTACGTGGTGATCCCGGCGATCCGGCCACTGACCACCTGGTTGAACAGTGAACTGGGCTGGATCCCGTTTTTCGGCACCTCCTTGAGCGGGCCAGGGTTGCTGCCTGCGGCGCTGGTATTGGCGATCATGATTCTGCCGACGATTGCCGCCGTGTCCCAGGACGCCCTGACCAGCGTGCCGATGAAAACCAAGCAGGCTGCCTACGGTATGGGGACTACCCATTGGGAGGCGATTCTCAAGGTGATGGTGCCTTCTGCCGCCACTGGTATTTTCGGTTCGCTGGTGCTCGGCCTCGGCCGCGCGCTGGGTGAAACCATGGCGCTGGCAATGCTGGTGGGCAACGCCAACAACATCTCACTGTCGCTGTTTGCGCCGGCCAATACCTTGGCGGCCTTGTTGGCGCTGAACTTTCCCGAAGCCGGGCCGAATGAGATCGAGGTGTTGATGTACGCCGCGCTCGTGCTGATGTTTATCACGCTGCTGGTGAACGTCATCGGTTCCATGATCATGCTCTACGCCCAGCGCGGTACTAAACAATGACTGACCTCACGTCCCCAATCACCGCGGTGCCCAGCCTGCAGCGCAAGTTCGAAGGCCGCGCCCTGCGCAGCCTGGTGTTGACAACGCTGGTCTGGCTGGGCGCGCTGCTGGCCAGTGTGCCGCTGATTTCCGTGCTCTACATGCTGATCACCCGTGGTGGCGCACGCCTGAGCCTGGAAGTGTTTACCGAACTGCCGCCCACCGGCTTCGAAACCGGCGGCGGTTTCGGCAACGCCATGGCAGGCACCTTTGTGATGGTCGGCATTGCTGCTGCCATCGCGGTGCCGGTCGGCATCATGGCGGCGATCTTCCTGGCCGAACTGGGGCCGGATAGCAAATTGGCGAACACTGCGCGCTTTGCCGCCAAGATGCTCACGGGCCTGCCGTCGATCCTGGCCGGGGTGTTCGCCTACGCCCTGGTGGTCATGACCACCGGTACTTACTCGGCGCCGGCGGGCGGTGTAGCCCTGGCGGTACTGATGCTGCCGATCGTGGTGCTCACCGCCGAAGAGTCGATGCGCATGGTGCCCAAGATCATGAAGGACGCCGCCTACGGCATGGGCTGTACGCGCTCGCAGGTGATCTGGAAGATCATTTTGCCGACCGGCCTGCCGGCGATCCTCACCGGCGTGATGCTCGCGGTGGCCCGGGCTGCCGGCGAAACCGCGCCGCTGCTGTTTACCGCGCTGTTCAGCAACTACTGGATCTACCACGACGGCGACCTCGCGGTCATGAACCCCACGGCCTCGCTGGCGGTGCTGATCTACAACTTCTCCGGCATGCCGTTCGACAACCAGCTTGAGCTCGCCTGGGCGGCCTCGTTGGTGTTGGTGATGATTGTGCTGGTTGTCAATATTGTCAGCCGTATCTTCGGCAAGCCCAAGTATTAAGAACGGGAGCATCTGAATTTTGAACGTCTCAACTGCGCAAATAGCCGCTCCGTTTGTCACCCAGTCGCCTGTAGTCATGGACTGCAAGCTGGACAGGATTTTCTACGGCAACTTCATGGCGGTGCGTGACAGCCATGTGCCGATTGAAAAAAACAAGATCACCGGGTTTATCGGCCCGTCGGGCTGCGGCAAAAGTACTGTGCTGCGCAGCCTCAACCGCATGAACGATTTGGTGAAGGGCTTTCGCTTCGAGGGCCACGTGCATTTCCTCGGCCAGGACGTGTATGGCAAGGGCGTCGACCCGGTGGTGGTACGCCGCTATATCGGCATGGTGTTCCAGCAGCCCAACCCGTTTTCCATGAGCATCTTCGACAACGTCGCGTTCGGCCTGCGCCTGAACCGCTACAAAGGCGACCTGGGCGACCGCGTCAAGCACGCCCTGCAAGGCGCGGCGCTGTGGGATGAGGTCAAGGACAAGCTCAAGGTCAGTGGCTTGTCGCTCTCTGGTGGTCAGCAGCAGCGGTTGTGTATCGCCCGCGCCATCGCCACCGAGCCGGAAGTGCTGTTGCTCGATGAGCCGTGTTCGGCTCTCGACCCTATCGCGACCCGCCGGGTGGAGGAGCTGATGGTGGAATTGAAGAAGGACTACACCATCGCACTGGTGACCCACAACATGCAGCAGGCCATCCGCGTAGCAGACACCACGGCGTTTTTCTCGGTGGATATTTCCCAAGGCACGCGCACTGGCTACCTGGTGGAAATGGGCCCGACTGCGCAGATTTTCGGCAGCCCGCGTGAGCAGATGACCGAGGATTACATCAGCGGCAAGTTCAGCTGAGCCATCCATGTTCGATAACAGCCGCACCTGCGCCAACGTCTTCTCGGGAATGCCAATGCCTGTAACGCATCGTCTAGATTTGCCAGCGATTGAACGCGCCCTGCGTAAGGTGCAGAGCCGCTTTGCCCAGCTCAGCACGCAGTTTACCGAGCCGCGGGACCCGCTGACGGACGAGGTGTTGGAGAATGTGCTTGCAGGTTATGCGCTGGTTGACGACTACGTCGCCCAGGGCGTGGACCTGTTTGATCTGCACCACCTTGACCTGATGCTGGAGATCAACGCCACGGTGCTCTGTGGTCGAGATCCGGCACGCCGCCTGGAATACGCGCAACACCTGGCCGCAACCGAGGAGCACTTCTTCAACAACGTTGAGGGTGGCATCAAGGACTTGTTCAATTGGTACTGCGCCTACCGCAGTGAATCGGTGTGGAAGCGTGCAGCAGGTGTGTATGTACGCATCCTCAGCAAACCGCAATTGTTCATCGAAGGTAATAACCGCAGTGGCTCGCTGATCGTCAGCTACCTGCTGATGCGTGCAGGGTTGCCGCCGTTCGTGCTGACACTCGAAAACGCCGAAGGCTACTTCAACCCCTCCTCGGTGATCCGCAACTCGGCCAAACATGGGGTGAAGGCCCTGTATGAATTGCCCAAGATCAAGAAAAAGTACGCCGCGTTCCTGGAGGAACAAGCGCCTGATCCGGGTGTGTTTTTCTTGAGCGACACACCGCAGCCAATCTATCAGGGAGGCCAATGATGAGCAGGTATCAAACCTTTGCGGGCAAATGCCGAACGTCCGCCAACCTACTCGTTCAAGCCCTGTCCACGCGTCTGCTCACCCGACCACGCGTACGGATCTCGTTTGATATCGACGACACCCTGGCCTGCCAACTTGATCATTCCCCCGTGGAAAGCAGCTGGTTGCCGGCCTGCGTCCATCGCTGGTGGGGCGAGCCGCTGCGTGTCGGCACCCGCTCCCTGACCCGGGAGCTACGGCGCCAGGGGTGCAGCATCTGGGTTTACACCTCGTCAGGCCGGGCGCCTTCGTATATCAGGCGTTGGCTGATGCTGTACGGCATACGCGTCGATGGCGTGGTGAACAGCGTCGTGCATAACCAAGCCCTCAACGCGCGCGGGCTGTTGAACACGCCGTCAAAGCTTCCGTCGGCCTTCGATATCGATTTACACGTGGATGATTCCGAGGGCGTGCGCATAGAAGGTCATGAACATGGCTTTCGTGTGGTCGTGGTTGACCCGCAGGATGGGCAGTGGGCGCAGAGAGTACTTGAAGCTGTCGCGGGCGTGCAGGCGCAATTGGCCAGGCAGCAAGTGCCCCGATATCAAAAGCCGGCGCGACAAGGTGCTGAAGTTTTTTCTTCCTGAGGGCGAGTGTTATCTGCATCGCTATTTGATATTGGATCGTTATTGGGTTGAGTAAGTCATCCATAACGCGCGCGGCGGGTTTAATTATTCCTGACCCATTAGTCACGTAAAAAACAAACGCCCACTTATTGTTTGTTAAATAGCGCTCCCGGCGCTTTTTTTGTATGGGTGCTTAATAACAGCTCCTTACAATCCGATAGTCGGTCGATGTACGGCAATGTTTCTACGCTAATGTTGACAAGCTTCCTTAATGGTAAAAGTCGATATTAAGAAAAGAAGCAGCCTGAACAGAATGCACAACAACAACTTCAATGCATATTGTTTAGCCCGACGTATCAGTTATTACCGTCGACTTCGGTGTTGATCGCTGGGCTCAAGGAGTACTGACATGGCTATATTCGATTACAAGGGTCAAGATGCCCGTGTGCTGATTTCAGATGCCTGGAACCTCGCCACTTACACCAGCGGTGTCGCGACCGTAGGCGCGCTCTACAACCTTCCAGGTGCGGTACTGGGGGAGGGCAACACCTTTGCATTGCCCAAAGGCTGGCGTGAAATCGGCGCCAATGAACTGAGCGTTGATAGCAGTCACACCGATATCACCGCAAGCTTCACCGGCGATGGCGTGTTCGGTTCCCAGGCCAGGGTGTTTGGTCAATACGATGACAGTGGTCAATTGCTGAAAATGGGGTTTTCCATTGCCGGCACCAACTCCCTGACTGATCTGCTGGGCTGGCCGGCCATGATCGATAACTCGTATATCAACGGCTATGAGTACCTGCTCAATTCAATCAAGGATTACGCGATAGGCCACAACCTGAGCGGCAAGGATGTGCTGGTAACCGGCTACAGCCAGGGTGGCTCAGTCACTAACAGCATGTATATCGGCAAAGACACGCTGGCAGACGGTTTCTTCAAGGATTCGGACTACTTTGGCATGGAGTCACCCAAGTCCAGCAACAGCGACGGAATCTACAACTTCGGTTTTGAAAACGATGTGGTGCACCGCCTCACCGGTCAGGAAACCAACGTGGGAAGTGCCATCATCGACGCTCTTCAGGGGAGTGACGCCAGTTACACCTCGACGACCGACAATATCGTGCTGTTCGATACGATCTACGCCCTGCCGACCTGGCCCAACGGTCCGTTTTCCATCGCCAACTTGTCAGGATGGGCCGCGCACCTCGAAGGTATTTTCATCAACCCCATCCAGCGCATCGCCCAGTCGACGTTCTACGATTACATCGAGCGCGATAGCACCATCGTGATCAGCAACCTCGACGCGATCAGCCGCAGCTTCACCTGGGTCAGCGACAAACAGACCGCCACCTCCAACCATTACGGTACACCGGCCTTCCTGCTGGGCACCGACAGTGCAGACAAGCTGCAGGATGGTCGCAGCGATGACTTCCTCGACGGGTTCAGTGGTAACGACAGTTTCCGGGTCAGTACCGGTACCGATATCGTTGCTGGCGGTGCAGGCGATGACAAAGTCTTTCTCAAAGGTACGGCGTCCGCCTACGAAGCCGTGAAACTGAGCGACGGTACGTTGTTTTTGAACGATAGCAGCGGCCAATACGGCCTTAAAGAACTGCATGGCGTAGAGCATGTCGAGTTCGAAACGGGCCTTGCCAACACGCTCGGTCAACTGCCTGTTATCGGTGGCATCTTCAGCGGTATCGGGCAGACGCTGACGCCGTCTTATACGGTCACCAACGGCAAGCTGGATTTCGATGGCCTGTTCGGCGCCGACAAGGCTTACGCCAGATCCATTGAAGGTAGCCAACTGGCCGACACCCTGAAAGGCACTGCAGCACGCGACCTGATATTCGGCCAGAACGGCAATGATCGGCTCGACGGTGGCGCCGGCAATGACCTGCTGCACGGCGGTGACGGCAACGACACGTTGCTGGGCGGCATGGGTAACGACTCGCTGTATGGCGCCAGCGGTAATGATGTTTTGATCGGCGGGCAGGGCAATGACCAGCTCAGTGGTGGCGTGGGCAGCGACTTGTTTGTGTTCGATCAGCGCGGGTTCGGCCACGACGTGATCAGCGACTTCAACATCCATCAGAACGGGCATGATCTGCTGGTGTTCGCCAAGTCGTTGTTTGCGAGCGCCGATGCTGTAATCGGGTCCACCACCCAGAACGGCAGTGACAGCGTGATTCTGGCGGGGGACAGCAGTGTCACCCTGGTGGGGTTCAATGCGGCACAGCTGAGCGCAGAGATGATCAGCGTGGTTTGATGCGGCATCGGTACAGTTGGCGGTAAAACCTCACAGGATCGCTGATGCTGTGGGGTTTTTTCTTGCTTATCGTTTTATAGCAATCTATATCCCGCAGTATCGCGTTTTCCTCACTTGCCGGTAGCCATCATGTGCTTGCTTCGCATGACTACGGCTCGATCAGGCCTTGATCGCTCAGCGCTGCGCGGGCAATCCAATCCCGGTGCGATGCCAGTACGAAGGCTTTCTTCAAGGGTTTGTTGCAGCATCAACAACTCCTCACGCTGCACTTTTAGTGTGGCTTCGATTTGCTGTATCTCCTCCAGGCGTACATTGATCTGTTCCAGAGTGAGCGATTTGGAGCAGCTCCCGTCATGAAGGAAAAGGCCACGAATGGTGTCGAGGGAAAACCCCAGCCTTTGCGCGTGGATCACGACTTCCAGGCGTTTAATGGTGGACTCGCTGTAATAGCGATAGTTGTTCATGTCGCGCGTGGGGGCGTCCAGCAGGCCTTGCTCCTCGTAGTAGCGTATTGCTGAAGCAGCAAGGCCGGTACGTCGCGCAATCTCGCCTATCTTCATTTTTTGCTTGACCTTCAAGTTGACTTTAATCCGCAGTATAAGCCGCAGCGTAATCCGGAAGGTAATCGGATTGGGCTGGATAAACACCGTTGACCTACGTGGAATGTGAAGAATGAGCAAAATAACCGAGTTGCTGAATTGGCGTTATGCGACGAAAAGTTACGATTCGTCCAAGACAATACCTGCTGAAAAGCTGGAGCGAATCCTGGAGGCGGTACGCCTGACGGCGACGTCGAGCGGGCTCCAGCCATTTGAATTGCTGGTGGTGACCAATCCGCAAATTCGCGAAAAGATTAAGGCGGTCAGCTGGAATCAGTCTCAGGTGACCGACTGCTCTCATTTACTGGTGTTCGCCGCCTGGGATGACATCACGCCTGAGCGTGTCAACATGATGTTCGACCTGACCAATACGGTACGAGCTACCGTCAACCAGGGTTGGGAAGATTACCGTCAAATGCTCCTCGGTATAGTCGCCGAGCGTGGGCAGGAGGCCAACTATCAAGCGGCTGCGCGCCAAGCTTATATTGGCCTGGGCTCGGCTTTAATCGCCGCGGCATCCGAGCAAGTCGACGCGACGCCCATGGAAGGTTTCGACCCATCGGCTGTCGATGAGATTCTGGGACTGGGAGCCAGGCATCTGCGCAGTGTGGTGCTCCTGCCTTTGGGGTATCGGGCAACAGAGTCTGACTGGCTGGTAAACCTGAAAAAAGTACGGCGCTCTCGCGAAAATTTCGTAACCGAAATCAACTAGGGAGAAGTGCAGCCGCTCCACATTGCAGCAATAGTGGGGCGCAGCTGCATGGGTAGAACTGAGTATTTGATCGTGAGTTCCTTTCCAATCATTGAGCGCGGCGCGCGAAGCGCCGCGCTTTGTATCACGCCACGATGTCGCTGACGGCTGCCTGGCCAACGGTGGTGACGAGGAAATCCGCCACACCGTGTCCGGAGAAGTCCACAGCCAAGGTGCCCAGGTTGGTACCCGAGGCATAGTTCAGCACAGCATCGCCGGCATGGCCGGTAAATGCATTGACGAAGCTCAAGCCCGCACCTTTGGTAATGCCCGACAGGTCGATCTTGTCGGAGCCCGAGGTGAAGTCAAAGATCTTGTCCGCAGCGCGTGGCGTGGAATCGGAACTGGCACCGTACACGAACGTGTCGTTGCCGGCGCCGCCCCACAATTGGTCTGCGCCGCCACCTCCGTAGATGAGGTCGTTACCGGCCCCGCCTTTGATGAGGTTGGCGACCTGGTTACCAATGATCAGGTCGTTGCCCGAACCGCCGAATGCGTTCTCGATGGTGACGCCCTTGGCGATCGACACGTTGCCCACCAGGCCGCCCACATCAGAAAACGAGGTGGCAGTGAGGTTGATCTTCTGGTTTTGAGTGAAACCGGAGAAGTCTAGAGTGTCTTTGCCGCCGCCGTCCCATACCGAAAACACCAGCTTGTCGGCATCGGATGTGGCAGTGAGGAAATCACGCCCGGTATTGGAGTTGAACCCGGAGGTCGTGTCACCGGCGCGAGTGCTGTAGTTGGCACCGTAGAGCTTCTGGATCGCGGCGATGTCGTCGATCAGCGGGCCGGCAGCATAGGCTTCGACACCACCTTTACTGAAGTTCTGGTTGGTGTTGCTCTCGCTCCAGTAACTCATCACGGAGTAAGCATGTGTATCTTCGGCATATTTCGCATCCGAATACGACGGTTGACCCACACTGGCGTCGTACGAACCTGGATGCTGCAGTCCAAGTGTGTGACCAATTTCATGGGTCAAGGTTTGACGACCGTAATTGCCGTTTGCCGGTGTTAAATTTTCTTGATAGTTTTGATTGGTATAAAACAACGCATCGCTATTTCCGCTGTTATTGGGGTAGAAGGCGAAAGCTGATCTGGCACCACCATGCTGCAGGTCATTACTATAATTGCCCAGTGATATATGTGCGTCACCTCCGCTTCTGGATTCGATGAATGAAATGTTGGCGACGTCCGACCAGGATTGGAACGAAAGGGCTGCTTGGGATCTCTGTTGAGCGTTGAATGCGCTGAATCCAGACACGTTCTCGGAGGCGTATGCTTGACTTTCTGAAGTCAGAAAGCTGTAGGTGAAGTTGTATTTCCCATTGTGGTCGTTGTCACCCCAATAGTAACCTCCTCGAGTTATTTCATCCGCGGCCTGCGCAATAGTGTAAGACGGCTTGCCCTGTGAGGAATTAAATCCTCCTCGATCATAGGTGTGTGAAAAATTATAGAGTGCCTGGTAATCTTCACTTGTTCGCAGCTGCGCCGAAGTGGTGAGTGGGCTAACAAGATTTTTCGCCAAGATAGTCATACGAGTACATTCCTTCGTGTCCATTGATTTGAAGTGTTATATGCTTATCACGTTTTCGTTGCCTTCTTGTTGTGGTAGTCATTTATAAAGGACTTATGGGTTTAGTGTTATTTAAAAATTAAATATGGTATATAACTTGTTGATATATTCTTAAAAATTATTAAAACACCTTGGGTTGGTGAGTCAATTGACTGATTTTATTGCGGGGCGGTAATTCACGGTTCTCAAGGTGCATCCAAGAGGCGGTTAAGTAGTGTGGTGGCCTATTGATGGCTCGTCCTCAATATATTGATCACGGCCAGATCCCCTCTCATGCTGACTCGGTCAGTTAGCCGGTCAGTGTGTAGAGATCGGTCATGCAGCTGTCTTCTGCCTGGCATTGCTCTCGCTTCGAGATAACAACGAAAGCGAACGAACGATTTGATCTCACTCGCCCGTAGATTGCTCTTGCAAAAAAACTTGGCCTCCACTCTTAAAAACCCCGTAGATTGGGGAACTATAGAAGCTCCAAAATACTGAAGAGGACGTGCCAATACTTACTAATGTGTCGGGTTGGCAACTCCGGCCCGGGCATGAATTTTCTCGGCCGTCTCCTGTTTTGAGTGACCTCTACATGCGTTTACCGACACACATCAGGCATTTACAGACGTTAGTGGGCTAATAGATTGGCCGTGATCTTTGACACGGTCATCCTCGATAACGATTTTGCTGCTGGAGGAAATGTAGTACTCGTTTGTCTTTGCTAGACCTTGGACGACCATTAAATAGCCTCTTGAATCGCTACGCGTCCACGTGTCGCTATTACCTTGCTCTATTGGGTAGTAGTCCTCACTGGGGGTTGTATCAGTATGCCATGCACTTACTGCAACCTTGACAATTCTGCTTGCGCCGTTTGTGATTGTGATAGCCATATTTGCATTCCTTTTGGATTTTAAATTCCATGAGTTGGCTCCCTATTTAAAATAAAGCTGCAGACTTGCCACTGCTACAGAAAATCCGTAGTTAGGTTAACTCGCTGGCGCCATATTCAATTGATACTGGAGTCCAGCTCAATGCTGGACTCCAAGTAAAATGCAATGTGTTGCATGGGTTTATTGTTCTACCTGCTTCCGCAGTCAAGCTTACAGGCGGGAAAATGCAAGGTGTCATTACCTTGCCAACGCGTCGATTCTGACGAATGGTTAAATAAGATTTTGAAATAGTTGTTATTCACTCGAGTTCTTTCGCATAGGCCCATTGCCTAGTATTCAATCTGGAGTAAATAAGCACTTTAGCCCTCGCTGCTTCCACCCGGCTCGGCAACTCAATGATGGAAGTTTCTAGAGCCAGTTGGTTTTCGTAGAGCTTAGAGAGAATTGCGGAGCTGAAAAGATAAGGGCCTGCTCAGGTTTCCCTGGCAAGCCCTTGATATCTATGGTGCCCGAACCCGGAATCGAACCGGGACGCCCTTACGAGCGGGGGATTTTAAGTCCACGTACAAAGACATAAAAAACAGTAGGTTAGCGATATTTACGGTCCGCAATTGTACGTGGATGCCTCGCTTGTAGCCCTTTGTTTTTAAGGGCTCATTTTTAATTGCGGAACGGATTTTCACTTCGTGGGAAGCACCTTTAGGCCTTTGCGTCGCCGGATGTACTGCTCTGTCATGCCGACAGTTGTGTGCCCCAATTGATCTCTCGCATCGCGAATACTGCCAGTCGATTCCTCCTTGTCTGTTGCTGCTTTTGCGCGAAGGTCGCGCATCTGAAATGCAGACTTTTCAATCCCGGCCTTCATCCTGGCCGCGTCAAATCTCCCTCTGAGCATGCTCGTTGTCATCGCCTGGCCGTTGTCCATAACGACGAGCCTGGTTGAGCGAATCTTGTGCCCCTTTTTCCTTTCCAAAATGCGGTCAATAACCACCTTAAGCTCTCCTACGACCTCAATACGGCGTTTAGCGCTGGTTTTCCCTTGCTTGATCAGCAACTGGTTATCAAGCAGATCGCGTTCGTCCATCTTCAGCGTGTCACCTATGCGCTGAGCTGTGAGATAGAACAGGTCTAAGGCATCCTTGAGTGGCTGATCAGCGTGCAGATACACCGCCGCCAACATTTCGTCTTCGACGTAGGTGTCCCGGCCCGTCTCCTTGTTTCCTTTGATACCGGCGCACGGATTGGCCAGCGACGTATAGCCGCTCTGGCGTGCGAAATTCCAGATAGCGCTGAGCAGGGCCTTCTCTCGGTTGGCACGCACCTTCGCAGTCTTTGACCGATAACGCAGGTATTGAACGACATGCTTCGGCTCGATAGCCTCAAGCGGGCCGGGCGGATCATTGAAGAAAATCAACAGTTGTTTTAGCTCGCGGACGTTGTCTTTTTGTGTGTTCGGCGACTTGGTAGGCACCACCTCGTCCATATATTTGTTTGCGACGTACTCGAAGGTGAGCACCTGTGCGACGATTGCATTGGCTGCCCGGCTCTTTTCAAGCCGAGCATATTCAACGATTGCGGCTCCGTAGTCAGAACCCAGAGCGATTTCCTTTCTCGGTTTATCGCCTGCGTCGTAGTAGTAATAGACCCTTCCCCCTGGCCGCAGGCGCTTTCTAAGCCGAGGGATGCTGCCAGGGTTGGTCGGTCGTCTTGCCATTTACTGGATACCCATCCGTGGTTGCCATTCAGCCTTTTCTGGCTTGAGATCTTTCGAAATGACCATCAGCGATGCGGATATCACGCAAGGCCATCCGTTGCGCTTGATGGTGTGCCGTATACCGTTACGCGATAGGACCTGAATCTGGCCCGCTTTTGTTCTGGCGCCCGTCAATTCACAAACATCTTCGTGCGACAGAAAATGAATTTCCATAACTACCTCCCGCCGGCAGTGGGCCGCGCTGTCTTGATGATGTGGATTGCCAGGCCAAAGCTGATCAGCAGCCAGGCGCATGTGCCGGTGAAGGCGTAGAGCAGTGCCTCGGTGGTGCCGGTGACCAGCAGGTCGAGCCCGAGCCAGCCGAACCAGCCGATGGTTCCTGCCAGGTACAGAAAAGCGCCCAGCAGTATCAGGGTGAGTTTCATAGCGAACATGGGGTGTCCTTGCCGCGCTGGGCGGCAGAAGGTGGGTTAGGGTTAAAGCAAGGCGCCTTGCTTCGGCGCCGGCTCTGGGATTTGGTAAGTCCAGCGGGGAAGCGAATTGTGCGACTCGATGCGGCTGCGCATTACTGATGCGCGCGCCTCCTTGGTGGGCGGGGAGTAAGTGCCGCGCCAGGCTTGGTCGATCCCGATGTTCCGGCCGATGTTCGTGCTGTCTGCACTTGATAGGGGCAGGTGGCCGAAGATCGCTGGGTCGAGCATGCGCAGGCCGTGAAGCTTGCACATCGGCCTGCCGTCATCGTCGCAAACAACCCGCATCGCTTTTCCCATCTGCGCCCACCAGGCGGCGCTGCCTGGCTGCGAGTAATCGCCTGAGCTGCCGATACACACCCTTGGCCAACTGCTTGCCAGGCGCTCTAACCGATCAAGGCTTTCGTGCATGTGCCAGACGGGCGCACCAAACCATCGTGGCAGCGGCCATTCCTCGATCAGTGCATCATTTGCCGCCTCGTCTCCGTCGATCACATCAGGGATCACGGCGAAGTCGCAGGCGGGGATCAGCTTTGCGTCAGCGGCCCAGCGGTAGAACGGTTGCCAATCGGTAACCGGCTTACCTTGCTTCCAGGCTGAAAACGCTCCGTTGTCGATAGCAAACGACTGGCAGACTTGCGCAGCAAGTGCGAGTTGCCGGGGATCGCTGAAGCTGACGAAGGCATGGCCGCCACCAATCGCGGCGGCTGCGGCTGTCTCTGGCGTTATGGGCAGGCCGTGGTAATGGATCATCCGCTAAGCCTCACTGTTTCGATCTCAACACCCTGGTGCGTTGCGATGATGGTTTGGTCGCCGCCCAGCGATTCAGCTAGGCGATCGGCGATCTGTTCGTGCCAGCCCTTTTTGATCAGTGCCGTAGCTGCCCGGATGTGTTCGACATGGATCATTGCGGGAGACCGCAACTCAAACCGATAGATGATCGTTTCGCCGTCGGACGGGCAGACGGCTGCGAAGGTGTGTCGATAAATATTCACGCGCATACCTCGCCCGCCGCTCACCGGCAGGCATGTGGGGGGATTGGGGTTAGGCTGTTGCGAAAAGATCGAGTTGGTCGGATTCGACTTTCTGCTCTTGCTGGCGGAGTACTTCGAATTCGATGCGCGCCCGGGCGATCGCCGCGTACTGCTCGTCAATCTCGCAGCCGATGAACTCGAAGCCCTCGCGCATTGCTGCTTTGCCGGTGCTGCCGCTGCCCATGAATGGATCCAGCACTACGCCTCCCGGCGGAGTCACCAACCGGCATAGGTACGCCATGAGGTCGGTCGGCTTAACGGTAGGGTGGTTGTTGGCCTTGGTGTCGGTCGTCTCGACTTTACGTAGGGTGGTGCCCATCTTGAATTGGGGACCTGGGTTGACCATCCCTTCGTGCCGGTCGGTGCGGCAGGTCTTTGCACAGTAGAAGAAGCGGGCGGCGCTGCCGGTATCCAGGCGGCGATCGCCGGGCTTCATCTGAAAACCAACAATGCCGTTATTCCCGCTGTCGGCACTTGCTTCAGTGGCCCGTCCGCGCTTCATTGTGCCATAGCAGTTCTGCCCGCCCCGCTGGGTGTCGCTGGTGCTGGCGGCGGCGAGCTGGCCAGGTGCGTCTGGGAACATGGCCAGCACGGCATCACTTCCATCATGTATCAGATTTGCCGGCCATCTACCCAAGCAACTGGCCTTGTCGACATTGGCGGTTACTTTTTTGCCGTGGGCCGCTACGTGTTCTGCGTCATGCATCCAGGGCCTCACCCAGCCTTCCGGCTTGGACACTTTCCCGCTCTCATCGCCGCCGCCGAGCCGCTCGCCTGTAGGGTCTACACGGCAAGCATCGATGTTTAGGGCACCGGTACCGTGCTCGGCAACGTTCGATGCGACCGTTCCAGAGAACGGCTTGCGCGCCATGCAGATTGGTTCGTGCGCTGGCTTCAGCGCGGTACCCCATCCAGCATGATCGCCCTTCAGATTGTGCGACTTTGGGAAGCCTGAGCCAAACACCCACATGATCTGGTCGCGGATCTCAAACCCGGCCATTTCAATCCCAACTGCCATGTGGTGGTAAGTGCGCGCGGCCGCGAATGACAGTAGGTGACCGCCAGGCTTGAGTACTCTCAGACATTCGGTGGCCCACTCCAGCGTGAATGCCTGGAAAGCGCGCATACCCGCCGGCGTCAGGTCGTACTTGCCGGCCTCTGCAGCCACCGACCTGTGGCCGCCATTAGGGCCGCAGGCCGAAGCATGTGAAGGCATGCTGGCCCGGTAAGCGGCTCGAGCCTCGATGTCTTGGCCATCCCAACTCTTGCCCATGAAGCGAATACCGTAGGGAGGATCGGTTACCACGCTGTCGATACTGTTGTCAGGCAGCGACCGCATCGACTCAATGCAGTCGCCGATCAAAATAGGCATGACTTCGTCCTTGCCGCCATAGCGGCTATCAAATTCATAGAGGGGAGAGGTATCGTTGCCTCCTCAGATAGGGAGGTGCGATGTGGTCGTGCACGGAGTTGAATACCGGTTTTGTTGCGCCTCAAGCGTCATCGAAGGGCACGATGGACTTGCGATGGAGTGCTGGAGGGGTAACAACGGACCGTTGTTTGAGATATTTCGAAATGATGAAACGCTTCGATTCGAGGTGACTTTGTTTATACCGGACGTTCCGCTTGAGTTGCTTGAATACGCGGTCCCGATTGCCCGAGAGTGGTTGGGAGAGTTTGTACCCTATCCCTAATGCCGGGTTACTTGCCGCTATAGCGGCTGACTTTGAAGGGGACAGGGTGTTTGAGGTGACCTAGACCAAATTAATGGAACTGGTCAAACTTCGTTTTTTTAGCCAAGGAGCTACTCCGTTGAAAAAACAGGCAATCCCGGAGGGCATGAAGGTCGCTAGCATTTGGGCGGTTTGGGCGTTTGTTTCTATAGGCGCTATCGGCTGGGCGCTATTTGTTCTTTTGGAGGCTTTCGGTGTGCTGAAAGACGGTGCTGCCTGGGTTCAGGCGGTGGGGTCCATAGCTGCGATTTGGGGAGCGTTCAGCATCAGCAATCGGCAAGTGCGGAAAGAAGATGAGCTAAGGCACACGGAAAACAGAAACAAGGCGAGAGCACGATTGGGTGTTGTAAAAAATGTAGCTACGTATGCTGAAGCTCTTAGTAATTTTGTTGAAGGCGAGCCTTCGTCTACTCTATTCGCAGAGGTCTGGTCTAGCACTATGAGCTTCACTACGGGCGCTGCGATTGAGTCGTTGCGATGTCTGCCTGCTCACGATCTCGGATCGGATACTCAAGTTTTGATATACAACGAAATGTTAGGAGCATTTGCTCAACTGAGAAATCTGGCTGCGAAGTTCGCAGAAAGCAAGACGCATCACCCATTGATAACACTAAGCGCATATCGAGACATACAGAATCAAGCGAATTCGATTAAGGCGCTGTGGTTAGACTTTCAGGTGTACTTCAATAAGAACTCCTATTGACACAGAGGATACGGTCCCGCTTTATGGTCGAGAGGGGCATCGCTCTCAGGGCCTGCCAAAGCCGGGCGGGCTAATAGCTTGGCGACAAGGCGCCAGAAGAGATTGATCATGTTGGCTCCTTGTCATGACCTGGGCAGCCACCGCCGGCGAAATCGAAGCCTTCACACGGCGGGCCAAAGGGTAGTACCTCTTTGCCCTGGGCCAGCGCCTCGAGCAGATGATCCTTCGCCTCGTCGGCGGTGCACTCACGCCCATCCACGCGGAACATGCCCTTGAGATGGCGCTTGCTGAAGTCGCGGATTGCGCCGCGCACGCTCAGGTGAATGTGAAAGGTACGGCCGTGCGGTCCGAAAGGATCAGACGGTTTGTTTTCTGTAGGCATGGGGAGTCCTTGCCGGGCCATGCCCGGGCGGTGGAGTTGGGGAGTTGGAAAGAACCCAAGAGGAAGGGCAGGCCGAGATTTGAATTAATTGGGCACTTATAGACTACGAAGCCAAATTAGGCTTTGAGTCTTCCGAGGAAGCTCAAGATGAACAAACTGATAAAACTGATCACCGCCATCATTGTCCTGGCCGATGCGATTATTCGTACCGGTTGGCTTTGAGCTACGATGGCCCCTTCCTCTAAATGGGCTGGACCATGACCAAGCACGATATTTACGATGAGATCGAAGGCTTTCAGGTTTGGAACTACATGGAGTGCGATAAGGACGATGAGGGGCGGGAGACCTGGCGTATCAACGTCGAGGTAAAGCGCGGTGGTGAGGTGGTGGTGCCGGTTGTTGCGGGTGACCGAACCTATGTTGACCGTGGCCTGGCGCAGGTTGCTGGGCGTGAGGTCGGTGCCAGGCTTATTGCTGAAGGCGTTTAAGTCGCAACAGCCTGACGCTCGGCCACTCGCCATGGGTCGTTGGCCCTGGCCAGTGCTGCCATCGGCGGTGGGCTGACGCTGTTGCCGCACATGTGCACTTGCTGGGTTTTGGTGAACGGCTTGCCGTCGGCGCCGTGGCTGATGATGTAGTCGGCCGGAAAGCCCTGGGCCTTGTACAGCTCGGCCGGCTTCAGCATCCGCAGGCAGATGTCAACGATTACGTAGGGCGTGCCCTGAACCATCACCGTGACCATGGCCAGACGGTCCTTTGTGGTGATCGTCGGCGCCGGCGAGTCACAGGCGCTGATGTTCTCGGTTCCGTAGTAGCTGATCAGGAACGCCGCGACCCGCAGGGCCCCGGCTTCATGCTCAGGCGAGAGCGTGAGTGACACTAGCGAACTCTTGCCACCGCCGCCGGCCGTAATCGTCGGTGCCGGATCATCCAGGCCCTGGCCAACACTGCCACCGAAAGCCCGTTCCATGAACGCGCTGGCCAACCCGTGGTGCTGGCCGCCAGCGCTGATAGTGTGCAGCGGATCGTTCACATCCCGTGCATCGCAGTTGCCACGCAAGTGCACCAGGTTCGCCACGGCAAGTTGCTGCTGGCTGCCGGTATTGGTCACTGTGGTCATGGGTTCTTGCATGCCCTTCGCGTGAGTGGTGTTGAATCCGCCGTTCGCCTGGATCATTACCGCAGCGCTGACGGACTGGCCGCCGCCGCTTGCAGTGACAGTTCCCACCGGGCCGCAGATATCGTTCACCCCGTGGGAGCGGCGCTTGTTTGCGCCAGAGCCCTCGCCGTGCCCAGCCTGGACGATGCAGGCGGAAGCCAAGACGCGGTGGTTCTGCGTCATCAGCGTTCCCACCGGCTGGTCCATGCCCACCGGCTTGCCTGAGTACTCCGGGCCACCGGCCCCAACCATCAAGGGGCTGATCAGCGTCAGCTCGCCGCGGTTTGCGCAGGTCACTGTAGGCAGCGGGTCGAGCGGGTTATTGATTCGGTCACTGCCCTGGTGCGTTGCCGGTGCGATGATCGGGCTCACTACCGAGAAGGCACCGCCCCTCGGGTATGAGGTGACGGTGCGCAGCGGCTCGTCGGCCGACTGCACCGTTTCTCCTGACCAGTTGGCGATCGGCACAATGAACGGCGCCGCGCTGTCGATGACGAACTTCTTCATGCCCTTGGCTACGCGGCGCAGGGTGGCCGGGGCCAAGTCTTTCTTGCGGCCGAATATGCTTTTGCCCAGGTCGCTAAAGTCGATGCAGTCGGCGGCTGTTTTCCACTTCAACTGGCCCTTGGCGGGGTTCTTGGCGTGAGTTGGCTCCGGCCATACGATCGGCTGACCGTCGCACCGGGCGATCATGAACAGGCGTTCCCGGCTGGTCGGCGCGCCGAAGTCGCAGGCTTTGATGACTTTCCACTCAACGACATAGCCCATGCCTTCCAGCAAGGCGACGAAGCGGCGCCAGGTGCGGCCACGCTGCTTTGGGTCTGGGATCAGGAACTGCTGACCAACCGGCACCACCTCGCCAGGTGCCGCGATATTGCCGTCAAGCTTCACTACTCGTCCGGTGACCTTGTCGCGCTTGGCGATCAGGCGGCCCCACTGCAGGATCTGCTTCACGTTCTCCAGGCTGATGACCCGGGGCCGCTTCTTGCCTCCCCACTTCAAGCCGATCCACGACAGGTTGCGGATCTCGCGCTTGCGCGGCTGGCCGCCGGCGGCCTGGGAGTGGTGCGTGCAGTCCGGTGACATGTGGAACCAGCCGACGGCCTTGCCGCCGCATTCGGTGTCCGGGTCACCATCGAACACGTCGGTGGTGAAGTGCTTGGCGCCTGGGTGATTCACTGTGTGCATGCTGATCGCTTGCGGGCTGTGGTTCTTCGCCACGGTCACCGTGCGGCCCAGGCCCATTTCCAGCCCGGTACCGGCGCCGCCGCCACCGCAGAAGAAGTCGACAACGATCTCATCGTCCTGAGGGTTGAAGCCGAGTCCGTATTGGGTTTTGAAATCGAAGGGGTGTTTCTTCTGTTGTGCGGACATAGGGGATCCTCGCCGGCTGGCGTGATTCGTTAATTGGATTGATGATCTGCACTCAGTAAAAAACCTGATGGTGACTGCGGTGAGTATGTAAATTGATGTAGTAGAGATACGTCTGATAGGTGATGAGGTCGTGCGGATGATTAGTCGGCCTGCTGATGCGCTCGGAGCCAGAGTTCGCTTGGGTTCTTAAGCTGATCGCTGACCTAGCGCAGTTGTGAGTGTTAACATGAAGCCGCGGGCCTTAGAGGCAGACTAGGTGCGCTGAACCTTGAAATAGATAACGTTTTTTGCTTAAGTCCAAGTGTTTGAGGTTGGGGGCAGGCATCTCTAAAATAATTGTCCGTCGGGAAAATGAGTTTTTGCCGATTTATTCAATATAGGGGTTGAATCTATGTATACGGGGATAGTGCAGGGCACTGGAATAGTCTTGGATGTGAGATCTGGCGATGGCTTTAAGAGTCTGCTTGTTAGTAATCTAGGTGGATTGTTCAATGATGCTTTCGTCGGAGCAAGTGTAGCTATCGATGGAGTGTGCTTAACTGTTACTTCTGTCTTTGTAAACTCCGTTACTTTTGATGTTTCGGATAAGACGAATCTAAATACCTCAATGCAATATTTGAGCATTGGCGATGAGGTGAATATAGAGCGATCGCACATTACCGGCTCTGAGAACGGCGGGCACAGTCTCTATGGCCATATTGAGGGTGTCGCTGAGATAGTTGAACTTAAGAGTCGTGGGGAGACGGTGGATATGATACTGAAGCTTCCTCCGCTCGCTATTAAATATTTCTTCTCCAAGGGTTTTATCGGGATGCATGGCGCTAGTCTGACAGTTCATGATGTCGATAGACAAAAGAATCATTTGAGCGTTAGTCTAATTCCAGAGACAATACGCCTGACAAATTTCAGGCTTCTGCGTAAGGGCTCATTTGTCAATATCGAAGTTGATCATGCCACTCGCGTGATGGTCGATGCTATATCCGCAACGCTGAGGCCGTTACATTAGTACTTATTTTGAGCTACGACTTCGCCGGCTGGCGCTGTTCAGTGATATGGGGTATTACGGGTGACCGGCATGAAGCCGGATCAAGGAGAGAAGCATGTTTGAGCCATACGGCCCCAATGGTCCAACTAACGCATTCAGATACAAAGGCATACCCGTACGCTTCACCTATCGCGTGGACGTTGGTGAGTTTCACGTAGCTGAAATGGACATTGATGGCGTTCTTCCTGGCAAAACAGAAGAAAGCCGCTTCCATCGCCTTCGGGGGCCATGGAAAACCAGAGACGATGCCCTATCTGCTGCCCAAGATTGGACGCGGGGCTGGCTGGACAAGGTGATTTCCGGCGAGGTTAATCCGGATCGATGATCTCGTCGCCCGGGTCTTTCTGGATGGCGAGCAGGCTTTTATTGCGGAATTCCCGCGCCACAATTTCCGTAGGTTCGAAAACGTGGCGCGGCGGATTGAGCAGCGGCTGGCACTTTGCGGCGCCCATCGCATGCAGGTGATGAATCATCAACGTCATCGCCTCTCCCTGCTCAGTAATGCCGGACCACTCCATCAGGTCGGCCAGGGCCTGGCGGGTGCCGGGGCGAACCCTGAGCCTCAATTCCTCTTCGGCAAGTGCCACACGCTTTCTGGCAGACTTGGCCGAGCGTTCTTTCTGCGGTACTGCTGCCATGGCCTACCTCTTCTATTCCGCTGGCCGGCAGTGCTAGCCAGGTTTGTCGTTTGCGTTGCTGGATGCGGGCTATGCGGCGCATGAATCGACCTTCACCTGGTGCCAGGCGCCGACCGCTTCGAAGATCCGCGCGGCGTGCGCCTCGTCCAGCGATATCGCTTCAGGGATGGCGATCCAGCCCGAAGCCACCATCTGGCTTTGATTGGCCTCGTCGCGCAGCTTCTTGTAGCAATGCTCGATCACGTCTTCCAGGTGGTCGGAGAGGTAAACGCCATCGGGCGCCACCTCCACCGACTTGCTGTAGCGGTCGCCGCGGGCGTCGATGCAGAGGGCGCTGAGATAGATCGTCCACCGGTGGGGAATGCCACAGACGGCCTGGCCGATCTTCCCGGGCGCGATGTTCTTCAGCGACTTGTAATTGATCATGCCTTGGCGACCACTGGGGTCGATGTTGACCACCGCGACGTGGTTGGCGGCCAGCAGCGAGCGGCACGACCGAGCAATGCGCGCCTGGAGGTTGTGAGGCTTGCGCTTGCTCATAATGCCTCCGCGAGTTTGCGCAGCGCTTCACGCTCGGCCCGGGTGATGGGCGGCTTGCGGCGCTTGAGGATGGTGTCGGGGTCGATCTTGGCAGAACGCTTCGGCGGTAGCGGGTTGATAGATGGGCTATCGCCCTGGTAGATCGTTCCGCCAGCGGCCAGGAACTGTGCGGTGCGCTCCGATATTGAGTCGGCGTGCTGGCGTTGCTGTTCGACCAGGTTGAGGTGGTTGCTGATCATGGCTGCCTCACTTAATTCTGATTGAACTGTCGCCGCGCTCCAAGTGGGCCCAGGTAGGTTCGGGTAGAAGTTCGTGTTCAGCGTCTTCACCGGCTGTCATGCGCTTGCGCACCGCTTCGTTATGCTCGCGGGTCTCTTTAAGCTTGGCGGCGATGGCCTTTTTGTCGGGGGTGATGCTCGATTTCACCGACGTCAATTCGTCCGGCACGGCGTCTTCGTTGTCCACGATGACCCGTTCGATGCCCATGGCCAGAGTGATGGTGAAGAGCGGACGCTTGATCGACTTGATGTTGGCGGCTTCCATGTTGCGGCGCAGGTAGTCGCTGATCTGCGACACGCTGTTGGACTTGATCCGCTTGAGTTCAGCCAGGCGCTCGATTTCGTTGTCGATGGCCGTCACGTCGCTTTCGATATTGCGGCGCAGCATGACGATGTTGTCGGCCTTGTCGTTGAAGTTGCCTTGAACCTCGTCCATGGCGTGCTGCAGGGCCTCTTTCAAGCCTTCGTCGTCGGTGTCGGCCATTGCCTGGAGTTCGGCGAGCTTGCCGGTGAGTGCGTAGAGTTGAGTCATGCTGCGGCCTCCGTGCCTTTTTCAAGCACAGCTTTGCGCTCCTCGAATGCTCGTGTGATTCGCGCGATGAAGGTGGGTTCGTTGCGGCGAGTTGCCTCGCGGATGTATTTCACGTTCAGAAGCTTGAGTTCGTGAGTCGTGACGGCCTTGCCGATGGTTTCGACCGCTGAGGCAAGCCAGTCGACACGCTCTTGTTTTTGGCGAAGTATCTCGGCGTCCTTGTCCTCGGCCTTTTCAAGCTTGAACTCTTCGGTGATGGTGTCGACGTAGGCTGGATCGTCGAACATGCCCATGTAGATGTCGGCGGCGAACCCCAGAGGCTGCAGGCATTTACCGATGGCGTCAGTCAACGATTTTTTCGCCGCGTCCCAGTCGGTAAGAATTTTTCCCTGCTGCAGGTAGATAAATGGCGTATGGCCGTAGTGCTGAACCGTGCATTTCTGCCCAGCGTTGCCCAAGTACCAAAGTTCGATTTTTACGGTGTGTAGCTTCGCGCAGATCATCGGAGCCTCTGGCCACTCTTTCGTGGGCCCCTGGAGCGGTGCACCTTCGTCAAATCGATCCTCAAGGACGTTCCAACCCCAACCCTCACCACATGGGCCGAAAATTTCGGTCGCCTTGCGCATGAGATAGGTTGGCCTGATCGCAGTGCCCTTAAAACCACCTGCGCCAGTGTATTTTTTAGTCGCATCAGGGTCGGTCGTGTCGACCTGGTCCCAAATTCGCGTGTTCGTGGCCATGAGAAATCCTTGCCGCGACGATCGCAGCAGTGAGTAGGGGGGAGGGAAATAAAAGTTGATAAACATTCTTATTCGTATTTAAGATACGTAATAACATTTCAATTCATCGCAAGGAGCCTCACCTATGAAAGTGCTGTCCTCACTCAAAGAAGCTAAAAACCGTCACCGTGACTGCCAGATAGTTATGCGCCGCGGCCGGATCTACGTGATCTGTAAATCCAATCCAAAATTCAAAGCGCGGCAGGGCAGTGCGAAGAACAAGAACAAAGGCAAAGGCTGATCAGTTCGATTGCTGATCCTGCTGCTGAACCTTGTATCGCAGGACCTGGAGCACTCGACCGCCATAGCCAGGTTCTGCGTATTGCTCAACCGGTGCGCCGAAGAAGCCGCGCCGTTCGGCAAGGCTGTAGGCCTCGCGCAGGTTGTGAGCGCTGATATCTTCGAGCTGCTCGTCGATCAGTGATTTAACCGGTGCGGTAGTCATGCCTTCTCCTTACGCCGCCGGCTGACATCCAGGAGGCGTGCGCTATACCAATGAAATTCTTCTGCGTTGATGGCGCCTGAGGTGAAGTGGCGCACGATCAAACCCTCAGCCAAGATCTCGTCGAGAGCGGGCTTATCTGGATCTTCAAGCGCAAACAACGCTTTATCGATCTCAACGTAGGGGCTCACAGCTCGTTGTCCTCGGCCTGGGCGACAAGAGCGTCATCAGCCAAAGGTTGAAGGAGGCGTTCGGCAATCTCGCCGAGCTTCCCAAGTTGGTGGTCACTCCGGCCAAGCAGCTCCAGTGATTCCGATTTCACCCTCGAACCCGCCATCCCTGCGATCAGTAAGTAGCCCAGGGCTGGAGCGTCGACGCCGCAGTCGGCAAGTAGGTTGTTGGCGTACTCATCGACAGCCAGTGCAAACTGGTAGGCCGTGACGCCTTGCTGGGGGTGCAAGTGGCGCTTGAACATCACGCTGCCACCTCTGGCCAACTCTTCGGCTGCGTTGTACAGCCATTCGCTGCGAGCCAATTGCTGAGAGTTTTCGCTCACCGGAGGCGGTAGTTGTTCGTCGTGCTCAAACTGAGTCTTGCGTAGTGCTGACATGGTCGCCTCCAAGGTGGCGGGTTGTTCACCTTTATTCGTCAACACTCATGCGTCCCGCTGGTTGCCGATGGGCGCGGGGGAGGAGTGCTGACGTATAGAGGTGGGGAAGGTGAGGTGCCGGTCTTTCCCGGCTGTCATGGCGCTGGCTGTTCAGTCGTACAGGCCATAACTGAAATCGTGCTCGTCGCAATCGACCACCAGCTTGGCACCACCGAAGTAGAGGGCCGCAGTGAGCTTTTCCCACTTCTTGTAAATCATGAAGTTGCGGCCAATGGGTGCGCCGTCCAGCTTCGCGCTGTAGACCTCACCGAAGTCGTAGCCCTGATCGTTCTGGCCCTTGACGCTGATGCTGATCCGATTGGCCAGCTCCCATTCGGTGCGCTTGGTACCAGGGGAGTATCGAGATGATGAACTGCGCTCTTCCGGCTGTGGGTCAAAGCAGATGTGCATGTGCTTGCTGCTGCCGATGTAGTCGTTTTCAGCCTCGCGAATGGTGATGCACGGGCCTTCCCACTGCTCGTCTGTTGCGCGCTCTTTGTTTTCTTCGATGAAGGCATTCAGCAAATCGCTCAGGTTTACGAATTCCGGCACGATGTCGTCTTTCAGCGCATCGTCTATCGCTGCTTGCGAACGACGAAGCATTTCGCCAGTAACGCCAGAAGACTCCCACTGTGTTTTCAATGCGGTGGCGATCAGGTCGTTGTAGCGAGTCAGCTCAAACAGATCGCTCACGTTGGATGGAAGCGCGTCTTTAATGGCCTGGCAGACCAGCTTGCCCATGTCGCTGTAGCTGCGGAAATTTTCTTTGATGATGTCGGTGAACATGCTTTCCACATGTTTATCGATGATTTGGGCTGGCTTGGCGCTATCCGTGAAGCGGGTTACGCCTTCCATCAACATGGATTGAAGTGTTTGTTCGCTCATTTGATGCTCCGTGCTTGATCGGTTGTTTTCCCAATGGCCACCGCTCTGGATGGGCATCAGTGAAAAGGTCCGTTACAGATCTTTCAGGTGATGGCGTAATCGCTCCGCTCAGAAGAAGCCTGTATGCGACCGAATAACGCCGATTTCAGCCAGAGCCTTACGGTCCAGTAGGTATTCAGCGTCCAACTTGATGTGGTCGGCGATGAACGTCAGCTCGCGAGCCTTGTTCTCGTGTTCAGCCTGCTTATCTACCAGCGCTTTCTTCGGGTCACCATTCGAGTACTGCATTGCCCCGATCTGGGCATCCTGAAGACTGTTGTGTTGCTTGGCGTAAGCACCAGCACGCTCATGGTGGAAAGCTGCCTGCTTGTTGCAGAGGTCACGAAGCTCGGGGCCTGCGACGGTTACCTTCAAGCCGTCGATTGGAAAGCTGATTGCTTGAGCTGCTACTTCGGTCATGGTTTTCTCCAGGCAATAAAAAAACCGCCTCATGGGCGGCTGCGGTGCTGCGAGCTTTTCGTTACATCTGGTCCTCGGCGTAAATGGCAGCGCTAATGATCGCGCCACCTACCCGCCGCTTACCGTAGCAGAGCGGAACCGGGTTGCCGGACGCGGTGGTGTTCTTCGCGCTGCCGAACGCGTAGCCCGGTGTGTTCTCAGGCGCGGCGCTGGTCTTGAGTCCGCTAGCCTGAGGACTGAGCATTTGGATCACGCCGCCAGCGACAAGGCCAAGGCCCACAGGCATTAATACTTGAAAACCAGGGATGAATGACACGGCAATCAAAATGGCCCCGACGATGGTCTGTAAAAGACCAGATCTCTTGCTGCCGGTTACCACCGGAACGACTCTAATGACCCCTCGACCTTGAAATCCCAGCTCGCCTTCGCCGATATTTTTCTTTCCGCGAAATACAGCGAACTCCAGACCTCTAGACTTGGCATTCGACAGGAAGCGCTCGAAGCCTGGGATCTGAACGCAGAGTGCTTTAATGGCCTCTGCCGGACTACGAATAGAAAGCCTGTATTCTTTCCCAAACTGCCGCAGCAGGCCGCCTAGCCGTATCGTTTCGAGCGGCGAGTATTCAATAGCAAGTGCTGACATAGCTTTTCTCCAAGTGTAAAAAAACCGCCCGAAGGCGGCTCCGTACCGTTAAATAATTTACAAGCAACTATTAAACGATTTTCTCAGTTCGCTGCGCCCAACCTGCTGCCATGCCATGCGCTGATAGAGCTTTACAGCGCTGCCTGTGGAGTTCAGCTTGATATCAAGCACGTCGTCTGTCTGGCCATTCATTTCGCTCCCCGCAACGACTCGATAGCCGTCAGTCGTCTCGCTCATGATTGAGCTGGAGCGATAATCCTGCCATGCAGGGAACACACATAATGCATAGGCCTTCGGGCTCTTCTTGGTAGTTGCCGAAAGTTCTGGCGCGCCCCTCAAAAGATCAGAAGGCGTTGTGCATCCCGATAACAATGCTACTGCCAATCCTAAAGCCACGATCCTCATAGCAATCCCTCCATGTCAAAGGAGGGATCGTATCATTGACAGGCTTACAGCCTTAAGCAGTCATGGCTCCAGCGACAAACCCGAGCGCCGTCATGACATCTCTTTTTATGTTGAAGGTTCGACAGATGAACAGCATGTTGTTTCCATGCTTGGAGTCATCAAGCATTTCCTTCACCTCTTTAGCCACGACAGATCTAGAGACAATCATGTTGATCTGAACCTCGCAGCCTTCAGCGGTTGAAGCATCATCCCATCCGACTCCGTCGAAGTCTTGGGTTACCGTCGCCCTCATCTGCTTGCCTTGATAATGAACAACGAGAATCTCGGTTCCATTGCGATGTGGAGATTTTGCGCGATTGCTTACTGGATTCATTACCTTCTCCCGTGAGCCGTCTGACTCTCTGCTTTCCGCAAAGTCCTTCTCAAGGCTTTCTGGAGAGCGTCCTGCCCGCTGGTAACGGGCAGGTATCTCGATTCCTTGCATAGGTCAACGGTCGCTTTCCCGTTGATGTTTTTCGGTGTGCCTGGGGTCATGCCGCCATTAGCCATACACCTACTCAACACCACGCAGCCTCTCCAGCTACGCCCTCCGAATGAGGTCTCCTATGCCCAGCGCCGACATGAGGTCGAATCGCTGCGTACCGTTGCGCGGTACGTCCGCTGGCTATGCATCGGCTAGCTCGGCGTCCATCAAGTTTTTAAAGAGCGGATCGATTGGCCGCCTCCTGTTGAGGGGAGATGCCGTCTCGATGAACAAACATTACCGTACGGTAATTATCCAAGTCAATACCGATTGGTAATTAAATTGTTGCGGCCACAAATAAGCCCGCTCAGTGGCGGGCTCTCAGATAGTGGCGTTCTGCTAGAATGCGCCGACAAAACCTAAGGGGAATCGAATGAAAAGGATAATCGCCGCAGCGACAGTGTTATTCACTCTGGGTGGCTGCGCAGCAGGCCCAACGTGGCAAGCGACTGGAACCACGGACGAGTTCACTGACAAGACCACGATGATGGTGACTACGAGTGAATTTCCGGCCTCCGGCTCAATCGTGACAAGATCTCTTCACTTCTATCCAGTGATTCGAAAAGAGGGCGACGAGATCTATGTGGGCCTAATGTCTGGAGGTCGGTTCAAGATTCCTGTTGGTACGGTCCAGCTGCGCATTGATCAGAACGAGGCTTGGACCATCACTCCACAGGAAACGCCTGTCAGCATGATGCCTTCAGCACCTCAATATGCCTTGAGCCTTCCGGCCGAGCAGGCGGCTATTGTCAAGCAGGCCCAGGATCAGGCCATGCTCAACGTGACCCAGTTGATGAGCCCGTACACGGTTACCGGAGGCGCCAAGGCCAAGAAAATTCTGAAACAGATGCTGGCAGGGCATACCCTGAAATATCGCACCGTAGGCATCAACCAGGCAGCATCGACTACGGGAGAGGCGTTGATTGATCCGACTCTTATCGATGCGCTCAGGGTAATCGGGATCAATCCGGGATTGCTGTAAGCCGCCCGCAAAAATGCCCGCTCAATGGCGGGCTACGGATTCAGACCGAACGCGGCATCAGTCAGGCTGGTGCACATTCAGTCGAGCCAGGCCCTGCTTGATGTGTCCGGCGTTATCGCCGATCACCCTTAAGACCTCTCGGACATTCTCGCCTACATCGGCGCTACCTCTTTGCTCAACCCACAGGGTCAGCTCCATGGTCGCGGCTTCCAGAGCAATTTGGTTTTGGTAGATGCGTTCGAGCATATCGGGGAGGGAAGTAGGGGGAGGGTATGGCGTCGTCCCCAATTGAGGGACTAGATAGCGTAGACCACGGAATTGAAGGCAAAGAAAAGCCCGCGATGGGGAGGGCGGGCTTAAAGGTGTACTTAGGAGATGGAGGAAACAAAGCTTCTGAAAGACGAACGGCGGCGAATAAGCTAAATGATCGGTTAGGGGGTGGGGTAACACCCATAAAAAAAGCTCTCTGGGAGTAACCCGGAGAGCTTTTTGGGGGAGGAAGCTACCCGGTCAAAAAATGAAGGGCAGTCCAAAAATCGACGCTTATGCGACTCCATTCGCATCGACCTCGTTTTTTTATACCCTCGGCAGGGTTGGTGTCAACCTGTTTTTAAGTATTATCATCCAGGATAAAATCAATCGTTCCTCGAATTTCCGGTGTTGCGTTAACGAATTTGATTCTTTTGAAAGCATTCATTCCCAGCCCTTTGATCGGCGAAGCTAACAACGCGCTTAAAAAACTGTGGGGGGAGCTCTTAACACCATCAAAATCAATGACGATAGTTTTTCCTTCATCCAATGCTGGAAAAATTCGCTTGTCTCTAAATTTTATCGCTGCTTCCTTGTCTTCTGCGTAGTTCCCAAAGAAGTTATTTATGCCGAAAAGGGACCTAGCCTCCTCTTCTCTTGTGTCGCCCTGCTTTTGTTCTTTATCTGCAGCATCTCTGAATTCTTGCATGATTTTATGCAAAAGAAATGAAGGGTTTTTCTCTAGCCTTAGCGACACTAGTACTAGCGTGCCTGGCCATGGATTGGTTAGTTTTCGCTGAGTCATGTCACGAGGTGATATGTGGACCAGCCCGTTGTTGGAAATGATGTGCATATCAGCATTTAGGCGTCTGATGATATTTGAGGAGATATATAAACCCATTCCAGCATTGTTTTTGTTTCTGTAAGGATCATTTTTTCCGAAGGTACCAGAAACTTTTGATCTTAAAGCAAGCATAATTGCTTCTTCGTCTGACTCTTGACCCGGAAATGCCTGTTCGATGTGCTTCTTAATTCCTACGCCTAAATCTGCAATAATGAACTGAATTTCGTTTCGTTGTTGATACCAGGTGAACTGAACTAGAGATGGTATCTGCATGAAGCCATTTCTCATGTAGCACGGCCCGTGCTCCATTGTGTTGTAAAGAAGCTCGCTCAATACGTAGCGAAGGGTGCCTTCATACTCAACGTTAAATCCCTTTGTATAAGTTTTAGCTGACTCAATTACAGTTTTGAAGTCGTTGATCTCTCGGACGGCAAATAAAGGCTTGAACATATGGCCTTTGAACTGCTGTCCTTTGTTGAATAGGACAGAAAAAGCACCTCTAGCGCCCATGGAACGCCACATGCTACTTGCACCTGTCGTCTTCTCATTTTCCAAGAAGGTGACCTTGCACCCTTGGGCCTTTAGTCGCCAAGCGTAGATGGTTAGTAAAGATAGGGCTTGATAGTTTGCTGTATGGCACTGTGTCAAATCAATTGTCACAGGAGTATCATGGATATCCCAGTCGAAGAAGCCGAGCAGCCTATTGAAGTCATAAACGTCATGCTCTTTGAATGAGAATCTGGGCGGTAATACAAAGGTTTTTGTTCTTTGATTTTCCAGTATTTTCTTCAATTCAATAAGCTGCTCGTTATGCATCATTCTTCAATCCTTGAGGTATTCCTTCGGAGCCATTATATGAAAGGCTCTTTAGCTATGATGGACCATCACAGTGAAAATGGCCGTTTGTTGTGCTCGCAATATAATCTACTACACCTGCACTGACTAGAAACTGTGAGAAATGGCGAATTGGAAGATCGTAACTCAAAAGAATTTGTCGATCCCCAGCAAGCCAGCTTCTGCATGCCGATCTTCATCGCGGAAGGCAGAAACGTCCATTCCAGCCTGCTCCGCCAGTTTTAGCTGGTAACCCCACCAACTGATTCGATGTTGTTTCGCCTCTTTCGCTAAAGCTTCTTCAAGACGCTGGCTTCGGTACTGCTCCCTAGTGAAAGGGGAGAATTCATCGTCGCTCAGCGCTTCTATCTCCCTAATCAGCTCTGGGTGGGTTTCAAAGATATGAATGATGGCGTTTGTTTGAATCTCATTTCTAGTCGTCATAAACCAACCTATTACACGCTTAATTTAGTCAACTCGAATTGTCTACAGCCTCCCAGCACGCCAAACCTTGCGCTTACTTTAGCGTCGCCGCGCACAATCCTTCCCGCCTTCACCTCATCTGCATAACCCACCAACCTGTCAGCTTCTCATAAAACGTACCCACCAGTCCCATCAGGGCTATGGCGTCTGCATCGCTGAGTTTTTTTGAGAGCTTGACCAGGTCGATACAGGACTGTTCAAGGTTGAAGGCAATAGCCTTCAGATCGCGACGTAGCCGCTGGTTGGGTTTGGTGAGGGACATGGCGTCGGCCTATAACTTCCGCGCATTCCAGACAAGCAGAACACGAGCCTGAATATGCACTTTGGCGAGCATATCGCCCTCAATCATGATTGCGGGGTACACAGGGTTATCTGAAATCATGCGCAGGGAGCCGCCAGTCAGGCGCTGAAGCCGCTTAATGAAGAGCTCGCCCTCCAGCGTGAAGACATAGATCGCATCGGTTCGGATCTCGGTGATGCCACGATCTACCAGCAGAGCGTCGCCGTTACGGAACGTGCCCTCCATACTGTCACCGTCGCCATCGATGATGGCCAGGTTCTCCAGCTTCGAATATGACAAGCCCTGAGTCTTAAGCCAATCAAGGTGGACGGTAATATCCCTGATGACCTCGATATGGTCTGGCGGAACCCGCCCCGGCCCCATCGAACCAGCTACGTCAAGCTGGGGAATGGTGATGAAATTGGCGTCATGAGATTTTCGACGAGAATCGATAGGAATCACGTTGCTCTCCTTGGCATGACCGTCACCAATCGGCGCATCTAGCGCATATCTGGCGAGCCCAAACTCGATCTCGATTTCCCTAGCGAAGTCTTCTCCGATGGTTTTTGCTCCATTTTTTTCTGGATCAAAAAGACATCTCGATATGAAGTTTTGAGGCTTCTTCAACTTTTCTGCTAGGCGCGACTGTGCGCCGCGAGCGCCAACCCCGTACTCGGTATCCATCAGCTTTTTTAGGTTGTGCCTGCGCACTTCGCGAATATCCATCTTGCGATTCTCTACGGGTCATTACTCATTGGTAAATGACCATGCGGTATTGATTAAATGGTTACCGTGCGGTAATAATTGCGTATCACAGAGGAGAACCGTGATGCGAACTAAGCACACCCAGCTTTTGGAGTGGCTCAAAAGCGCTTCCGACGACGCCGTCGAGCGCACCGGGACCTCTCGCGGCTACTTGAAACAAATTGCGTATGGGAACAAGCAAGCATCCGCCGCGCTTGCGGTTTCGCTTGAGCGTGAGTCGGCGGGCACCCTGAGTCGCCGGTCGTTGCGTCCCGCTGACTGGAATCTGATTTGGCCAGAGCTTGCCTCCGCCGCCTGACATCCCTGTCCGCCGTTCCATTGAAGCCAGATTAGAAGAGAGCAGTCCCCATGCAAACGTCCAGTTCCAGACACACCGTACAAACCCGTGATCAGGTGCTGGTCGCTCATGCTCAAAACCAGATCGCCCGCACCAGCTTGAGCCAGGACGACTTCGCCCAGGCGTTGAGCCGCGAACTGCACTTGTCGATTCCTGATCGTGCCAAGAAGAAAGACGTCCCCGACTTCAATTCTGCGGAGCTGACCGGCGACGTGAATGAGTTCGTGAAAGCAACCGGCCGCTGGCTCAAGCGTGTTCAGCGCTGGCTGTCCGGCGATCAAGAAATGCCGTCCTGGCTGGAAGAGTCGTGGGTCAACGCCCTTGAGCCTGAATACCGAGATCACTGCCTGAACGAGCTGGCGAGCCGCCACGGCTTAACCGGCGCCCGTCAGATGACCAGCGACCAATGCGCGAACAAAAGCTTCGGTGCGCTGATCCGCGCGCTCGGCGAT
>NZ_SPKO01000029.1:55030-286178 GCF_023127795.1 Pseudomonas sp. W2Jun17 | reverse complement strand
CCGGCAGCGAAGTGTTTGACGACCAGGTGATGTGCGAGCAGGACCTGCCGCACCTACCGGCGTTCGCCAAGCAGTGCCGCCAGGTTGAGGCGAAGGCGGGAGAGCTGGGGCGCAAGGCTGAGCAGTTGATGAAGGACGCCCGGCCGAATTTGAAATCCATCGCCTGAATTACAGGCACAAAAAAGCCGACGGTCGAGGTCGGCTTCTTCTACAGCGGTAAGCGAGAGAAATCATGCCAAACATTGTTCCGATACACAACCCTCGGGGGTTCACCCGAATGGACAACCAGATGATGGATGGCTTGATGGCCATCGATTTGTCGGCGCGCGAGATGAAGATCGTTTTGTACGTGGCCAAGGCCACCTTGAACTTCAGCACGGGTGCCCATCGCATCCCGGCGGTCGATATCGCTAAGGCAACCCACATCCACCCCGACACGGTGTCGAAGGCAATCTCCGGCCTGCTGCGCCGTCGCGTGCTGTATCGAGAGGGGGGGGCACGCGGTGATATCGGCGTTTGCGACCCAAAAGAGTGGATCTTCGTCGTAGAGCCGAAACAGACCGTATCGTCTGATTCGGCTCAAGTGGTCCGAATCGGCTCAGCCGCGAAACAGACCAAAACCTACGACTCCCTTCTTTATACAAAGAAAGAACCCCTATTAACTCTTTCTACGAAAGAGATTAATCCGCCCCAGGAGCCAGCCGAACCTCCAAAGCTTGATCGCAAGGCTCCGTTCGGCATGGCCCAACTGCTGGCCGACAACCCGCACAACGTACCTGAGCAACTTCTGGCCGACTGGCTGACCCAGCGCAAGACCAAGCGCGCAGCGGTGACCGCCACCGTCTGGTCAACCGTGAACGCCGAGTTGGCCAAGTGCGCCGAGGCTGGTATCACCGCAGACGTTGCAATCACTGAAGCGCTCAATTCTGGCTGGCAGGGCTTCAAGGCGTCTTGGGTGATTAAGCGTTTGGCGGAGTCCGCACCGGTGCCGGCCCCTCAGTCGCGCCACACCGGATTTGCTGAACGCAACTACACCGATGGCCTGATCCAGCTTGAGGATGGTTCCTATGCGATCTGAGCCAATTCCCCCAGCGCCTGAACTACCGCCGGGCACCCGCGTCCAGCCCGCTGAGTGCGAGACCCACGGCCAGTACGAACAGAAGGTCTTCCCAGTACTCGGCAAAGAGCTGAGAAGTGGTTGCCCTGAGTGCAGCCGGATCATTCGCGAGAAGGCTGAAGCTGCTGAGCTGGCTAACAAGGCGATGGAGCTACGCATGGCCATGGAGCGAAAGCTCGGCGCCGCGCTGATCCCAAAACGCTTCGCCAGCAAGACCCTGGACGGGTACGTTGCTACCAGCGCCGAGCAGCGAAAAGCGCTGAACACCTGCCGCCGGTATGCCGCTGAGTTCGCGCAGATCGCCGAATCGGGCCGCTGCCTGCTCCTGCTGGGCAAGCCCGGTACCGGCAAGACACACCTGTCTGTCGCCATCGCCAACGAGATCATGGCCAAGTCCAGCGCAACTGCGGTGTACCGAACCATCGGCGCCGTCCTTCAGTCAATTCGTGCCACCTACGACCACTCCAGTGACCAGAGCGAAAGCCAAATCCTGTCGAGCCTGATCAGCCCCTCGCTGCTCATCTTGGACGAGATCGGCGTCAGCAAAGAAAAGCCCAGCGACTTCGAGCTGACCACGCTTTTCGCAATCATCAACGGTCGGTACGAGCAAATGCGCCCGACTGTGGTCGTCTCCAACCTTGATGCGAAGACGCTGCCAGATGCACTCGGTGAGCGCTGCATTGATCGGTTGCGGGAGGGCGGGGTAATCGTCATCCCGTTCGAGTGGGAATCGCAGCGCGGCAAGGAGGGGGTCTGACATGACCAAGCCGGCAAAGCCTCGCCCAATGCCTGTGTACCTGGTGCTGCGCCGCCTGGTCGATCCAGCCACGGGCAAGGAGGTGGCCGCGTTCGTGCCGTCCTCCGACGCCGACCGATCGATCCTGCGCGAGCGTGAATTCAAGATGAACGCGAAGGTCCGTGCCGACCTCAAGCAGCCACGTAATCCACGGTTCAATGGCTTGGTCCATGGCCTGGGCCGAGTGTTGAGCCAGAACATCGATCGGTTCTCCGGCAAGCAGTCACACGACGCCATCAAGGCGTTGCAACTGGAGTCTGGCGTGTACTGCGACGAGGAACTGTTCGACATTCCCGGCCTGGGCCAGCTCACCCGCAAGACACCCCGCAGCCTTTCCTACGATTCGATGGGGGAGGAGACATTCCAAGATTTTTGGCGCCAGTGCTGTGCGTACCTGGTACTGCATGACTGGCCGACGCTCACGGAAGAGCGCCTGACCGAAATGGCAGAGTTCGAAGCATTCAAGGAGGCCGCATGAGGCGCACCCCATTACAACGCAAAACCCCGCTCACGTCCGGTAGTCCACGCCGCAAACGCTGCCCTGAGTGCCGAGTGATGTTCACGCCTGCCCGCGGCTCGCAGGCTGTGTGCGGCGAGATCGAGTGCGCCATCTCCTACGGCAAGTCAGAGAAGGGCCAGGCGAGCGCCAAGAAGGCCCTGGCGGATGTTGGTCGCCACGACATCAAGGTCCGCAAGGAGAAGCTGAAGAGTAGGGCGGACCACCTCAAAGACACGCAGCAGGCATTCAATGCATGGATACGGGCGCGTGATGCTGGTCAGCCATGCATCAGCTGCGGCCGCCACCATGAAGGTCAGTATCACGCAGGCCATTACCGCACTGTAGGAGCGAACCCAGAGCTGAGGTTTGAACCGCTCAACGCCTGGAAGCAGTGCGCCCCGTGCAATAACCACCTCTCAGGAAACCTCATCAATTACAGAATCTCGCTCCTACAGAGAATTGGCGAGGAAAAGGTGGCATGGCTTGAAGGCCCTCATGAGGCCAAGAAATACACCGTGGAAGAGCTGAAGGCGATGACCGCCGAATACCGGGCAAAGACCAAAGAACTCAAGAAGGGGCAGGCAGCATGAAACTGATCAACGCAAGGCAGGTATGGACCGAAGCTCAGCATGAATCGAACGCGTCGATCAGCGCTGTAGCAATTGACCGGGCAGAGTCGGCACCGGTGAAGACTGGAGGGCGCATCGGCAAGCGTGACGCCCAGTTCCCAGCCATGGGTACCGAGAAAGGGGAGGAGGCCGGACGCTTCTCCGTGCCTGGGCAGCGGATCAGCATCAGCGAAACCAGGCGCACCTCCGCGGGCAAGTCCACGGCCCGCGCTGCACACCTGGCCACCATTGGTAAAGTCCTGCGCGCCATCGGCACCCTGCCATTCCAGGTGCAACAGTTCGGGCACTATCTGTACCACCCCTGCATGACCATGGTTCACGTGCTGAACGCCGAGAAGCTGATCTGGAACGACGTGGACCTCTCTGCGCTGAGCGATGCCAAAGCAGCGAAAGCGCACTGCATGATCACTATGGCGTTGCAGTCCTACAAGCTGGAGGCGCATGGCGGGGCTCAATGGGGGCCGGCTCGTGTAGCAGAGGGAATGCTCAAGATCTATGGCGTGCATATCGAGCCCAAGCACTGGGATAGGGACTGGAAGGATGTTTGGGACTTCCTGCGAACAGCCATAAAAGAAGTGGATGATCAGGCACAAGAGCCTATTTGGCAGGTGATTTGCGCGGAGAAAGAAGAAAGTGCAGCGTAATATGTTGACATGGTGGGGTTTTGCGGGTACTTTTCCCATAGTGCACAAGTAACGCGAAACGCACACGCAACTCTGAGCCCGGCCTATGAGCCGGGTTTTTGTTGACAAAGTGCCACCATTGAAGAAGATAGCGCCTCAACTTTAACTAAGGATGGGGTGTCGTTGTGCCAATGGTAAAAAACGTTGAGAAGAAGATCTGGGACATTCAAGAGTTTGATGTGCGGTTTAAGACCTTGGATGGAAAGGACGTTCGGGGCGACAAAAAGGATATGCCGCAGTACCAGCGTAAAAATAAGTCAAAAAACGACATGACTGTCTCCGAGTGGAAGAGTGGGTTCAAGAAAATTTACCCTGGATATGATGTCGATGTTCTTGATGCAGCTGGGGAAGCTGTCCATGGCTCCAAAAAGCTTGGAACTGTAAGGGACACCTATAACGAAACCGACGAGTGAGGCGCGGTATCTAGCGACGTCCGGATTTAGCTTAAGAGTCAGCCAACTGTTTTACATGAGCCTCGCCATTGTGCGGGGCTTTTTCGTTTTCAGCCCCGCCACACCCTTCGCTCTGAGCAGGGAGTGCCGCCGGGGCTGACCTATTACTGGCGAAGGCCATTTTCTTCATGGAGTGACGATGGATCCTACTGACCTCGGCCCAGGCACAGCTACCTGGCTGGGCGGTAGCGCCACCGTAGTGCTGGGCGGCTTGCTATGGCTGCGCCGGTTCCTCTCCAAGGACGCAACCGACCGCGCCATGGATAGTGCTGATATCGGCACGCTTAAAAGACTAAACGAACTGCTGAACCAGGAACGAGCTGCCCGCAAAGAGGCCGAGGCCCGCGCCGATCAGTTCGCGAAAGAGCGGAATGACCTGGCCGCCGCCGTTGGGCGTATGGAAGGCAAGATCGAAGCGCTGACCAGCCAGGTCGCCCAACTCACTGACCGCGTGACGCAACAGAGCGACGAGATCACTTGCCTGCGTACCAAGCTGGGAGGTATCGCCTGATGGACAGATGTGCATTGGAGTTTATCGCGCGCCGCTGGTGGCGACGGACCGAGGTCTGGGCCATTGCTGTTGTGCTGGTTGGTGGTGGGGCAGTCCTGGGTTACCAAGCCGCCTACTGGTCACTCGCTGAGAAGCAGAGCAACCAGGTTCAGGACATTCGCCGTGCATACGACGCAGCGATGATTGAGCGTGACCGGCTGCTGGAAGAGTTGACCCGCAAGACCGGCACCGCCGCAGAGAAGGCATCAAAGGCAGCAACCACCGCCGCCCAGGCTGCCGACAAGGCTGATGAGGCCCTGAATCGGGTAGCGCAGTAATCCGCGCCACGTTTTCGAATGCGCCAAATCGTGGCGCGAGGTTTTGCAGATGAGCAACGTCACCCGGCTGCGCCACGCACTGCCAATGAGTCCGGGCATAAACGCAGCGGTAAGCGCTCTCGACAAGGCCATTGCCGACGCTGTAGATGCCGCCAAGGAAGCCGGTCTGCCCCAAGGCCTGATCGTTGGACTGCTCCACGGTCACGCCCATGCACAGACACACCAGATGGTGACGCAATGACCGCGACCATCCATGACATCGCTGAGCAGCGCCCGCACCTTATGGTGGTAGCCAGTGATGGTGCTCACGTAATCCCGCACGCCCTGGTTCAATCTGTGATCGCTGGCGACAAGCCGTCCTCAATCCTAACTGAGCCCGTGGTGCAGCGGATCATTGAAGAGTGGCTGCAGCAGGTGACCAAATGACCATCAAGGTTCTGGAGTTCAAGCGGGAGGACTGGCGCGATGCTGCCAAGACCTTGCGCAAGATCGCCGACGACCTGGACGCGGGTGAGCATCCTGAATGCACCGTAGGCGCCTTGACGCTGATCGGTGCAAAGGGAGAGGTGACCGTGTTCGGCCTCGGTCCGAAGTGCGACGACTTGCAATGCCTGGGTGCGATGCGCCTGGGTGAGCAGAAGCTGATTGACGTACTTCTGGAAGGCGGGGCGGGGTAGGTGTGCCGCAAGTGAGTGCGGCACGAGTGGATCACTTTACTTTCAATGCTGCCTGAATCAGATCTGCGTAAGCTGAGAGCCTTCCTAATTCTTCTTGCACAATTGCATGGCGCTCCGGCGAGTTTGAGACTTTAGCTTGGATCAACACCAAAGCAGCAGCCACTGCGGCTTCGCGGGCATCAGCCGTGGTTTCGCTGCCGTAACCATCCCGTGCGCGTAGGTTTTTGAAGAATTCAGACATATTTGTTGCCTCTGGAGATTTAACTTCACCAATACCGGCAACGCGCCACTATTTCAATCCCGCCTTTAGGCTTACCTGAGACAATTTATGACAACCAAGCAACCCGACTGGGAGGCAATCGAACGTGCCTACCGGGCGGGCCTGCTTTCCATCCGAGAGATCGCCTCTACTCAAGGCATAACCCATGGCGCCATCAACAAGCGCGCCAAGCGGGATGGATGGGGGCGAGACCTCAAGGCGAAGATCCAGGCTAAGGCTGATTCGCTGGTATCCAAACGCACGGTATCCACTGAGGTATCCACCAAACAGGCGGATACCGAAAGAGAGATCATCGAGGTAAACGCTGAGGTCATCGCCAATGTGCGGATGGCTCACCGTGGCGATATCTCGCGCGGCCGCCGGCTCACGAACAAACTGCTGGATGAACTGGAAGGCCTGACAGATAACCGTGAGCTGTTCGAGGAGCTGGGCGAGCTGATGCGCGACCCGGACGACAACGGCTTCGATAAGCGCAACGAACTGTATGGCAAGGTGATCAGCCTGCCTGGCCGCTCCAAGGCGATGAAGGAAATGGCCGAGACGCTGAAGACCCTGATCTCCCTGGAGCGCCAGGCCTACGACCTCGACACCAAATCTGGCGGCAGTGACGCCGACGCGCTCTCGAAACTGATGGACGATCTATCGAAGGAAGCCTGACATGAAGCCCGAGCACTTGAAGCTGCTCCGGGATAAGCGCTGGCGGTTGAACAACCTCTACTTCATCACGGACAAGCAGGGCAAGAAGGTCCGCTTCCGGATGACGGATGAGCAGATCGAATACTTCGACGGGATGCACACTCGGAACATCATTCTGAAGGCCCGGCAGCTCGGCTTCACAACAGAGTGCTGCATCATCCAGCTCGACGCGGCCCTGTTCGAGTCCGCCAAGTGCGCCCTGATCGCTCACACCCTGAACGACGCAAAGCGCCTGTTCCGGGAGAAGGTCAAATATGCCTACGACAACCTTCCTGCTGAGATACGCGCTGCCAACCCTGCTTCTAACGATGCTGCTGGTGAGCTTGTGTTTAGCAAGGGCGGATCGCTCTACGTGTCCACGTCCTTCCGGGGCGGGACTCTACGGTATCTGCACGTATCCGAGTTCGGGAAGATCTGCGCCAAGTTTCCGCACAAGGCGCGGGAGATCGTCACCGGCGCCTTCGAGGCCGTCGCCACCGATTGCTTTGTCACGATTGAATCGACGGCGGAGGGCCGGGCGGGCTACTTCTTCGATTACTCGCAGAGCGCGGAACGGCAGCAACTGGCCGGTGCACCGCTCGGCAAGCTGGATTGGAAGTTTTTCTTCTTCTCCTGGTGGAAGAACAAGGCCTACTGGCTTGACCCGACTGACGTTGTCCTCCCGCAGCGCCTGACCGACTACTTCAACGAGCTGTTCGCGAAGCACGGCATTGACACGAACCCAGGCCAGCGAGCCTGGTACGCCGCCAAGGAGAAGACTCTTGGCGACGACATGAAGCGGGAATACCCGTCACTGCCGGCGGAAGCCTTTCAGCAGTCGATCGAGGGCGCCTACTATGCCAAGCAGTTCACCAAGCTGTATGGCGCGCAGAGGATCGGCCCGCTACCGGACAACAGTCATCTGCCGGTCCACACGATTTGGGATATCGGCGTCGGCGACTCCACGGCCATCTGGTTCGTTCGGATCGTCGGCGAGGAATACCACGTCATCGATTTCTACGAGAACAGCGGCGAAGGCCTGCGGCACTACATGAAGGTGCTCAAGGATCGCAAATACACGTATGGCGATCACTGGGGCCCGCACGACATCGACAACCGCGAATTCGGCAGCGACGGCAAGACCCGGCGCGAACTGGCCCGTGAGGGCTACGAGATCGACGGACATAAATACAGCCTCAAGTTCAGCGTTGTTCCAAAGCTCGGCATCGACGAAGGCATTGAGCAGGTTCGGGAGATCCTTCCGGCCTGTGCCTTCGATGAGTCCAAGTGCGAGCTGGGTATTTCCTGTCTGGAGAACTACCGAAAGGAGTGGGACGACAAGCGGGGCTGCTGGAAAGACAAACCACTTCACGACTGGTCATCGCACGGCGCGGACGCCTTCCGCTACTTCGCCGTCTCGATGGGCCGACGCAAACGCACAGGCGGAACACGCCGAATTGGAGGCTTGGCCTGATGCCAGTGCAATCGACAAACCCCGACTACGACGCGCACATCGCCGAGTGGGAGATGATGGACGACGCGCTCGAGGGCGAGTGCGCCGTGAAGCGCAATGAGCGCAATCTGCCAAAGCCGAGCGGCATGGTTGAGGCTGAAAAGCTCGACGGCGTCGGCAACAAGTACCTGTATCAGAACTACACCAATCGGGCTCAGTACGAGCACTGGGTGCGCGACTCGCTGCGCTCGATGATGGGCCTGGTCTCCAGGCTTATCCCTGAGATTGAGCTGCCTTCCGGTCTGAAGGGGTTGGAGGACAACGCTACGGCGGATGGCTTCGGCCTGAAGCAATTGTTCTTCCGCATGGTGCGCCAGGCCATTTCCCACGGCCGGGTGCCGCTGGTGGTGAACATTGATGAGAGCGGCGAGCCGTATTTCTCCACGTACGCCACCCGCAACGCGATTAACTGGGATACCGCTGATCAAGGTGGCCGGCAAGACCTGGTGCTTTCGGTGTTCCGCGAGTTCCGCAAGAAAGGCGGGGATCGCTACAGCCATGATTGCGACACGGTGTTCCGAGAGTTCTTCATGCAGGGCGACGTTTGCCACACTGCTGTGCGTAATGAGGGCGGTGAGCTCGTCGAGGATGAGAAACCACTGGGCACAACAGGTACGGACAACCGCCTGGTCAAAGGCCTGTCGTACTTGCCGGTGATCTACTGCGGATCGACCGACAACTCGCCGGACGTCGACGAGGTACCGTTGCTGACCATGGCACGGGCCGCGCTGAAGTCCTACCAGTTGAGCGCTGACTACTTCACGTCGTTGCACTACACCAGCCATCCACAGCCGTGGGTAGCAGGGATGGATGATGTGGAGCTGAGCGTCACCGGCCCATCCGCTGCTTGGGATCTTGGTCCGACGGGCTCCTGCGGCTACCTTGAGTTTCAGGGCGCCGGCATCGAAGCTGTCCGCAAGGCAATGGATGACCAAAAGAACGCCGCGCTTGAAGCCGGCGCCAAGGTCATGGACGTGGGCGGCACTGAGTCGGGGGAGGCCCGGAAGACGCGCCAGAACGACCAGCACGCCACGTTGCACAGCATCGTCATCACTGTGGCCGAGGCGGTGGAGCAGGGCCTTCGATACGCCGCCGAGTGGAAGGGCTACGACCCCAAGCAGGTCAAGTTCAAGGTTAACCCTGAGTTCGTTACCCCGGTGGTCGACGCCCAGGTGCTCGCTGAGCTGCTGAAAGGCGTGATGGCCGGCACGATCAGCGCCGACACCTACTGGCAGTACCTCACCACCGGCAAGTTGCCGGAGCGCCCATACGAAGACGAAGCCGAACTGATCAGCGATGAGCGCGAGTCGGCCGGCATCAACTTGGACAAAGACGATGCCATCGACAAACCTGGTGCAGGCGGACAGCCAACTGCTGGAGCAGACGACGCGCCACTCGGTAATGCTGGAGCGACTTAAGGCCGGCGAGGTCAAGAAGTTCGAGAAGTACCTGCGCCAGATCGACAAGCTGGTGCGGGATCAACTCACCCGCAAGGAACTGACCACCTACAGCCGGGACCGCCTTGAGCAGTTCCTGGCCCGGGTCGACGGCAAGCTGCTGGAGATATACAAGGCCTACGGCGACCTGGTGCAGGCCGATCTGGTCGATATCGCGCTGTACGAGGCGAGCTTTGAGGCCAAAAGCCTGAGCAATGCACTGTCCATCGACGCGGTGGTGCCGACCAACACGGTCATCCGTGCGGCGGTGTTCTCCTATCCGCTTCAGGTAAAGGGCATCGACGGCGGCAAGCTGTTGAAGAGCTTCGTCAGCGGCTGGACGCGGACCGAGACGATGCGCGTCACGAACACGATCCGGCTGGGCTTCGGCCAGGGTCAGGCCAATTCCCAGATCATCCAGGCGATTCGCGGCACCGCGGCGCAGAACTTCACGGACGGCGTCCTGGCGGTGAGCAACCGCAATGCTGCCGCCGTGGTGCAGACGGCAATCCAGCACGTAGCCACCACGGCACGAATGGAGACGCTAAAGGCCAACAGCGACGTGGTGCTGGGCTATCGCTGGGTGTCGACGCTCGACCGCAAGACCTCGCAGCAATGTAAGGGCCTGGATGGGATGCGTTTCGACCTGGGCAAAGGCCCGCTGCCGCCGGCGCACATCAACTGCCGGTCAACTACGGTGCCGACCACCAGGCTTTCGGAGATGTTCGCGAAGGACGCCACGCGCGCCTCGGTGGGCGATAACGGCGGGGCCCAGGTCGACGCTGGCCTGAATTATTACGAGTGGCTAGCAACGCAACCGGCGAGCTTCCAGGATCATGCCCTCGGCCCGGTCCGGGGCAAGTTGTTCCGCGATGGAGGGCTGACGCCGGAGAAGTTCGCCAAGCTGCAGCTCGACAAGTCGTTCAAGCCGCTGACCCTGGCGCAGCTTAAGGACGCCGAACCTGACATGTTCACCCGAGCAGGCGTTACACTCGGCGCTCAACCAGGTTGAGATAGCACATGCAGATCATCGTTGAGGACGGGAAGGGCAGGCCAGACGCGAATAGCTTCGTGCCGCTGGAGAAGCTGACCTTCTACCGCGACTACTACGGGTTCCGGATACCTGAAGCTGAGGCTGACCAAGTCGAACTGCTGCTGCACGCTGCGGCCGACATCAACGGCCGCCAGTGGAAAGGGCGCAGGGCCAACCCTGACCAAGCAATGGCTTGGCCCCGGCGTGACTGCAAAATCGAATACCAGACGCTGTCCGAGACGCTCGTGCCTTTTGAGCTTGAGTGGGGCCAGGTGCGGCTGGCGGTCGAGCTGTACGCCGCAGAGCAGGGCTTTCAGATCGAAGAGCCGACCCACTGCACTGAGCCGAATGGCCGGCGCACTCGACTCAATCGTGATACGCCTGGGCTGCGCATGCGTCCGCCACCATACGCGCCGAGTAGGACGCAGTTTGCTGATTTTCTGCTGATGCGCGGGCTGAGTGTCGCGAAGTAGCGTGGCTGCAGTGACTTGTTATTTGGTATAACGCCACCTTTAAATGGAGGCGTCATGAAGTGGATTACAGTGGCATGTTGCTCAGTAGCGTTCCTGATAATCGGAGGGTTTGCCGGACTTACTATGGGAATAAATCTTCATCCTGAGTCTACTGTTAGATTTGTTCCGAACTGGGGGAGTCTAGGGGATTGGGTTGCTGGTATTGCTGCAGTGCTGACATTCGGAGCGGCTTGCTTCGCGATGACTACCTGGAGAGTTCAGGAGCGTAATCGGCTTGTGCTTTTGTGGAAAGCTGACCTCGTAGATTATGCATTTACGTTGCCTTATTTGAAGGAGCGACTTGTTTACTCTGACGACAAGGATCTGGTAGATAAAATTGCAGCTAAATTTTACTGCTGTGTCAAAAGTTATATGTTAATGATTGAGTATGCCACTCCCGAAAAGGCTGAGTTCTACAAGCTGATATGGAGCGAGGCTTTCCATGCTCATAATGGATACGTAACAGGCGAGATCGAACGGTCCGTCACTAAGGAAGCTTTTACCAAGGCTTACCTAAATCAGTTCATTTAGTTGAGATCATTCACACCAAACCGCCCAATGGGCGGTTTTTTTATGCCTGCAAAGCGGGCCGACCAGACCCAAGGGGTGCACGAAGTGGCAGACGAAAACCAGATTGATCTTGAAGACCCGGCAGTTAAATCCGCGATCGCCGAAGCGGTGGAAGCGGCCACCCTGGGCCTCAAGAACAAAAACACCGAGCTGCTTGGCTCGCTCCGGACCACCAAAACTGAACTGGACGGTTTCAAGTCCCAGTTCGAAGGCCTGGACATCGCCGCCGTCAAAGGGCTGCTGACCAAGGTTGGCCAGGATGAAGAAACCAAGCTCATCGCTGAAGGCAAGCTGGACGAGGTGATTACCCGCCGTACCGAGCGCCTGCGCACCGATTACGACACAAAGTTGGCCGCCGAGAAGGCCCGCGCCGACAAGGCCGAAGCCTTCGCTGCCAAGTACAGCGACAAGGTGCTGGCAGATTCCATCCGCGCTGCCGCCATTAAGGCCGGCGCACTACCTGAGGCTGCAGAGGACATCATCCTGCGCGCCCGGGGCACTTTCAAACTCAGTGAAGACGGCGAGGCGATTGCCACCGACCGTGACGGCGAGGTCGTTTACGGGAAGGACGGGAAAACCCCGCTGTCGCCGCTCGAATGGGCGGAATCTCTGCGTGAAACAGCAACACACCTGTGGCCAAGGGCTCAGGGTGCCGGGCAGACCGGCGACAACGGTGGCAAGGCCACGAAAAAGTGGGGTGAGTACACGGAAACCGAACGCGCTGCGATCGCCCGTGACAATCCTGATCTCTTCAAGAAAATCCAGGCCACCAAAGGAACCTAATCCATGGCAACTACCCAACTGACCGACATCTTCGTCGGCGACTACTACGCCTCGCTGGCGCCGGTTAACAGCCCAGAAAAGACCGCTGTGTATGAGTCGGGCATCGTGACCCGCTCGCCTGTTCTGGACGCTATCGCTTCCGGCAGCCAAGGCACCGCCGAGATCAGCTACTGGCAGGATCTCAACGCTGATGAAGCCCCGAACATCAGCAACGATGACCCGAACGATCAAGGCGAAGTCGGTAAGGTCACCCAGGACAGCATGCGTGCCCGCGTTCTGTACCTCAACAAAGGTTATGGCGTTGCCGACCTGACCGCTGAGCTGGCCAACACCGAGCCTCAGCAGCAGATCCGCAACCGCTTCGGCACCTACTGGACCCGCCAGTGGCAGCGTTACACCCTGGGCGCGGCTCGCGGCATCATTGCCTCGAACATCGCCAACAACGGCGGTGACATGGTCATCGACGCCGGTGCGACCATCAGTGCGAATGCCTTCCAGGATGCCGCGTTTACCGCCGGCGATGCCGCTGACCAGTTCGGTGCGATCGGCGTGCACTCGGTGGTGATGAACCAGATGGTCAAGCAGGACCTCATCGAGTATCTGCGTGACTCCGACGGCAAGATCATCCTGGCCACCTACCTCGGCAAGCCAGTGTTCATGGACGATGCCCTGGTGTATGGCGCGGGCAAGTACCTGTCCGTGTTCTTCGGCCAGGGCGCTTTCGGTTACGGCGAAGGCACGCCGAAGGTGCCGGTAGAGCTGGAGCGTAAGCCTGGCGGCGGTAACGGTGGTGGTGCCGAAGTGCTGTGGGAGCGGAAGACCTACATCCTCCAGCCTGCCGGCTTCAGCTGGAAGGGTTCCGAAGCTCAGAACCTCAGCCCAACCGCGACTCAGTACGCCTCCGCAGGCAACTGGGAGCGTGTGTTCAGCCGCAAGCAAGTCCCGTTCGCCGCTGTCATCAGCGGTACCACCACGCCGTAATCCGGCCCACACAACCTGGCGTCTTTATGGGCGCCGGGGTGTTTTTGAGGTGACTCATGAAAGTGATCTACACGGACAAGCCGGGCAAAGAGCGCGGCGTGTGCTACCGCCTGCTGAGCGAATTCTTCGGTGTCATCGGCGCCGCTACCGAGGTGGTGGTCGATGGCGATGCCCCGGACATCTACGACGCCTACCAAGCGGCCGGCATTAAGGTGTCCGACGGCAAGGAGCCAGAGAGCAAAGAAACCGACCCTCTGAAAATGAAGGTCCCCGAGCTGAAAGAATGGCTGACCGAGAAGGGCATTGCCTTCGACCCGTCCGCCAAGAAAGAAGACCTGCAGGCCCTGGTGCCAGCGGAATAAGGACAAGCACATGACTGACTTCATCACCGTTGCCGATGTTGATGCCTCGCTGGGTCCTGACTGGGCTGGCACCGGTGATCCGGTCCTTGCCGTAGCCATGGCCAACGCCTGGCTCACGGCCAAGATTAAGCGGGTTGTTCCTGATCCGGTTCCGGGCGAGATCAAAACAGCCGGCGCCCAGGCCGCCAAAGAGGCGGCGGCGGGCAAGCTGTACACGTCCACGCAGAAGGAAGTGCAGAGCAAGACGGTATCGGCGCAGTCCGGCACGTCGGTGAGCAAGACCTACGTGGCAGGCTCTACCGATCAGTCGGCGGGCGTGAACTTCGCGTTGGCCTTGCTGGAACCGTGGATCAAGCGTTCCGGCGTGATGATGCTGAGGAGGATCTGAAGCCCATCAATTGCGCCAGCCTTGTTTCAGCTCCTCATCGAACCATTGCTCGGCATCGTACGAGGCTCCCATGGTGCTCCTGAAATCCAAATATTGGCCATGACCATGTTCTTTCAGCCAACTGACGAACACACCAAATGACGGGTGCCAATTTGCTGGCCTTTCTTGCGTCTCCGCCCATTCATGAACTAGGCGCCGAATCGCAATTTTGCATTCTGGTCTTTTCATTAACAGCTCCTTTGTGAGTTAGGGAGTATTGCATATGGGCATGCGCGAAGAGATCCAGGCCGAACTGGCCGAGTCGTTCGATGATCCTGATGGGCTGGCTGACGCTGTCAAGCCGGTGACGGGGGTACGCAAGGTTGCAGGCGAATATGACCCAGACCTGGGCGGCGAAACGCCGGATACCACCGTGACGTACGCGGGGCGCGGTGTTCTGGGCAGCTATCTTTCCAAGGAAATCGACGGCTCCCTCATCCAGACCACCGACAAAAAGCTTCTGGTGCTGCAAAACGAGCTGTTCGTGTCAGAGGGTGGCGTGTCGACGACGGTGCCGGCAGCGCCGGTCATTGGCGACATCATCAACGGGTTGCGGGTGATGAATGTATCCGCTGATCCGGCAGACGCAACGTGGACGGCCCAGCTGAGGAAATGACATGGCGAATAAGTACGCGAACATGAACGGCAGCTTTGCCGAGAACATTCGTGACTTCGCTGAGCGGGCCCAGGCTGGTATCGATGCAACCATCCGAGAGATCGTTATCGAGATCGGAAGCAGCGTTATCCGCATGTCACCGGTGGGCAATCCTGAAATATGGGCCGCGAACGTAGCTCACCGCCAGACCAACACCCGCGCAGCCGACGACTATGACTTCAAGGTCGCAGTGCGCAACACGATCATCAACCTGAACGAATCAAACTTCACCAAGGCCGGTAAGCTGCGGCGCGGGGTCAAGTACGCAAAGCCCCTGACAAAGACCGAGCGCGACGAGAACTTCAATGTGAATGGCCTGGTGGCGGGCAAGGATTACGTCGGTGGGCGGTTTCGGGGGAACTGGCAGTTTTCCATCGGTACGCCGGCGGAGGGCACGCTTGACCAGGTTGACCCGGCTGGTGGTGTGACGCTGGCCAAGCTGCGACTACAGGTCCAGGCACTTACGGCCGGCGAGACAGCCTACATCGTCAACAACCTCCCGTACGCAATCCCGCTTGAGTACGGACACTCGACCCAAGCACCCGGCGGCATGGTCCGAATCACTCTGGCCCGATTCCAGCAGATCGTCGACGAAGCCACAAGGAACAACCAGGTATGAGCCACGCCATTATTGCTTCGATCTATGAGGCCAAGCTGATTGCCTGGAGCAAGGCCCGGACGGTACCCATCAAGGTCGTGTTCGAAAATACTCAGTACGACCCGGCGGATGCTGAGACCTATCTGCGGGCGTTCATGCTCCCGGGCGACACCGCTAGCAATACGCTTGCTGGCGACCACCGCGCTTTCATCGGCGTCTACCAGGTCAGCATCGTGGCCCCGGCCGGCACCGGCAAGACCAAGACGAACCCACTTGTGGCTGAGTTGACCACGCTATTCCCGCTTTATGCGCGAGACACAAAGGCAGGCCTCACTGTCGTTACTATGTCGCCAGTTGATACTGGTCCGGGCATTCCTGATCCGCCCACATATACCGTGCCGGTGTCGTTCGAGTATCGAGCCGACATCGGCACCTGAATACGCCCGTTGGGCAAACCCCGAAACCCGCCTCTGCGCGGGTTTTGTCATTTCTGAAAAGAGGAAACACCCATGGCCGGCATCCAAATGCCCAACGGCGCTACCTTCGAGATTGCAGCCACCTACGGCCCCGCGATCCCATTCAGCGCCTTGACGAACGCCAATCCAGCCGTCGCTACCGCTGCAGCGCATGGCCTGGCCGAAGGCGATGTCATCGCCGTCAACTCCGGCTGGACTCGCCTTGAAGGGCGAGGCGTTCGTGTCGGCGAGATCGCCAGCGGCACTTTCGCGCTGGAAAATGTGAATACCGTCAACGTTCAGCAGTATCCGGCCGGCTCGGGCATTGGCTCAGTGCGGGAGGTGACCGGTTTCACTGAGATTTCGCAAATCACCGAGCTGAACTCCAGCGGCGGCGATCAGCAGTTTCTGACCTTTGGTTTCCTGGCCGACGACGATGATCGTCAGATGCCGACCACCAAAAATCCGATCACGCTGACCATCACCGTCGCCGATGATCCTTCCAAGCCCTATGTGGAGGTCTGCGAGGCCGCCGATGACGACAAGCAAGCGCGCCTGCTCCGACTCAACCTTCCTGGCGGCAGCAGCATCATCTACAACGGCTACGTGTCGATCACCTCGACGCCGACCATGTCCCGCAACAACTTGATGACACGTGTCATCAGCATCGCCCTGACCGGTCGTCCAACCCGCTACGCGGCCACGGTGTAATCCATGGCCAAGTTCAAATTGATCCAGAAGCCGACCTTCAAGGCGCCGGTGATGATCCAGCGCGCGGGCTACAACGCTGAAAAGGTTGAGTTTGAGTTCAAGTACCTGGACCGCACCGCGCTTGCCGAGCTGTATACCGGCTGGAACGAGCGGCACGACGAGCTGAGCAAGCTGGTCGGCGACATGGACCTCAAGGCTTTCACCGCTGCCCAGATCGCCCTGCAAGCAGACCAGCTGATGGACGTAGTGGTGGGCTGGGATATCGAAGAGGAATTCACGCCTGAAAACGTGCGCATCCTCGTTAACTCGATCAACTCGGCGCCCAAGGCAGTGCTGAACGCGTACGCCGAGGCCTTCAGCGAAGCCCGCTTGGGAAACTCCTAAGCGCCTCGCGCGCACTGTATGAGCCAGGGCCGTCAGATGCAGATCTGATGGCCTTCGGTTTATCGCGCCAGGACATCCCCGACAGGGAAGTCGGAATCTGGCCGGACAACTGGGAGGCCTTCAAAGTCTTCGAGGCCATGAGCACCCAGTGGCGCACAGGCGCGTGCGGCGCAACAGGCATGGACTACAGCGTTCTCTCCGGTGTGATTCGGATGTGCGGCGTACCGATCAGCCAGCGACAAACCATTTTCAGCGACTTCCGGCGGATGGAGGCTGAAGCCCTGCAGGTGATGGCGGAACAGAGAGAAAACAAATGAGCACCAATTTCGCTTCCCTGGGTATTGCGGTCGAGTCGTCCCAGGCCGCAAAGGCTGCTGATGATCTGGATAAACTGGTCGATTCCGCTGAAGGCGCCCAGAAGGCCATTGATGACTTGGGCAAAACAGGCGAAGGCCTGGCCAACACCGGTAAAAAGGTTTCCCAGGCAGAAGCGGAGATTGCGCAAGGCATCGATAAATCGACGGCGGCAAGGGACCGTCAAGCCGGGGCAAGTCGCAAAGCAACTGACAGCGCAGTAGCGGAAATCTCCGTCATCAGTCAGCTCGACAAGGCGATGACGGGCAATATCTCAAGCATGGAGTCACTGGTTCAGGCCGAAGGTTTGCTGGAGCGCGCCCGCAAGGGCGGCTTGGTCACCATCGAGGAGCAGGCGAAGTACCAGGATCACCTGGGTAAGGCCTACGACAAGATTGAAAAAGCGGAAGCCAAAGAGCTGGTCCAGAAGCAAAAGCTGATCGAGGCTGAGAATCGCCAGATTGAGGCACTGAAGCGCACCGTCAACGGTATTGATCCAGTGACCGCCAAGTTGGCGAAGCTGGAGGCGCAGGAGAAGGCGCTAAACGACCTGCATAAAACGGGTCAGATCGACGCCGATCGTTACAACGAAGCCTTGGCCAAGATCGGTAAGGATAGGGCGGGGCTCACCGAGGCGGCCGGTGCATTCGACAAACTGAAGCTCGGCACCCGCCAGGCTCAGGAAAACGTAATGCAGCTCGTCAACGCCATTCAGGCTGGCGACCTGGGTAGCGGGGCGCGAGCCATTGCTCAATTGGGCGCCGGCGCTGGTGTGTCAGCGAAAAGCCTTGCAGGGATGCTGATCCCGGCCGGCCTTTTGGTCGCTGTAATTGGGTCGCTGGGCTACGCCTACTTCGATGCGATGAAGCAGGCGCGCGAGTTCAATGCCGCGATCAATGGCGGTACGAATGGTGCTGGGCAGACCATCGCCAGCCTGAAGGACATGGCCGACGGCGCCGGGCGCGTCACCGGCAACCTGTCCGGCGCGCGCGAGGCAGTCGTTTCGCTTGCATCTGGAGCAGCTACCAGCAGTACGCAGATGCGTAATCTGGCTGAAGCTGCTGCGGCTGTGAGTGAAGTAACCGGGCAGGGCGCTGGCGAACTTGCCAAGTCCTTTGCCAGCGCTGGCGATACAGCAACTGAAGCCGCCAGCAAGATCAGCAGTCAGTACGGATTGCTCACCCTTGAGCAGTACCAGGTGATCAAGGGGCTGGATGACCAGGGCGACAGCCAGCGTGCCCTGGATGTGCTCAGCGAAGATTTGAATCAGGCCGCCTTGACGCGCCTGAACACCTACCGCGAGTCGTTATCCGACGTAGAGCGCGATTGGGACAACATCAAGAACGCCATCAAGGGCGCTTACGCCGAAGTCCGGTCGGAGATATTCCCAGACCTGGCAAAGCAGATCGAGATCACTCAGCGAGTGCTGGATACGCGCAAGGGCGGCGGGTTTGCGGGGGCTATCTCTAACGGGCTGAGTTCTTTGAACTCGGCTCTTGGTCTGGGCACCGGTGAGCATGACGACTCAAATGAAGCGCTTGAGAAAAAACTTGCTGAACTCAGGGCCAGACAGACGGCAAGCGCTAATCTGGCAATCGCCACGGGCGAAAACACCGACGCGAACCAGAAGGCCATTGAGGCTCAGAAAGCGCTGGATGCTCAGCTCGACAATATCAATCCGCTGAACAAGCGTAAGGCGGCTCAGGACAAGCTGAATCAGCAGTTCAGAACGTTGTACGAGAACGCTGAGAAAACAGGTCAGAAGTCCCCGCTGCTCAACGGTGTCAATTATGACGGCGGTAAGTTCTCTGGCGGGGCCTACGACACTCTCCTGAAAGGGATTCAGGACAAGAATAAAGACCCGAAGGCAGCCGGCACGCAGGTCGACCTTACGGGCTTCAACAACGCCAAGAACGACCTGGCGGCGATCACCGACACCTACAAAAACTACCAGAAGGAACTGGAAGCGGCGCAGAAGGCAGGACTGCTGTCCGAGGAAGACTATCTGCAGCGGCGCCAGGCGCTGATCGGCAACCAGCTCGACCAGACGACGGCAGCCTATGAGTCCGAGATTTCGGCGCTGGAGGCCGCGAAGGGCAAGAAAACTACTTCAGCAGCGCAAAGTATCCAGCTTGACCAGAAGATCGCTGACGCGCGCGCAGGGATGGTCAAGGCGCAGAAAGACGCTGACAGCCAGCTTGAAGTGCTGGCGACCAATGAGACCGGGCGTCTGGCAAAGCAAGAGCGGGCGATCAGCTCCTACGTGTAAGCATTTGGTCAGCAACAGCGCGCCCTGGAGCTCGCTGGGCAGCGTGCCGTATTGGGCGTGGGGCAGGGTGACCGCCAAAATGCACTTAACGGTGAGTTGAACAGCCAGCAAGACCGGTTTGCTCAGCAGTCGCTGGACCTGGAAAACCAACGCTCCGATCCTTCTCGGTACATGTCGGACGAAGAGTTCGCCCGCAAGTCGCAAGCTCTCGCAGATGCGAATAAGAAGGCTACCGACCAAATCCGGCAGAACTACGCGGATGTGGAGGCAGCCCAAGGCGACTGGACGAAGGGCGCGACATCGGCCTGGGCCAACTACCTGGATTCGGCGCAGAACGTAGCAGGGCAGACCAAGAGTCTATTCGGCAATGCGTTCAGCTCCATGGAAGATGCAGTAGTCAACTTCGCCACGACTGGCAAGTTCTCGTTCGCTGACTTCACGAAGTCGGTTCTCGCGGACATGGCGCGCATTGCTACCCGGCAAGCAGCCTCCGGGCTTCTCGGCTCACTTGTAGGGCTCGGTATATCTGCCGCTGGCTCGTACTTTGGCGGCGGGGCTACCACGTCAGCAGGCTCGACAGCGGCAGGGTACAGCCCTGATGTATTGGCGGGCTGGTCTGGCGTTACCCAGGCCAATGGCGGCGCCTGGTCGGGCGGTGTGCAAATGTTCGCCGACGGGGGCGCCTTCACCAACACCATCGTCAGCAAACCCACCGCATTCGGTATGTCCAACGGCAAAACCGGGATCGCTGGCGAGGCGGGGCCGGAGGCGATCATGCCGCTGACACGGACGTCCAGCGGAAAGCTTGGCGTAATAGCAATGGGTGGCGGCGGGGCCGGCAGTACGCAGATCAACGTCGAGGTGCACATCGATGGCGACGGTAACGCCTCATCGAGTGCGGATACACCTGGCTATGACCTCTTCGGCAAAGAACTGGCCGCGTTCGTTGAGCAGAAGTATCAGCAGATGCGCAACAAGGACATGGGCCAGGGCGGCGTCATCAACAAAGCAATCAAGGGGCGCTGATGGCAATCGAACGATTTACGTGGGCAACAGAGAAGGGCGCGGAGGGTGAAATAACTCAGCGTGTCCGGACCAAGCAGTTTGGCGATGGGTACACCCAGTCGGTGGAGGACGGAATCAACAACCGGTCGCAGTCTTGGCCGGTGACCTTTACCGGGCTCAAGCCCCGCATCAAGGACATCATGGCTTTCCTCGATCGACACAAAGGGGCAAGGGGCTTCCTATGGGAGCCACCCTTGGGAGATCTGGGTCTCTACAAGTGCAACGGCTATAAGCCGGTGCACCGCGGCGGCCAGGTCTACGCCATCACCGCCACCTTGGAACAAACCTTTCATCCCTGAGACCTACCCATGGCACTGATCACGGACATCCAGAAGCTGGAGCCCGGCGGCGAGATTCGCCTGTTTGAAATCGACGGGACCGAGTACGGCGCCGATTATTTGCGTTTCCACGGACACGCGATTCCGCATACGCCGGAAGAGTTGTTGGCCTACGAGCACTCGGAAGAGGCCCTGCCGGCCAAGTCGATCTGGTGGCAGGGCGAGGAGTACGCAGCTTGGCCGGTGCAGATCGAGGGTATTTCATCCAGCAGTGACGGTACCGCTTCGCGGCCTACGTTCGCTGCGGGCAACATTAACGGACGCGTCACTGCGCTGTGCCTGGCCTTCGAGGACATGCTCAAGTTCAAGCTGACCGTGCGCGAAACCTTGGCACAGTACCTGGACGCGGCCAACTACCCCCACGGCAACCCAGCCGCTGACCCAACCCAGGAAGCACTGGAGATCTGGTACATCGACCAGAAAACCAGCGAGGACGGAGAGGCCGTGGTCTGGGAGCTTTCCTCCCCGGGTGAGATCGATAACCACGGGCTACCCGGGCGCCAAATGACGACGTTCTGCCATTGGGCAATGACCAACGGTTACCGGGGGCCGGACTGCGGATACACCGGCGCCGCAATGTTCGACGACGAGGACAACCCCACGGACGACCCGGCGCTTGACCAGTGCAAAGGTTGTCTGTCGTCCTGCAAGTTGCGCTTCGGCGAGAACAACGAACTTTCATTCGGCGGATTTCCTGCCGTTTCCCTGATTGCCCGGAGCTGACCATGCGCAAGCACATCATCGCGGCGATCCAGGCGCACGCGGCGGCGGAGCATCCGCGCGAGTGCTGCGGACTGCTACTGGCCGCCGGGCGCGCGCAAAAGTACTTTCCGTGCCGGAACATCGCTACGGAGCCAAACGAAGAGTTCCGGCTTGATCCAGAGGACTACGCCGCGGCGGAAGACCAGGGCGAGGTGATCGGCATTGTTCACTCGCACCCGGACGCCACCAGCAGGCCGTCACCGCACGACCTGGCCATGTGCGAAGCCACGGCCTTGCCCTGGCACATTCTGTCCTGGCCCGAGGGCGACATGCGCACGATCACGCCAATGGGCAGCACACCGCTTCTCAACCGTCCATTCGTACATGGGGCCTGGGACTGCTGGCAGGTCTGCGCTGATTGGTACCAGCGCGAGTGGGGGTTGGAATTCGAAGCCTTCCAGCGCACTGATGGCTGGTGGGAGAGTGCGGAGAACGCCAGCCTGTACGAGCAGCACTACGAGGCGGCTGGCTTTGTCTGCGTCGACCGACCGCAGCGCGGTGACATGATCGTTATGCAGGTTGGCCGGACTGCTCACCCGAACCACGCTGGCATTTACCTTGGCACCGACCCGTCACTGCCTGGTGAGGATTCAGGCGTTTTCGGACCTGGCCCTTTCCTGCTGCACCACCTATACGGCAGGCCGTCAGAGATAATTGTCTGCGGCGGCCCTTGGCATGACCGTACGCGTCTGATCCTCAGGCATAAGGACGCAAAACAACCGTGACGCGGCGGGGGCACGCAAGTCTTGCAGAATTGGCATTCCGTCCACGTTTGGTGGCTGATCAGTACATCTGTTGAGTGATGGCAAATTGACCTTGCGCAACGACAACTGTAGATTCCTCGCGAAAGAGCGGCTCGCTCGTAGCGAGTGAGCAAGAACAATCATCGGATGAAGGGAATCAACTTGGCCAAATTTATGTGGTTCGTCACCATCGTAATGTCGTTTATAGGTGCGGTTGTGGGCTTTGGCGGGATGATGCTTGCGAAAAGCGCTCCGCAGGAAGCGGCCGCAGCTGCAATGGGGCTGACCTGTGCAGTGATTCCTTACTGCATTGCTCGGGCATTCACTGAGCTACGCTCGTTGTAAGGTCAGAAGCAGACTCATGAATCCCGGCCAAGCGCCGGGTTTTTTGCATCTGGCTTTCCCAGTGCTACAGTCCCGCAAAACCAACGAGGGAACGACATGCGGATTTTATTATCAGGTACAGCGATGGTGGCGCTTGTTTTGTCTTCAGGCATTGCACTTGCTGCAAAACCATCCGATGAAACGCTCAGTTATTGCACTTCCGTTTCAGAGATGGCCGCTTCGATTATGAAAAATAGGCAGAATGAAGTTTCAATGGCCAAAATGATGAAAGCCTCTGCTGGAGACCCATCTGTCGACGCGCTTGGGGCGGAAGTCATCAAGGACGCTTACAGCACTTCGGCCTTCCGTACGGAGGAAAACCAAAAAAGGGCGGTAAGCGAATTTGAAAATAAATGGTTTTCTATATGCCTGAAGGCGAAAGACAAATGAGGGCTCTGGGCTCGGTACGTAAGCTTGTTTTGGCCTTCATTATTTGCTCGTCGGCGGCGATGCTCGCGGGGTGCATGGCGCCCACGATGAATGAGGCGCGCCAGAGCGGACCTTACAAGGTAATGAGCTCGAAAAAGGCCGACGCCGCGCTGGCAAAGTGCGTTCAGTACGAATGGCAGAACCAGCCGATCTTCGGCGGCGCGCCTGGCGCAACGCTTCAGCCGGGGCGTGACACCGGATATACGGTATTCACTGAGGGCTCTCAGTACTTCGTTGATATCCAGCCAAAGGGCACCGGCTCAGAGGCGAAGTATTACGTCGTTGTGGGTAATTGGATCGCAAATAAACGATTGACCGCGCTGCAAGGCTGCTTGTAGCGACACATCAAATTGTTCAAGGCTCGCTTCGGCGGGTCTTTTTTTTGCCTGGAGAAAATCACATGGCGGCACTTTCCATCAATTACCAGCCAATGACCACAATCCTGCTCTACGGCCAGCTTCGGCAGTTTGGGCGCTCATTCCGAATGGCTGTGAGGTCTCCCGCCGAAGCGGTGAAAGCTCTGTGCGTGCAAATACCCGGTTTCGAACGCTTCCTGTCCAACGCCAAATCCAGAGGGATCGAGTTCGCTGTATTCCGTGGCACTAAAAACCTGGGTGAAAAAGAACTGGGGTTTGTTGGGGAGGGGGATATACGCATTGCTCCAGTCATCACCGGCAGCAAACGCGGCGGAGCACTTCAAACCATCATTGGGGCCGTGCTGATCGTTGTCGGCGCAGTAATTACTGGTGGCACCTTTGGTGCGGGCGCACCATTTGGCTCGGCCCTAATCATGATGGGCGGCTCAATGGTGTTGGGAGGGGTTATCCAAATGCTCAGTCCTCAGGCTGGCGGACTCAAGACCAGCGCAGCACCAGAGAACACCCCCAGCTACGCCTTCGGCAGCGCCAAGAACACCACGGCATCTGGCAACCCGGTACCGCTGTGCTACGGCAAGCGCCGGGTGGGCGGCGCAATCATCAGCGCCGCTATCTACGCCGAAGACCAGATGTAGCCAACATTTGCAGCACCGCAGCCGCCCACGAGGCGGTTTTTTATTGCTTGGAGAAAAAGATGGGCGACGACAGCAAGATCGACATCCACGGCGCCAAGGGCGGCGAAGAGAAGCCTAAGACGCCAACGGAAGCCCCTGACAGTCTGCGCTCGGTTGCTATTGCCAAAATGCTCATCGCTGTGGGCGAGGGGGAGTTCGAAGGCACACCAACCGCCAGGGACATCTACCTCGACAACACTCCGCTGCAAGACCCCCAGGGGAACATGAACTTCCCGAACGTGAAGTGGGAGTGGCGCACCGGGGCCGTGGACCAGACCTATATCCAGGGGATCCCATCGGTCGAGAACGAGACCACCATCAGCACTGAGCTGCGCAGCGGCACGCCATGGGTTAGGGCGATCAACAACACCCAGCTTTCCGCTGTGCGCGTACGCTTCGCCTGGCCGGCGCTTCAGTCCGTCGATGCCGGCGGCAACATCAACGGGTACCGGATTGAATACAAGGTTGAGCTGGCCACTGATGGGGGCGCCTATCAGCCGGTGCTGAGCGAGGCTGTCGATGGCAAGACCACCAGCGTGTACGAGCGCACTCGCCGTATCGATTTACCCAAAGCCACGACCGGCTGGTTGATGCGCATCACCCGCATCACACCAAACCAGAACAACAACAAAATCTCGGACACCATGCAGATCGCCGGTTTTACCGAGGTGATCGACGCGAAGATCCGCTACCCAAACACGGCGCTGCTCTACATCGAGTTTTCCGCCGAGCAGTTCCGTAGCATCCCGGCCGTGACGGTCGAGACCAAGCTGAAAAAAATGCAGGTGCCGAGCAACTACGACCCTGTGTCTCGGACTTACTCGGGCGTTTGGGACGGCACCTTCAAAAAGGCCTGGACCGACAACGCTGTCTGGATGACCTACGACATCACTACGGCCGACCGCTTCGGCCTGGGTCGCCGTATCAAGCCCTGGATGGCAGACAAGTGGGAGCTGTACCGGATTTCGCAATACTGCGACCAGCTTGTGCCGGACGGGAAGGGTGGCCAGGAACCGCGCTTCATCTGCAACTTGAACCTGCAGAGCAAAGCCGATGCATGGTCACTGCTGCGCGATATCTCGGCGATCTACCGAGGCATGACCTACTGGGCCCAGGGCCAGGTGTTCACTCTCTCGGATATGCCACGCGCAACGGACTTCGACTTTGCCTACACCCGGGCAAACGTCATTGACGGCAAGTTCACCTATTCCAGTGCGTCAGAGCGCACACGCTATACCCGGGCGCTGGTCAGCTACGACAACCCGTTGAACAACTACGACACGGACGTCACCGCCGTGACCGATCAGAAGCTGCAGCGGCGCTACGGCGACAATCCGCTGGAGATCAGCGCTATCGGCTGCACCCGCGAATCCGAGGCCCAGCGCCGCGGCAAGTGGGCGCTGCTGACCAACTCCAAGGATCGGGCCGTAACCTTCAAGGTTGGCCTGGATGGCCGTATCCCGCTGCCTGGCTACGTGATCCCGATTGCTGACGAACTGCTGGCCGACCGTGCCATTGGCGGCCGTATCTCAGCTGCTAACGGCAAGGTCATCAAGCTGGACCGCGACACCCAGGCCAAGCCCGGAGACCGACTGATCCTCAACCTGCCTGACGGCAAGTGCGAGGGGCGTACCGTGGAAGTGGTCAGCGGTCGGCAAGTCACGGTCACCGTGGCCTACTCAGTGACGCCTGAGCCGGAACTTGTGTGGGCACTGGATGCTGATGACTTGGCCGTCCCGCTTTACCGGGTGGTCAGCGTTGCGCGGCCAGAGCCTGGCGTGTTCGAAATCTCGGCCGTGCAGTACGACCCGAGCAAGTTCGCGCACATCGATACCGGTGCGCGCCTTGAAGAACGCCCGATCAGCGTAATCCCGATCACCGTGGTACCGCCGCCGGCCAGCGTCACGCTCACGTCGAGTTACGCGGTAGATCAGGGCATAGCCATCAGCACCATGAACATCTCATGGCCCGCTGTTGCTGGCGCCGTCGCTTATGACGTGGAGTGGCGCAAGGACAGCGGCAACTGGATCAAGGTGCAGCGCACGGGATCTACCAGCGTTGATGTAACCGGGATCTACTCGGGCGCCTATCTCGCCCGTGTGCGCTCGGTGAGCGCCTTCGAAATTTCGTCGATCTGGAAAAGCTCTAGCCTGACCAACCTTGAAGGCAAGACAGGCCTACCGCCGGCGGTGTCGTTCCTGACCACCACCAGCCTGGTCTATGGCATCGGCATTCAATGGGGCTTTCCACCAGGTGCAGAGGACACTGAGCGCACGGAACTTTGGTACAGCCAAACGGCTGACCTGACGACCGCGATAAAGCTGAGCGACTTCAGTTACCCGCAGGCCAAGCACGAAATGCACAGCCTGCTGGCTGGCGCGAGTCTGTTCTTCTGGGCTCGCCTGGTGGATCGGACCGGCAACGTCGGCCCGTTCTTTCCTGTACCTGGTGCGGTCAATGGTCAGGCCAGTTCGGATCAAGCCGAGTATGAAAAATACTTTGCGGACAAGATCGGAAAGGGCGCCCTGTACCAAAGCCTTCGAGAAGAGATCGAGCTGATTACAGGTGATGGTCCAGGGTCTGTGAATGAACGCCTGGAGGAGGCCAAGCAGGAACTTGAAGACCTGATCAAGAAAGTGAGCGATGCCCTTGCTTACGACCCGGCAAAGCCGTATTTGAAGGGCGACATCGTGCGTCTGGATCAACGCCTCTACCAAGCGAAAGGCCCTGTGCCTGTCGGCGCAACGCCGCCCGACGCCACGTACTGGACCGATATTGGCACCATCATTGAGACCACTGACGCGCTGGTGTCGCAGGTCCAGATCATCGAAACCAAGATCGAGGAAATCGACGGCAAGGTGTTGGCCACCGCTACCTCCGTCGAGGCGTTGCGTTCTGCTGCTCGGGGAGATGATGGCGCTGGCGATCTGGCCGACGCAGTCAAGGGTTGGACATCCACGGCGGATCTTGCCGTTGAGCGTAAAACCCGAGCCAGCGAAAATGATGCGATGGCCCAGCAATTGCTGACCTTGGGCGCACAGGTTGGTGACAACAAGTCGTCGCTGACGGTGCTTGAGCAGGTGGTTGCCACCAACCGCGAAACGTCCGCAACGCAGATCACCCAACTCAAGAGTGACCTGTCTGCGGTTGATCAAAAGGCGATCGGCAATGCTCAAGCGATTAATGGCCTCGATACGAAGGTCACCAACTTGGACGGGCGGGTCACGGCCCAGGCATCCAGTAATGAATCACTGCGTGCTTCGGTGCGTGGTGACGACGGCGCGGGCGAGCTGGCGGGGGCGTTGAAAGCGTATGAGTCCACCGCAAGTATCGCCCAGCAGATGCGTGTTGAAGCATCTCGCGAATTGGCAACTGCTGAGCGGCTGACTACCTTGCAGGCCGGGATTGATAACGCGAAGGGGCTTATTCAGCAGGAGGAGCTGGTTAGGGCCACCGCGATCGAGGTTCAGTCTAAACGGACTGATACGGTCCAGGCCAGTTTGGGCCAGACCAATGCGTCGGTTCAGCAGGTGAGTCAGGTCGTAGCGGGTCTTGACGGCAAGGTATCGGCACAGACAACCATCAAGGCCCAGACCAATGTGGACGGAAAGAAAGTAATGGCGGGGCTCGCTCTGGGCAGCGATGGGGAGACGTCCGAAATTCTGGCGTTTGCTCAGCGATTCGCCATTATCGACGAGGTCAGTGGCGCTGCAACTTTCCCGTTTGTGGTTTCTGGCGGGCAGGTATTCATTAGTTCGGCAGTAATTAAGACGGGCATGATCACCAATGCCATGATCGGTAATTACATCCAGTCAAATAACTACGTGGCAGGGGGCAGCGGGTGGAGGCTTTCATTCGACGGCACGTTTGAAATGAACGGGAATATTGCTGGTCTTGGCACCATGAGGCTAACCAATACATCCCTTAAATTCATCTACACCAACGGTGTGGTTGGTATTGATCTGAGTCTCTAATATGGTCGGATTAGTAATAAGGGATCGCGATACGGGGCTGGTTAAAGTCGATATGACTATGAGTATTAGCCAGACCCAAGGATCAGTGGTTACCAACTCTGCAAATGGTTCAATAGCGATCCCGGCACCGCCCCCTGGAAAGGTCCAATTTCCAATCGTCGTTCCTCTTCAGGACAGGCAGCTCGAAAAGGGAAAGGTCCCGTCGGTAACGATATCCAACGGGGTTCTCTCTTGGATCTACTCGTACAACACCAACGGCTGGGGTAATTTTTCAGCCAATTGCATTATTTACTACGGTTATTATTAATGGCTAATCTCGTAGTTAAAAAACAAGATGGCAGTCTTCTGTTTGATACGGCCAAAATTACCTATGGTCTTGTGAAAAGCGGAAATCTAAGCGTCATCGAGACCTGGTGGCGTCGGAGTTTTAAAGGAGGGAACGTAGATCCTAATTGGGGTGGAAATTGGACAAGCTCAGGTGTAAGTCCTAGCGTTGCCTTGTCAGATGTTATTTATGGCTTCACTGTGGTTGGAGCCTCGTCGCCAATCGTGTTTCTCACTGGCAGCGGTTGCTTGCAGGGGACAAAGATTTCCGGCGATTCAATGACTTTTCTTTACACTAACGCAAGCGTAAATACTAAATTCTATTGCTTTGATTTGATGAAGGACGCTATTGCGGGGTCTCCGTACTTGAAAACCCGGCAAACGGACAGTGCAATGACGTTTAACTCTCTGCAACTGGCCTTGAATGTAGTTGCATCCATTCAAGCGCCTCCGCCGACGGGAACGCAGGAGTCGCAATATCCAATCCCATCGGGTAGCAGGCCATACGCGAATGCCGTCTTGAATGTTGAGCAGCGCGAAACACCTCCCGGTTACCAGTCAAATATATTTACCGCCAAGGTAACGATTAATATCAAGCCGGGCGTTGAGTACGCCGCGTACCTTCCCTGGAGTAGGGGGTGTCAGATCTGGTTGTACGGTCTCAACGAGTCGAAGCGGACCTATCGTTATGGGGGAAGCGAGGGGTGTGGCGGTGTCGTAGGAGGCATTCAGTTTATGTTCGGGCCTGCTGGGGGGACACCTCAAGATCACCCGACGGTTGTGAGTGGTACTCCAATGCCACCAAACTTTTCGCAAATTGCAACGGATAGGCTACCGACCGCTTTAGTGATCGAGACGGCCAACCTGCCATTTCCCTTCAACTGATTTATTAGCTCAAAGAGCCCGCCGAGTGCGGGTAATTTTTTGCCTGGAGAAAAATATGGCTTCTTGGTTTTCAGAAGGAACCGTCACCGTCAATAACGGCAACACCGTTGTGACTGGTGTCGGTACCAAGTTTTCAAACTGCCGCTCTGGCGATATGTTTGTCGGTCCAGATAACGGCGTCTATCAGGTTATAAACCCGTCGAGCGATACCTCCGTGTCGATCTCGCCGGCTTATCGCGGAGCCAATGCCTCCGGTGCGTCCTACGGCATTGTCCCTGTAAACGGCTACCCAAAGGCCCTGGCCGATGCGGTCAACCTGATGGTTCAGCAGTGGGGAGCCACGCTCGCAGGACTTGGTCCCGTCTCCAGTATGGCGGTTGTCCCGTTTGCAAATGGTGGTACAGGTACTACCACCAAGGCAGCAGCCAAGGTGGCACTGGACCTGGGTACCGCTTCTGCAAAAAACTTTGGCCTTACTAACGGCGACCTGATCCCGGCGGGCGTGCTCAGCGGGATGTTTTCCAATGTTGCCCCAGACGCCTATCAAATGGACAGACCTGGCGAGCCTGGGCAACAGGGCGCTTTCTACAAGTTTCTGAATAACGGATCTTCGTCTGGGCTGAGCTACTCAACCCTGATTCGAATTCCGTACAACGTTGGATATGAGGCGCAAATCTTCATTCCCGTTTCGCAAGGCACCGGTTCGCTGCTCTTCCGCACCACGCCTGGTGCTGCTGGAACCTTCGGCCCCACGTATAGCGTTTACCACACAGGTAACACCACCCGCGGTTCCGGCGGTGCGCTTTCGGCGGCTTCACCCATCCTGAGAATTGCTGATGTGTCCGCCAGCGAGCGCCGCGACCTCCAAGAGGAATCGTTTCTCCCTGCCGGAGAATGGGGTGTGGCCAACGATGAAGCGCGCGGCGTTATTGTTGAGCGCCTCGGCGTTGGCGAGTATCGGGTGACGGGAAGCCTTGGCCTGGCACTGGAGGGCTGGCGCACACAAGATCCGCACTCGCCTGATGGAGGTCGTGCACTGGGCATAACCGAAAGCGAGCAGGCCGATGGCGGGGCTGTCGTAATCCGTCTTTTCAAGCAGCGCTGGACGCTCACTGATGACGGAGAGATGGTGCCGGGCCGGGGGGCGCCAATGGATGTTCCGCCGAATAGCTGGATCGATGTGCGGCTTGAAATGCCCAAGGTCGATACGCCGCCGCCACTCAGATCGACCGAAGAATAGCAGCCCGCCAACTGAGCGGGCTTTTTTACGCCTGGAGAAAAGCATGTCGACCACCGAAACCCGCGGGGTACGCAACAAAAACCCCGGAAATATCGATTACAACCCGGCCAACCAGTGGCAGGGCCAGTTGAAGCCTGACCCTGCGTTAGAGAAGCGCTTCGCCAGGTTCGATACGCCCGAGAATGGTATTCGCGCCCTGGGCAAGCTGCTGCTGACTTATCAGCGCAAACATGGCCTGAAAACTGTGAAGGCGATCATCAGCCGGTGGGCGCCGTCGGTAGAGAACGACACTGCGGCGTACGTGCGCGCGGTTGAAGCGAATACCGGTACTCGGCCTGGGGCGGAAATTGACATGGCCCGAACAAAGGTCATGACGGGCTTCGTCAAGGCGATCATCCACCATGAGAACGCCGGGTACGTTTACCCCGACGAAGTGCTGGCGGAAGGCGTGCGGCGGGCACTGACATGACGCCAGTGCAGAGGATTGCCGGCCTGGCGGTGCTGGTTCTGTTGTTGATGGCCAGCGCCGCCGGCGTGACTTGGCAGGTTCAGGACTGGCGACTGGGCAAGCAACTGTTCGAACGGCTCTCGGCCCAAAGCGCCGCGCACCAGGGTCAGCTCGACGCCATAAGCAACGAAGCCTGGCGGCAGCAGAAGGCCGAGCAGGATAAGCGCTTGGCCATCGAGCAGCAGATTGCAGTGCAGGACCAACAACACACTCAGGAATTATCCGATGCTCAACGCAATCAGGCTTCTCTTCGCGATCGCCTTGCCACTGCTGATGTCCGGCTGTCAGTCCTTCTCGACGGCACGGACACAGCCAGTCGCTGCGACGTGCCTGCCGCCCCCGGCGCCGCCGGCGTGGTTCATGCAGCCCGTCGAGCCCAACTTGACCCAGCGCATGCGCAACGAATTATCGCCATAACTGATGAAGGTGATAACGGCTTGATAGCGTTACGAGCATGCCAAGATTACGTCCGAGCTATCAACCACTCGCATTGAAACTCATAAACCCGAATGTGAGATAAGGCATATCATTCGGATTCATTCAGCAGCGGGGTCGTGAAAAAAACGCATCCGATCAACGTTGCAAATAAAGCTAACGTCTCTTCCAACTCCGGGTCTTCAAATATTATCGAGCGCGAATCTAGGGCGCATAGAGCACCATATAGCTGCCCATTAGGAAGGAAGATGGGAACACCTGCATAGCTTTCTATCGCATACCGTTTAACCACAGCACGACTCGAGTATCTACCGTCTTCACTGATTTTAGGAATAAAAAGCGCCTTAGGATCTCTACGGAGCTCGCTGCAAAGCGTGATTTCCAGTTCCAGTGTATCCCCAGCCTCTATCCCCATATGCATCGGGTCGTAAGCTGAGCAGACGATCCAGTCTGCTTCGGTGAACTTCGCGATCCCGGCAAATCGCATTCCAGTAAGGCGTGTTACAAGTTTTAAAATGCTAGTGATAGCTTCCATCTCAGCCAACGCTGAACGCTCGTTTAAATTCAGCACAGAGTGCAAGCTGATTTCGGGCCTATTCATATTCCACCTGTGCTGTTTTTAATTGGGCGCGCCGCATTGGCGTCTGAGATCCTACGATCAGCCGAAAATTGCGTTTGGCTGATTTACTACGTCCTGAATCGAGAAACCAAATCGTTTAGGTTAACGGCCAAGCGAGAAAGCTCGTTGCTCGCTGTAAGTGTCTGGCGGGTGCCTTCACTGCTCTGCACTGCAAGGTCGCGGATGCTTATCAGACTACGATCAACATCCCGTGCGACGTGAGCTTGTTCCTCGGATGCGGTTGCAATTTGGATATTCCGATCGTTAATTTCGAGCACGGAATTAATAATTTGCCGCAACGACTGGCCCGCTTGTTCTGCAGTATCTCGCGTGCTGTAGACCTCGGATGTGCTCTTTTGCATAGATTCAACCGCGGCAGAAGAGCCTGCTTGAATCGTGGATATCATCTGTTCAATTTCTTGCGTCGATGTTTGTGTTCGGTGTGCCAGCGCACGAACTTCGTCTGCGACTACTGCGAAACCGCGACCCTGTTCTCCTGCACGAGCCGCTTCTATTGCGGCGTTCAAAGCGAGTAGGTTTGTTTGCTCAGCAATCGCCCTGATCACGCTCAAAACTTTAGTAATGTCTTGCGCCTGGCCCGCGAGTTCTTTCACCTGATCTGATGACACCTCTACCAAGCCTGTCAGGCCGCGCATCGCTGTCAAGGTCTCAGTGACTTTTTGATTCCCGAGATCTGCAGATATGCTTGATTGCATCGCTGCTTCAGATGTGGAATTGGCGTTCCGTGCAACCTCTTCAACAGCCGCGCTCATTTCAGTTACTGCGGTAGCAGCTTGCTCGATTTCGCTATTTTGCTGCTGAAGTGTGCGATCAGCGCTTTCTGTGATCGAGGTCATTTCGACGGCCGCGGTGCTCAGTTGGGTTGAAGCTCCCGAAATTTCCAAAATGGTGTGTCGCAAATTTTTCTGCATAAGATTCAGTGCATGCATCAAACGCGAAGCTTCATCTGAACCTGTTACTTCAAGATCATGGGTGAGGTCGCCAGCAGCGATATTTTCCGCCAATTTAAGTGATGAACTGATTGGGCCTACGATGCTATTAGTGAACAAGATCGCCAGTGCTATGGTTAAGACAAATGCCACGATCAGCACTGCTATCAGGACTTTTACGCTATGGGTATATACGTCGGTCGCGTCTACTCCAGATACCACGGCCTGGCGTGCATTTTGCTCTCGCAGCAATGTCAGTTGCTCTTGATAGACGGTCGCTCTTTGTGCCTGTTCTGTATTGGCAAAGATCAAAGCCTGATCATGATCAGATGAATCCAAAGCGATTACTTTTTTGAGGCCGTCGACGTAAGCATTCATAGCCTGATTGGCCTTCGCGAACTGGATTTCGTCCTGCTCACCAGACATTAAATGTGCACGATAGAAATCAGTCTTCGCCTGAAGTGTCTGTATAGCTTCTTCGACCTTTGACAGCGAGAAATCATGCACCTCTGCCGTGGTACTTGAGAGCATGCGGATACTTTCAAGACGGGCGTGGAGGAGGGCGATCTGAATATCGTCAATGACCTGAATGCTTGGAAGGGAGTTTTGCTCAATGGCCTGTTCTGTAGCGCGTAGCCGATCAATTTGCAGATAAGAGAAGCCCGCCAAGCTGATCAGTAGGAGTGTGATTAAGCCAAAACAGACGAAAGCTCGCCGCGCGATACTCAAGGATCTCAATTTCATTTAGGCCTCCGAGGGCCGGATTTAGTAGCGTGGCATTTCCACGTAATTTCAAGGATCACGAACGCAGGCAGCATTTTCATGCGGCATACTGACTTCCAGCTGCAGCTTGCAGGCATATACCTGAAACGAGGTATGCAAAAAAATGTATTGGAATGATAGATGTGCTAAATAATTGCGCGCTAAGTAATTTCGTGTGCGCTCGCTATGTGCGGTTCACCATTTTTTTGGCTACGGCACGTCCGGGGCGTGCCATGCTAAAAGCGAGCATTTACAAGCACGGCACCTTGCAGGACTCTCCAGACATGCTGACGTATGGGGGGCGTTTGGATTTGGACAGAGCACTATGGACAAGCGGCTTGCAGGTCTTTCATTTCTACTTACCCTTGGTTGGGTGACCGCTGTCGTGTTCGTCATGTGGTTTTTCAGCGGATAGATCCAATTCAATAAGCTCTGAGCCCTGGTTCCTAACGTTGCCCACAGCCTTGCTAACAGGGAACCACTCAAACTCTTCAGTGGGCTGGCATAGGTCCTTTGCGATTTCTTCCGCGCGAGCAGGCGAAATATCAGGATCAAGCCATTCGTTGGCGTGCTCCGGAGTAAGAACCAATGGGCGGCGGTCGTGAATATCAACCATGCCCTGATCGCTGGCAGCAGTGATGATGACGAAACCGTCACCTCCGTGCGGGTCAAGGCCTAGATGTACCTGGGCAAGTGCTCCGAAGAACATCGGTTTTCTGCTTTTGAGCCGAATGAAATATGGCTGCTTCTTTTTCGGGTCGCCCGGGTCTTTGACCCACTCATACCAGCCTTCGCTAGGTACGATCGCACGGCCAGTCGGCCAAAGCTGTTTGAAAAATTTACCAGTCGTGACGGTTTCTACCCGAGCATTTATCGGGTCAGGTCGTTTGCCTTTAGCCCAGAAGGGCGCCCACCCCCAGTGCACAGCGTCAATGTGCAACCCATCCTCTTTGCTGTGCAGCAGTTGCACACGCGTCGACGGTGCGACGTTGAACCGGTTTATAGGTTCTGCGTCGTAGCCACTGAAAAGCTCGATCTGAGGGCTCAGCTCCTCGATATAGATCGCCATCCCCTCGTACTGAACGAATCGGCCACACATAGACTTCTCCACACGTCGGGTGCCTGGAACGGTTTTACTGTCGCCCATCTCTATACGGTAGACCTTCACGTGTGCGATTCGTCATGACCTTCGATATTCGGCAAATAAGCGAGCTTAGAGCCTGGCTTGCCCTCGATGATGACCCTGCGTTTGTTAGCGGGACGCCCGAGTACAGGTACGAGACCCGCCTGGCAATGACTGATGGCCTCAAAAGCCGAGGAATCATCGACACTGCCGAGTGGCGCGAGCTGGTGTCCGAGGCCAGCACCGCGTACACCGAAGAGGTGGCTTGAACCGCCCGCTTGTCAGATATCTCTTACACGAAATTGACCACAAGCCATCTGCGCTATTAACTGTACATTCGTACAGTATCTGTAAAAGGCTGCGTCATGAGCTTCTCAATTTTAGGTCCTATCGCCGAGGGTGGCACGAAGCTGCCCTTTTGCTCTTTTCGGGTGCCCGCCGGCTTTCCATCGCCGGCGGCCGATCACATCGAGCAGCACATCTCATTGGATGAGGTCCTAAATATCAGGGCGCCGCACGTCTATCTCATCGCGATTACTGGCGAAAGTATGCAAGGGGCGGGAATTTTTGAGGGAGACTTGGCAGTTGTGGACCGGTCAATTGAGCCGGTCCACGGGCACATCGTTGTCGCTCTCTTGAATAATGATCCTGTATGCAAGCGACTTTGCAAACGTGGGAAAGAGGTGATTCTTTTATCTGAAAACCCAAAATACCCAGCGCGGTATGTCCTGGAGGGCGATGAGCTATCGATCTGGGGCGTGATCACCAGCACAGTGCGTAGTCATGTCTAAATCGCCTGTATTCGCACTTGTCGATTGCAACCGTTTCTACGCTAGCTGTGAGCGCGTGTTTCGCCCGGATCTGGCGCGCGTCCCAATCGTTGTCTTGAGTAACAATGATGGCTGTGTCATTGCGCGTAGCTATGAAGCTTCTCCCTTCGTCAAAATGGGCGAACCGTATTTTCAGATTAAGCACAAGCTCAGACAGCACGGAATTGTGGCCTTCTCGTCGAATTATGCGCTGTACGGGGATATGAGCCAGCGCGTCATGAGCGTGATTGAATCGCTGGTGCCAGCCGTTGAGGTGTATTCGATTGATGAAGCATTTGCAGACCTGACCGGGATTGCCGGTTTGGATGCTCTGGGCCGACAGATCCGTGCCCAGGTGCTCCGATGTACCGGCATTCCGGTTGGTGTAGGTATTGCCCATACAAAGACTTTGGCCAAGCTGGCCAACCACACGGCAAAGCGACTGCAAGCTCAAACCGGTGGCGTGGTGAACATCACCGATCCGGTCAAGCGCGATTGGGTGCTGCGTAATACTGACGTCTGCGAAGTGTGGGGCGTAGGCCGCAAAATGAAGCTCCACCTCGACGCCATGGGCATAAAGTCAGCGATGGACCTGTCCAAGGCAGATCCTTGGACGCTCCGTAAGAAATTCAGCGTAGTGATCGAAAAGACGGCGCGGGAGCTGGCCGGCACATCGTGTCTGGAACTTGACGAGCCCGACCCGCCCAAGCAAGAAATATGCTGCAGCCGGATGTTCGGCAAACGGCTGACCGATCTGCCGCCGATCAAGGAAGCGGTAGCCACCTACATGATGCGGGCGTCAGAGAAGCTCCGCGCCCAAAACTCACTTTGCAAAAAGGTCCGCGTCTGTATCCGCACAGGCATGTTCAATCCGGAGGAGGCGAAGTACGCCAACGGCGTGGTGGTGGATATGCCATACCCCACCGATGACGTGCGCCTGCTCACGAAAGCCGCTGTTGATGCGCTCGACAGGATTTTTCGGCCGGGTTTCAAATACAGCAAGGCCGAGGTGATGCTGCTCAACCTGTGTCAGCCAGGCGAATACACAGATGATCTTTTTGCAATATCGCAGCCGACCGAGGCAACCCAGGTCATGAGCGTCCTTGATCAGATCAACGAGAGGTGGGGAAGGGGAACGCTTCGTTCTGCTAGCGTGCCCACCAATCCCGACTGGGGTATGCGTCGGGAGATGATGAGCCAGAGTTACACCACCAAGCTGGACCAGCTTTGGGCTGTAGCCTGCAAGTAGCTGTTATTCAGGACTCATCAGTACCGCCAGAGTCAGTTTGATGAACTCCTCGTTATCGTCGATGGCTTGAAGAGCGCCTCGAACATTTTCTGCTACCTCGGCGGAGCCGCGCTGCTCCACCCAGTTGGACAATTCCAGGATGGACGCTTCGAGGGCGAGTTGGTTTTCGTAGAGCTTAGAAAGCAGGGAAGGGAGTAGATCTGAATTCGGCATTGGTGTTCCTCCGGAGAGTGAACAGCGTAGTAGTGCGTGTGTTTTTTTGGTAGTTGTGTTCGTTCGGCAGGACGCCGGGGAAGGGATAATTGCGGAACAGCTTGTAAAACTGCGGAACAAAATAGATAAGGGCCTGCATGAAGTTCATCATGCAAGCCCTTGATATCTGTGGTGCCCGAACCCGGAATCGAACCGGGACGCCCTTACGGGCGGGGGATTTTAAGTCCCATGCGTCTACCAGTTTCGCCATTCGGGCGGTAGCGCGGTGTAGCAGGGTTGGGAATATATAGATCCTGTCGCTTCGGCGCAACCTCGAAGCGCGCTTTCCTGCATAAAGATACCGATGAAAAAGCGTGGCAGATCAGTGATCTACAGGGCCTTTGGGTTAAGTCCTGATGAATGCTTGCGCCGCAGGAACACGCCTCATAAATGACAGTCATAGCGACATGCCATCCCGGCAAATCGCAAAGGAGTCAGTTGATGCTCAGTGTCCGTAGGCGTTCTTGGATGATGGCTGCAGGCGTGGTGGGGCTGTTGGGTGCGGCGATAGCTGGCCCGGCGCAGGCGGCGAGTGCGGTGCGGTGGGGAGAGTTCAGTGCATCGTCGACAGACAGATTGACGGGCGCCTCGGTAGAGGCGGGCAATACCTATGTGTTGAAGTCGTCGAGTATTTCCGTCGGCGATATCGAGGCGTTGCAAGCGGCGCAAAAGCGTAGCGAAAGCGAGCTGCAAAGCCTGAAAACCAAAATGGATGATCAGGATCGTGCATTTGACGAGTTCAAGCGTAAAGACGGGTCGAGTTCCAGCAGCAGTGATAGCCAGTTGTCGAGTCTCAAGCGCACGGTGGATGAGCAGAAAAATACGATAGATCGGCAGAAAGACGAAATCGCCGGCCTCAAGCGCGGCCTGGATGATTTGAAGCGCAGTGTGGAAACGTTGAGCAGCAAGGTGAAGTAAAGGAGAGGGCTTGCTCGGGAAAGCGGTGCTTCAGTAACTGGCTCAGTGCCTGACGTACCGCATTCGCGAGCAAGCCCGCTCCCACAAGATTTGTGTAATGCGCTGTGCCCGCGTTCAGTCAATCAGTGCCAGCAGGTCGGTAGTACCCACGTCCACGCCAGCCTGGGTCAGCAGTGTTGTCACCTGGCCCCGGTGGTGGGTCTGGTGGTTGAAAAAGTGCACCAGCAGGCTGAAGAAGGGCTTCTCGCCTGCCACGCCGCGCATGTTGTGGTAGCGCAGGCGCTGGTCCAGATGAGACTCCTGCAGCGTGTTGGCCCAATCAATGATCAATTGATCCAGCCAGGCGCGATGGGCTGACAGTTCACTCAAGTTGGCAAAGGCCAATTGCTTGAGATCCACCGGTGTAGGGATGTCACTCAACGGTGCCAACGCGCGAAAGCCCGCCGGATGTTCGGCAAAGCGCTTGAGCCAGACTGTGTCACCCAGCGTCAGGTGGTTCAAGGTGCCGAGGATCGAGCCGAAAAACGCCTGGCGATCCACCGTCAACTCCGCGTCGGTCAAGGTGCCGGCGGCGGCGTAGACCTTACGGTTCATCCATTGATTGTAGTGGGCCATCAACCCAATATGCTCGATGCGGTTCACCGCGGTTCTCCCTTGACGGCATGGTGGCGACATCATAAAGCTTGCCCGCCCGGCGGTCATGGTGTTCCATCGCAGGCGAACTATGTTTGATAAACGCCATTATTGCGCCCCGGGAGGGCGACACCATGAATACCAGCGATCTACTGGAACAACTGTGGCGAGCAGGGCAGCAAGGCGGCGGCGCTTCGGGCGGCGGCCTGGGCGGATTGCTTGGAGGTTTGTTGAAAAACGCCGGTACCGGCAATGCATCAGCCGGTGGCGGCTTGGGTGGTTTACTGGGTGGCCTGGGTGGCTTGTTGGGCGGCGCTCCGGCAGGCGGCACGACCCAGACGCGTAGCAGCGGCGGAATGAATTACGCGGCGCTGGCATCCCTCGGCATGGCCGCCTTCCAGGCGTATCAAGCGTGGCAACGTCAGCAGGCGACTGCGCCGCAGCAAGCCATCCAGACCGTTGACCAGCTTGAAGGGCCTGAAGCCGAAGCCCATAGCCACGGCGTACTGCGTGCAATGATCGCAGCAGCCAAGGCGGACGGCAGGATCGATGAGCAAGAGAAAAAGATGATCTCTACCGAGATCGGCCTTCATACCGACGATCCACAACTGCAGCAGTGGCTCGACGCCGAAGTCGCCAAGCCACTGGATGCCGCAGATTTCGCTGAATATGCCAAGGACCCGGCAATCGCTTCGGAGATTTACCTGGCCAGCGTCCTGCTGGTCAATGATCAGCAGGACGCCGAGCGAAACTACCTGGACGATCTGGCCGGGCAGCTGCAAATCGACCCCCAGTTGCAGGTACACCTGGAGCAACAGGCCAAGGCCTAGAACCTGAAAGTAGCCCCAGTGGTCAGCCACTGGGCACGGTCCCCAGTCAAACTGCGCCCGACCACCAGGTCCACGTCGACAAACTTGCCGACGTGGAATCTCGGCCCCGCCTGCCATGCTTGTTCACCGCCTTCCTGGCCATAGCGTTCGCCAATCAACGTCAACACCTGCGCAAGCTGGTATTCGAAACCCATGCCCCAGGTCAGGCGGTGCTGTTGCGCGCCGTCGTTATAGGCATGGGTCCAGCCGGCATTCAGGTTCAGGCGCAATGCATCCATGGCCTGCCACGTTAACGGCAGGTTGAAGTCAGCGCCGTCGAATGCGTGCTGACGATCGAGGGCAATGTGCGCCCCGGCGGCGATTGCCAGCTCCAGCCCCAAGTCTTCTCGCGACAACAACTGCGCCTTCACCTGTGGGCTGACTTGCGTTTCGCCCTTTCCCGCGTCAGTGGCCCGCGATAGAGCCGCGCCCCACTGCACCCATGGCATACCACTGAACGTGCAGGCCGGGGACAAGGTTTCGTTGTGCGTACTGCCTGCGTGCCGATTGGCGGTGTGCCAGGCATCGATGTTGCATTCGCCAGGCGCATTGATCGCGCCATCATCCACCACGTAGGCGCCGCCGGCAGCATTCGCCTTGGAAACCAGGGCGAGGATTAACAGCGTGCCCAGCGTCACGCCGATAAAGATCAGGTTGCGCTGCAAGGCGCGGCGCTTGGCCGGTGGCAAGAGCAGCAGGGTGGGACGCGCCCTGCGCAAATGGCGCGCGCGATATTTGGCAAACCCGTCCGGGTGCTTCGGGTTGTGTGGGGTGTGCATGGTGCACCTCGCTTGAATTCAGCTTTCTACGGTCAGCACCGAAATGCCGCTGGCTTTGGCCTGGCAGACCAGCTCCGAGGTATCGTCACCGCCGGGCAGGGCGATGATCAGGTCGGGGCGGCTGTCGGCCAGCATGAAGTGGTTGCGTTGGCGTTCCGCCTGTTTGCCGTGGCGCTGCCAATTGGGTGGGTAGCGCACCACGTCGATACCGATTTCCCGCGCCCATTCCTCGATCTCGCTGCCGAGGAACTGGTTGCCGCCGTGGATCAACACCTGCACTGGGTGCAGGCGGTGGTAAGCGTCCAGCACGTGGCGGGACTTTTTGGTGTCGGCGTAATGACGACCTGCACAGATCAAGACGCGCATAGGGAGCATCCTTGTATTGCACGGTGGCGGCCGGGCGACCACCACCGTTTGAATGGCGGGGGATCAGTACCACTGCTTGAAGCGGCGGATGTAGATCGTTTTCATCAGTTGAGCGACGCAGCAGTAAGCCAGCAGGGTGCCTACCAGCCATGGGAAGTACGCCATCGGCAGCGGTTGCAGACCCACCAGGGTGCCTAGCGGCGAGAACGGCACGTAGATGCCCAAGGCGATCACAATGCAGGTCATCATCAACACCGGCCATGCGGCCGTGCTCTGGAAGAACGGAATCTTGCGGGTGCGCAGCATATGCACCACCAGGGTTTGCGAAAGCAGCCCTTCGATAAACCAGCCGGACTGGAACAGCGTCTGCATTTCCACACTGTTGGCCGAGAACACGTACCACATCAGGGCAAAGGTGGTGATGTCGAAGATTGATGAGGTCGGCCCGATCCAGATCATGAAGCGGCCGATATTTTTTGCATCCCACTTGCGCGGTTTGGCCAGGTACTCCTTGTCCATCTTGTCCCACGGCAGAGCCAATTGGGAGATGTCGTACATCAGGTTCTGCAGCAGCAGGTGGATCGCCAGCATCGGCATGAACGGAATGAACGCACTGGCTACCAGCACCGAGAACACGTTGCCGAAGTTGGAGCTGGCGGTCATGTTCAGGTACTTCATGATATTGCCGAAGGTTTCGCGGCCCTTGAGCACGCCTTCTTCCAGCACCATCAGGCTCTTTTCCAGCAGGATGATGTCGGCCGACTCCTTGGCGATATCCGTGCCGCTGTCCACCGAAATACCCACGTCGGCATCCCGTAGCGCCGGTGCATCGTTGATGCCGTCGCCGAGAAAGCCCACCGTATGGCCGTTGGCTTGCAGCGCCTTGAGCACACGGGATTTTTGCAGCGGTGTCAGCTTGGCGAACACCGTGCGTTCTTCCACGCGGCGCAGCAGGGTGGCGTCGTCCATGGCTTCGATTTCCACGCCCAGCAGCGGCTGGCCGGGTTCGAGGCCAACCTGGCGGCAGATCTTGCTGGTGACCACCGCGTTATCGCCGGTCAACACTTTGACCGCCACGCCAATCTGTTGCAGCGCGGCAATTGCCGGGCCCGCGGTTTCCTTCGGCGGGTCGAGGAAGGTCAGGAAGCCCTGGATCACCAGGTTGCGTTCATCGGCAGTGGTGTATTGCTGACGCGCCAATGCCTTGGGGATATGGCGGGTTGCGACCACCAGTACCCGGAAACCGTCTTCGTTGTAGTCGTTGGCAATCGCCAGCAGTGCCTCGCGACGGCGATCGTCCAGGGGTACGGCGGCGCCGTCTTCCAGGGTGTGGGTTGAAATGCTCAGCATCTCTTCCACGGCCCCTTTGCACACCAGCAACTGGTCACCGGCGGCATCCTTGACCACGATCGACAGGCGACGGCGTACAAAGTCGAAGGGCAATTCATCGACCTTGCTGTAGGCAAATGGCACCTGGAACTTGGGGTTTTGCGCCGAGAACTGCACCACGGCCTGGTCCATCAGGTTCTTCATGCCGCTCTGGTGAAAGCTGTTGAGCCAGGCCAGGGACAGCACCGCGTCGTCGCGCTGGCCGAAGGCGTTGACGTGATGCTCAAGGATGATCTTGTCCTGGGTCAGGGTGCCGGTCTTGTCGGTGCACAGCACATCCATTGAACCGAAGTTCTGGATCGCGTTGAGGCGCTTGACCACCACTTTGCGCTTGGCCATGGCTGTAGCGCCTTTGGCCAGGTTGGCACTGACGATCATCGGCAGCATTTCCGGGGTCAGGCCGACGGCCACCGCCAGGGCAAACAGGAAGGCATCGCCCCAGTCCCCCTTGGAGAAGCCATTGAGTAAGAACACGATCGGCACCATCACCAACATGAAGCGGATCAGCAGCCAACTGACACTGTTCACGCCACGGTCGAAGGCGGTTTGCACCCGCGAGCCGACAATCGCCTTGGCCAGGGAGCCGAAGTAAGTGCGCGGTCCGGTAGCCACCACCACCGCCTTGGCGCGGCCGCTCACCACGTTAGTGCCCATAAAGCAGATGTTCGGCAGGTCCAGCAGATTGCCTTGGTCGGCGGCGAGGTTGGAGGCGGATTTTTGCGTGACATCGCCCAGGGTGTCGTACTTCTCCACCGGCAAGGCTTCACCGGTCAGCACGGCCTGGCTGATAAATAGGTCGCGTGACTCGATCAGGCGGATGTCGGCGGGGATCATGTCGCCGGCCGACAACTGCACGATGTCGCCGGCCACCAGATCGCGCATCGGCACTTCGCGCAAAGTGGGCTGGGCGCCGACCTCTTCGCGACGTAGCACGGTGGCGGTGGTGCGTACCATCGCCTTCAGGGCCTCGGCGGATTTGGCCGAGCGGTGTTCCTGCCAGAAGCGCAGCAGGCTGCTGAGCAACACCATGGTCATGATGATGATGACTTTGGTCAGATCGACTTCTTCACCCGCCTGCAGTGGCAACCAATAGTCGGTGACAAAGCTGATGCCGCCCAGGGTCAACAGCACGTAGATGAACGGGTTGTTCAGTGCCTGCAGGAACTGGACGATGGCGTGTGGCGGCTTGTCATGGGCGACTTCGTTATAGCCTTCCCGTTGCAGACGCGCCGAGGCGTCCAGTTCGGTCAGGCCGTCCTGGGTGGCTCGTACATTGGCGAGGGTGGCCGCCAGGCCATTCTGGGCTTCACGGGCGGCGCGCATCGACAGCTTGGTGTCGGCAGCGGTGCCATTTTTCTTGTGCAGAGGCGTGTTTTTTACGGCGCTCATTGTCTGTACTCCTGTCGCCAATTCTCGACAAAACATACCCGGTACTTACCTGCATACAGGCGAGCGAAAGCATGCCGAGCCGCGGACTTCGCGATCGGTTTAAATAAAGTGTTCAGGTAACTTCTACAATGCCCGCTAACAGCGCATTAATTAACTTGCGCGCAGCGGGCTCCTACTGGACTTGTTCATAAAGAACTCCAGGGCATCAATAAGAAAGTTGTTGTTTCCAGCCAGGTCAGGCGGCGCGAGCGCTCACGTAAAGACCGAGCATCAAGCTGGCTTGCGCCAGGCTGGAAACCTTGGGTCTCTGTGGGTCTTGAGGGTCGGCGTGATCCCAGTGCTGCACCAGTTGGCCGCTGTCAGGGCAGATACGCCAGTGCGCCAGCGGCGGTACCGGGCGTACTTGGGAGGAGGGTGCAGCAAAGGCCGGGCGGGTTGGCCTGAAGCCCACGGGCTCGCGGCACAGCTTGGCGCGCAAGGCTGCGGCCAGTGTAGGTACATCGGGTAAAGCAATGAGTTGGAAGGTCATAACACACCTCGGGACCGGACACGCGACCGGTGAGGCAGTTACGGTGGAGCATCGAGCTCTAGCGCAGCTTACCGGACCTGGAAGGCGAGTCCTGTCATATTCTGGGTTTGGCGCCCGATGCCCGCAGAGGCGGTGCTCGGACAGCGACTAGATACTGTGTCCATTGGCTTCTTTTGTGAGGTTTAAAAAAGGCCCCAGTTGCGGGCACGGGCAATCTACTCAGAGCGTTACAGAATGTCAACGCATGATTAACTAAATTAGTCCGCGTTCAGAGTTTGTTCAGACAAGAGGCATGTTCAAGTTACTGGCCAGATAACTTTATATACCTTGCGCGGCGAGTATCGCCAGATAGATCAATACTAAACCGCACGCCGCATAACTCACGCGTTGCCAGGTCGGTGATGCGTTCTTGCGCAGCAGATTCACCAACGCGGCGGTGAGAAAACACGAGAGCACCGACGCCAGCATGAATCCGGCAAAAAACATCAGGGTCTGCCCCTGGCTGGGGGTTGCGCCGACGATGCCGGACAGGGCGCTGCCCAGGGCGCCCCAGTAGACAATATTCTTCGGGTTGGCCAGGGAGATCGCCGCGCCTACGGCCAACGCATTTTTGCCTGAGCTGGCAGGGACGTTGTCGGTTGCGGGTAACTGCCACGCATCAATCAGGCTGCGGATGCCCAGCCAGGCCAGGTACAGCGCGCAGAAGATCGTCAGTGGCACTCGCACCGCATCATGCTGAATCAGCAGTGCGATACCGGTGAGGCCGATCACTGCCCAGACTGCATCGCCTACGAGGGAACCAAACTGCACCATCAGGGCCGGTGTGAAACCATGCAGCAAGCCGCGACGCAGGGTCTCTGCCAGCACCGCGCCAGGAGACAGGCAAAACACAAAACCGAATACCAGCGCATAGACAAAGATCGACAGCATGCCCGTGTCCTTTCAGGAAAGTGCGAAAGCATACGTCAGCGCAGGGTTAAGAAACCATGCAGATTTTAATGGTCCACGATCCAAATGTGGGAGGGGGCTTGCCCCCGATAGCAGTGTGTCAGTCAGCTCATCTGTAGCTGACCCTCCGCTATCGGGAGCAAGCCCCCTCCCACATTGAGGCTATACGCTCAAGTTCAACCTTCAATTCATCCGCGCCGAGGCTGGCAAATGGCAGCGCAAAAAACGCCTCGCAGCGAGCGGCAATAATGTCGAGGGTGGCCTTGAATGCAGCGTCTACCTGGGCTTCATCACCCTGCACGTGGGAAGGGTCCTGCAACCCCCAATGCGCCTTCACCGCCGCACCGAAATACACAGGGCAAGCTTCCCCGGCCGCGTTGTCGCACACCGTGATGACCACATCCGGCGGGCTGCCTTCAAAGGCGTCATTGCCCTTGCTGTACAAACCTTCGGTGCTGATGCCGGCTGCCTGCAGCGTGCTCAGGCTGCGGGGCAAAACCTGGCCCTTGGGGAAACTGCCGGAGCTGATCGCTTCGAAGCCCTCAGGCGCCATGTGATTGAACATGGCTTCGGACAAGATGCTACGGCAACTGTTGGCGGTACACATGAACAGCACTTTCATTGCAGGCTCCTTTAAACGCTCAGGCGCAAGGCGAGGGCAGCGAGGGTGATCAACAGCACCGGCAAAGTCAGCACGATTCCGACCTTGAAGTAGTAACCCCAAGTGATAGTGATGCCTTTGCGTGCCAGGATATGCAGCCACAGCAAGGTGGCCAAACTGCCTATGGGGGTGATTTTAGGGCCCAGGTCGCTGCCGATCACATTGGCGTAGATCATCGCGTCCTTGACCACGCCCACAGCATGGCTGGACTCGATGGAGAGTGCGCCGATCAGCACCGTCGGCAGGTTATTCATCGCCGATGAGAGCAGTGCCGTCAGCACCCCTGTGCCCATAGCCGCGCCCCACACACCATAGGTGGCGAAAGTGTCGAGCCAGGTGGCCAGGTAGTCGGTCAGGCCGGCGTTACGCAGCCCATACACCACCAGGTACATGCCCAGGGAAAAGATCACGATCTGCCAGGGCGCTTCCTTGAGGACTTTACGCGTGGAAATCTTATGGCCCTTGGCGGCAATCACCAGCAGCAGTACGGCGCAGGCGGCGGAAATCGCACTGATGGGAATGCCCAGAGGTTCCAGGGCGAAACAGCCGATGAGCAGAATACCCAGTACCCACCAACCGGCGCGGAACGTCGCGGGGTCGTGGATGGCACTGGCGGGGTCTTCCAGGTCGGCCGGGTCGTAGGTCTGGGGAATGTCCCGGCGGAAAAACCACAGCAGCACTGCCAGGGTCGCGGCCACGCTGACCAGGTTCACCGGCACCATCACGGCGGCATATTCGTTGAAGCCGATCTTGAAATAATCAGCCGAGACGATGTTTACCAGGTTCGATACCACCAATGGCAGGCTCGCCGTATCGGCGATAAACCCCGCGCCCATGACGAATGCCAGGGTCGCTGCCGGTGAAAAACGCAGGGCCAGCAGCATCGACATCACGATGGGCGTGAGAATCAACGCCGCACCGTCATTGGCAAACAGCGCCGACACCAGCGCACCCAGCAGCACCATATAGGCAAACAACCGCCGTCCGCGGCCACGCCCCCAACGCGCCACATGCAGGGCTGTCCAGGCAAAGAAGCCGGCTTCGTCCAGCAACAGGCTGATGATGATCAGTGCGACGAAGGTACCGGTGGCATTCCAGATGATGTGCCACACCACCGGGATGTCCGCCAGGCTGATCACCCCGCAACCCAGGGCCAGGATCGCGCCCAGGCTGGCACTCCAGCCCACGCCAAGGCCCTTGGGCTGCCAGATGACCAGTACGATGGTGACGAGGAAAATCGCAATTGCGACAAGCATGAATAAACGCTCCGATGGCTCAGCAGCAGGTGCTGGCCCGTTGTGGTCTGTCGCCCATTGCATCCAGACGCAGCGCGTCGTTCTGCAACCATGGCTGGTTGGCTTGCAGGGTGGTGTCCAGCACCTGTGTGACCCAGGCGGGCAGTGCCGGGTTGATGCGGTAGTAGATCCATTGCCCTTGACGGCGGTCCAGCAGCAGCCCGCAACTGCGCAGTTGCGCCAGATGACGGGAGATCTTCGGCTGGCTATCGTCCAAGGCATGGATCAGTTCGCATACGCAAAGTTCGCCTTCGCGCAGGATCAATAGGGTCATCCGAGTGCGGGTGGCATCAGCCAGGCACTTGAACAGGGTGGGAGGAGAGAGGAGATCCGACATGATCAGGGTATCCATATATGGTTATTCGAATATACGTATTTCCATATGTTTCGGTCAAATCCTGTTTCAGTTGATGTGGATCAAATGCCCGTGAAACAGCCACAACTGTTTGAAATTAAAATGAAACACAAAGGTCCTACAGTGCCTGCTCATTGCTGATGAAGGAAGAACCCGCGTGACCCGTGCCACTCGCAACCTGCGCAAGACCCTGGATTCCGTCGCGGAAAATAACGAAACCGCGGCGTTCGACCTGATGCGCGCCGTGGAAAAACTCGGTGACGAAGTGCTGCGCCAGCGCCTGCTCAACACCATCCACCGGCTGAACCAGGACGCGTACGAACTGCGTGAAGCGCGGGATTCGGTGGAGCAGGTTTCGGTGAGGCTCGCCTGAGCAAGATCGTTCAAGACAAGCCCCTGATTGCACTGGCATGCTTGTCGACTGTCCGTCGATGAGCCGTTTCCATGCCCACTGCATTACCTCATTACGCCTTCACTCGCGGCGCCATCGCCGTTATTCCCTTGTCTCTTGCCTGCGCCCCGTGGGGGTTGCTCGCCGGCTCCATGGCCATCGATGCGCAATTTACCCCGCTGCAAGCCCAAGGCTTGTCTGCCATCGTGTTTGCCGGTGCGGCGCAGTTGGTGGCCATCGGCATGGTCAAGAGCGGTGCCAGCCTGATATCCATCGTACTCACCACTTTGTTACTGACCTCCCAGCATCTGCTCTATGGCATGCACATGCGTCCCACGCTGTCGTCGCTCAATGTCCGGTGGCGCATGAGCCTGGGTTTCCTGCTGACCGATGAATTCTTTGCCCTGGTCAACCACTATGACCGCCAGACCTTCAATCGCTGGTACGCATTGGGCGTCGGCCTGACGTTTTACATCATCTGGAACCTCTTCACCCTGGCCGGCATTGTGTTGGGCAAAAGCATTCCGGGCCTTGATCAGCTGGGGCTGGAGTTTTCCATTGCCGCAACCTTTATCGCCCTGATCACTCCGGTGGTGCGTGATGTGCCGACCGTGGTGTGTGTCGCGGTCTCGCTGCTGTGTTCGGTGTGGTTGAGTTATTTGCACTGGGAGTCGGCGGTAGTGGTCTCGGGTGTACTGGGGATGAGCGCAGGTTTTGCCTGCAAGCGATTGGGAGTTGGGCAGCGATGATTTACCTGATGATTGTGGCCATGGGTCTTGTGGTGTTTTTCAACCGCTACCTGTTTATCGAGCCACGTTTGCCGGTGAGGCTTAATCGTGGCGCCCGTGAGTTCCTGGGCTTTGCCGTGCCGGGGATGCTTACGGCGATCTGCGGGCCGATTATTTTTCTGGCAGATCACCGGCTCAACCTGAGCCCGAGCAACCCTTACTTGCTCGCAGGTATCTGCGCCGTGGCCTTGATGTTCTGGACGCGCAGTGTGCTGATCACTGTGCTGTTGAGCATGGCGCTGTTCTATCTGTTTCGCTGGTGGTTCTGACGCCAGGGCAAAAAAAAGCCCGCGGGAGGGCGGGCAGAAGGGAGACTTCCGAAAAATGAGCTTGGCCACTATAGACGGCGGGTTGGCCCGTCACAGTGAAACAAAGTTCATGGGCGCGTCAGTTGGCCGCGGCACAGTGGTAGAGTCACGGTTTTTCCAAGGAAGCACAGGCATGTTCAAGATGGTAATCGGCGCATTGGTACTGGCCGCACTGGCCGGTTGCGCGGGCTCGAAGATGAAAGAGGCGCGTGCAGGCAGCCCCTATAAAACCCTGGCATCGGACAAGGCCACCCTGGTGGTCGCCCAGTGCATTCAGTTCGGCTGGCAGGATGAGCGCGTGTTCGGCGTTGATGCCGGCGGTTTCAAGGAGCCCACCGAGGCAGGTGGCTACACCGTCTACACCACGGCCGGCGACTACTTTGTTGACATACAAAGCACAGGGGCGGGTTCTACCGTCAAATACTATGCCGTGGAGGACAACATGCCAGCCAAACGTCGCCTGGCAGCGCTTGCCACTTGTCTGTAATACCTTGCCTTGACCCGATTCCGAAACGCCTGGCGGGACAGCCGCCGGGCATTGCCTTATGATTCAATCGCTCGCTCGACGTTATGGCTCTTTACCGGTACACGGATGTCGAGGCTTAAACGTCGAGCGAGCACCTCTTTGTTCAGCCTCAACGCGGCATAAAACCCAAGTGCCAGCGCCGCGGAATCATCAATGTCACCAGCCCCAATAACCCCGCCAATGCACCACTGACCCACAGTGCGCGCAGTCCCATTTGCTGCTCCAGCAGTGCGCCGATCACGGCACCGACAAACATTCCGGCCCACGGAATCAATTGCACGCGCCAACCATTGCGACGCTCGCCCATTACCCAGCGCCCCAGCCCGCGACCAAAGCGTGAGAGCGCCCCGGTGACGTAAGTGAGCCCCACGGGTAATCCGTTCACTTCTTCGACCGCCGCGTTGAGCATGCCCATGGCAATAATTGCCGCGAGCAACGCGGGCAAGGTGTCGGTCGCCGGCAACAGCGCCGCGCCGCAGAGCAAGGCGCCGATGCACAGCAACAACGGCAGTGCGTGGCGCTTGCTGAAACGGCTGACCACCACACCCAAGGCATTACCGACCACAAAGGTGGCAACCAGCAACACCAGACGCCCGGTGAGCCCCAGGTCACCCGCGCTGATGGCCACCGCCAGGCGCGTGGTGTTGCCGCTCATGAACGAGACGAAATCGCCGCTGGCCATAAAGCCAATGGCATCGGTCATGCCCGCCAGCACCGACAGGCAGGCCACCAGCATCAAGCCCACGCGGCCACGCCAGCGCTGGCGATGGGCGAGCGTGGCATTGGTGTAAGGCTTGCGGGACGAAGGCAGCATGGGGCTGGGTTCCACGATGAGATTATTCGGCCACTACCGTAGGACGCTTTGCGTGTATGCGCAATGACTTCAGGCACGTTCCAGTTGCCAGCCTGTGGGGTGCCAGGTCAGATGATGAGTCGGCTCGATCGCCTGCAAGAATGCAGGGTCGTGTGACACGGCCAGCATCGCGCCGGTAAATCCCTTCAAGGCCTGCTCAAAGGCAAGCACCGACTCCAGGTCCAAGTGGTTGGTGGGTTCATCCAGGAGCAACAATTGCGCTGGTGTATCACGCCACAAGGCAACGGCCATGGCGGCTTTCAAGCGCTCGCCACCGCTGAGTTGCCCGGTCGGCCGCGTGACCCGCGAAGCATCCAGCTGCAGCAGCGCCAGGCGCGTGCGCAGTTCGGCTTCGGCCAACGGCGTGTCGAGCAGGTTGAGCTGCTCGACAACGCTGCACCGGTCATCCAGCAACGCCAACTGCTGATCGATATAAGCGCTGGGCACCGCCACTGTGCACCCGCCACTGATCGCCTGCCACTGGCCTGCGAGTAATTTGAGCAGGGTGGATTTACCGCAACCGTTCGGCCCGCGTACGGCAACGCGTGCGGCCCCCGACAGGCTGATCGTCAGGTAGGTGCCCGACGCCTTGGGGTCGAGCCAGGGCAATTGCGCACGTTCCAGAGTCAGGACCTGCCGGCCGTTGGGTACTGCCGAGCCTGGCAAGGCGAGCAGGGTCGGCGTCTCATCCACTACGCGCGCGTAGGCTTGGCGCACCTGGGCGTCGAGTTGGTGTTTGTGATCGTGGTGGGCACTGCGCACCGTGCTGACGACTTCCTTGGCTGCGCTTTTCCAGCGGGCCTTGGTAAAACGGTCGACGTTGGCGGTCTCGGCCTGCTTGCGTGAGCGCGCAGCATGGCGCTGGAGGCTGTCATGGTCTTTTTGCAAGCGCCGACGCTCACGGCTACGTTCCTGGCGCGCATGTTCCCATGCGGCGATAGCGGCGTGCTGTTGGGTATCGCGTTGCTGTCGATAGGCAGCGTAGTTGCCGCCATACACCTGAACGCCAAGGGGCGATAATTCGATGATGCGCGCCATGGTGTCGAGTAATTGGCGGTCATGGCTGACCACCACCAGGCCGCCGCGCCAATCAGCCAGTTCGCGCAACAGCCACTCGCGCCCGGCGCTGTCGAGGTGGTTGCTGGGTTCGTCCAGAATCAACAACTGCGGCGCCGCCAACAGCGCTCCGATCAGCGCGACCCTGGCCAGTTGGCCGCCGCTGAGTCGGTCGGATTGAGTGTCGGCGGCAAGTGTTGGCAAGCCTGCGGCATCCAATGCCAGGCGCAGACGCTCTGCGAGGTCCCAGCGATCATCGATCAGTTCCAGATCGCCCAGGCGGCCATCGCCGCGTGCCATACGCTCCAGGGCGGCCAGGGCAGGGGCGGTGCCGGTGATATGGGCGACAGTTTCTCCCGCTTGAATCGTCAACGCCTGGGGCACATAGATCAGGCTGAGCGGTCTTTTCAACGTGCCTGAAGACGGTTGCAGGATGCCGGCCATCAACTTCGCCAGGATACTTTTACCACGGCCATTGCGCCCGACGATGCCGGTGTGGGTGCGATCAATGGACAGGTTCACGTCCTCCAGCAAGGTTTCGCCATTGGCGAACTGGAAAGACACATGTTGCAGGGAAACAAGAACGGGCAGCCGGTTGACGTCAGTCATCAGCACCTCCAAAAAAATGTCGAACAGGCCAACAAGCGCGCCAGGCGGCTCGTTGCGGATACATTTTGGAAGGCTTAGTTGTTCACGTCGGCGCTCGTCCCATAAATCAGAAGGGGCGCAAAGGCTAACCCACCTTGGCTTTGTGCGGCAAGTCTTCGGCCAGCTTCTCCAGGAACATCGCCAGGGCGACTTCCTCGGCTTTCAGACCCTTGCGCACTCGTGGCTTGGGCAGTTTCGACAGTTCGCCGAGGCTGAAATGCTCAAGCACCGCGGGGTGGATGTAGCACTTGCGGCACACGGCGGGCGTGTTGCCCAACTGCCTGGCCACGTCCTTGACCATTCCTACCACGTGCCGCTTGGCGTCTGACTCCGGCTGCCACGCCAACTCGCGCAACACCGCCAATGCCATCGCCGTGCCCGCCCAGGTGCGGTAATCCTTGGCGGTGAAGTCTTCGCCGGTGAGTTCGTGCAGGTAAGCGTTGACGTCATGGGAACTGACGGTGTGGCGTTCACCGTCTTCGTCCAGGTACTGGAACAGGTTCTGCCCGGGCAATTCCATGCAGCGCTTGACCACGCGGGCCAGGCGTCGGTCCTTGACGCTCACTTGGTGCTCGACACCGCTTTTGCCGCGAAACTGAAACTGGATTTCGCTGCCCTTGATGTCCACATGGCGATTGCGCAGGGTGGTCAGGCCGTAGGATTTATTCTCGCGGGCGTATTGGATATTGCCGACGCGGATCAGCGTGGCGTCCAGCAACGTCACCACCGTGGCCAGCACCTTTTCGCGGGTAAAGCCGGGCTCGGCGATTTGGGCTTCCAGCTGTTTGCGCAATTTTGGCAAGGCGCTGCCGAATGCCTGCAACCGCGAATACTTGTCGCTGTCACGCACTTCGCGCCAGCGTGGGTGGTAACGGTATTGCTTGCGGCCACGGGCGTCGCGGCCGGTGGCTTGCAGATGGCCGCGCGGGTCGGCGCAGATCCACACATCGGTGTAGGCGGGCGGTACCGCCAGCGCGTTCAGACGTTTTATTTCATCAGCATCGGTAATGCGCTGGCCTTTTGCGTCCAGGTATTGAAACTTGCCCCGCAGCTTTTTACGGCGGATTCCAGGCTGGGTGTCATCCACATAATGCAGGTCACGGGGCAGGTCGGCGGGCAACGAAGAGTCGGGCATGGTGCGGGTTCCTTGGCAACAAATCAGGCCGGTATGTCTGATTGACCGCAGCGTTTTGCGGTCGTGCCAATTGCTTAAGCCAGCACCGCCACCGCCTTGATTTGCGCCCACAGCACCTGGCCCGGATGCAGTTGCAGCTGGTCGCGGGAGAAACGCGTGATACGTGCCAGCAATGGTGTGCCGCCGGCATCCAGGCGTACCAGGACATGGGCGCTGTTATCCGCCCCCATGTCCTGGATGACGGTCACGGGCAAACGATTGAGGATGCTGCTGTGTTCGTCCGCTTGCAGGTTGAGGCTCACATCCCGTGCCTGGATCTTGACCCGCAACGGTTTACCCACCGCCACCGGCGCATGGGCCACGCGAATCTGCAATAGGCAGTCAGGCAGCTGCAGGGTGAGCAACTGATAGTGCGCGTCGTAGGCAATGACGCTGCCGGCGATCACCACGCCGGCATCGTCGCCCAGGGCCAGGGGCAAATCGAGGCGCGCCAGGGTTTCGCCGATGGGGCCGCTGGCCAGGGCCTTGCCGTCGCTGAGCAGGACGATATGGTCGGCCAGGCGCGCGACTTCATCCTGGGCATGGCTGACGTAGAGCACCGGGATATCCAGCTCGTCGTGCAGGCGCTCCAGGTACGGCAGGATCTCGTTTTTGCGTTTGCTGTCCAAGGCGGCCAGCGGTTCATCCATCAGTAACAGCCTGGGGCTGGTGAGCAAGGCCCTGGCGATACCGATGCGCTGACGCTCGCCCCCGGACAGGTGTTGTGGGTGACGCTCAAGCAGGTGACCGATGCCCAGCAGCTCGGTGGCCTGGGCCATATCCACACGCCGTTGCGCGCGCGGGATGCGCTTGAGGCCGAACTCCAGATTGGCCCGCACCGACAGGTGAGCAAACAGGCTTGCCTCTTGGAATACATACCCCAAGGCACGTTTATGCGGTGGTACGAACAGCCCGTTGCGGCTGTCTTGCCAGACCTCATCATTGATCTGTACAAAACCCTCCTCGGCGCGCTCCAAACCGGCGATACAGCGCAGGCAAGTGGTCTTGCCGGAGCCGGACTGTCCATATAACGCGGTCACCCCACGCCCAGGCAATTGCAGGTCCACGTCCAGCGCAAAGGCGGAATATTTCAAGTTCAGGCGTATATCAATCATCGCGATCAGCTCCAGCCCATCCTGGTTTTGCGGCTGGAGTACAACGCCAGCAATACGAGGAACGCGAACACCACCATGGCGCCGGCCAACCAATGGGCCTGGGCATATTCCATGGCTTCGACGTGGTCGTATATTTGCACCGAGACTACTCGGGTCTTGTCCGGGATATTGCCGCCGATCATCAACACCACGCCGAACTCGCCGACGGTATGGGCAAAGCCGAGGATCGACGCGGTGATAAAACCCGGGCGTGCCAGGGGCAGGATCACTGTGAAAAACGTGTCCCACGGATTGGCGCGCAAGGTCGCGGCTACTTCCAATGGGCGTGTACCGATGGCGGAAAAGGCGTTCTGCAACGGCTGCACCACGAACGGCATGGAATAGATCACCGAGCCGATCACCAGCCCGGCAAAACTGAATGTAAGCGTGCCCAGGCCCAGCCATTGGGTGAACTGGCCGAAGTAACCGTTGGGGCCCATGGTCAACAGCAAGTAGAAACCGATGACCGTTGGCGGCAGCACCAACGGTAATGCGACTACTGCACCGACGGGGCCGCGCCACCATGAGGTGGTGCGCGACAGCCACAGGGCTATCGGAGTGCCGATGATCAACAGGATCACAGTCGTCAGTGACGCCAGTTTGATGGTCAACCAGATCGCGGAAAAATCAGCACTCGACAGGGGCATTTACAGCTCGTAGCCGTAGGATTTGATGATGGCAGCGGCTTTCGGGCCTTTCAGGTACTCAACCAGCGCCTTGGCAGCGGCGCTGTCCTTGCCTTTGTTGAGGATCACGGCGTCCTGTTTGATCGGGTCATGCATGGATGCCGGAACAATCCACGCCGAACCGCTGGTGACTTTGCCGTCTTTATAGATCTGCGACAAGGCGACAAAGCCCAGCTCGGCATTCCCGGTGGATACGAACTGATAGGCCTGGGTGATGTTCTGGCCTTCGACGAGCTTGTCCTTGACCTGCGCGGTCAAACCTTGCTTGGCCAGTACCTGGGTGGCGGCCAGGCCATAGGGCGCGGCTTTGGGGTTGGCGATGGACAGGTGCTTGAATTGATTGTGCTTGAGCACTTCACCTTTGGCGTCCACGTAGCCTGCTGTTGCCGACCACAGCGCAAGGGTGCCGACGGCGTAGGTAAAGCGCGACCCCTTGACCGTCTGGCCTTCGCTTTCGAGCTTCTGGGGGGTAGTGTCATCGGCGCTGAGGAACACCTCGAACGGCGCGCCGTTCTTGATCTGGGTGTAGAACTGCCCGGTAGCACCGTAGGCTGCGATGAGCGTGTGGCCGGTGTCTTTTTCGAAGTCGGCGGCAATTGCCTGGATCGGCGCGGTGAAGTTGGCGGCCACGGCCACCTGCACTTCACCGGCATGGGCCGAACCCAGCACGAACACGGCAAGCAGGGGGGCCAGGCGCGAGATACGGTTCATCGTGAAGCGACTCCTTGGGCTGTACGGGGCGTTCAGGTAGAAGGCTCTACCGCTATGTATGGGAATATATAGCGGTTGGCCATTGTCGGTACAGTGCAAAGTTGCCGCTGATGTCAGTGGCGCGCGAGTCCGGTCAATGCCTGCTCGGACAATTGACGCGTCAGGTCATAAGTGGACAGGTCTTTGCCAAGCCCCAGTGCCTGGCCCGCCCACAGGTTGCTGAAACCTGCTTCATCCTTGGCCTTGAGCGGCATTAACGCACCTCCGGCTTTGGGGAATGCCGGGGCGCTCGGGTTGATCGGGCCGAGCTCCCGCATCACGCGGTTGACGATGCCCCGCGCCGGGCGGCCGGTGAAGAGGTTGGTCAGTGCCGTCTCACTGGCATGGGCATGGCGCAGCGCGTGGTGGTGCGAGGCGGTGATGCTGGCTTCGGGCGTGAACAGGTACGCCGTGCCGATCTGGACTGCCGAGGCGCCCAGGGCAAGGGCCGCGACGATGCCACGCGCATCACCGATGCCGCCTGCGGCAATCACCGGCACGCTGACTGCGTCGACCACTTGCGGCACCAGTGCCATCAACCCGATCTGGCTGTTCAGGTCATCGCTGAGGAATAGGCCACGGTGCCCACCTGCTTCAATGCCCATGGCAATAATTGCGTCGCAGCCGTGTTTTTCCAGCCAGATCGCTTCCTCAACGGTGGTGGCCGATGACAGCACTTTGGCGCCCGTGGCTTTTACCCGATCGAGCAAGGACTTTTCCGGCAGACCAAAATGAAAGCTCACGACTTCCGGGCGCAGTTGTTCCACCAACTGGCACGCCGCGTCGTTGAACGGTGCGCGATTGGACACGGGGGTGGGCGCATCAAAATCGGCACCAAGTTCGTGATAGTAGGGTTGCAGCACATCCTTCCAATGGCGGTCACGCTCTTCATCGGCCACAGGCGGCTGATGGCAGAAGAAGTTCAGATTCAACGGCCGTGTACTGGCCTGGCGGATGACAGTGACCGCTTCACGCAGTTGCTCGATACTCAGCGCTGCGGCAGGCATGGAACCCAGCGCCCCCGCGCGTTGGGCAGCGATGACCATGGCGGTGGTCGTCGCGCCGGCCATTGGCGCCTGGATGATCGGCACGTCGATGCCCAGCAGGTCGAGAATACGGATGTCTGGCCAGGTGCTCATGGGATGCGTCTCCAGCGTTAGTAGGGCATTTCGCTGTTTTAGCAGGGCCGTTGGCTCCGGGCCACTCTGTTTTATTCACTGGACGAGAATGGCATTTTATGAGGAGGGGGTTTCGCGCTTCAGCAGCTCACGTTTGCGCTCCACCCCCCAGCGGTACCCCGACAGTTCGCCATTGCTGCGTACCACACGATGACAGGGAATCGCCACCGCCAGGTGGTTGGCACCACAGGCCTGGGCCACGGCGCGAAAGGCGGTGGGCGCACCGATGTGCTTGGCTATCTGGGCATAGCTGGCAGTACTTCCTACCGGGATTTCGCGCAATGCCTGCCATACCCGTTCCTGAAAGGCAGTGCCGCGCAGGTCCAGAGGCAGATCCAGGCCCAGGGCAGGGGCTTCGACAAAGCCCACCACCTGGGCGACCAGTTGTTCGAAATCCTGATCCGCGCCAACCAACTCTGCCTTGGGAAACTGATCTTGCAGGTCGCGCACCAGTTTATCCGGATCATCCCCGAGCAAAATCGCACACACGCCACGCTGACTCTGCGCCACCAGAATTGCGCCCAGCGAGCATTGGCCGACGGCGAAGCGAATGGTGTTATTGACGCCGCCGCCTTTGTAGTCCTTGGGTTTCATGCCGAGTAGCTGGTCAGCCGCTTCATAAAAACGGCTGTTGGCGTTAAAGCCTGCGTCATACAGGGCGTCTGTCACCGACTGCTGCCCCTTGAGGCCATCGCGGACCTTGCGTGAGCGCAGGGCGCTGGCGTAGCGCTTGGGGGTCAAGCCGGTGCCGGCTTTGAACACACGGTGGAAGTGGAACGGGCTCAACCCGGCCTGGCCTGCCAGTACATCCAGGCTCGGGGGCGTTTCAGCCTGTTCGATCAGCCGGCAGGCGTCGGCGACTAACTGCGCATGGTAAGCCGCCAGTTGAGTCTGATCGCCCGTAGCGCGTTTGCTGGCACGATAACCCGCGGCTTCGGCCTGGGCCGGTGTGTCGAAGAACTCGATATTCTCAGGGCGTGGCAAACGCGAAGCACTGCTGGGGCGGCAATACACGCCCGTGGTTTTCACGCCGTAGACAAACAGGGCATCTGCCTTGGCATCGCGGGCAATGATGGCGGCCCAGCGCGGATCGTGTTCGTTGTTCATGGCCTGCACTCCAGACGGTTCAGGGGCAGATTAAGCGGGTCGCCCACCGGTAAAACTCCGAAGCTTGCGGTCAAATTAGCCGGCGGTGCGAAAGGTCAGGTTGATGCGCTGTGCCCCCATGACCGGATGCTCGCCGGCCTTGATCGGCATCACCCCATGAAAGCGCAGGCGATCAACCCCGCCCCACACCACCACATCGCCATGGAACAGCGAGACTTTTTGCGTTTTGTCACTGCGCTCATGGCCACCGAACAGGAAAATCGCCGGCAGGCCAAGGGACACCGAGACCACCGGCGCGCTGTAGCTGCGCTCGTTCTTGTCCTGGTGCAGGGACATCTTTGCCCCTGGCACGTAACGGTTGATCAGGCAAGCGTCAGGCAGAAAGTCGCGGAAGCCGGCCTCGGTTGCCGCCGCCATGGCCAGTTGGCGCAACGCATCCGGCATGGCCGGCCAGGGTTGCTGGTTGCGCGGGTCGAGTGGGCTGTAGCGATAGCCGCGGGTATCGGTGGTCCAGCCCAGTTCGCCGCAACTGCTCAGCGCTGCCGACATGGTAAAGCCACCGGGCGTGACCATTTGCCGAAAGGGGGACTGGGCCAGCACGCGCCGCAACTCAGGTAGCAACCGCTCAATCCAGGGCAGGGCATAGCCCCTTAGAACGTAGGACTCTTCACCGATCTGCTCGCGCCCGGCAGGTTGTTGCAGGGCATCATCGGCGAACAAATCGGCAGTAGGGCCCGGCATGACTTACAGCGCCTTGCTCACGGTGATGTCGGTAATTACGTCGCTGGCATCGTGACTTTCCGCCAGGGCTTGCTTGGCTTCTTCGACGCTGTTGCTTTGCAACTGGGCAAATTCGAAGCGGCGTTCGCCGTTGAGCTTGTACTTGATGACGTATTTGGTCGTAGGGGTCACTGCTTTTTTCCTGTCAGTTGCTGGTTCAGCTCAGCTTGGTGCTGGTGCGGCGAACGATGCGGATCTTGTGGGACAGCGCAGGCTTGCGGGTCACGCTGATGGCGCGACGGGTCACCACATCAAGGGTGATGTTCCAGAAGCCGGTGCTGGGTGCGGTGATCTTGGCCGGGAATTTATCGAATGCACCGCCGTGGTAGGTATGGCGCCCGCCATTTTTGAAGCTGCGAAAGTTCGCATCGCTCATCAAGCGGATGTTGCAGGTCTGTGAGCATTCGATAACGACAATGTCTCCCTCGTTGAGGTGCTCACGCTGGTGAATGAATTTCATGCGGGTGTCTCCAGAAGGGCTTTTTCTGAAAAATCAGAACGATACGTAGGTTAAGATGGAGTTTATCAGCCCCAGCGCGTTTATTATCGGGCCGTCGTCGACGACTTCGACAATTAAAAACAGTTATTTACCGTGTTATCAGAGATAAATCCTACGTTGCTGGGAGAAATTTACCATCCTCGCTGTCGTAGGGTCTTTATCGGAGGTTTTAGTATGAAGTGGAGTGTGTTGGTGCTGGCCTTGGCAATTGCTGGGTGTGCTTCGGTTGCAGATATCAAGCAGACCCCGCCAACGTTGGTGGTCATCTCAGGGAAGAAACCGCAGGAATATGCGGCGTGTGTTGTGCGCAAACTGGAGGCGACCCGTCGGCCGCCACAGATCGAACCCCATAAAGACGGTATCCAGGTCATCGTGCCGCAGAAGTTTTCGGCGGACCCTTCTGCGATCTTCGAAATCGAAGACCGCTCCAGTGGTAGCAGTATCAAGCTCTATGAAAGCATGTCCAACGTGCCGATCCGGCCGGGCGACGTGAAGAAAGCTGGGGAAGAGTGCATTTCCGGCTGAGTCTGGTTGCGCCGGCAAGGCGTCTCACCCTACGCACTGAATCCGATAAAAAGCCCCGATCCTGCAGGATTGGGGCTTTTTTTGCCTATGCGTCCGTGCTGATCGGGCAGGGCATCCGTTAAACTGTCGTGCATTCACTATAAAGATGCCGCTCAAACCTTGGGTTCGAGCGGCATTTGTTCTTTCTGGAAAGCCCGTTATGAAACGAGAACACGTCAAAGCCCGTCAGGCCGAAGGTCAGATTTCGGCGACCCATGTCATCCAGAACCCCGCCGATCTGGGCGAGTGGATCGTATTCTTCAAGAAAAGCGGCGGCCGCAGTTACTTCCTGGTAGACGATCAGGACGAGGTCGAATCATTTGCACGCCTGGATGACCTCATCGAAATCTTGCGCGGCCTGGGTATCAAGTTTGCCGAAGTGCATCTGTAGCCCGGCGGTTTACTTGCACACCACCACCACACTGCGGCCCTTGAAATTGCCTACGTCCTGGCCCAGGGTCTTGTCGCTGTCCTTGAGGGCTGGCGTGCCGTTGGTGCCGACGATGCGGTAACCGGTGCCGGCACAAGAGGCGTCAGCTTTCTCGTAGCAACTGGCCCATGAGTTGGCCTCGCCCGAGCAGTCGATAGTCAAGCCTTGTTCGCCATTTTTCAGCAAAGTGTCGGAAGCGGTCGTGCAGCCGGCAAGTGCTAGTACCGCAGTCAGTGCCAGGATTTTTTTCATAAAAGGTCTTCGTCGAGAGGGTAGAGGGCGCTGACACTATCGTGGGGCGTTGGCGCGGATTATAGCGAACTGCCACCTGGTGTGCAGTCGCCGTTGCAAGTACTGCGCTTGCGCACCTTTGGTTAGCGTAAGTCAGCTGTTGGTGGCCGTCAGGGCACTCCCATCACCAGCACGCCGCTCCCGCTGATTGCCCCAGCTGCAGGGAGCGAGCCCGCTTGTCCCACCAGCGAAAACGTCACATCATCGCCTCCTACACTGTTGGTAATTTGGGTCAGGAATGAACCGTTGACTCGAACCGCAGAGCCTGCACGTACAAGGGCGGTACCTACGTTGGGGTTGGTCATTGTCAGGAGCCGATTATCAAACGACGACGGGATGCCTTTGTAGGTGATGGTTATCGGCGTGGTAATTCCGCTATTCGGGCATGAGTAGCTTAGCCTGCGGTTGGTGCGAATGGGCGTGGTCAGTGGATCGCTGCCGATCGCCCGCTGGTTTACGTCGCCGAAGTTGATCTCGATCGGGTTGTTATTGTTGATCGTGCAAGTCGATGGGGAGACGCCGAAGTTGTTCGCGGCGGTGTACGTGAGTACGAGCCTCGTAGTTCCCGAACTGTAATTGTTCGTTTGGTAGAGATTCAGCATGCCCAGGACATCCCCTCTTTGAACCTCGATAGGGTTGCTCGGATCGTTTCGCAGCAAGATATAGGGGGCCACACTGATGGGATACGCCGCACCGTTATTAGGCATGGTCGCGATCCGGATGTTAAACGGCACTGGAGTGTTATAAAACGCGCCGTTTATGCGTAAGCCGGTACCTTGGTTGGAAAATTTCGGACCGGGCACCCAGGGAGGGCCGGCTGGCGCCGCTGTTCCCCAAAAGTCTATGCGCGTAGGGTGAGCAGCCCAGAAGGTAAATCGGCAGTCCAGCCACGCGCCTTCAAGAATGATACGGGTGCTGTCCGAGCCGAGACTAACGTTGACGGGGACCTGCAGGTTAAGAATTCCGCCGTCGCCTACGTATTGCCATGGTCCGCCATTAACGCGGCAATCCGCTGCTCGCACGGTCGTGGTGACACTACTCAGCAGCACGAGAAGCACTATAGCTCCATAGAGTTGTTTCATTTTTGATCTCTCATTGCTCCTCTGTCCGCAGGTCGCTGCGCAGGTATACAGCCCCGTGCTGAAACCGTCCGGAAGAGAGTTAAGGGTTTGTCCATGCCGTTCTCTGCCGAGGAGCGGCTACGGATAGTCCAACGTAAAAGTAGAGGTCACCCTGTACACGCCTTGCCCGATGGTCTGGTCACTGATGGCCTGCGGCTCGCCCTGCACAAAGGCTTTAAGCGCGATCACATTGCTGCCGTCACTCAACACCTGCGCATCACTGACGGTGTTCAACGGCAGTGGCTTGTTGCTCGGCGTCTCTATGCCAACCCCGATACCCGAGGCGCCACTTCCTGCGTCCAGCGCGAGCATTCCGGGCAGCGCGGCATTTTCCCTGCCGCCAAACGTGATGGTGACGGTGGAGCCAACCGTGGTGTCGCAGTTCTCCAGGTGCAGCCTGAAATCTTTGCCCTGTGAGCGTGTGTTGATATAGAGGTGTTTGCTGGTGACGTCCCAGAGTTCCAACGTGACGGCATCGTCACCAGGACGCAGCGTGCAAGCCTCCTGAACCAGGTTGCCCTTGAAGCTCAGATTGTCCGCTGCTTGTCCCTCGCCGATCAGGCCCAGGGCCAGTATCAGCGCAGTAGACGGCCAAGCTGTATGGCGCTTGTGTCCCATTGATTCGACTCCTACTGGTATTCGGCCAACAGCGTGGCCACCGCCGTAAACCTTGCGGGCGCCAGGGTTGCCCCCGGCTGTTTGACCGGTACCACTTCCAGTAAGGGCGGTGACGACAGGATGATGTCCAGGGGTGTGTTGAGTGGAAACGGCTGGTTATTCTGGAAAACCCGAATGCCCAGCTCCGGCACGCTGGTCTGTACGGCTGAACCGTCAAACGATGTGGCGGTACCGTTGACGCTCAACTTCAGCTCCCATGGCAGGGTGTCGGTGCCACAGCTAATGGTGTAGCCGACGCCCTGGCGGTACCTCACACCGTCGACGCGCTTTATCCCGACGTCACCAAAATCGACTTCAATCGTGTTGCCGGCATCGATGGTGCAAGGCGGCGGCTCATTCAGCGTGCCGCTGAAAGTCAGGTTGGCTGATGCACCACTGCAAAGGCCGATGGAACACAAGGCGAGCAGCGCTCTCTGCGGCCAAAGGGTCATGGCTCGGTTCTCTTTATCGGTGATCGATTTCATTGGTAATCCACCACCAGAGTGGCTGCCGCATCGAATGTTCCACCGGTCAAGGTGCTGCCTGCGCGTTTGACCGGTACTGCCTGCACCACCGGAACGTTGGGATAGGTAAAGTTCACCGCCGTGTTCAAGGGCCAATCAGCGCCATTGACGAACAGCTTCACGCCAAGATCCGGTTTGCGGGTCACGAGCACGCGATTGTCAAACGCGGCACTCGTGCCCTTGAGTTCCAGTGTCAACGCATTGCTGAAAGGGGAGGCGCAGGTGACGGTGTAGGGCACATCTCGACGGTAGTTGACGCCGTCAATCCGAGAGGTCAGCAGGTCATTGCCAAAAGGCACGTTGAGCGTGCTTCCGCTGTTGATGACACACGGGGGCGGCGCGATGATGACCGCTCGGATGGTCAGGTTGGTATCGGCCTGAACCCCCTGGCTGAGCGCCAATAGCAGGTTGCTCGCGATAAATACAGCCCACGAACCGTTTGATTTAGCCATTGCTCTGCTCTTACTCATAATTGAGCCTGAAATCCACCACGGCGCGGAATGCCCCGCTGGACAGTGGCGCGGAGGTGCGAGTGGGCCGGACGTTCCAGGTTTTGGTGTTGCCGCCCAGGGGCAAGAACAGCGGTTCGCCCCTCGATCCCAGTTGTACATCCCGCCCAAGCGAGTCGGTCAGCTGCAGGCCCATCCCGGTGATGCCTTGCACTTTGACCAGCCGTGAATCATCGGCATCCGCAGGCGCAAGGAATGCGACCGATAGCACCGGCTGAAAGGCACTCCACGTAAGATTGCCGGTGCGTTCACTGCGGATGCTGCCAGCGGTGCGATTGCAATCGGTAAAGCGCAACTGGAACGCCACCTGGTTTGCCTGATCGCCGGGCCGGCGTAACTGGCTGGTGGATACCACGCCCAGGTCAATGGTTTGATGCAGCGAGTTCATTTCCAGGCTGCAAGGTGTTTCATGCATGGACCCGGAAATATTCAGCACGCCATTCATACCCTCGACATCCGCGGCCTGCGCACTCCCCCAACAGGCCAGTAACAGGCCGCTCAGTACCTTCATATAGTGCGGTTTCATGGCTTACTCCGGCGGCAGACTTACTGGTTAGGCGGTGCTGCTTGCAGGTTCACCTTGCAAGTCTCACCGCTGCAGGAGAAGGCCAGCAGTGGGCGTGCGCCGTAATCATTGACGTAGGCAAGATGAGGCGTGGAACCGAGGGCTTTGACCGTCGGGCCTAACGTCACAGCACCTTTGGGCGGGACCATCAGCGGCTCGAAGCCCGCGACGGTCTTGCCGTCCTTGCTGCTACGTGCGTCCACCAGCGTCACGTAGTAAGGCGTCGGGTTATTGACTTGATAACGCTCGCCTTGTCGGGTAAGGGTCAGGCGCTCCTGCCAGGGGTTGGAAACTTCTTGTTGGCTGGGCGCGATGGCTTGTGGTCGGTAGAACAATTTGATACGGGTCTGCAACGCGATTTGCAACGTGTTGGCCTTATCGGTGCGAGGTGGAATTTCCCGCAGGTTGAAGTAATAGACCGTCTCCCGGTCTTGGGGCAGGGACTTGGCTGCCGGTAACGCCTGGACCTTCACTTGGCTTTGTTTGCCGGGTTCTACGCGCTGCACCGGTGGCAACACGATCAAGGGTGTGGTGATCTTCTGGCCTTGCTCATCCTCGATCCAGCCTTGGGCCAGATAAGGCAGCTGGGTGTTGTTATTGGTGATGCTCACGCTGGTGGCATCCTTGCCACCATCAAAAATCACCCGGGTACGGTCCAGGCCAATCGCTGCGGTGGCGTTTTGGCTCAGGCTGAGCGCCAGCAGTGTGAGGGTCGAGAGTGTGATGCGTATGTTCAATGTCATGATGATGTAGTCTCCGGGGCGGTGTGCTTGCCGGTCAGCTCTGCCGGCGCGGACAAGGGTTGATCGGTGACTGCCATCCGGCAGTCCAGTTGCAGTGCGTTGGTCAGGCCATCCGCAGGCAAAACGACGGGTAAGGTGAGGGTGCATTGCTCGCGGCCGCTCCAACTGACGACCATCTGCTCGCCTGGCTGGATACCGCTCAGGTAGACATTGCCGCCGTCATTCACAATCCCGGTGTCCTGCTGTTTTGTGTTTTTGACCATTGCACCGAAGGGCGGCGCACTGCCATCCGGCAGACGCAGGACAGCCATGGCTTTCTCACCGGAAATGAGTTCCAGGGCGCGATAACCGATGGCCCCTTCCGTGAGCGTCAGTTGGGTGACCGACTGGGTGGCTTCGACATTGCTCGGCAAGCGTTCCAGGTCGACACTGGCGGCCGTACGCTGGTAGCTGCTCAAATCGGAAATGACGGCCTTGCCAAACGCATTACTGCGGGTTGGCGTGCCGTAACCGCGCACCGGCACATCAGCAACACCGCCGGTATCGACCATCAGGCGGGTCCCGCCCATGCTGTTGGTACGATGCAGCGCTGCCCCGTGAGGCGTGAGCGTGCCACCGCCGCGAGCTGACATGCTGAGGCTGGTGTAGTTGCCTTGCTGTCGACTGGCAGCAAGCGTCAAGTCAGCCTGGTCACCCGCATGGCTCAGATAGCCGCTGGCCGAATTGTCGCTCGCACTGAGTTGGTAACTGTTGCGCTCATCAATGCGATCACTGTAGCGGGTTGAAAACCCGTTTTTGCCCGCGGTTCTGTTAGCGTCCAACGATAGTGTGCCGCTGCGCCCCAGTGGCACACTGACCGTCAGCGCCATACCGTTATCCTTATAGTTGTAATCCTGAGTGCGGTACACGTTCAAAGACAGGCTCATGTTTTTGACGGTGCCAATATTGAGATAACGTGACAGCGTCAAGTTCCAGCGTTGAGTCGCCGGTCGGGTCCAATAAGTTTGTTTGTTGTAACTGGCGTAGACAGTGGCGCCCAAGTCTCGAAACTGCTTATTTACAGTGGCTGTATAAAGCGCCTTGCTGCCACCCACAGGCTTCCATCCACCCGTGTATTGACCGTGCTCATCGTATTTTTCGCGCCCAGCCAGTTCGCCGTTCATTCCGTAGTGACGAGCATCCAAGTATTCACTCATGCTCAAGAAGTTCTTGTCGGAGAACCGGTAGCCGGCAAAGGTTACTTGGCTGTCGTATTGTTCAAAGTTCTTGGAATATTGCAGGCGCAAGGATTTACCGGACAGCGTTTCATTCCACACGTTGGCGTGGGACTGGGTAACATCCAGCGAGAGGGCGCCCAAAGCCAAAAGGTCACGTCCCGCCCCAATCGTTGCCGCCCGGTAGTACTTATCCGTTATAGCGCCGCCAAACAGCGACCAGCCGTTGCTGACCCCCCACGAAAACTCGCCCGTGCCAAAGAGATTACCGTCAGCGCCGTACTGAAGACTGGAAGGGCGACCAGTTGCCAGTTTGTATCGAACCTGCCCGGGGCGCGTGAGGTAGGGCACACCAGCAGTGTTGAGCTTGAAAGTCTGCACCGAGCCGTCCTGCTCCTCGACGCGCACATCCAGCGTGCCGGCGACGGCATCATTAAGATCCTGAATGCGAAATGGGCCGGCTGCCACCAGGGTTTCATACAGCACGCGCCCTTGCTGGCTGACTACCACCCTGGCATTGGTTTTGGCCACCCCGAGCACTTCAGGGGCGTAACCGCGCAAATTAGGTGGCAACTGGCTTTCGTCCGAGTTGAGCGCCGCCCCGGTAAAACGGAAGCTGTCAAACAGATCCGAATACAGGTAGTTCTCTCCCACCAACAGGCGCGCCTTCAGCGCAGGTATCGCGCGATAAGCGTAGTAACGACTCCATTCCAGTTTTTGCTCCCCGGCAGATCTGTCCCTCGCGCTGTCGACACGCCCCTGCCAATCGGCACGCAGGCGCCAAGCCCCGGCATTGGCACCCACGGTGCCATTACCACTGAGGTGATTGCGGGTACGCTCGTTTTTTTGAGCGTTGGACTGCGCCGTCATGTTGTAGTCAATCAAAAGCCCTGGCACCCCTTCATCCCAGCGTGCGGGTGGGTCCCAATTGATCGCGCTGTATTCAAGGTAGGCGTGGGGGAGGTTGATGCTCAGCGTGGAGGTCGCCAGATCCGCGCTGACCTCCGTACCTGGCAGGCTGTGAATGTCCAGGCACTCGCTACCTTTCCACCAGGTCAGGCTGGCCGCTTCGGATGCCTTCAGGCCCAGTTGTTCCACCAGGTCAACTGACAAACACGCCTGGCTTCCTTTGGGGTCATCCTCGGGCGGGTAAAATGCCACCGATTGCTCGGAAACAGGCTGGCCATTTATCTGTACAAGCATCGTGTAGGTGCCGGGCAAAATGAACCCGCTGCGTGCAAATCGAGACAAATCGATATTGGTGCGATCATTGAGATCAAGAACGTCCGTATTGAATTCGATATCACCGCCGGCCCATGCAGTTCCTGCCAGTGACATCAGCCCGCCAACCAGACTCGGACGCAGCTTGTTTTTGATCTTCGACGCATTCAGCATGAAAGCAACCCATCAATGTTCAAAAGTATTCCAACTTGAACCGCACGGCGACGCGATGTGCGCCAGGTGCCAGCGGCAGCCCGTTACCCACCAGCCGCAGCGTGTAGTGAAGTGTCATGTCACCTTCCGCCAAGGGGTGCGGCGCCATCTGCTCACCCGGAACACTCTCCTGGCCGGCCGAATCCCAAATATGGAAGGCGATCCCCTGTGAATCACCAAAGGCGGCAAAGGAGCGGCCTTCTCTGTCACGAGGGCCGTCAAACGTGACGCGCAGATGTTGCCAATCAGGCAACGTCGCCCCTGGGCGATGTGGGTCGGGACGGGTCAGCGAGCAATTGACCAGGCGCAACTCGAAAGGGTGAGGCTCTCCCAACGCATTGCGTAAAAGCCGACCTATGGGTTCGGGCGTCATTTCAATGGATTGATCAGCACTGGTCAGCTCCAACCCGCAAGCCGAGTCAACGACTTCTCCGCCCAGCGTGACCACACCCTCGCCCTGTGCAAGCGTCTGCGCAAAAACGTAAGGGCTGATGAGCATCGCCAGCGACGAGGTGATCGCTAGACTTATGAATGTTTTCACCGCTATCTCCACCAGCCCCCCGCCACCGAAAGTGGCGGGGGGAAAACTTACTGATAAGCCAAGGTGAAATTAGTGACTGCACTGAAATCGCCCGGGACGATGTCGCCGGTAGCAGCGCCTTGAACATAGGCGCCGAACTCCAGGGTGTTATCACCGGTAGAAATGGCCTGGGGCACCGTCGCCACACCGAGCTGAACAGGACTGCCGCCATGGGTCATCATGATGCCCACGCGGCCTGCACTACCGACGGTGCCGATCGCCCCAGGGACGTCGGTTGACGGCGCCGCGGTAAAGGTTGTGGTCACGGTGTTGTCGGTGAGGCCCGCCAGGTCACAGCCTTCAAGCTCTATCAGCACACGGCGGGCTTCAGACTTTCCGCCTGCCTGCAATTGATGCTTTGCGATTGCGCCCAGGTGAACGCTCTGATCTACGGATTCAGGCTTGATGGAGCAGGCCCCCGAGTGGACCGATCCCAGAAAGGTAATGGTCCCATCTGCCGCGTTAGCTCCAGAAATCGAGCCCGCGAACAGCCCGAGGGTAAACAGCGCAGTTTTGAACTTGGTTTTCATTTGCAGATGCCCGCATAAAAATGTCATTGAAGAGCCCCGTCACCATTGCGAGCGGGACTGACTGTTTCACCCCAAACGTAGCTCCCGGAACGCCGGCCAGTCGTCGGCCGAGTCGGCTGTTGAATAATCACAGTTTCCAACTAGTTGTATTGCAATTCACGGGTACGATCGAAGTGGAAGTGATTGTGCTGTTTTGCCATGAGAAAGTAAGTCGGCACATTCCGTTAGTTGTGTAGCTACACGGTGTAAGGATATATAGGAAGGATATGGCGATTTGCCAAAAAGCTGATTTTGACTGTAGGAAATGAGCCACGCTCTAATAAATAAGAATATGTTAGTTGGGGCTGCGGATGTAAGAATGGGATTACGCGAACTAAAAAACAATAGTTAATTACGAAGCGAAACAACTAAGTGTCGAGGGCGGAGAGGTCGCACGGCGCCGACAAATACAGGCGTCCAAAAAAAAGCCCCGTCGACCGGGGCTTTTTTGTGGCGGTGTGGCGAGGCTTACTTGTTTTTCGGACGTTTGCTCGACGCGTGGCCTGCTTCATCCACAAACACTTCAGCTACGGCAATCGCCTGGCTCTCGGTCGCAAATGTTCCGGCAACGCTGTCGCCGTGAAAATTGATCAAGTGCCAGCCGTCTGCACGCTGCGTGATCAGGTAGCCGTTTACACCTTTGGGTTCTGACATCTATTGGCAATCTCGTGGTCTGATTCAAGGCGGCCATGATACCTCCAAACGGCTGAGGGGGGCGCAAGTTGTTGCAGGTCAGTGCCAGGCGGCGAAAAGCGTGCTAAAACCATTGCAGCCCTTTTAAATAAAGGGGGGCGGGTGTGTTTCGTCTGATCGTGGGCAACCCCTTTGCAAGATCAGCGGAACTTACGCCGACATTTTTTCTCTATGATGACATCGCAACGCCAGCAGGACCCATTGTAAGGTGACTGCGGCCTGATTAGACTGCGCCGAATTCCGTACGCACAGCCCTTTGTAAGGACTCATATGATCAAGAAATGCTTGTTCCCAGCAGCCGGTTACGGCACTCGCTTCTTGCCAGCGACCAAAGCCATGCCCAAAGAGATGCTGCCGGTGGTGAACAAGCCACTGATTCAGTACGGTGTGGAAGAAGCCCTGGATGCCGGCCTGAACGAGATCTCCATCGTTACCGGCCGCGGCAAACGCGCCCTGGAAGACCACTTCGACATCAGCTATGAGCTGGAAAACCAGATCAAAGGCACCGACAAGGAAAAATACCTGGTCGGTATCCGTAAATTGCTCGACGAGTGCTCGTTCTCCTACACCCGTCAGACTCAAATGAAAGGCCTCGGCCACGCTATCCTTACCGGTCGCCCGCTGATCGGTGACGAACCGTTCGCCGTGGTTCTGGCGGATGACCTGTGTGTGAACCTGGAAGGTGATGGTGTGCTGACCCAGATGGTCAAGCTCTACCAGAAATACCGCTGCACCATCGTTGCGGTGATGGAAGTCAACCCAACCGAAACCAACAAGTACGGTGTTATCGCCGGCGACGATATTGGCGATGGCTTGATCCGCGTGCGTGACATGGTCGAGAAGCCAGCGCCGGAAGATGCTCCGTCGAACCTGGCGATCATCGGTCGTTACATCCTCACCCCGGACATCTTCAAACTGATCGAAGAAACCGAGCCGGGCAAGGGTGGCGAAATCCAGATCACCGATGCGCTATTGAAGCAAGCCAAAGACGGTTGCGTAATTGCCTACAAGTTCAAAGGGCAGCGTTTTGACTGCGGTGGCGCCGAAGGCTACATCGAAGCAACCAACTTCTGCTACGAGCACTTCTACAAGACTGGCAAGGCCTACTGATTCACGCTTGCCGCACTGTTTCAAGAGAAAGCCACCTTCGGGTGGCTTTTTCGTTTTTCAGCCCCATGTAAGTCGGTATGCTGGTGTTCTGCCGAGGAGAGTGAAATGGCCTACGATTTTGACCTGTATGTAATTGGCGCCGGTTCCGGCGGTGTTCGTGCGGCGCGCTTTGCCGCAGGCTTCGGTGCCAAGGTGGCCGTTGCGGAAAGCCGCTATCTGGGCGGCACCTGTGTGAACGTCGGCTGCGTGCCGAAAAAGCTGTTGGTGTACGGCGCGCATTTTGCCGAAGACTTCGAGCAAGCCAGTGGTTTCGGTTGGTCATTGGGCGAAGCGAACTTTGACTGGGCAACCCTGATTGCCAACAAGGATCGCGAGATCAACCGTCTTAATGGCATCTATCGCAACCTGCTGGTCAACAGCGGGGTGACCCTGCATGAAGGCCATGCGCGTCTGGTAGATGCGCATCAGGTAGAGATCAACGGCGAGCGCTTTACTGCCAGGCACATCCTGATCGCTACCGGCGGCTGGCCGCAGATCCCGGAAATTCCAGGGCGTGAACACGCGATCGGTTCCAATGAGGCGTTCTTTCTTAAAGAGCTACCCAAGCGCGTACTGGTGGTGGGTGGTGGTTACATTGCAGTGGAATTCGCCGGAATTTTCCATGGTTTGGGTGCCAACACCACCTTGCTGTATCGCGGTGACTTGTTCTTGCGCGGTTTCGACGGTTCGGTGCGCACCCATCTGAAGGAAGAACTGACCAAGCGCGGGCTGGACCTGCAGTTCAATGCCGATATCGAGCGCATCGACAAGCAAGCCGACGGTAGCCTCAAGGCCACCTTGAAGGATGGCCGCGTGCTGGAAGCCGACTGTGTGTTCTATGCTACCGGCCGCCGCCCGATGCTCGACAACCTGGGGCTGGAAAATACCGGTGTGAAGTTGGACGAGCGCGGCTTCGTTGAGGTGGACGATCTTTACCAGACCGCCGAACCATCGATCCTGGCCATTGGCGATGTGATTGGTCGGGTGCAACTGACGCCGGTCGCCCTGGCTGAAGGCATGGCCGTGGCGCGGCGCCTGTTCAAGCCTGAGCAGTACCGTGCGGTGGATTACGCCAACATCGCAACGGCGGTGTTCAGCCTGCCGAATATCGGCACCGTCGGGCTGACGGAAGAAGACGCGCGCAAGCAAGGTCACAAGGTGCAGATCTTTGAAAGCCGTTTCCGGCCTATGAAGCTGACCTTGACCGACTGCCAGGAAAAGACCCTGATGAAACTGGTGGTCGATGCCGACACCGACAAGGTCTTGGGCTGCCACATGGTCGGTCCGGATGCAGGCGAAATCGTGCAGGGGCTGGCGATCGCGCTCAAGGCGGGCGCGACCAAACAGCATTTCGACGAGACCATCGGCGTGCACCCGACGGCGGCCGAAGAGTTCGTCACCATGCGCACGCCTGTGGCCGATTGATCAGGATGGTTGTGCTGTCTCTGGCGCCGCTGCAACGGCGGCGGCCAGGCGCAGCGCGTCGATGCTGGCCTGGGCCTTGATCAGGTCCAGTTCCAGTGCCTTGTTGCGCTGCTGATTTTCAAGTAGCGCCTCCTGGCGTGCCTGACTGTCCAGTGCTGCAACCCGCAGGCGCTCCTGAAGCAGGGCGCGCTCGCTGTCGATCTTGCTCAGATGCTCATTGAGCTTGAGTTGTGCGGCCTGATCCTTGCGGGTCTGATCCTGCAATGCGTTCAGTTCCTTGGTGGTCACTCGCTGCTCAATCAGCAGGCGTTCATTATCGCGATGCAGTTGGGTGATTTCATCCTGGCGTACGAGTGCGCTTTGCTGAGCCTGGCGCAATTCGGCTTGAACCTGCTGCAGCTGGCCTTCATGGCGACGCTGCTCTTGCTCGCGCTGTTCCTTTATCGCGTTGCGGTAATGCTCAAGCGCGTCGCGTGCGTGCAGGTGTTTCTCTTCCAGTGAGCGAATCTGTTCGTCCTTGTCGTTGATCCGCAACTCGTAATCACTGCACGCCTGGCTCAACCCGGCGTTACGGGTTTGCTCGGTTTGCAGGCTGGTGCTGACGGTTTGCAGCGCAGCGCTTTCTTCCGCCAGGGCTGCGGCCTGGATATCAAATTGCTGCTTGAGCTGAGTGTGTGCCTCTTCAAGCGCCTCAACCTGGGCGAGCAGGGCGGTTTTCTGCTGTTCAAATTGCGCCAGCGCCAAGTCAATCGGCTCCTGAGCCTTCTCTTTCAGGCGCTGGGCCAGACGTGCAACCAGCTCGCCTAGCTCGTCGTCAATCGGCGCCTCGGTAATGGTCAGCCGGGTTTCACTTTCGTCCAGCTCCTTCAAATAGCGATGAATAGTGGTTTTGGAACCGGTATTACCCATCTCGATCCGTACTGCGTCGATGCTGGGGTTTTCGCCGCGGGCAAGGATTGCCAAGCGTGCCGTTTGAACTACTGCTTTGTTTATGCCGCCGCGAGCCATGGAGTCTCCGTCGATTTAGTACTGTGGTACATGGTATGTATATACATACTTTAGCACGTATAAAAAATCGTTGAAATTCATGATTTAACAGATGGGATATTGGCGTATTATCCCGTGTCATAACGGTTTTAACCGCCACTTCCCCTGCCGGCAGTACGAAACGACACCCATGAGCGAGCTGGATCGATATCTCAACGCTGCGACCCGAGACAACACGCGCCGCAGCTACCGTGCGGCGATCGAGCACTTCGAAGTGAGTTGGGGAGGGTTTCTGCCGGCCACCAGCGACAGCGTGGCGCGTTATCTGGTGGCGCACGCCGGAGTGTTGGCGGTGAACACCTTGAAACTGCGGCTTTCGGCACTGGCGCAGTGGCATACCAGCCAGGGCTTTGCCGATCCGACGAAAGCGCCCGTGGTGCGCAAGGTGCTCAAGGGGATTCGTGCCGTGCATCCAGCGCGCGAGCGGCAGGCAGAGCCTTTGCAGCTACAGCATCTTGAGCAGGTCGTCACTTCACTGGCGCTTGAAGCAAGCCAGGCCAGCGAAAACCAGGACCAGCCCCGATTGCTGCGCGCCAAGCGTGACACTGCGCTGGTCCTGCTGGGCTTTTGGCGGGGGTTTCGCAGTGATGAGCTGGTCCGATTAAGCATTGAGCACGTCCAGGCTGTGCCCGGCGCCGGGATCAGCCTGTACCTACCGCGTAGCAAAGGCGATCGGGAAAACCTGGGCAAGACATACCAGACGCCAGCGCTGCTGCGCCTGTGCCCGGTGCAAGCTTACAGCGACTGGCTCAGCGCCTCGGCGCTGGTTCGCGGCCCGGTCTTTCGCGGCATCGACCGTTGGGGCAACCTGGGCGAGGAGGGGCTGCATCCCAATAGTGTCATCCCATTATTGCGCCAGGCCCTGGAACGTGCAGGCATCCCCGCCGAGCAATACACCAGCCACTCCCTGCGGCGCGGCTTTGCCACCTGGGCCCATCGCAGTGGCTGGGACTTGAAGTCGCTGATGAGTTACGTCGGGTGGAACGACATGAAATCCGCCATGCGCTATGTTGAAGCGACGCCGTTTCTCGGCATGACCTTGGCCACCCAGCCGCTGATTTGAAATTTCTTCTATTAATACCGCCACTTGATAGAGAAAGCCAATCATCAGCATCAGGTTTGCCAATGGGCCATCGACCGAAAGAGTCGGTAGGATTCATCTCATCAACTTCTTAACCCCTGACGGAGAGTCAACGATGCCTATCATCAACAGCCAAGTAAAACCGTTTAAAGCCACCGCTTTCAAAAACGGCAGCTTCCTGGATGTGACCGACGCTGACCTGAAAGGCAAGTGGTCGGTAGTATTCTTCTACCCAGCCGACTTTACCTTCGTTTGCCCAACCGAACTGGAAGACCTGGCTGACAACTACGCCGAATTCCAGAAGCTGGGCGTCGAAATCTACAGCGTGTCCACAGACACCCATTTTGCCCACGCTGCCTGGCACAACACTTCGCCAGCCATCGGCAAAATCCAGTACACCATGATCGGTGACCCAACCCTGACCATCTCCCGCAACTTCGACGTACTGATCGAAGAAGCCGGCTTGGCAGACCGCGGTACTTTCGTGATCAACCCGGAAGGTCAGATCAAGATCGTTGAACTGAACGACGGCGGTGTTGGCCGTGACGCTTCCGAGCTACTGCGCAAGATCAAGGCTGCTCAATACGTCGCTGCCCACCCAGGCGAAGTGTGCCCAGCCAAGTGGAAAGAAGGCGAGGCTACCTTGGCTCCGTCCCTGGACCTGGTCGGCAAGATCTAAGTCTGTGAAGACGTATCAAGGGCGGGAATCCGCACTTAAGTAAGCTGCATCCGCCCTCAAAACGCCCGGGCGAGATTCGCTCGGGCGTTTTTTTGTCTGCAATAAACCGAATGAACAGGAAATCGCCCGTATGTTGGACGCCAATCTTAAAGCTCAGTTGAAGTCATACCTGGAACGGGTCACCCAGCCGATCGAGATCGTCGCCTCCCTCGACGACGGCGCGAAATCCCAGGAAATGCTTGCTCTTTTACAGGACGTCATCAGCCTCACCACGCTGATTACCCTGAAAACCGATGGCGATGATGCGCGCCGGCCATCGTTCTCCATCAACCGCCCGGGTGCCGATATCAGCCTGCGCTTCGCCGGCATCCCCATGGGTCATGAATTCACTTCGCTGGTGCTGGCTCTGTTGCAAGTCGGTGGCCACCCGTCGAAGGCCAGTGTCGAAGTGATTGAACAGATCCGCGCCCTTAAAGGTGAGTTCAGCTTCGAGACATACTTTTCGCTGTCGTGCCAGAACTGCCCGGACGTGGTCCAGGCCCTGAACCTGATGGCGGTGCTGAACCCCAATATCCGTCATGTGGCCATCGACGGCGCGCTGTTCCAGGCCGAAGTCGACGAACGCCAGATCATGGCGGTGCCCAGTGTCTACTTGAATGGAGTGAACTTCGGCCAGGGCCGCATGGGCCTGGAAGAAATTCTTGCCAAGCTCGACACTAGCGGCCTCGAAAAAGCCGCCGAGAAAATCAGTGCCAAAGAGGCGTTCGATGTATTGGTTGTCGGCGGCGGCCCAGCCGGTTCCTCGGCGGCCATCTACGCAGCCCGTAAAGGTATCCGTACCGGTGTAGCGGCGGAACGTTTTGGTGGCCAGGTGCTAGACACCATGTCCATCGAGAACTTTATCTCGGTACAGGAAACCGAAGGGCCGAAACTGGCCAGTGCGTTGGAAGCGCATGTGCGTCAGTACGACGTGGACATCATGAACCTGCAGCGCGCCAGCAGCCTGGTGCCGGCGAAAAATGCCGGTGAGTTGCATGAGATTCGCTTCGAAAGCGGTGCGACCCTCAAGTCCAAGACCGTTATCCTGGCCACTGGCGCCCGCTGGAGAGAGATGGGTGTGCCGGGCGAGCAGGAATACAAGGCCAAGGGCGTGTGCTTCTGCCCGCACTGCGATGGGCCGCTGTTCAAGGGCAAGCGCGTTGCGGTGATCGGCGGCGGTAACTCCGGTGTGGAAGCGGCTATTGATCTGGCCGGGATCGTCAACCATGTCACGTTGCTGGAGTTTGACAGCAAGTTGCGCGCCGATGCGGTGCTGCAACGCAAGCTTTACAGCTTGCCGAACGTGGATGTGATTACCAGCGCGCTGACCAGCGAAGTCAAAGGCGATGGTCAGAAAGTCACCGGCCTTGCCTACAAGGATCGCGACAGTGGTGAGTTCAAGACTATCGACCTGGAAGGTATCTTCGTGCAGATCGGTTTGTTGCCCAACACCGACTGGCTCAAAGGCACGGTGGAGCTGACGCCGCGCGGCGAGATCATCGTGGATGCCCGTGGCGAGACGTCACTGCCGGGTGTATTTGCGGCCGGTGACGTCACTACCGTGCCCTACAAGCAGATCGTCATTGCGGTGGGCGAGGGTGCCAAGGCCTCCCTGAGTGCATTCGATCACTTGATTCGCACATCAGCCCCGGCATAAGTGACACGCGAAAAACCAAAAAAGCCCCATGAGCAATCATGGGGCTTTTTCATTCCTGCGTACTGCGCGAGACGCGCCGCGTGTTACATCGGCGCCGGCTGGATGATCTCGACCCAGTAACCATCCGGGTCCTTGATGAAGGCCAGGCTCTTCATGCGGCCATCCGTCAGGCGCTTCTGGAAATCGCAGCCCAGCGCTTCGAAACGCTCGCACGCAGCGACGATATCCGGTACCGAAATACAGATATGGCCAAAGCCACGCGGGTCGGTATTGCCGTTGTGATAGGCAAAGTCGGCGTCGTTTTCGGTGCCGTGGTTATGGGTCAGCTCAAGGATGCCCGGAATCGATTTCATCCACTGGGTGCGCTCGGCGGCGTCGGCCGGGATTTGGGCCTTGTCCACCAGGGCGAGGAAATACAGGCTGAATTCGGCTTCCGGGAAGTCGCGTTTTTCAACCAGGGAGAAACCCAGCACGCGGGTGTAGAAGTCCAGCGATTTGGTGATGTCCTTGACCCGCAACATGGTGTGGTTAAACACAAAATTTGCAGTGGCGGTGTCAGGTTGGGCAGTGACGCCCGGGAAGGTGTTCAGTTCGTGCAGGCTCATGGGCCCTCCAGAAAAAATGGGGCAAAGCGGTCCCTTGGCGTGCGGCAAGCATCCGTGCTGCCGGCTCATGATACGCAAGGGCTACCTGCCGCGCCAAATGAAAAAACGCAAGCGGCCCTTGCGAGCGGCGGGTCCGGGGCCGCAAACTTTGCGGCTTGAACCCTGGGCGTTTTTCATAATGATCGAGTTTCGTAAATCGCTGTTGAGTACGTTGTGCCTGATGCTGGGGAGCCCGTTCGTATTGGCGGCCGACCCGGAGATTCATTGGCCCAGCGGCTGGCAGGTCGAAGAAGTCATACCTGACGACGAAGTCCCCGCGAAGGCTCAAACAGTGTCTCGCCAGCGCGCGATCAAAAATGATGAAAACGGCGCAACCCTGATGGTCATGGAGTTGACCGGCACGCCAATTGAAACCGGACATAAAGTTAATCTTCCAGGCGTGTTACTGGAAATGCGCAAATCGATTCAGAAAGATTTCGCCCAGGGCGGTTATCAAAGCGTGTGCAGCAAGATGCATCCTACGACACTGAGTCGCCTTGAAGCGTTGGAGACTACTTGCGTGATAACCGAAAATGGACGGCACGTGTTGTCACAAACATTAGTCGGCGCAGTGGATACAGATAAGGCCTATGTATTTTCTTACGCGGGCCAGGCGCAAGCCTACGAGGCGAGCAAAGACGAAGTCAGTTCGGTGCGCAACAGCCTGAAACTTTGAATCGACCCTTTTTAGTGGTTTTGAGCAAAATGAACGGCTGGTTAAGTTCGCTTTCGAACCGTCAACTGCAAAAAAGCCCCGCATGTGCGGGGCTTTTTTTAGTGCGGAATGATTAACCGCGCAGCCAGGAATCTACCGTGGCAGCGCCGTACTCTTCTTTCCACGCTTTCAGGCCGCGGTGGTTGCCGCCTTTGGTCTCGATCAGCTCACCGGTATGCGGGTTGTGGTAAACCTTGACGACCCGTGCACGGCGCTGCTTTGGCGCTGCGGCGATGGTTGCACCCGCCTTGCGCGGGGCTGGATCAAGAATGGCGATGACATCGCGCAGACTTTTGCCGTAGCTGTCCATCAGCTTTTTGAGCTTTTCTTCGAATTCGATTTCTTTCTTCAAGCCTGCGTCATTCTTCAAGGATTCCAGCTGGGCCAGCTGCTCTTGAAGGGCTTTTTCTGCTGCGCGAAATTCGGCGAGTCTGGACAAAATCTGTACTCCAATAGTGTAGTGGCTGATATCAACTGCAGACAAAGCTATAAGCCAGAAACGTTAACACGACGTCAACGAAGAAGACCCTTCTGCGAGTTCTGCACAGGCAGAAAAATTGTAGTAGTTAATCCCTCTGGAGTAAATCATGTCTTCTGTCCAAATAACAATCTTTCATCGGTTGCCTAACGATTTAATGAACTCATCGCAGGGTAGCGGCTTGCCGAACAGGTAACCTTGTAAGAAATCCACACCTTGGGCGACGAGGTATTCACACTGTTCTGCTGTTTCCACGCCTTCGGCAACAATGCCAAGGTCAAGCTTGGCTGACAGTTCTATGATGCTGTCCAGAATATGCCGTGACAGTGCATCCACACCGATCATGGCGACAAAGCTCTGATCAATCTTCAAGTAGTCGACATTGAAGTTGCGCAAGTAACCGAGGCTGGAATGGCCGGTGCCGAAGTCATCGATCGCGATCATCACCCCCAACTGATGCAGGGCGTCAAACAGTCTGCGGGTGGTCTCGGTGGGCTCGATCAGCTCGCGTTCGGTCAGCTCCAGTACCAAGGTGACCTGGCCGGGCGGGAAGGCTGCGAGAAACTCCTGGCAATCGTTCACCAGTTCGAGGTCCTGGCAATGCCGCGCGGTAATGTTCACGCCAATATGAAAACCGGGGTTGAAGCGTTCGGCATGGGGCGCCAGTTGCGTGGCGGTCTGGCGCAGCAGGGCGCGGGTCATCGGCACGATGAGGCCGGAGTCTTCGGCCAGGGGAATAAACAAATCTGGCCGCACCAGGCCCTCTTTGGGATGTTTCCAGCGCATCAGCACTTCGCAACCGGCCCACTGACGCGTATCACCGCGCACCACGGGTTGGAAATACGGGATAAATTCGTTGGCGCTTAATGCACGTTGCAGTTCGTGGGTGGGTGCCGACGAGCGTTTTTGCAGCCAATGGGCGAGGATGCCAGCCAGCACACCAAAGAACGCCACCAGGCTGAACACCGCCGGATAGCGGGCCTGCATATAACGCCAGGTTTCCCCGGCAGGCATCCCGGCCTCGACGCTGTAGTGATAGCGCGCCGACGCCAGGTGATGATGCGCCACGGCGAACACGGGCACTGCGTCGTTATGCACTTTGCCGTCGGCATCCAGCCAATTGGGCCCGACTTGCAGCACCAAATAGGCGTAACGACTGATCAGGCGCAAGGCATTGGTGAGGTGGTAGCTGTCGATCGAGGCAAACGCGCCTTGCTCACCCTCCACCAGGCGGTAAACCAGTAACGCAGTATCTGGCGTGACAGGGTTGCCATTCATCAACCACAACCGGCCATCCACATAGTCGTCCGGGTTGACCGGCGATTGGTAGTCGCCGCCAAACAGTGAGCTGCAATAAATGTTTTTCTGCCAGGACAACGTGGTGGCGCGTACGAACGGCCGGCGCGTGACCTGTTCGCGCAGCGCCAGTTTCGCCGCGTTATCGCACGGTTTGCCTGCCAATGGCAGCAAATCCCGGGCGGCGAGGGCGGTATTGTCGAGCATCAAATCGAACTGGCGCACTGCTTCCTGAGCCGTTTGTGTGGTGCTTTGTTCAAGTGTGCGTTCAGCTTGCCAGTAAAGAATCGCGACCCCCAGCAGAATCGGGAGCAGTCCACAGGTTGCGCTGATGACGTAACGTGTGGCTCGGCCTCGTGGGCCTTTGGAGGTCAGGGGCATAGGGACAGTCAGTCGCTGAAAAAAAAGGGTATGTGCCGATGATAGATGGCATTGCTCAAGTACGCTCGCTACCGATTGTTGATTCTGGGCTGAGGGCCTATTCACGCGTGTCCCGGGTGCTCAACCAGCCGGCGCGCTTGCTACAAACCTCTTGCACGAAGGAGGGCAATGGGGATTTGATAAGAGTACGGACAAATCTGTTTACGCTGTGTAGAATCGGTTTACGCATACAAGAATATGGACTTGCGCTCACGCAAGCCTCGGCCGTCAGAGACTGATGACACCATGAAGCTACTCGGCTCCCCCCTCATCTTTGGTGACTTCCTCGCCCGCAGCGTGCGGGGTCTTTCCTGTGCGCCACCCTCGAACCTCATCCTTGCTCGCAACTGATCAATTGCTACCTACAAGAATGATGAGGCATCGAAATGACCGACCAATATGAAAACCCGATGGGCCTGATGGGCTTTGAATTTATCGAATTCGCATCGCCGACGCCTGGCACGCTGGAGCCGATCTTCGAGATCATGGGCTTCACCAAGGTGGCGACCCACCGTTCCAAGGACGTGCACCTGTATCGCCAGGGCGAGATCAACCTGATCCTCAACAACGAACCCGGCAGTCTCGCCGCCTACTTCGCGGCCGAACATGGGCCGTCGGTGTGCGGCATGGCATTCCGCGTCAAGGACTCGCAAAAAGCCTACAACCGGGCCCTGGAACTGGGCGCCCAGCCGATTCATATTGAAACCGGGCCGATGGAACTGAACCTGCCGGCGATCAAGGGTATCGGCGGTTCGCCGCTGTACCTGATCGACCGCTTCGGCGAAGGTAACTCGATCTATGACATCGATTTCGTCTATCTCGAAGGCGTTGACCGCAATCCGGTAGGCGCCGGCCTCAAGGTCATCGACCACCTGACCCATAACGTCTATCGCGGACGCATGATCTACTGGGCCAACTTCTACGAAAAACTGTTCAACTTCCGCGAAGCGCGCTATTTCGACATCAAGGGCGAATACACTGGCCTGACCTCCAAGGCCATGAGCGCACCGGATGGCAAGATCCGCATCCCGTTGAACGAAGAATCGTCCAAGGGCGCCGGGCAGATCGAAGAGTTCCTGATGCAGTTCAACGGCGAGGGCATCCAGCACGTGGCGTTCCTCACCGACGACCTGGTCAAAACCTGGGACGCGTTGAAGAAGATCGGCATGCGTTTTATGACCGCACCGCCAGACACTTACTACGAAATGCTGGAAGGCCGCCTGCCGAACCACGGCGAGCCGGTAGACCAGTTGCAATCGCGTGGCATCCTGCTGGATGGTTCCTCGATTGCAGGCGATAAGCGCCTGCTTTTGCAGATCTTCTCGGAAACCCTGATGGGGCCGGTGTTCTTCGAGTTCATTCAGCGCAAGGGCGACGATGGATTTGGCGAAGGCAATTTCAAGGCGCTGTTCGAGTCGATTGAGCGCGACCAGGTGCGTCGTGGCGTACTGACTGCCGAGTAATTCAATGGATAACGAAAAAGCCCGGTTTTTACCGGGCTTTTTTGTGTCTGTTATATCGGGTTGTAATTGCCGGGCGGTGAAATAGGAACAAATGGTTTTTCAAATATCACACAGAGGCGAGGAGCGCAGAAAAACCTGCGCTTCCATTCCGAAGAGGTCCGCTTATGAATGTGAATTGTCCTACCCCTCAACGCCCGATCGAGCCCAGCCTACCAGCGGAACAGACCGAGCCAGTTCGCTATGTGCGTTCATCCGATGATGCAGACCTGGTCAATCAGGCGCGTAAGAAGTTTCTGGATGATGGCGAAACCGAGTTCCTGGGCGACACCCTCAGTGCCGAGGGTTATCAGTTGGTGAAGGCTGTGGTCTCACCCAACAAACCGGGTGCGCCCGGAGTGCAGGTCTCGACATTCGCGGTTGATGGCGCCCAGTCCAATGACATGATGGTGATCAAGCGGGTGCCGCCTACCGAAGATGGGCCTAATCTCGTCCTGTATATGCCGGAAGATGACGTGACCTCGTTTCATGAGTTCAAGGATGCAGAGGAAATGACGGCCTGGCTCAAGGACGTAGCCAATGACCCGACTGAGCGAAAGCGATTTACCCAGCATTTTTCCAATCCTGAAGCACCCAAACAGCAGGAACGGGTCAACAAGCAGTTCGGCGAGTTCGCGGCTGGCGATATTAATGCGGTCGTGGGTAGTTTCGGCCATGAGCGGGGGGATATTTTCGAGCGGTTGAACAAAGACGCCTCGGTCCCACCCGCTCAGGTCGACGGGCTGGTGCGAACGCAGCTCTATAAACTGGAACCAGATGGAAAGGCGTTTTATGTCGGGTATCGGCCAGATGGAGAAGCCATCGTCTATAGCTACGACGCTTATGGAAACTTGCAAGGCGGCGGCCAAAAAAAGGACGCCAAGGCGAGGAGATTTTATTTCGTCCAAAACGGGTTGAACCAAAACAAACCGCTTGAACCCATGACCTTCAACGAGTTCCGCAAGAAAATAACCAGTGTCTCCCTGGACAACGTGCGCGCTAATGACCTAATGGGTCTTTACGACGAGTTCCTGAAGCAACTCAGAAGTCCTGGGCATGGCCTCGCCACCGCGTTGAAAGCGCTGGGTCTTCCTGACAACGTGGCGAATTCCATCGAAACCATCCTGAAAGACCCCATCAAAGGAACGCTGCTTGAATTGAATCACGACAATCGTGTCGGCAAGGTGTTTGGTGTTGATAAGGCAGAGATGGATGCCAACTTGGAAAGGGTGGGCAGTCAAATCCAGAGCAACATCCCCCATTACGGTAAGTGGAGGAAAAGGTTGGAGAACACAGCCGACGTCATTGAACAAAGCGTAGGTACGCCTGAATTACCGACGACCGAAGTCAGGACCTGACTCGACAGAGGGGAATGGATACCCCACGCCATTGCGCCACTTCCATCCAGCCACTCAAGCTCGGTGCTGACGCACTAGATGTTTGAACCCTTCATACACCAGGACCATCACCGCCAGCCAGATCGGGATATAGGTCAGCCATTGCCCGCCTTGGATGCCTTCGCCCAACAGCAGGGCCACCGCCAGCAGCAGCACCGGTTCTACGTAGCTCAGCAGCCCGAACAGGCTGAAGGCCAGCAAGCGACTGGCAATGATGTAGCTCACCAGCGCCGAAGCGCTGATCAAGCCCAGCATCGGAATCAACCCGTATAGCTTGGGATGCACATCGAGCACCGCAAAACCCTGTTCGCCGCTCTGCACAAACCACCAGGCCACCGGCAGCATCAACGCCATATCCAGCCACAGCCCGCCCAAATGATCGGTGTTCAGATATTTGCGCACCACGAAATACACCGGGTAGCCTATGATCACCACCAGCGTTGCCCAGGAAAAACCACCAGCCTGATACAACTCGTTCAGTACGCCCAGCGCGGCAAACACCACGGCGATCTGTTGCAACCGTGACAACCGCTCGCCATAGACCAGGCGCCCGGTGAGCACCATGGTCAGCGGCAGCAGGAAGTACCCCACGGAAACGTCCAGGCTGCGCCCATTCAGCGGCGCCCACATAAACAGCCACAACTGCACGCCGAGCAAGGCAGAAGACACCAGCACCCCGGCGATCAGGCGCGGCTTGGCCGCCAACATCCGCAACAGTTCCCACACCCGCCGCCACTCGCCGCTGACGATCATGAACACCGTCATGCACGGTACTGTAAGCAACATGCGCCAGCCGAAAATCTCCAGACCACTCAACGGTGTGAGCAGTGACGTGAAGTAATACATCACGGCAAACAACACCGAGGCCAAGACCGATAACACAACACCTTTAGACACACTGTCCTCGCGAAAGCCGATTCATATCCAGTTCCAGGAGGGGAGTATGGCGTTTTTTGCGAGAAATAGAATGTGGGCGGGAGTTTGCTCCCACCCACATTTTAATCTCCATGCTATCAGGCAGATTTCAGCCCGCTCGCAACGCCACGCGGCCGGAAACAAAATGGCCCACGTCGTTGAACCCCGGAGTGGACGAGTGCCCGGGCGTGACCAGCGAATCAATGAAGGCCTCATCCTCAGGCGTGATGTTTACGTCCAGCGCGCGAGTGTAGGCATCCCACTGCGCCTCGGTACGCGGCCCCACAATCGCCGAACTCACTGCCGCGTTGTTCAGCACCCAGGCAATTGCGAACTCTACAATCCCCACGCCACGTCCCTGGGTGTATTGCTGGATCAGCTGGGCGATGCGTAGCGACTCCACCCGCCATTCGGTTTCCAGGATGCGCTTGTCCTGGCGCGCGGCACGGCTGCCTGGCTCAGGTGTAACGTCAGGTGCGTACTTGCCACTGAGCACCCCACGTGCCAGCGGGCTGTAAGGCACTACACCCAAACCATAGGCTGCCGCCGCTGTGATTTGCTCGACCTCGGCCTGGCGGTTGACGATGTTATACAGCGGCTGGCTGATAATGGGTTTATCTACCCCCAGGCGCTCGGCCACGCGAATCACTTCAGCGATGCGCCAACCGCGATAATTGGACAGGCCCCAGTAGCGGATCTTGCCTTGGCGGATCAGGTCGCCAATGGCCGACACGGTTACCTCCAAAGGCGTGTCGTGATCTTCACGGTGCAGATAGTAGATGTCCAGGTAATCGGTATCCAGGCGCGCAAGGCTGGCTTCCAACGCATTGAAGATGCGCTTGCGGTTCAGCCCGCTGCGGTTGGGCAAACCATCGGCGGGGCCGAAGCCGACCTTGGTGGCCAGCACCCAATCCTGGCGATTGCGCGCAATGGCTTCGCCGACGATCTCTTCGGAGCGCCCGCCGGTGTAGACGTCGGCGGTGTCGATAAAATTGATACCCTGGTCCCAGGCCTTGTCGATGATACGCAGCGAGTCTTCGGTGCTGGTTTGTTCGCCAAACATCATGGTGCCGAGCGTCAGTGCGCTGACTTTCAACCCGGACTGGCCCAATGTGCGGTAAATCATGCAAAGCTCCTCATTGCAGGCAAATGTGAGTCATGCAATACCAGACCCGACGGCTCTGGAACAAGCCCTGGGCGCATTTCTTCATCCGCGCAGCAATGTCTGGCAGCGGGCCTGTAAAAAACGATGCAGCACTTTCACCCGCTCCGACACTTGCAGACGGTGAGGGCACATCAGGTTGAACGGCGTGGGTTCGCCTTGCCAGTCGGGAAGCAGCGGCACCAGCCGCCCGGCCTGGATGTCTCGGGCCACATCCAGGTTGGCTTTATAGGCAATGCCATGGCCGGCCAGCGCCCAGCGCCGAACGATTTCGCCGTCATCGCTGAGGTAGTCGCCGCTGACTTCGACCTCCTGCAGCAGTGTGCCCTGGCGGAAATACCAGGTGCTATTGGCCTGCCCGCGGCGCATGTAGCGCAGCGTACTGTGCTGCGCCAAATCTGCAGGCACCTGCGGTGCACCGTAGCGCGCCAGGTAGTCGGGGCTGGCGCAGACGATGCGCTGGTGGCCGGGCACCACCGGCAGCGCCACCAGGCTGGAATCCCTCGGCACGCCAAAGCGCAGGGCGATATCGACGGTGTCGCGAAACAAATCGGCATTGCTGTCGTTGAGTAACAATTGCAGGCGGATGTTCGGATGCTCGAGCTTGAACTCATCCAGCCAGCCCAGCAGCACATTGCGGCCAAAGTCCGAGGGAGCGGCCAATTGCAATAAACCACTGAGGCTTTGGCCTTGTTGCTTGATGGCATGTTCGCCTTCGGACAGGGCTTCCAGCGCCACTCGCACGCTGTCCAGATAACGCCGGCCTTCTTCGGTCAGGCGCATGCTGCGGGTGGAGCGGGCAAGCAGGCGGATGCCGAGCCGGGTTTCAAGACGCTTGAGGGCAATACTGGCCGCTGCTGGGGTAAGGCCGAGGCTACGGGCGGCAGCGGTCAGGCTACCGGTGTCGGCGCTGCGCACAAAGACTTCAAGGTCGAGAATCGAGCCCATTGATAAAAATCCTTTAAAGATCTTGTCGTTTTACCCGGATTTTTCACCGATTGCCAAGCTGTGAAGATGAAGGCTCACTTTCTTATCCAGGTAGTTTGCACATGGTCTCTTCTCTGAGCGGTAAAACCGTCATCGTTATTGGCGGCAGCAGCGGTATCGGCGCGGCAGTGGCCCAGGCGGCCATTGCTCGCGGCGCGCACGTGGTGCTGGCCGGGCGTCGCTTGACCTCCGGCATCGAGAAAGGCGCACGCAGCGAACCGGTGGACGTCACCGATAGCGCGTCGTTGCAGCGATTGTTCGAAACGGTGGGGCATTTTGACCACCTGGTCTACACCTCGGGCCCTTCGGTGCGGGCCAAGCCCCTGATCGAAACCGACCTTGACGAAGCCCAGGAAAATTTCAATGTGAAACTCTGGGGCGCGCTGCGTGCGATTCAACAGGCGCTGCCGTTCCTGAATGAACACGGCAGCATCAGCCTGACTTCCGGTCAGTTGGGGCGCAAGCTGGCACCGGGGCAGTTCATCAAGACCGGCATCAACGCTGCGACCGAAGCATTGGGCAAGCAACTGGCCAAGGAACTGGCGCCACGTCGAGTCAATGTCATCAGCCCGGGCGTGATTGACACCCCGGCCTATGCCGGGTTGGCGCAAGAGCAGCGCGTGGCGATGTTTGCCAACGCAGGCGGGGCATTGCCGGTTGGCCGGGTAGGGCAGGCTGAAGAAGTGGCGGCGGGGTATGTGCTGGCCATGGAGAACAGCTTTATAACGGGAAGCATCATCGATATCGACGGCGGCGGGCAGCTGTAACCGCCCACCGCCGGTGCCCTTTGGTTAATGACGGGCCTTGTCCAGTGTAAACGTCCCTATGGCAGTAAACTCAGGCCCGTCATTTCTTCGAAAGGAACAGGCAAACTCACCCGAGCCATGCTCGTCAGTGACTTCTTCGTTCAGTTTCAGCACCCCAGCATGGGCTGTCACCGTCCCATAAGTGTCGAGTCGTTGAAACTGAACGCGGACGTCATTATTGCCGGCCAGGTCATGGATCAATCCCTTCGCGTCGTTATAGACCACGATGGCAAAAATATTCCGAGTCCGCGGCAAGCCGTCATCGTAATAGTCGCCCATGAAGATTCGGCGATCCGGGCGGTGGCCCCCGAAGTCGGAGCTATCAATCCGCAGGTCGGTTTTGAAAGAGTAAGAACCCGGTAGCGGCCCACCCTCGAAAGTCAGGTCCAGTTCACCCTTGGCCGGATACTGGGCGCTGTGAACCATTGACACGCCTGTCAGGTCGACATCACCTTTTGTCAGCGTTATTTGTTTATCGCTACCAAACTGCGCTTTACCCGAGAAAGACGCCTGCATCCGTTCACCGTCGAATGACACTGTTATCTCCCCGGCAGTTGCCCAATAGGGAGAAATGCCCGAGTTTTCATACGCAGAAAAGAGCAACCTGGCGTGCCCATCGGCAAAGCTATAGCTGTGTTCGGTCTCGTCACTCGGTAGCTCAGCGGGAAGATAAATATCAATGCCATAAAAATGGTTGGGCTCTGGCGAGAGACGTTTTGTCGCCACCAAATGCCATATTCCATTTGGCTCCTGGTACATATCCATTTTATCCGCGTCACCTTGGAAGGTCAGGTTGTGCGCGCCTGCTACTGTGACTGTTAACTTACCTTGGGTGCCCTGTGCTGTTTTACTGATCATCTCGATAGCCCTTCAAGAAGTGAAATGAATTCACAGTGAAGGCTAAATGCGATCCAAAAATTTGAATACTGTCAAAAGTGACAGGTATAAAAAGCAAGCCTTTAATTCCATTCAAGGCAGCGTGTGCCGGCGCAAACACCCTCACGCCTTCCAAGAGCATCTGCGCCGTCCCATGGAGGTTAAACCTTGAGCGCACGCGTCATCCGCAAAGCCAACATACTCCCACCCACAATCACCGCCGCCAGCAGGTACAACGCCACATCGGTTGAACCAGTGGCATCTTTCACAAAACCGACGATATACGGGCTGAGAAACCCCGCCATCTGCCCCATGGAGTTGATCAACGCCAAGCCACCCGCTGCGGCACCGGCACTGAGCATGGCGGTGGGCACCGGCCAGAACATTGGCAGGCCGGTAAGTGCACCCATGGTGGCGATGGTCAAGCCAAGGATGGCGATGGCCGGAGTGGTGGCGAAGTTAACCGCAATCACCAGGCCGATGGCGCCCATCAGCATCGGCACTACCAAGTGCCAGCGGCGTTCCTTGCGCAAGTCAGCGGAGCGGCCCACCAGCAGCATGAACACCGCCGCCAGCAAATAGGGGATCGCGCTGAGCCAGCCAATCACCAGGTTGTCGCTGAACCCCAGGTTCTTGATGATCGAAGGCAGCCAGAAGTTGATCGCATACACGCCGCTCTGGATGCAGAAGTAGATCAGGCCGAACGCCCAGATCGCCGGGTTCTTGAAGACTTCGGCCAGCGAATCGCTGGTGGTTGCGGGCTTGTTCGCCAGGTCCGTGGCCTGGTCGGCTTCCAACACTGCGCGCTCATGGGGCTTGAGCCACTTGGCATTGGCGAAGCTGTCACTGAGCAGAAAGTAGGCGAGGGCGCCGAGGATCACAGTCGGGATGCCCTGCAGCAGGAACATCCACTGCCAGCCCGCCAGGCCACCTTGGCCGGCTGCGAAGTGGTTGAGGATCCACCCAGAGAACGGGCTGCCGAGCAAGCCGGACACCGGGATTGCCGACATGAACAGCGCCATGATCCGCCCACGGCGGAAGGTCGGGAACCACTGCGAGAGGTACAGCACCACGCCGGGGAAGAAGCCGGCTTCAGCGGCACCGGTAAACAGGCGTAAGGTGTAGAAATGCGTCGGCGTGGTCACAAACAGCAAGCAGGTAGACAGCGTCCCCCACACGATCATCATCAACGCGATCCAGCGCCGTGGGCCGAACCGGGTGAGTGCCAGGTTGCTCGGCACGCCGCACAGCACGTAGCCGATAAAGAAAATCCCGGCGCCCAGGCCGTACACGGTTTCGCTGAACTTCAACGCATCGAGCATCTGCAGCTTGGCAAAGCCAACGTTTACCCGGTCGAGGTAATTGAACAGGTAGCAGATAAAGATGAAGGGGATCAGGCGCAGGGTGATGCGCTTGTAGATGGCGTTTTTATCGTCATCGCTGGCCAGTGCTGCAGTGGCGCTCTGTGGCATGGGATTCTCTCTTTATTATGATTTTTCGCGGCGCGAGGGTAACGTTGACCGCCCCAACAGTCTCGGCGACGTAATGGGCGACTGTCTTTGTGCCGGCGCACAGCGAAGCCGCGTTTGCGCTGTGCCGGTGAACAACCCGTCTTTTCAGGAAATTAGCCCCATGTTCGAGTTGGATCATGACTTGGCGCAGGAGATTGTCGATCGCACCATGGCAATCCTGCCGTATAACGTCAACGTCATGGACAGCCAGGGCCTGATCCTCGGCAGCGGTGAGCCGGAGCGTATCAATACTCGTCACGAAGGGGCGCAGTTGGTCCTGGCCAATGGCCGGGTGGTGGAAATCGACGGGCAGACCGCCAAGCACCTCAAGGGCGTGCAACCGGGCATTAACCTGCCGCTTATGCACGATCAGCGGCTGATCGGCGTGCTGGGCATTACCGGCGAACCCGATGGCCTGCGCACCTATGCCGAACTGGTGCGCATGACGGCTGAAATGTTGGTCAGCCACCGCCATCAGCAAGCTGAGCAGCAATGGCGACGCCAGCGTTGCGATGATTTGCTGGCCTTGCTGCTGGCCGACAATGGCGACTCCCCCCGCCTGGTGGACGAAGCCCGGCAACTGGGCCTCAAACCGCATCTGGCGCGCACGCCATACCTGTTCGAACTGGGCCCGGGCCAATCGGCAGAAGCCTTGAGTGCCTGGCTCACCAGCCGCTATCCCGACAGTTGGTGCGTCAGCCCTGCGCAGTTCTCCCTGCTGTGGTGCCGGCCTGCCGCTGTGCAGGTCGATAATCCGCGTTTGCTGGAAAAGCTCGACGGCCTGGGTTGGACTATCCTGCGTGTTGCGGTTGGCGGGCAAGCGGATGGCTTGCCAGGGCTGCGCCGCTGTTACCGCAGGGTCAGTGATCTACTTGCCTATGGCCGCGATCTCCTGCCGCAAACACGCCTATTGACCCTCACCCGTTATCGTCTGCCGGTCATGCTCTGGCGTCATCGCAACGACGACGCGCTGGACGAGCTGCTCAACCCATTGCGCAAGGTGCTGGCCAAGGATAGCAATGGGCAACTGCTGGCGACCTTGCGCAGTTGGTGCGAGCACGACGGGCAAAGCCAGGCGTGTGCCGATGCCTTGGGCATCCACCGCAACAGCTTGCGTTACCGCATGGAGCGTATTGCCGAACTCAGCGGCGTCGACCCGCTGACCCTCGACGGTATGCTTACCTTATACCTGGGCGTGCAGTTGTTGCCTCAGCCTCTGGAGGCGCAGGCTTTGTAGAAATGACCAACAAACCCCACCTGCACTTGTGCATCGGACCGGCGTCATTGCCCAGGCCAACTGGCAGCATGGGCATTATAAAAACCGGAGAAAGCCCATCATGAAGATCATCATCGCCCCCGACTCGTTCAAGGACAGCCTCAGTGCCGCAGGCACGGCCCAGGCCATTGCCGAAGGGTTGGCCCAGGTCTGGCCGGATGCGCAGTTGGTCGAATGCCCGATGGCCGATGGCGGCGAGGGCACGGTGGATGCGGTACTTGCCGCGTGCAATGGCCAGTTGCGCCGGCAAACCGTGCGAGGCCCACTGGGAGACGAAGTCGAGGCGCGTTGGGGCTGGTTGGCCGACAGCCATACCGCAATTATCGAGATGGCCGAGGCCAGTGGTTTGCAACTGGTCGCGCCCGGCCAGCGCGACGCGTGTTCGACGACAACATATGGCACCGGGGAGTTGATCTGCGCCGCCCTGGATGCGGGGGCGCAGCGTATTATCCTGGCGATTGGCGGCAGTGCTACCAACGATGGCGGGGCTGGTGCGATGCAGGCCCTGGGTGTGCAACTTTTTGACGCAGAAAGTCAGCCGCTGTCCCCGGGTGGGCTGGCGTTGGCGCGCCTGGCGTGTATTAGCCTTGAAACGCTCGACCCGCGTTTGGCGCAGGTGCGTTTTGAGATCGCTGCTGACGTCAATAACCCCCTGTGCGGTCCTCACGGTGCCTCAGCGATTTTCGGCCCGCAGAAAGGTGCGAGTCCCGAGCAGGTGGCACAACTGGACGCCGCCCTTGACCATTTCGCCCACCACTGCGCCCAGGTGCTGCCCAAGGATGTGCGCGACGAACCCGGCAGTGGTGCTGCCGGTGGTCTGGGCTTCGCCGCCAAGGCATTCCTCGGTGCGCAATTTCGTCCGGGCGTGGAGGTGGTCGCCGAACTGGTCGGCCTCGAAGACGCCGTACGCGGCGCCGACCTGGTCATCACCGGCGAAGGCCGCTTCGACGCTCAGACCCTGCGCGGCAAGACCCCGTTCGGGGTTGCGCGCATCGCCAGCCAGCACGGCGTACCGGTCATTGTGATCGCAGGCACCTTGGGCGACGGTTACGAGCAGATGTATGCCCACGGTGTGGATGCAGCATTTGCCCTACCGTCGGGACCAATGAGCCTGGAACAAGCCTGCAGCGAGGCGCCACGCCTGTTGCGCGAGCGCGCCGCGGATATTGCGCGGGTGTGGCGCCTTGCTGCTAATCGCTGACCCCCTGCGCCAACCGCTCCACCCACTGCTCCTGAAACGCTTGCAGCGCCGCACCGGGTTGCTGCAATTGCACAAACTCCAGCATTGGGTCTTGCACCGCGGTGCGCACGCCGCTTAATTCCTCCAGAGTCGCCAACCCGCAAAACGGTACGTAGGCTTCGCTGTAACCGCCTTCATGCACCAGCACCAGACGGCCCTGGCACAAACGCTCGGCTGCCTCGCGCAGGCTGCGGGTCATCAGCCGGAACGATTCGCTGTGCAGCAACATGCGCGCCAGTGGGTCGACGGCATTGGCGTCATAGCCGCAGGCGATGATGATCAACTCTGGCTCGAAACGCTCCAGGGCGGGCAGCACAATGCGTTCCATCGTATGCGCATAGGTTGCGTGACCACTGCCCGGTGGCAGCGGGATATTGATGTTGGCGCCCAGACCGGCACCCCGGCCACGATCCCGTTCGCCGCTGTAGCCTGGTGGGTAGCAAGCGTCCTGGTGCAGTGAAACCGTCAACACATCGGCGCGCTCCTCGAAGATTGATTGCGTGCCGTTACCGTGGTGCACGTCCCAGTCGATCACAGCGACTTTGCCGAGCCCGTTATGGACCTTGGCCGCTTCGATGGCAATGGCAATATTGGCGAGAAAGCAGAAGCCCATGGCGCTGTCTGCCAGGCAGTGATGCCCAGGCGGCCGAGACAGGGAATAGGCATTGTGCGCCTGCCCCTTGAGCACCGTGTCTACGGCGGCGATGGTCAAGCCTGCAGACAGTTTCGCGATCTCGTAGCTGCCCGGCCCAATCGGCGCCTGCGGGCCGAGCTCGCCGCCGCCAGCATCGCTCAGGGCCTTGAAGCGTTGCAGATAAGCGCTGCTGTGCACCCGTAGCAGGTCTGCTTCACTGGCCGGCGGTGCGCTAAGCAGGTGCAGATGACGCGTCAATCCAGACACATCCAACAAGCTTTTCAAGCGGCGTTTGGTCTCCGGGGATTCGGCATGACCGCTGCCAGCCGGCGGCTGTACCCAGCCGCCTACGGGTAATGTCAGCGCGTGCGCACCTGCGCTGTGCCACAGGCTCATTTCATCGAAGAAAAATGCGGTGGTTCGGTTCATACCGGCTCCAGTTCGGTGAGGTGGTTGGGACGGCTGGTGAGGATCATCACCAGGGAAAGCAACGTGATGACGGCAGCGCCCAGCAGCAGGAGGGTGAGCCCGCCGCTGGCCTCGATCAGGCGGCCGGCAATCGCCGGGCCGATGGCCAGGCCACCGCCGATCACCAGGTTGGAGGCGTTCATGAGTTTGCCGCTGTGATCAAGGTCGGCCAGGCAGGCCAGCACCAACGGCAGGATGAACGTCCAGGTGAACTTGAACAGCAGCGCCGCCAGGGCAAAACGCAGCAGCGCTGGCTCGCCGAGCAAAAGCAGCACAGCCGCCACCATCAGCGCATAACCCCCGAGCAACAGCATTGCTCGGGGCAGTCGCCCGCCAATCAGCGACGCGCTCGCGGCGCCAGCAATGCCCATTACGGTTGCGATGGCGAGTACCTCACCACTGTGTTGCGGGGAAATCCCGACACTGGCGCCCAAGGCACCGATAAAGGTCCAGACACCGCCCAGGCTGATGTAAAAGGCCAGGACCGCGCCGACCCCCAGCGCGGCTTTCCAGCGCGAGCCAGGCAATGAAGGGCCGTGGTTTGCCGGTGCCGTGGCATTGCCAGCGGGAAACGCCCGGGCCAGAGGCAGCAACAGGGACATCAAGCCCGCAAGGATCAGGTAGCAGGCGTTCAGTCCAAACCGCTCGAACAAGCCCGGCAGTACGATCAGCCCGAGTGCACCGACGACTAATTGGCCCATCACCCACAGCCCGTAGACACGGCTGGGATTGGCGGTAGTGGCGGCGCTGGCCAAGCAGAGGATCATCAATGAGCCGCCGGCCAGGGCGCTGGCACAGCGCAGCGCCAGTAACGCTGCATAGGTGTCGGCGCGCATCGACAACAGATTGGCCACGATAAACAGCAGCGCTGCAATCAGGGCCGCGGTGCGCCAGTCAACGCGCTTGAGCCACCACCAGGCAGGCAAGGTCGCCAGGCTCATCGCGCCCAGCTCCACGGAAAACAAATCGCCAATGCGTGCCGGGCTCAGTTGCCATTCGCTGGCCAACTGCGCGGCCACGGCGGGTGCGGTCATCAGGATGGTCGGGGTGATGGCGGCAAACAGCACGATTGCTGCCAGCCGTGCCTTTGCCGCAGAGGGTTGAGTAGGCATTTTCAAACTCCAGGAATGGGGATCAGAACACATGGACCAGACGCAGCAATGCCTCGGTCCCGGCATAGCCGTTGGAGGCAGCGACGTTTTGCGAAAGGCTGACCATCAGTTGGTTCTGGGTGTCGAGCCAATGCCCCAGTTCCAGGCCCAGTTGCGTGTAGCGTTTGTGGGTATCGTCGATACGGAGATTGTTGATGCGCAGCGCACCACCATCCGCCTGGATCAGGCGCAGTGCCCCGTAAGTGGCGGCGCTGAAGTCATAGGACGCAAAGGCTTGCAGGCGATACAGCGGGGCTTGCTTGAGTTCGCTGCCAAAATAGTCGTCATTCTTGGCGTAAAACTGGGCTTCGAGGTTGGCTTCCAGCACCCAGTTATCGCCGATGCCCTGGGTGTAGTTGTAGACAAAGGTGGCGCCCCAACGGTTGGCACCCGGGGACACATCCGGGTTCTGGCTGTGGTACTCACCTAGAGGCACGGTGATCAGGCTCAACAGGCCGCTGTAGGTGCGCGATGCCGGGTCGTTGATGAAAAACAGCGTGCCGCCCACTTGTGGATCGCCCAGGCCGCGCTCGCGGGTGCGCTGCTCAGTGCCGGGCAAGCGCGCCGTAATGTCGGCAAATGGCAGGATGAACTGCGGCGTACACAGCGTGCCGCAGGCGTCGGTGAAATACACCTGGCGGTAGGCCAGGGCGTTGACCTTGAGGTCGGCCTTGCCGGTGCTGTCGGCGGGCCCATGGAAATCGCCGGCACGGGTGGCGGGCAGGTACACCACCCCCAGGCTGGTGCCCGCCGGTGCGCCAAAAAAGTCCCGAGCGTTAAGGTCGGCAGCCTGGTTGTCGAGGCTGAGCAGCGTGCCGCCAAGCAACACTGTGATCTTGCGTAGAGGTGAATGAATCATGGCAAGGCGTCTCTTGTAAGGGGCAGCCAAAAAACGGGCAACAGTTGCCCGCGACCGTGAAAACGAGCGTGGCAAAGGCTTAAGTTGAAAGGGCGAGGATCAGTCGGGTGGGGCGTGTACCAAGTGCGCTATACGCGCCTTGTCGTTGACCCCCAGCTTGGTGTAAATGGCGCGCAGATGGTGACGTACCGTATTGGGTGAAAGGCCAAGGTCGCGGGCCACTTGCTTATAAGTCTTGCCCTCGCCAAACCCCTGGGCCACGTCGTTCTCTCGCGGGCTCAACTGGGGCAGTGCACGGTTGAGGCGCGCCGCCAGCAGCAACTGGTCGCCCACTGCCGAAACCTGGATGTGAATGTGCTTGCCGGCATGGCCGCGTTCATCCAGTTGTACCGGCAGGGTAGGGCCGCTCCAGCGCGGCCACTCACTGAGCAAAATGTCGATAAAGCCGCGCTCGGCGCATTGCAATACGCCTTGAGGGTCGCATACAGCCAAGGCGAGGTTGCGTGGGCTGGTCAGGGTTTCACGCATGGCCACCAGCGTGCGGATCTGGTTCGCGGACACTGCCGCCACCAGATGCAACATCAGATTATTGAGCAGCAGGCAGTCATGGGTGTTGAACCTGGGCGCACCGGGTTTGCGGTATAGCGTCAGGTGGTCGCTGAGGTGGGTTTGCGGGTCGATATGGATCACGCACAGCAATTGGCCCAGGCCGTGGCGCTGCCCCAGCCAATTCAAGGCGCTGCCATTGGCCGGGTCGCGCATGTCGATGATCACGGCCTGGCCGGGTCGCGCATGAACTCGGCCGACGGTCACGTCCAGATGGCGGATCGACTGCCAGTCGGCCAGGTAGTGTGGTGGCAAATGGTACAGGTAGCTGTTGTGCTCCTCCGGCATACCGTCAATCACCGCCGCGCGCCCCCACCAGGCACTGTCAAATGCCAGCAACTGGCTCAGCCGTGCCAGGGCATGGTGCTGGAAATGTTCGATGTCTTGATGTTGGGCCAGGCGCTGCAGATCCAGGGCCAGGGTACTGAAGGCCTGCAACAGGCCATTGGGATCAAGGCGACTCATAGGTATTCCTCTGTGGGACTTTTTTTGTTGTTCTCGTCACAGGGTGAAGGCCGGGGCCTGGGGTCAGGGGGCAGGGCCTGGGTTGAGTATCGATGTTGCACGGCTGGACTGCCATCGTTCAGATGCAGGATGGCGCTGGTTGATGTGTGGGAAAACGCCGGGCTCGTCAGGCGGCTGACTTTGCCCCTACACTGGTCCGCCATTGGTCTTTCAAAGGATGAAACGCAATGCACACACCTGAGCCCCATATCGTGATCCAGCGCTTTACCGAGGCCCACCTTGAGGGCGTCGCCGCGCTCTACAACGAACCGGCGGTCTGCCGTCAGGTGCTGCAAATGCCTTTCCAATCGGTGGAAGCCTGGCGCAAGCGTTTGGTGATGGATAACGAGCGGCGCTTGCAGCTGGTGGCAGTACATGGCGGTGAAGTGGTTGGCCAACTGGGCCTGGAACAGTACCTGCGCGTGCGTCAGAGCCATGTCGGTTCATTCGGCATGGGCGTGGCGACTGCCTGGCAGGGCAAGGGCGTCGGCTCGCGGCTGTTGACCGCCGCGCTGGACGTCGCCGACAACTGGATGAACCTGCACCGCGTGGAACTGACGGTGTATGCCGACAACGAAGCCGCGCATCACCTGTATCGCAAGTTCGGCTTCGAAGTGGAGGGCCGGTTGCGCGATTACGCCCTGCGTGACGGTGCGTTTGTCGACACCCTGAGCATGGCGCGCCTGCGCAAGTCGGCTTAATCCGCTAGAGCAAACGCCACCGCAGCCTGCGCATGCAGCGCGGTGGTATCCAGCAGCGGCAGGGCGCTGTGTTCGGGCTGGATCAACAGGCAGATTTCCGTGCAGCCGAGGATGACCGCCTGGGCGCCGCGCGCGGCGAGCGCCCGGATCACCCGCTGATACACCTGGCGCGAAGCGTCGCTGATGACTCCCACGCACAACTCTTGATAAATGATTCGGTGCACTTGCTTGCGCTCTTCCGCGTCCGGTATCAGCACGGTCAGGCCCTGGGCGGCGAGGCGGGATTTGAGGAAGTCCTGTTCCATAGTAAACGCGGTACCGAGCAGACCCACCGTCAAGGTTCCGGCCTCAAGGGCTGCGGCCGCCGTGGCGTCGGCAATATGCAGGAATGGAATCGACACCGCCGCCTCAATACGCGGCGCCACCAGGTGCATGGTATTGGTACACAGCACCACGCACTCGGCGCCCCCTGCCTGCAAACGGCGCGCGGCGTCCTCCAGGATCAGCGCGGTATCGTCCCAGCGCCCGGCGTGCTGGGCCTGCTCCACCGGGCCGAAGTCCACGCTGTACAGCAAAATCTGCGCGCTACGCAAAGGGCCAAGCTGGTCACGTACGCGCTGGTTGATGAGGCGGTAATACTCGGCGCTGGATTCCCAACTCATGCCGCCGATAAGGCCGATGGTGCGCATGCAATGCTCCGGACAAGGGGGTAAGGCACCACCTTACTCATCGACGGTGGGTTCGTCATACGCAGTTGCCGACAAAATCACCGGAGCAGTTTTTAACCCATACGGTAATGCTCTGCATCTGCCATGATCAGGCTTGGCAACCTGGCTCACCCAAGGAAATCCGCAATGGACGATGTACAGCAACTGGGCGAGATGCTTCGTCATTACGCCGATAGCGAAGCACACAAACAACAGCAGTTCGACCTGCAATCAGCACGTTGGGCGCAGAAGCTTGGCGAGCTGTTCGGCCAGATTGAACAGTGGCTGGAGCCGGTAAAAACCGTAGGTTTGCTGGAGGTTCAGCGTGAGGCTTACACCGCCAGCAGCCCGAGCGTGCCGGTGGAGAGTTCACCCTTCAAGAGCGAAAAACTCAGTGTGCACATCACTGGCAAAAGCGTGGAGTTCGTGCCGGATGTGATGGGCGTCGGTGGTTTGATTTCAGTATCGGTGATGGGCCTCACCGCCGCTCGCCACGGCAGTGTGTCGCTGGTCCTGCCGGTGGATAAGCACGACTGGCTGTGGAAGAAAACCAACGGCCTGAAAGACCCGGACACCTTCGGTTTCGACGCCAACTTCCTGGCCACTCAGCTACAGAGCCTGATCCCGCGCGAACGCGCATGATCGGCACAGAAGAAAACAGGCTCTGCATTTAATCAGGTGCATTGCCCAAGTATTGGCTATACCTAAAACTCATTCTTACGATGATGGTCGCCAGGGAGTTCAACAATGAAATTAAGGCTCATGATCAGCACACTGTGCGTCGCCTCGCTCGGCATGGCAGGCTGTGCCAGCAAGGTGCCGCAACCAGATGAGTATTCAGGGTTTCTCTCCAATTACAGCCAGCTCAAGGAAGCCAAGTCGCCCTCCGGGGCAGAGGTGATGCGCTGGGTCGATCCGCAGTTGGACTTGAGCCGCTACACCGCGGCGTACATCGAGCCTACCCAGTTCTATCCCAAACCCCAGGCCACCGCAAAGATTCCGGACAGCACCCTGCGGGGCATCAGCGACTATTACAACCAGGCGCTCAGGCGTGAACTGGCCAAGTCACTGCCCCTGGCCAATGCTCCAGGCCCAGGCGTGATCGTGGTGCGTGCGGCGATTACCGCCGTGAGCAGCAAGACCGAAAGCCTCAAGCCCTATGAGTTTATCCCCGTGGCGCTGGTGGCCGCAGCAGTCAGCACCGGCACGGGCATCCGCGATCAGGAGACCACGCTGGGCACTGAGGCGCAGTTCCTCGACGGAGGCACGAACAAAGTGGTGGCTCAGGTGGTACGCAAAGGCACCGGCAAGCCATTGGCCAATGACTCACAGGTGCTCAAGGCCGACGACGTGAAAGTCGTCATTGATGGCTGGGCGTCGGACCTGCATCAGTCCTACGTGAAGCTCAAAAAACATTGAGCCTCGGCAAGCCCAGGTGCTATTTCAGCGGTGTCAACGGGGGCAGCTTCCATTGACCGTTACCCACCTCGGGCTTGGGCAGGTAAATACGCAGGACCGCATAGAACGGACCGGGCGGGGCCGGCAGCCAATTGCTCTGTTCGGCCTTCGGTGGCTCGTGGTGTTGCAGCGCCAGGGTGAGGCCACCGTCGGCGTCACGCTGGAGGGTCGATAACATCCGCGAGTTGATCAGATAGCGTTTCTTGTGGTTAGGCACCAGCATTTTTGTCTTGGCGTCGTACAGGGTCAGCGACCAGAACGCATCGGTCGGTGGCAGCTGGTCCTTGGCAAAATGCACGGTGTAGCTGTGGCGTGCGCCGTTGGCCGGCTTACCCTCACTGTCGACGTCGTAGGTCAGGTGAGCCGCTTCGTCGCTGGAGTGACCGAAAATGCCCAGCTCGGCACCGGCGTAGCGATACAGGTAGTTGTTTTGCAGGCGGTCGCGGCTACCGAACAGATCAGCCTGGGCAACCTGATGAGTGTCGAGTTTGTCCTTTTTGAACGCGGCAAATTCGGCCCGGCCATCGGCGATGCCTTCTTCCAGGGCCTTGCGCTGTTCTGCTGTCAATTGGTTGACCTTGAACGGCGCACCCGGCGCTATGCCGATTTTGGCAAAGCGCGCCAGCAGGTCTTTTTCGCTGTCCTGTGGGGCGGCGAAGGCCAGCATGAAGTTCAGGTAGCGAAACAGTTGCGGGCCTTCGGTCATGGTCGCCGTCGGCTTGGGCCATTCGATCTTCGGCACCTTGGCCGGGGCAGGCTGCTTCACATAGCTGCTCAGGGGCTGCACTTTATAGCCGCTCTGGATTTGCTTGACCTTGCCCATGTCCTTGTCATCGAACAGCTGCGTGCGGTATAGGGCGTAGGCGATGTTGCTTTCGCTGTAGACCACGCGGTCGATGTCCACCGGTTGCTGACCTTTCCAGTCAGGCCCGGCAATCATGTAGTGACCGCCGTTGTTACCGGTGCTGCGGGTGCCCAGATAAGCAATGTTCTGGGAATAGAGGTCGATCAACTGCACCGAGTAGTAGCGCTCGTCTTCAATCCTGGGCAGGGTCAGTACCAGAGGCTCTTTGCGCAGATCCATCCATACGAATGAGTAGGGTGTGTCGGCGTTCGGGCTAGGGAGCGCGGTGTCCTTGGGGGTCAATACCTGCGCGGTATTACCGATATGGTTGAACGGCGCCTTGAAGTGGGCGCCGCCCTTGTCAACGGCCTGGGTGTAGAGCGTCTTGTACATTTGCACCACCGGGAAACCGTACAGGTAGGCTTCCTTGGTGATTGCCCGGGCTTCACTCGGGCTGGCGGTGAAGTCAGCCCAGGCGCCGGTACTCATAAATATCGAGAGGCTCGCCAACAGCAGGCGCGTCGGTTTTCCAATCATGTTGTTGCGTCCTTCCTGAGTTCTGTCTAAGAGCGTGAGGTGAAGGCGCAGAGTTTCCAGTTTTATTGGCTGAACGTCACGTTAATCCCTTCGCCGACGCGGACAGATCCTAAAGGAGGTGTCAGGCTGGAAGCATTGATTTGACTTTGTCACGTAGTTGGTCGATGGAAAATGGCTTGGCGATCACCTGCATGCCGGACGTCGCATCAATATTTTCGGCATAGCCACTGGCAAATAGAATAGGCAGGGTGGGGCGCAGTTCGCGGACCTTGGTCGCCAGCTCCCTGCCATTCATGTCTGGCAGGCCGACGTCGGTCATCATCAGGTCGATCACCTGGCTAGTGTCCTGCACCATAGAGAGTGCCTCTTCGGCGTCAGCGGCCTCAAGCACCTTGAACTCCAACTCTTCGAGTACATCGACGATCAGCATGCGCACGATGGCATCGTCTTCGACTACAAGGATGGTGGATGCTTCAGCGGACATAAGGGAGATTCCTGAAAAATAAAGGGCGTGTCTTCAACGCTTGAAAGACCATTCTCTAATGAGTCGCGCCGATCTCGGCAAGTTCCGTTGCGGTGGGGCATTGTGAAGGGTATGCGAGCAAATGTCGCGGGAACAAAGGGAAGAACGTCAATGGCACTGCGCAACCATGCCATTGACGCAAGTGATTCAAACGAAGGTCAAAGATTTGCGGTGATCAGCGGATAGGGCTCGTTGTACGGCACGGTGTTGACAAAGCTCTGTTCGTTGAAATAACTGACGTTGAACTCTGGTACGCCGCTGGCAACGTCGACGGGTTTAAGCGTGCCGGCGGCCCATCCACTGTTCAAAGAGACCTCCAGCCCCCGGCGCATTGAGGCCTCATCCGCAAACGTCGCCAACCCGAAGTTGGGGTTGAAGAAAAACCATTCTTTCTCGTTGTTTTTGTTCAGGGTGACGCCTGCGAGCAGCCCATGATCTTTGGTACTGATCGCCAAGAGTGTCGGAGGAGTTGCCTTGCTGAGATTGTCGATAATGTCGGTGTACGGCAATTGGCTGAAAGGTTGCGTACCGTGATACTGACTACTCAGAACCTGATGCATTTGGTTCAGTTGCTTACGAAAAGCCTTTACGTTGGGGTCGTCAGCATTCCCAACTGCTTTCATGAAGTTACTGATGAACTGGTCCCTGCGACCGTGCAGAATCGCCAGCGCCATGGTATTCACGATAGCTGCGCACTCCCCATTAGAAGCCAGGTCCGTTTGGCTGAGGTAGAGGTTTTGCGGCATTGCGTAGGCTTTACCCCCTTGGGCAACTATCTCATTTTGAAAAGCTTTGTAATGTTCAAGGCTAGTGTGCGCCATGCGTTTCTGTATTTCCTTGGCCAATGTGCCTACCGCCTCAGGATCATTGGTCTTCGTGACTGCCAGATCCCTAACCTCCGATTGCTTCATCGTTGGGTGGTAGCCTGGGACATCTTCGACCCGGCCCGAGTTAAAGCCTCGCATGTAGGCAACGCTATCATTTCTCTGGGCGCTCTCTAATGTGTCTCTGAATATCTCGCGACTGGTGGATGGATTGGGCGCGGCATACCTGGCTATCCAGTCAATAAAGTTACTGTTTATTTGACCATTGGCGGCAACGGTCGCAGGTGTGAAATCATCCAGCGCAGCTCCATAAGGCTTCTGCGTGATAGGGTCGTAGGCGTACCACTTGCCCTCTCGAAACACAGCGCCGCCTTCGACCGTCTGCTCTGTAACCTTGTAGGTGCCGGTTGCTACGATGCCCTCCTGTTTACTGGCGGCTTTAAGCAGGTCATAACTACCGGTTGCGCCTTTGAGCATGTTCACGCATTCGAGCCCCTTGGTCGCAATTTTATGTAGCACGGTCCCAACCCCGGTTATCCCGCCGACCAGACCGCCGAGTACGTTGAGTGAATCAATTGCCATTGCACCGAAGAGCTTTGCTGTCTTCACGGCCCTGGCGCCAGCACTCAAGGTCCGCACGCCCTTGAGCGCGGCATTGCCGGCTTGCGCAGCTTTGCCCACGCCAAAAGTGAGGAATCCGAGGATATCGAAGGCCAGGTCAGATACCGCCTCGCCGTAGTTGCCTTGCCGAATGTTGTTAACGGCAGGCCGAAATGGGATCAAATTGAGCAGGAACTCACCCACCTGACTATCGCCCATCCGATCATGCTCGAAGGAAGTAACGCTCTTGGCGTAATTGAGCAACTCCTTGCGGTCGAGGTCCATTTTTTCCAGGTAGAAACTGGCAATCGCATTGGTTCGGCTGGAGTCGAAGCTATTGGGAATCGCATCACTGCCAGGTTTTTCTGCAGAGTCAGGGGCGGGCGAGTTAGTGAAAGGGTGATAAGGCCTTGATATCGCGTGGAGTTGTTCCCCGGCCTTATTGGTTTTTTCTAGGGGGAGCAGGCCAGGGAAATTTGAGATCAGCTCGTTTTTTTTCTCGATACTGCCGGTGCTGGTGTTGATGTGGTAAAGGGTTTCCACACCTTCTCGGGTGGTTTTCACATACAAGGTACGGTCACGTTTGACCAACTCTAATCTGCCGTTCTTTGTTTTGCGGTATTCATCGTTGTAGAAGTATTCAAGTTTGCCGAATTCAAAGTTTTTGCGATCTTCCAATGGCAGCTCGCCAATCAGATGTTTGACCATCCCATGGTGGCCTTTCTTTTGTGCCGTTATAGCCTTTTCATATTGGTCCATGAAGTTTGCGGTGATGTCACACTCTTCGGTGCGTGCAAAGCGATTGAATGCAGTGATCGGAAGCCGTTTGTCGTTGGTGATCCATGCGTATTTCTCCCCTAGACGCTCCCCCTCCAGCAGAATATCGAGCATGGAGCGCATTCTCGGGTCACCGCGCAGAGGGCCGTCTCCGGTGTAACGCATGGCCAATACTCGGGCTTCGAAAACCGCCGGATCTACGTCGGGAAACTCAGCTTTCAGGCAGTCAAGCGCCATCTCCGTGCGATTGGGGATAGGCACCTGTATGGAGGACGAGATATCCGTCAACGTTTTCAGATGGTTGTTGTAAGCCACCCTGACCTGTTCGATTTGTGAAGGTGTAGGTTCGCTGTTATGGCGATCCAGCAGGTTTCGTGCCCCACCCCAAAGTATCAGGGCATCGCGCTGGGCCGTTTGAACGGCGTAGGTATTGGCCGGTAAGGATTCTGCTGCTATCAGCACTTCGGCATAGGTCATGCCGGGAACCCGACCAGGTGTGTGGGCTTCGATTTTTGCGGCGGCGATGGTCAGTTGGGCCCACAGGGCACTGCCGACTTTCACGCTGGAAGGGATGTCCTTGATCAGGTACTCAGGCGCACGGCCGGCCAACAGCAGGTAGGCCCCCACCTTGGCCATTTCCGGGGACGTTTTGCCTTTATCGATCAGCCAATTGGACAGGTTATCGATGATAGTGGACGCAGGCTTACCCCAGTGCTGGTTGCTGGCCAGATCGAAACCGGCGATTTTATTGCGATGAGGAGCGGTGATCGACTCCGGGTCCAACTGCAATGTGATGCCCGCCAAGAGGTAGTCGGTCACGCTGCTGTCGCTGGCAAGGCCTTGCATTCGCTCCTGCAGGTCTTTGCCCATCAACTGTGCCTGCGGGGTACGGATCAGTGCCAGCAGTATTTTAGCCGGATCATCCTGAGGCCCTGTGGTAATGGGTTGCTGGTAGCGCAGGAACTCCAATACACCGCCTTTGGTTTGCATCAATAACGGCTTATCACCCAGCGCATGTTCTTGATTCAGGGTGATGTTACGCAAGCGTTGTTGTTCATCTTTGCTCAAGGGCACCGGCCAGGACAGCGCGCCGCTCAGGTTGCCCAGCGGGTTTTCCAGCGAGCGGCTGGTCACCGTGGACGCGAGGCCCGTGAGTTGGACATGGCTACTGGGCAACGGCAACCCCAGGAACTTCTTGATGAAGGTCTCCAGGGTCACACTGCCACCCGCTTCTTCAGCGTAGGAAGATCCAGGGTGAATATCCAGCGGGGTGCTGCCCAGCGCGGCGAGGACGGCTGAGGGCTGCGCCTCTTCACCCAGTTTCGCCGCAATCTGCTGGAGCTTTTGGCCCAGTGACTTCAAATTTTCTTTGTCTGCCAACTGGGCGACCAAACCGGTTTTCCGGGAAGGTATCAGGCTGGTGCGCGCAGGGGGGGACGATAGGGTCGATTGAGTTTGAGGGGTGTCGGGGGCTTGTGTTTCTTCAGGGAATGGAATGGCGCTTGACACAGAGGACAAAGCACGTCGCTCGATATTCAACATGATAGATAAACCTTAAATGTGGATAGGAAATGCGCCCTCCTAATGGAGCCTCCTTGTCCCGAGACGCCCTCCTGAGTGGAGGGGTGGATGGGGCAGGTTCCGATACTTCCTACTCCGCTGTGTGAGAAATAACGTCAATAACCGAATGTAAAACAGGCAAAGCCATGGCGTATTTTTTGCTCGCGGGTGATGCTTCTTGTGTATTTCGGCCTTAGAAAAATAGCGTTCAAGCGCAACTTTGGGGCAAACTCCCGGTTTTTCCGCATTTGGCCAAGGCATCCCCATGACTCCCACGTCGTCCGTCGATGAAAAGAGCTTTCGTACTCTGTTGAGCCGTAACGTGGCCCTACCCTTGGGCGTGGGGGTGCTCAGTGCGGTATTTTTCGTCTGCCTGATTACCTATCTACTTTCGGTGATCCAGTGGGTGGAGCACACCGATCGGGTCATCAATAACCTCAATGAGACGTCCAAGCTGACAGTTGACCTGGAGACCGGCATGCGCGGTTTTCTGATCTCCGGTGACGAGCATTTTCTCGACCCTTATGAAGTGGCCAAGCCGCGAATCATTGCCGACCTGCGTAATTTGCAAGACCTGGTGGCAGACAACCCCCAGCAGGTCGACCGCCTCAAACGCCTGGAAGCCTTGCAGAACGAGTGGAACACCTACGCCCAGTCGATGATTGATATGCAGCGCCAGAACGGTGACTACCGTGGCGCCGTCAAGGCTGGCCGTGGCAAACGCCTGACGGACGAGATTCGCCGGGAGTACGAAGACGCGGTGGCGATGGAGCAGCAGTTCCGCATCACCCGTAACCAAGAGGTCACCCGCACGACGGTGCTCAGCGTCACCCTGTACCTGGTGTTCGTACTGGGACTGAGTGGGTTTCTTGCTTATATCGGTAGAAAGAATTTAGTTTCACTTTCAGACAGTTACAGTAAGAACCTCGCGTCACAACAGAAGATTGCGCGACGCCTCGAACAGCAAGCCTGGCTACGCAATGGCCAGACCGAACTGGCTGAACAGGTGCTTGGCCAGCTGACCCTGAACATGCTCGGGCGCAACATCCTGCAGTTCTTCGCTCAGTACATGGGCTCGGCCGTTGCCGCTTTGTATGTGCGCGATGAGCACGGCGGCCTCAAGCGCGTGGCCACTTATGGGTTCTCCCGCGAGCAAGAGCAGCAGGAGCAGTCGATCTATAGCGACGAAGGCATCGTCGGGCAGGCCGCCCAGCTGGATCGCCTGATTCGCCTGGACGATGTGCCGGTGGATTACTTCAAGGTCAGCTCCGGCCTGGGCGAAGGCGCTACCCGCAGCGTGCTGGTGATGCCGACCAGCGATGAAGACCGCGTCAACGGTGTGGTTGAACTGGGCTTCCTGCGTGCGCTGGATGAGCGCGATGTCGAACTGCTGGAACTGATCGCCGGCAATATCGGCACCTCTATCGAAGCCGCCCGCTATCGCCAGCGCTTGCAGGAAGTACTGGCCGAAACCCAACAGCTCAACGAAGAGCTGCAAGTGCAGCAGGAAGAACTCAAGACCGCCAACGAAGAGCTGGAAGAACAGTCGCGTATCCTCAAGGAATCCCAGGCCCACCTGGAAACCCAGCAGGCCGAGCTTGAGCAGACCAACGAGCAACTGGCCGCGCAGACCCAGACCCTGGCCGAGCAGCGCGACGCCATGGATCGCAAGAATATCCAGCTCAACCAGGCCCAACTGGAGCTCGAAGATCGCGCCGATGAGTTGCAACGCTCCAGCAAATACAAGTCCGAGTTCCTCGCCAACATGTCCCACGAGCTGCGCACCCCACTGAACAGCTCGTTGATCCTGGCCAAGTTGCTGGCAGAAAACCCCCAGGAAAACCTCAGCGCCGAGCAGGTCAAGTTTGCCGAGTCGATCTATTCGGCCGGCAATGACTTGCTCAACCTGATCAACGACATTCTGGATATTTCCAAGGTTGAAGCCGGCAAGCTGGAAGTGCGCCCGGAGAACTCCAGTGTGGTACGCCTTGTCGACGGCTTGCGGGGCATGTTCGAGCCGCTGGCGGCAGATCGCAAGCTGGGCTTTGAGGTGGACGTGCAGGAGGGTGCACCGACTTTGCTGTTTACCGACCGGCAGCGTCTGGAGCAGATCCTCAAGAACTTGTTGTCCAACGCCATCAAGTTCACCGAACAGGGTGAGGTCAGCCTGACGGTCTCCAGGGCGCCAGGGGAGGGCATTGCCTTTACCGTGCGCGACTCTGGCATCGGTATCGCCCTGGACCAGCAGGAAAGCATCTTCGAAGCCTTCCGCCAGGCTGATGGCACCACTAATCGCCGTTATGGCGGCACCGGCCTGGGCCTGTCCATTTCCCGCGACCTGGCGGCGTTGCTCGGCGGCTACATCAGCGTGACCAGCGAAACAGGCAAAGGCAGCATTTTCACGCTGGTATTGCCGGAGCAGTACGTGGAGCGTGAGGAAGACGCAGCACCTATCGAGCAACCGCGCCAAGCCGTGGTCGCGCCAAGCCCTGCACCGGTGAAGATTTCTGCGCTGCCAGTCACTGATACCCATCAGATCCCACGTTTTGCCGATGACCGTGAAAAGGCCCCTTTCAGCACCCGCTGCATCCTGGTGGTGGAAGACGAACCCAACTTCGCGCGCATCCTGTTCGACCTGGCCCATGAGCTGGGCTACCACTGCCTGGTCGCCCACGGCGCCGACGAAGGCTACAGCCTTGCCGAGGAATACATCCCGGACGCGATCCTTCTGGACATGCGCCTGCCAGACCATTCCGGGCTGACCGTGCTGCAGCGTCTCAAAGAACACGCCAACACCCGCCACATCCCCGTGCACGTGATTTCCGTGGAAGACCGCGTTGAAGCTGCCATGCACATGGGCGCCATCGGCTATGCGGTCAAACCCACCACTCGTGAAGAGCTCAAGGACGTGTTCGCCCGCCTGGAAGCCAAGCTGACCCAGAAGGTCAAGCGCGTGCTCCTGGTAGAGGACGATGATCTGCAACGTGACAGCATTGCCCGCCTGATCGGCGACGATGACATCGAGATCACTGCCGTAGGCTTTGCCCAGGAAGCCCTCGACCTGCTGCGCAACAACATCTACGACTGCATGATCATCGACCTCAAGTTGCCGGATATGCTCGGCAATGAGCTGCTCAAACGCATGGCCACCGAAGACATCTGCTCGTTCCCGCCGGTAATCGTCTATACCGGGCGCAACCTGACCCGCGATGAAGAAGCTGAGCTGCGCAAGTATTCCCGCTCGATCATTATCAAGGGTGCACGCTCACCTGAACGCCTGCTGGATGAAGTCACACTCTTTCTGCACAAAGTCGAATCCCAGCTGTCCCATGACCGCCAGAAGATGCTCAAGACTGCCCGCAGCCGCGACAAGGTCTTCGAGGGGCGCAAGATCCTGCTGGTGGACGACGATGTACGCAATATCTTCGCCCTGACCAGCGCCCTGGAGCACAAGGGCGCCGTAGTGGTTATCGGACGTAACGGACGCGAAGCTATCGACAAGCTCAACGAAGTCGAGGATGTCGACCTGGTATTGATGGACGTCATGATGCCCGAGATGGACGGTTACGAGGCCACGGCCTTGATCCGCCAGGACCCGCGCTGGAAAAAACTGCCGATCATTGCGGTGACGGCCAAGGCCATGAAAGACGATCAGGAACGCTGCCTGGCGGCCGGGTCCAACGACTATCTGGCCAAGCCGATTGACCTGGACCGTCTGTTTTCGCTGATTCGCGTATGGCTACCGAAGATGGAACGTATTTAAGTGGAGCAGTGTTTTTTGGACAAAAGCAGCGACATTGAGCTGCGCCTGTTGATTGAGGCGATTTACCTCAAGTACAGCTACGACTTTCGTGACTACTCCGGTGCGTCGGTCAAACGGCGCGTGGCCCACGCCTTGCGCCAGTTCGACTGCGCGACCATTTCGGCGCTGCAGGAGCGAGTGCTGCACGACCCGGCAGCGTTCATGCAGTTGCTGCAATTCTTGACGATCCCGGTGAGCGAAATGTTTCGCGACCCGTCGCACTTCCTGGCCATCCGCCAGGAAGTGGTACCGCTGCTCAAGACCTACCCGTCGATCAAGATCTGGATCGCCGGCTGCAGCACGGGCGAGGAGGTATACTCCATGGCCATCCTGTTGCGCGAAGAGGGGTTGCTGGAGCGCACGATCATCTACGCCACGGACATCAATCCGGCATCGCTGGAGAAAGCCAAGCAGGGCATCTTCTCCCTTGAGAACGTTCGCGCCTACACAGCCAATTATCAGCAGGCAGGTGGGCAGCGTTCATTTGCCGACTATTACACCGCAGCCTACGATTATGCGATCTTCGACAAGACGCTGCGCGAGAACGTGACCTTCGCCGACCACAGCTTGGCGACCGACAGTGTATTCTCAGAAACACAATTAATTTCATGTCGTAACGTATTGATTTACTTCAATAAAAAGTTGCAGGATCGCGCATTCGGATTGTTTCATGAGTCGCTGTGTCATCGTGGCTTTCTCGTCTTGGGCAGCAAGGAAACCCTGGATTTTTCTGCCTACAGCAAGCAATTCGAACCCTTGGTCAAACAGGAACGGATCTACCGAAAATCATGAGCGAGGCGCATGACCCCCCGATGCGTGGGATTGAAGCTATCGTTGTCGGCGCTTCCGCCGGCGGCGTTGAGGCCTTGCTGAGCATTTTTGGTGAGCTGCCTGTGACCTTCAGCCTGCCGATCATCGCCGTGCTGCACCTGCCGGATGAGCGTCGCAGCCAGTTGGCAGAAGTCTTTGCGCGGCGCCTGAGCATTCCGGTCAAGGAAGCCCGGGACAAAGAGGCGGTCGAAGCGGGCACCTTGTATTTTGCCGGGCCTGGTTATCACTTGTCGGTGGAACATGACCGCAGCCTGTCCCTGAGCCAGGAAGACCGTGTGCACCACTCACGGCCGGCCATCGACTACCTGTTTGCCTCGGCTGCCGATGTGTATGGGCCGCGCCTGCTGGCGATCCTGTTGACCGGCGCCAACCAGGACGGTGCGCAGGGGCTGGCCCACGTCAAGCAATCCGGCGGCACCACCATCGTGCAGGACCCCAAACAGGCACGGATCGCCGTGATGCCCCTGGCGGCCCTGGCCTTGCATACACCTGACCATATTCTTTCCTTGAGCCAGATCGGCTCATTGCTGGCTTCCCTGGAACCCTTCCCATGTTAAGTACTGTCCAGGCCAAACTGCTGATCGTCGACGATCTGCCGGAAAACCTGCTGGCCCTTGAAGCGCTGATCAAGCGCGAGGATCGCCAGGTCTTCAAGGCATTGAGTGCCGACGAGGCGTTGTCCTTGTTGCTGGAACACGAATTCGCCATGGCGATTCTCGACGTGCAGATGCCCGGGATGAACGGTTTCGAACTGGCCGAACTGATGCGCGGCACCGAAAAGACCAAGAACATTCCCATTGTGTTCGTCAGCGCCGCCGGCCGCGAACTCAACTATGCCTTCAAGGGCTATGAAAGCGGGGCGGTAGACTTCCTGCACAAGCCGCTGGACATCCACGCGGTCAAGAGCAAGGTCAATGTGTTCGTCGACCTGTATCGCCAGAGCAAGGCGATGAAGCTGCAAGTCGAGGAACTAGAGCGCAGCCGCCGCGAGCAGGAGCTGTTGCTCACGCGCCTGCAAGCTACACAGGCCGAGCTGGAGCAGGCGGTGCGTATGCGAGACGACTTCATGTCGATTGTCGCCCACGAAGTGCGTACGCCTCTGAACGGGCTGATTCTGGAGACCCAGCTGCGCAAGATGCACCTGGCCCGTGACAACGCTGCTGCGTTTACCCTGGACAAGATGCATGCGATGGTCGACCGCGATGAGCGGCAGATCAAAAGCCTGATCCGCCTGATCGAAGACATGCTCGATGTGTCGCGCATCCGCACCGGCAAGCTGTCCATACGCCCGGCGCGTTTTGATCTGGCGCAACTGGTGCGCAACCTCGTACATAACTTCGAACCACAGGTCGCCGCTGCCGAGTCGTCGATGCAGTTGGTGGCCGACGAGGCTGTGGAAGGCAACTGGGATGAGTTTCGTATCGAGCAGGTGATTACCAACCTGCTGACCAATGCCCTGCGCTACGGGGCTAAAAGCCCGGTGGATGTGCGGGTGTATACCGAGCATGGCGAGGCGCGCGTGGAAGTACGCGACCGTGGCATTGGTATCAGTGAAGCCAACCAGAAGCGCATTTTTCAGCAGTTCGAACGGGTTTCTGCCAACCATGCCGCCGCTGGCCTGGGCCTGGGGTTGTTTATTTCCGAGCAGATTGTTGCCGCCCATGGCGGCACCATTGAGGTCGAGAGCCAGATAGGCGAGGGCGCCCTGTTTCGGGTGTGCCTGCCCCTTGAGGCGGCTGCGTGAAATCAATCGTCAGCTCAACGCAACCTCTGCGTGACCCCATGGTCGTAACTGCAGCAATTGACCGGACAAAGGCTTCCCATGAGTGAAGATGCGCAAGATGTCGTACTGATCGTCGAGGATGACGAATCCATTATGTTTGTGCTGGGTGAATACCTGGCAGGTTTGGGCTACCGGGTCTTGAAGGCAATCGATGGGGAGCAGGCCTTTGAAATCCTAGCGACCAAGCCGCACCTGGACCTGATGGTCACCGATTATCGCCTGCCTGGCGGGATTTCCGGGGTGCAGATTGCCGAGCCGGCGCTCAAGCTGCGACCGGAGTTGAAAGTGATTTTTATCAGCGGCTACCCGCAGGAAATCCTCGACTGCAACAGCCCGATCACGCGCAATGCACCTATCCTCGCCAAGCCGTTTGATTTGGATACGTTGCAAGAGCATATCCAGCGTTTGCTTGCATAAGTACACGTCCTCCACCGCGAGGGAAAATCCTCGCGGATGAGTCCAACATCAGCCGATGGAGTAATAACTTCAGGTTGGGCAACTCTGCTCACCCGGTGAAAGGCTGACTCAAGCAAAAAGGTAGTGGCAACATTCATATCGATCTTGGTTTTTTAAGCGAGGAAAGTGGTAACAATGTCGGATGACATAACGAAAGTATATTTCAGCCTGTCATGACGGCCTTTTGCCAAGGCGGCGTCGAAATATCGTTGCTTTATATATCCTGATCGGAACCTTCTGACAGATTCAGCCCATTAATCTCGTCGGCGATGAGCCACATTCATCACTGACTTTATTAATTTGTCTTTCAGAAGGTTGACCCATGACCCTATCCAATATTTCCTCAAGCAACCGCCTGTCTGATCCGGTAATGAACTCGCACCCGCTTTCTATCGAGGCGCCCATACAACAAGCCCAAGCCACCGGGGAAACTGGCGATAGGCGGCTGTTGGAGCTTTATGCGAGTGCCATACGCCAAGCAACGCAGACAAACACGGGCGATGAAACAATTGACAATATTCCTAATGACTCGCGGTTTGGCGCATGGTGGCAGCAACTGTACAACGCTACCCATAGCCCGGTTTTCCTGGAATGGGCGAAATCGAAGAATATCGATACCTCACAAGCCATCACCATCAACCCTCACAGTGACGTGCTGACCGTTACGATCAATGGCGAACGTACTGAATTGCGCGGTTCGGAACAAGGCCCCGGCTGGCGGGAGGCTACGGGCCCGATCATGGTGGCCGCGAAAGCGTTGGGGTCTTCCACCGTCGACGCGCCAACCCGCCCAGAGCTGGCGCCGTTGATTCTGGTTGCTCGATTTTATGGTGAGGTACTGCTGCCTTACAGAAAAGAAGAAGTGCTCGCCCGAGCCACGCAGCTTGAACATAATCAGGAATTCGATGTGTTGGGAGCTGAGACTTATGTCGATCTTGGCGCTCAATCGCCCGAGATACTGGAACAGCAAAAGCGCGAGCTAGGCGATAGCGCCAACAAATTCGCGTTGCTTGAAAAACTGAAGAAATTCAACCACGTCCATCCTCAGTTCCTTGCCGGGTATCTGGCCGATACACGGGTCTCGGCCCACCCAGACTCATCCTACCGAGAAGACACTCAACAGCCCGACGCCAGTCTGCAAGACCTGCTTCATGCAAACGGCTGGTACGTGCCAAATAATGTGGACGAACTGAAAAATCTGATCCATGTTCTGGGCTCCCCTGCATTGCCTCAAACAACCGACGGAAACTTTGCCGGCGCATTGGCATGGCCCACGCCAATGTCCGCCGAGGACCAGTCTGAACTGGTGCGCATAGTCATTGACAACCAGCCGCCATTGCCTGGCTTGAGCAGTGACGCTCGGCTTGGCAGCGCTGATGTGTTGGGGGCATTGGTAAAGCAGGTCCCCCGTGCCGTACTCGATCAAGGGGATCCAGTCGCCACCGTAGAGTGGATCCTCAACAGCGGTGTGGGCCAAAAATTAGGCACGGAGCTGAAAAAGCGAATGGGGGCGGTGGCGCAACACTCCACACCACGGGAAGTATTGTTGACGGTATTGGCTGTGACACTGGACTCACAAAGTCTGGTTGAGGCAAAGCCCGATCACATTGCCGGGTTTAATCTCACCGCGCCCGAGTTCAATCACCAGCCCTTGTCCGTCATCAAACAAGGGCTGATCGATCATCTGGTGCAGACCAACAAAACCACACCAGAGGCCGCGCCAGTTGCAGCAATGCTTCTACTGAGTCGTGCCGCACCAGAGCTATGTGTCAAAGACATTCCCGAAGACGTGACCTATCTCTCAGCTAACTGGCTCAAGCTCAAGGCAGCGGTAGGCCGGCTCGAAGCAACCAGCCCGGGTGCCGCGACACGCATGAGCTTTAGCGAAATTGTTAATTTCGACGCTATTGAGCCTATTACAGACCATGAGCAAGAGATTCAAACGCTGACGGCCTTGCCTGGGCTCCGCGAATGGGGCAAAGCTCATGGCAAGCTCTCGATAACAAAGGAGCATACAGCTCAACAGCTGGAAGAAACCCAGAAGGCATTCAGTCAGGAGCAACAGCAGATATTGAGCGCCGCTGACGTATTGACGTCCTCACCCCCGACGCAGCGTTCTATAGCACTGGCCGAGCTCAAGGCGCACTTCGGTGAGGACATGCCGTTTGAAGAAAAGAGTATCCGTAGCCACGTCACTCGGACGGATGGCTACAGGTTAACTCCATCGCTTACATTAGATCCTGAAGGCAGTTATTCATTGCTGGACCTTTTTCTGGCGAAGAAGGCAGGGTTGACGGTGGGTTGGTACTCCACCAACCCCAAGATTACTGAAACAGTCATCAACAAACTTTTAACGTTGCCGGATCCGATAACAAAACACAGCGAGGTGTTCGATCAGTACGCGGAGAATTTGTCGCAGGCCTGGAGTACAGTGACCAAAAAGCTTATTTCCAACTTACCTCTGGAAGACCGCAAAAACATCGAATGGGGCGATTTGGAGTTTTATGAAAAAGGTCAGACAACGCGTACGGAAACAATCGCAGGCCGTGCGGGAGCTCTACACTATTCCAACGGTTTTTCACGGCCTAAAGAAGACAGGTCACTGATTATTAAAACCGTTCGTAACGGTGTCGAGACTTACTATGAGTTTGATCCTCAACGCAAGGCGATACGAAAACGAGACGATTGGAAGGACACCTTCCATGAGGGGCCTCAAGGTCCAGAGACTGAAATCCAGTACGGCGGTCTTGGCAAACAATTCACCGTTGATACCATTCAAAAACATCCGGCTTCTGATGACGCCGCCACTAGGCGGGGAGCCCCAGAGAACGAAGATTTCCTACCTGATTCATTTTCCAGTGACCGAAGTAATTTTTTGGGCATGCTGCTCTCTAAAAACATTATAGGATCCTACGGCATGGAGGAGGTGAAGGCCTCCACTCGCGAAGTAACAACGTTTGATCAAGAAAAAGAAAAACAGACGTTTTTTCGTAACCTGATCCTGGGTTTAATCCCCGGAGGGTCTGCCGTGTGGAATTTGGCACACGGCAATTACAAAGATGCAGCTGCGGATATCATTTTTGATATCGTGTTATACGGCGCCACCGCAGGGCTAGGAAAGCCGGTTAGTGGAGCATCTCGTGCGGGGTCAAGCCACTTCGGAAAGTTCCTGACTGCTGGCAAATCGACAGCTGGCGTGGGTAACTTGCTTAGGTCGACAACAAACGGTGGGGGGAAACTGGTATCCACAGGCCGTCAGTGGTTCGGCAGGTTGACAGGATCCTCCGACAGTGTCGACTTACTTAAGCTCTCCAATAGACACGATATTGCAATAGGTACTTATAAACCGCTCAACGGCGAGCCAATATCGAACGTCGCTGCGAAGTTCGATGAGGCGACTGGCAGATGGTCACCTTATGATGTAACCAAAAACAAAGTCTATGGCAAACCCCTGGAAAACTTCACCCCTGAAACCGCCAGGTATTTTGAGGACAGCTTGGGCGTTGCAGATGATGTTGCAGATGGCGTCGGTGAAGTGGTACGCCGCAGAAAAAAAACCAATCACCTGGAAAAAAGCCTGGCCAATGATCGCGCAATACATTTAGGGCGCGAAATCAAGGACTTCAAGGTGCTCGGCGATGGTATTTTTTGCTATGTGGATAAATATAAAGGCGTGGAGAGGCTTAATATCTGTGCCCATGGCGTCAATCCGAACTTTAAACAACTTCTCACTGATGAGCCAATGAGTATGTTTTTTAATGGTAAGAAGAACACGCCCGCTGATCTGCTGGAGCATCTTCGCGCTTCGGGTATTAGCCCTGAAAAGTTCAACAATGTACGCTTGTTGATGTGTCACTCAGCCAATGGTTCTGCCAATTCTTTTGGGAGTCAGTTTGGGAAATTAATAAAGCGTGATGTCAAGGCGTTTCAAGGGCCTGTTCGTGCGTATGTCGTGCCTGAACATGTTGATGCTTTAAAGACAGATATAAATCTGACAAGTCCCGGAGCTTCAGCCGCTGATATTAACCAGAGGATCTACAATCAGCTTCAGCTGAATTTATCTCTTGGCACAAGTAAAACCAGCTCTAAAGGAATTAGCGGCTCTCGGTCTGGAAAGGAAATACCCTTTTATTATCGCCCAGTAAAGTTTAAGGCAAGTTAAAACATGATCAGCCCCTTCGTCACAGCGAAAGGGCTGTCAGTTCTGATAAAGGCCCTTACTCCCGAATCATCTCCCGTACTGTGGCCGTTAATAAATCAAACGTAAACGGCTTGGTGATCAACTGCATCCCTGGGTCCAGGAAACCACCGCGCACCGCTGCGTGTTCGGCATAGCCTGTAATGAACAACACCTTGAGTTCAGGTCGAATTTGCCGGCCGATTTCCGCCAATTGCCGACCATTCATACCGGGTAACCCGACATCGCTGATCATCAGGTCAATGCGTTGTTCGGACTCAATGATTGGCACCGCCGTATTCGCGTCCTCAGCCTCGATAAACCCATAACCCAGTTCCTTGAGCACGGCGCTGACCAGCACCCGTACTGCGGGGTCATCCTCGACGATCAACACCGTTTCCCCTGCATTGGCAAACGGTAGCAAAGTCGGATTGAGCGGTTCCTGGGCTTGGGGCTCGCCGATAAAACGCGGTAGGAACAAGCTGACCGTGGTGCCTTTGTTGACTTCGCTGTGGATGGTCACATGCCCACGAGACTGGCGAGCGAAGCCATAGATCATTGACAGCCCCAGCCCGGTGCCCTGGCCGATGGGTTTGGTGGTGAAAAACGGATCGAACACACGGCCCATCAAGTGTTGCGGTATGCCGCAACCGTTGTCGCTGACACTCAGCTCTACGTAATCGCCCGGTGTCAGGGAGCCGTAGGCGGCGGTGAAGACACTGTCGAGGTGGCGATTGGTGGTTTCCACCCTGAGCGTGCCCCCCGTGGGCATCGCGTCGCGTGCATTGATTACCAGGTTGAGCAGGGCGCTTTCGAGTTGGTTCGGGTCGGCTTCGGCTGTCCACAACACCTCGCTCAAGCGCATGTCCAAGCTGATACTTTCGTTGATGCTGCGTTGCAGCAACTCGCCCATGGAAATGACCAACTGATTGATCTGCACGGGTTTGGAATCCAGCGATTGTCGACGGGAGAACGCCAACAGTCGGTGGGTAAGGCTGGCCGCACGGTTGGCGGAGGTCACGCCCAGGTCGATCAGGCTGTCCAGGTCATCCAGCTTGCCGCGGGACACGCGCCTGCGCAGCAATTCCAGGCTGCCGATAATTCCGGTGAGCATATTGTTGAAGTCATGGGCGATACCGCCGGTCAACTGGCCGACGGCTTCCATTTTCTGCGATTGGCGCAACGCTTCTTCGTTGTTGCGCAGTTGCGCAGTGCGTTCTTCCACTTGCTGTTCGAGGGTTTCCAGGGTGCGCTGCAAACGCAGTTCGCTCTGGCTCAAGTCGATCAGCCGGTCGCGCGCTTCGTATTGGCGTCGACGACCGCGCAGTGCAGTACTGACCAGACTGATAAGCGTCACAGGATGGAATGGGCGCTCAAGGAACGTGACGTTGCCCAGTAGCCCGCTCAAGTGTGAAGAGCCATTTTGTTCACTGCCGCCGTGATGGGTCATCAACACAATGGGCAGGTCCGACCAGGCCGGCTGTCGGTGCAGGAACTCCAGCAAAGGTTCCAGGTTCACGTCACGCAAGGCTTCAGCCGCAATGATGAGCAGGCCGGCACCCTCGTTCAGCGCTGCGCACAAATCCTCAAGACCGCCGGCAACCACACCTTGGTAACCGGCTTCATTGAGCATCATCAGCGCGAGTGAGCTGTCTCGCCCCAGGGGCGCAAGGATGATGGCTCGTTCGAAGGCAGAAGGAGGCGGGGTCACACGTCTTCTTCCTTGAGCAGGGGTGAACCGGCGCCCATGTAGGTCGGAATGCCGCGCAACACGCCCTGGAAATTATCCAGGGGTTGGCCTACGGTCATGCCGCGACTGCTGATACGGTATTCGCGTATGGTCGATTCGTGGGAACCGGTGCGTTTCTTGATAATGGAAATCGCGCGGCGGACCTTGCCCAGTGCTTCGAAATAACGCAGCAGGATAACGGTGTCGGCCAGGTAGGTGATGTCTACCGGGGTTTGCATATCGCCGACCAGGCCGTGCTGGGCAACGGTCATAAAGGTCGCAGCGCCGCGGCGGTTGAGATAGAGCAGCAGTTCGTGCATATGCAGGATCAGTGCATTTTCTTCCGGCATCGCCGCTTGATAACCATTGATGCTGTCAATTACCACCGTCTTGATGCCGCGTTCGTCCACACAACGTCGTACCCGATGGGAAAACTCACCCGGGGACAACTCGGCCGCGTCCACCTGTTCGATCAACAGATTGCCGGTCGCTTGCATAGCCTCCAGGTCAATACCCATGTTCCTCATGCGCTCGAACAGCAGACCCATCTCTTCGTCAAAGATGAACAGTGCCGCCTTTTCTCCGCGCTCTACGGCGGCGGCGGCAAAAATCATCGAGATCAAGGATTTGCCGGTACCGGCCGGACCGAGGATCAGACTGCTGGAGCCGGTCTCGACACCGCCGCCCATCAAGGCATCCAGTTCGGCAATGCCGCTGCTCATGGTTTGCCGTACATAGCCACCACGGTGCTCGGCCGCTACCAGACGCGGGAACACATGTACACCGTCTCCCATGATGGTGAAGTCGTGGAAGCCGCCCCGGTATTTCTGCCCGCGGTACTTCACGATTCGCACACGACGGCGTTCGGCGCCGTAGTCAGGGGTTAACTCTTCCAGGCGGATGACGCCGTGAGCCACGCTGTGCACGGTTTTGTCGAGAGACTCGGTGGTCAGGTCATCGAGCAGCAGTACCGTGGCGTCATAACGCACGAAGTAGTGCTTGATCGCCAGGATTTGCCGGCGATAGCGCAGCGAGCTTTGCGCCAGCAGACGGATCTCCGACAGGCTGTCGACTACCACGCGGGTCGGTTTGACGCGTTCCACCACTTCGAAAATCTGCCGGGTGGCTTCGCCCAGCTCCAGGTCGGAGGAATACAGCAAGCTCTGCTGATGCTCTGCATTGAGCAAGCTTTCGGGCGGGGTCAATTCGAAGATATGGATATTGTCGTCCAGGTCCCAACCGTGGGACTTGGCACCTTGGCGCAGTTCCCGCTCGGTTTCTGACAAGGTGATATACAGCGATTTTTCACCGTTTTTCGCCCCTGCCTGCAAGAAGTGCAGGGCGACGGTGGTTTTACCGGTGCCCGGCTCACCTTCAAGGAGAAACAAATGGCTACGTGATAGCCCGCCGGAAAGAATGTCATCAAGACCTTCGATGCCGGTGGCCGCCTTTTCACTTAAAAGCGCATTGGATGTAGACAAGAAGTGCCCTCAGGTCACGTACAAGTTGGGTGCACGCCGAAGGGGCGCGCCATATTCACTTGACCGTATCGGCATGTGGCGGTTCAACGTTTCTTAAGAATTGCAGTCGTGTAGGAGCGCGCAAGCTCGTTCCTACAGGCCTTGCTGTAAGGCTGGATCATCCGGGTTCTGCTGCTCCAACTGTGCCAGCAGCACCTGGACGTTCTGCAATTGGCCGCTCTCTTTCCAGTAATTGACCAGCAGTACACGTGCTTTGCGATTGGCCGGGTGGCGCTGAACGATCTCTTCCAACTGGCGCTGGGCCGCCTCCAGTTCATCCTGGTCGTGCAGTGTGGTGGCCAGGTCAAAGCGATAATCCTGGTTGTCCGGCTCAAGCTCCACCGCCTTGGACAGGCCGAGCAAGGCATAGGGGCGCTCGCCGTGGTGCAGCAACCACATGCCCAACGCGTGTTGCAGGTAGGCCGACTCCGGATGCGCCGCCAATTGCTGCGCCAGCAGTTGGCGCGACTCCTCGCTCTTGCCTTGCTTGTCCAGCAGTTCGATTTGCGCCACGCCTGCTTGCAGGTTGTCCGGTTCCAGGCGCATTGCCTGTTCCAGAGCGTCTTGCGCCGGTGCCAGCATCGCGCTGTGGATGTACAGGCGCGCCAGTTGGATCCAGCCTTCAGCGGTTTCGGGCTGGGCCTTGAGGGTTTTCACAAACTCGTCGAGTACCTGCTGCAAGGGGCCGAAATACAAGCCCAGGGTGTCCGGCGACAGACCGAGCAGGGCATTGGCCGCAGCAAAGCGCACAGCCTGTTCGGGATCATCCAGTACCGGACCGAGCAACAGGGTGCGCTGGCCGCTAGGTACCAGGCCGACGATGCTGTGGATCGCCGCTTCGCGAACCATTGCAGATTCATCGGCCAGGTCTTTATCCGCCAGCTTCAGCGCTTGGGGGCTGGGGTAATTGGGCAATTGGGCGTGCAGGGCGGCACGGCGCTCAGGCGACAGATCAGGCCGTCCCAACTGTTGGTACAACACGCGCGCAGCGCCCGGCTCACCGTTTTGGGCCTGTTTCAACGCCTTGGAATAACCGTGGGCAATGGCGGGCGCCACGGTGACTTGAGGGGGACGAGAGAAAAACCAAGTGATCGACACGATCAACAACAGGGCGCACAGGCCGATGATGGAGTTACGGCGTGACTTTGACATGCGGGCGTCCGAAAGCTGTGGTTGCTAGTGCAAAGCCATCAGCTTCGGTCAGTGCAGGGCCAGTGTCAAACCGGCGTCAGGTCAGCACGTACTCCACCGGTTGCGGCGCAGCAGGCAAGTCGACTTCACCGAGGGCCGCCAGGATCTCGCGCTCCAGGGTTCGCAGGATGGCATCGCACGGCAGGTCGTTTTCGTCAAAGCCAAACGGGTCTTCCAATTCATCGCCGATCGCATCCAGACCAAAGAAGGTGTAGCTGACGATTGCAGTGAACACCGGCGTCAACCAGCCCAGCGGTTCGGCCATGGCGAAGGGTAACAGGATGCAGAACAGGTAAATGGTGCGGTGTAGCAGCAAGGTGTAGGGGAAGGGCAGCGGGGTGGTCTTGATGCGCTCACAGGACGCCTGCACCTGGCTGAGGCCGACTAGCCGAGCTTCCAGCTGGGTGTAGCGCCATTCACTGATCACACCCTGCCGGGCCAGAACGCAAAACCGCGCACCGAGCATCTGCAGCACGCTGTCAGGCAAGTTGGGGTGGCTCGCGCGCACGGTAACCCAGGGCTGTATGGCGCGCACCTCATCTTCATGGCGCAAATGCGCGATCAAGCCATGGGCAAAACCGCATAGCTCACGCAACAGCCCGGCCCGCTCGGGGGTATCGCCGAGCACCTGGGTTTCACGAATCAGCGAGCGTACCTCGATGATCATTTGCCCCAGTTGCTTGCGGCCTTCCCACCAGCGGTCATAACAGGCGTTATTGCGAAAACTCATGAAAATCGACAACGACAAGCCCAGCAAGGTAAAGGGCGTAGCGTTGACCTTGGAAAAATAGGCGGGGTGCAGGGTTTCCACCAGCACGATGACTGAAGCCAGCAGCGTGACCAACAGGCTGCGCCAGGCAATGCGCTTGGCAATCGAGCCCTTGAGGGAAAACAGGATGCCCAGCAGGTTGGGCTTGGGGCGAACGATCATGGCAGGCTTCTGTGAGGGTGCAGGCATCAGGGTAGAAGCTGGCTTGCAGAGCGTCCAATCACTTGGATCGACCGTTTGATCGGTGGGACCAATGATCGGCGTAGCCGCCGATAGCAGGATTGGCCAAACCAGTCAGCCAAGTTGAAGGCTTTGACCATTGCCCCTGCAACGCTCTGGAGCGACTATTTCAGCCGATGTATCCAGTTAAAAAGTCCTGAAAATAAAAATACAGAAGGATTGAAACGATGCGTGAGTATTTGGCCGCCACCACCGATTTTGATTATCAGCGCACTGTCGATGCCGCACTGGCTGGCAACCTGCAGGCGCTCAATGCCTGCGTGGAGTGCTGTGACCGCCACGCGCTGCCAGGGCGCATCGCGTTGTTCTGGGAGGGTCGGGACGGGCGCAGCGCCACGTCGACCTTTACTGAATTGCAGGATCAGGCCGCACGCTTCGCCAATTTCCTCCTGGCCCAGGGCGTCAAGCGCGGCGACAAGGTGGCGGGCCTGCTGCCACGTACGGCCGAGTTGCTGGTGGTGGTGTTCGCAACCTGGCGCATCGGCGCGGTGTATCAGCCGCTGTTTACTGCCTTCGGCCCCAAGGCCATTGAACATCGCCTGACCAGCTCCGGCGCGGCGCTGGTGGTCACCGACGCGGTGAACCGCCCCAAGCTGGCCGAAGTCGCCGGCTGCCCGACCATTGTCACGGTCACCGGCGCCAAGGGCGAGGGCATCGTGCGTGGCGACTATAGCTTCTGGGCTGAGCTGCCCAACTACTCCAACGTCTGCGAGCCGGTGTTGCTGGGCGCGGAGGATCCGTTCCTGCTGATGTTCACTTCGGGCACCACCGGTCCCTCCAAAGCACTCTCGGTGCCGCTCAAAGCCATTGTCGCGTTCCAGGGCTATATGCGCGACGCCGTGGACTTGCGCCCTGAAGACGCGTTCTGGAACGTCGCCGACCCCGGTTGGGCCTATGGCATCTATTTCGGTGTGACCGGGCCGTTGTCCATGGGGCATCCGATTACCTTCTACGACGGCCCGTTCACCCTGGAAAGCACCTGCCGGGTCATCAATAAATACGCGATCACCAACCTGACCGGCTCGCCCACGGCGTATCGATTGCTGATTGCCGGCGGCGAGCAGTTCGCCCGTTCAATCAAGGGCAAGCTGCGCATCGTCAGCAGTGCCGGCGAGCCGTTGAACCCGGAGGTGATCCGCTGGTTCGCCGACAACCTGGAGGTGACCATCCACGACCACTACGGTCAGACCGAGCTGGGTATGGTCTTGTGCAATCACCACGGCCTGACGCATCCGGTGCATGTGGGCTCGGCGGGGTTCGCTTCGCCCGGGCACCGCATCGTGGTGCTGGATGACAACCACCAGGAACTGCCAGCCGGGCAGCCCGGCATTCTGGCCATCGACCGCGAGCAATCGCCGATGTGCTGGTTTGCCGGCTACGACGGTGTGAAGACCAAAGCCTTCGTCGGCAAGTACTACCTCAGTGGCGATACGGTGGAATTGAACCCCGACGGCAGTATCAGTTTTGTCGGGCGCAGCGATGACGTGATTACCACTTCCGGCTACCGCGTGGGGCCATTCGATGTCGAAAGCGCCCTGGTCGAACACCCGGCGGTGGTCGAGGCCGCCGTGGTCGGCAAACCATGCCCTGAGCGTACTGAACTGGTGAAAGCCTTCGTGGTGATCAGCGAGCAATACCGCGCCACCCCGGAACTGGCCGAAGAGCTGCGCCTGCATGTACGCCAGCGCCTGGCCGCCCATGCTTACCCACGGGAAATCGAATTTGTCAGCGACTTGCCCAAAACCCCGAGCGGCAAGCTGCAACGCTTCATTTTGCGCAATCAGGAAATAGCCAAGGCCCAGGCGGCCGTGGCTTGATCCCTTTCAAAGGAAACAACGATGCAGATTGAAAACAAGGTATTTCTGGTCAGCGGCGGTGCTTCTGGCCTCGGCGCGGCCACGGCTGACATGCTCATCGCGGCCGGCGCCAAAGTCATGCTGGTGGACTTGAACGCCGACGCCGTTGCCGCCAAGGCCACGCAACTGGGCGACAACGCTCGTAGCACCGTGGCAGATATCTGCCAGGAAGCCGCTGCCGAAACTGCCGTGAAGGCAGCGGTGGAGGCGTTTGGTGGTTTGCATGGCCTGATCAACTGCGCCGGTGTCGTGCGCGGCGAGAAAATCCTTGGCAAGAACGGCCCGCATGGGCTGGCCAGCTTTGCCCAGGTGATCAACGTCAATCTGATCGGCAGCTTCAACCTCTTGCGCCTGGCCGCTGCGGCGATCGCAGAAACCGAAGCGAATGCCGACGGCGAGCGCGGTGTGATCATCAATACCGCCTCGGTGGCGGCATTCGATGGGCAGATCGGCCAGGCCGCGTATGCCGCGTCCAAAGGTGCGATTGCCAGTTTGACCTTGCCCGCCGCTCGGGAACTGGCGCGTTTCGGCATCCGCGTGATGACCATCGCCCCGGGCATTTTCGAAACCCCGATGATGGCCGGCATGACTCCGGAAGTTCGCGACTCCCTGGCCGCTGGCGTGCCGTTTCCACCGCGCCTGGGCAAACCCGCCGAATATGCCGCGCTGGTGCGACATATCCTTGAAAACAGCATGCTCAATGGTGAGGTGATCCGTCTCGACGGTGCCTTGCGTATGGCCGCCAAGTAAGGAGTGCCTGTATGAACGACCCTATTGTGATTGTCAGCGCCGTGCGCACGCCCATGGGCGGGTTCCAGGGCGACCTCAAAAGCCTGACCGCACCGCAGCTGGGCGCCGCAGCGATTCGTGCCGCCGTTGAACGCGCCGGTATCGCCGCCGATGCGGTAGACGAGGTGCTGTTTGGCTGCGTACTGCCGGCCGGGCTCGGGCAGGCACCTGCACGCCAGGCGGCCCTGGGCGCCGGCCTGGACAAGTCCACCCGCTGCACCACCCTGAACAAGATGTGCGGCTCGGGCATGGAAGCAGCGATTCTCGCCCACGACTCATTGCGCGCCGGCAGCGTCGATGTGGTGATCGCCGGCGGCATGGAAAGCATGTCTAACGCACCGTACCTGCTGGATCGTGCGCGCAGCGGCTACCGCATGGGGCACGGCAAGGTGCTTGACCATATGTTTCTCGATGGCCTGGAGGATGCCTACGACAAGGGCCGCCTGATGGGCACCTTTGCCGAAGACTGCGCCGAGCACAACGGCTTTACCCGGGAAGCTCAGGATGCCTTCGCCATCGCGTCCCTGACGCGCGCGCAGGAGGCCATCATCCATGGCAGCTTCGCCAGCGAGATCGTCCCGGTGCAGGTCACCGTGGGTAAGGAACAAAAAACCATCCTGCACGATGAACAGCCGCCTAAAGCCAAGCTGGACAAGATCGCCAGCCTGAAGCCGGCGTTCCGTGAAGGCGGCACCGTCACCGCGGCCAATTCCAGCTCGATCTCCGACGGCGCCGCGGCATTGCTGCTGATGCGCGAGTCGGACGCCCTTAAACGTGGCCTCAAGCCGTTGGCGGTGATCCACGGGCACGCCGCGTTTGCCGATGAGCCGGGGCTGTTTCCGGTGGCGCCGGTGGGGGCGATACGCACGTTGATGAGCAAGACTGGCTGGCGCCTGGAAGACGTCGACCTGTTCGAAATCAACGAAGCCTTTGCCGTGGTCAGCCTGGTAACCATGAGCAAGCTTGCGATCCCTCACGACAAGGTCAACGTGCATGGTGGTGCCTGCGCCCTGGGCCATCCTATTGGTGCTTCGGGTGCGCGGATCCTGGTGACACTGCTCTCGGCCCTGCGCCAGAAGGGCCTCAAGCGTGGCGTCGCGGCCATTTGTATCGGCGGCGGTGAAGCCACGGCCATGGCCGTTGAATGCCTCTACTAAGGATGACTTATGCTGCCCAATGACGAACAACTGCAAATCAGCGACGCCGCCCGGCAATTTGCCCAGGAACGCTTGAAGCCGTTCGCCGCCGAATGGGATCGCGAGCATCGCTTTCCCAAGGAAGCCATCGCTGAAATGGCCGAACTGGGCTTTTTCGGCATGTTGGTGCCGGAACAGTGGGGCGGTTGCGACACCGGCTACCTGGCCTACGCCATGGCCCTGGAAGAAATCGCCGCAGGTGACGGCGCGTGCTCGACCATCATGAGTGTGCACAACTCGGTGGGCTGCGTGCCGATCCTCAAATTCGGCAATGACCAGCAAAAGGCCCAATTCCTCACGCCCCTGGCCAGTGGCACCATGCTCGGTGCCTTCGCATTGACCGAACCCCAGGCCGGTTCCGATGCCAGCAGCTTGAAGACCCGTGCACGCCTTGAAGGCGATCACTATGTGCTCAATGGCTGCAAACAGTTCATCACCTCCGGGCAAAACGCCGGGATCGTGATTGTGTTTGCCGTCACCGACCCGGCAGCGGGCAAGCGCGGGATCAGTGCCTTCATCGTACCCACTGACTCTGCGGGCTACACCGTGGCGCGAGTCGAAGACAAGCTCGGGCAACATGCTTCCGACACGTGCCAGATCCTGTTTGAAGACGTGAAGGTGCCCGTGGCCAACCGCCTGGGCGAGGAGGGCGAGGGTTACAAGATCGCCCTGGCCAACCTTGAGGGTGGCCGTGTCGGCATCGCTTCCCAGTCGGTGGGCATGGCCCGCGCCGCCTTCGAAGCAGCCCGCGACTATGCCCGTGAGCGGGAAAGCTTCGGCAAACCGTTGATCGAGCACCAGGCCGTCGCCTTTCGCCTGGCGGACATGGCCACGCAAATTGCCGTGGCCCGGCAGATGGTGCATTACGCCGCGGCCCTGCGTGACAGCGGCAAGCCGGCGTTGGTGGAGGCGTCCATGGCCAAGCTGTTTGCTTCGGAAATGGCCGAGAAAGTCTGTTCGGCCGCCTTGCAAACCCTGGGCGGTTACGGTTACCTGAGCGACTTCCCCTTGGAGCGGATCTACCGCGATGTGCGGGTCTGCCAGATTTACGAAGGCACCAGCGATATTCAACGCATGGTCATCTCACGCAATCTATAAGGAGCCGATACATGAGTTATGAAACCATCCTGCTTGACGTCCAGGGCCGCGTCGGGCTGATTACCCTCAACCGCCCGCAGGCGTTGAACGCCTTGAACGCGCAACTGGTCAGCGAACTGAACCAGGCGCTGGATAACCTGGAGGCCAACCCAGAGGTCGGCTGCATCGTGCTCACCGGCTCGAAAAAAGCCTTTGCGGCCGGCGCCGACATCAAGGAAATGGCCGAGCTGACTTACCCGCAGATCTACATGGACGACCTGTTCAGCGACAGTGACCGTGTGGCCAACCGCCGCAAGCCGATCATTGCGGCGGTGAATGGCTTTGCCCTCGGTGGCGGCTGTGAACTGGCGTTGATGTGCGACTTTATCCTGGCCGGTGACAGTGCCAGGTTCGGCCAGCCGGAAATCAATCTCGGCGTGCTGCCGGGCATGGGCGGCACCCAGCGCCTGACCCGCGCCGTGGGCAAGGCCAAGGCCATGGAAATGTGCCTGACCGGGCGCTTTATCGACGCCGTCGAAGCCGAGCGTTGCGGGATCGTGGCGCGTATCGTGCCGGCCGATGAGTTGCTGGAAGAAGCGCTGAAAGTCGCTGCCCTGATCGCCAGTAAGTCAGTGCCGATCAGCATGATGGTCAAGGAGAGCGTGAACCGCGCCTTTGAAGTCAGCCTGTCCGAAGGCGTGCGCTTTGAGCGCCGGGTGTTCCACGCGGCGTTTGCGACCCAGGATCAGAAGGAAGGCATGGCCGCATTCGTGGCCAAGCGGGCGCCGGAGTTCAAGGATAAGTAAAACACTGTGGGAGGGAGCAAGCCCCCTCCCACATTTGAACTGCAGCGTTTGACACAGTTTTTTGCAGTGTGTCAGTCAGAGCTGGTAGTGCTTGAGTTCCCTGGCAATCACCATCCGCTGAATCTCGCTGGTGCCTTCGTAAATCTGCGTGATCCGCGCATCCCGGTAGTAACGCTCCACCGGATAGTCTTCCAGATACCCATACCCCCCATGAATCTGCATCGCCTTGGAGCAGACCCGCTCGGCCATTTCCGAGGCAAACAGCTTGGCCTGGGAAGCTTCGGACAAGCATGGTTTGCCGGCACTGCGCAGGCGCGCAGCGTGGAGGATCAGCAAGCGTGCTGCATTCAGCTGCGTTTGCATGTCAGCCAACAGGTTGGCCACGCTCTGATGTTCGATGATCGCCTTGTCGAACTGCACGCGATCCCGGGCATAAGCCAGCGCTGCTTCAAAGGCGGCCCGGGCGATGCCCAAGGCCTGGGCGGCAATACCGATGCGCCCACCTTCCAGGTTGGACAGGGCGATTGCCAGGCCCTTGCCGCGCTCACCCAGCAGGTTGGCTTGCGGCACGCTGCATTGGTTGAGCGTAACGGCACAGGTGTCCGACGCACGGATGCCCATCTTGTGTTCGGTGCGGTCGACCACAAAACCCGGGGTGTCGGTAGGCACCAGAAACGCTGAAATACCCTTCTTGCCCAGTTCCGGATCGGTCACCGCAAACACGATGGCCAACCTGGCGCGCTTGCCGTTGCTGACAAATTGCTTGGCGCCGTTGATCACCCACTGGCCGTCTTTCAATTCGGCACGGGTGCGCAGGTTGTGGGCTTCGGAGCCGGCCTGAGGTTCGGTCAGGCAGAAGCAGCCGATGGCCTGGCCGCTGGCGAGTTCGGCCAGCCAAGTGTGTTTTTGCTCAGCTGTGCCGTAGTTGAGGATAGGCCCGCAACCCACTGAATTGTGGATACTCATCAAGGCGCCCGTGGCGCCGTCACCCGCGGAAATTTCCTCCACGGCCAGCGCGTAGGCCACGTAGTCCACATAGGTGCCGCCCCATTCTTCCGGGACCACCATGCCGAGCAGGCCCAGTTCGCCCATCTTCGCCACCAGCGCGTCGTCGATCCAGCCGGCTTTCTCCCAGGCTTGGGCATGGGGAGCAATTTCGCCACGGGCGAAGTCCCGCGCCATGTCGCGGATCATGATTTGTTCTTCTGTGTATTCAAGATCTTGCATGGCTTATTTCTCAATCTGCGCGAAGCTGTGGAAGAAGCTCTCGACGTGGCTGGCATCCAGCGCATTGAGCGTGGGCGGGTTCCAGCGCGGGGCTTTATCCTTGTCGATGATCAGGGCGCGAACGCCTTCAATCAGGTCGCCACGTTCGAACCATTGACGGTCCAGGTGCAGCTCCAGAGCAAAGCACTGTTCCAGCGGGAGGTGCCGACCACGACGCAGCATTTGCAAGGTCACGGCCATGGCCAGGGGCGAGCGGGTCTGCATCAGATGCGCGGTAGTCAACGCCCATTCGTGGGTGTCGGCGACCGTAACCGCCTGCAATTGCTCGACGATGCTAGGTACATCCGGCAGGGCGAAGAAGTGATCAATGACCGGGCGCAGGGCCGCCAGCGGCGCATCGGGCAATTGCTGCACCGCCAGTTTGGCGAGCACACCTTGCAAATCCTTGAGGGGGGAATCGCTCCATTGCAACTGGTCGAGCTTGTTGTCCAGGGCGGGGAGTCTGGCGCTGTCGATAGACCAGTCGGCCAGCCCGCAATACAGCGCATCGGCGGCACGTATCTGCACCCCGGTCACGCCAAGGTAAGTCCCCAGCTCACCGGGAATACGCGACAGGAAATAGCTGCCGCCTACATCAGGGAAGTAGCCGATAGCCACTTCCGGCATCGCCAGGCGACTGCGTTCAGTGACGACCCGCAGATCCGCGCCTTGTACCAGGCCCATGCCGCCGCCGAGGACGAAGCCGTCCATCAGTGCCACGACCGGTTTACGGTAATGGTGGATGGCCAGGTCAAGGGCATATTCCTCCACGAAGAAATCCTGGTGCAGGGTGTCGCCGTTCTTGAAACTGTCGTACAGCGAGCGGATATCGCCGCCAGCGCAGAAGGCTTTTTCGCCGGCGCCACGCAGCACCACGGCATAAACCTGCGGGTCATCCGCCCACGCCTGCAACTGCGCCGTCAACTGGCGGACCATGTCGAGGGTGATGGCATTCAAGCCGGCGGGGCGATTGAGGGTGAGGTGGCCGATATGGTTACGCACTTCACTCAGTACTTCCTGCTGAATATCGGCGTGGCTTGCTTCGGATGAAACCTGAGCAGTCATCACTAACTCCCTGCTTTTATTGTTCTTTATCAAGATGTTCGCGGGCGAACCTTCTCGCGATCCTACCAGTGCAAATTTGCCCAGTACAACCGGTAATCATGCAGGTCGTTTTTGCATTTATGCAGCAGGGATCAAGCCGCGCGGTTGGCCAGGACCTCACCGATACTGCGACGTCGTGCATGGCCTTCTGCTGCGTGGATCAGTTGTTCCAGCTCAGTGGGCTCGACATCGTAAAATTGCTCCATTTCGGCCAGCGCCAGCTTGAGGTCGGCCGCTGTAATCGATGGATCGCTCACGGGCTGAATGCCGAGGACGACAGGAGCAGGCTCGGCTGGCCCCTTGGGGTAACGTGTGCGCGTGGCATTGTTATAGAGCAGTGCGCATCCCAGCAGAGCGCCGGCACCCAGTATGACCGGCGCCAGTTCATACCAGCCCAGGGCGATGGACGCAGGGTCGGCCAGTACCAGGGTCATGGCCAGGCCACCGGCCGGTGGGTGCAGGCAACGCAGCCAACAAATCAGGATTACCGTCATGCCCGCCGCCAGGCACGCGCTACCCAGGGTTCGCCCCAGTACCCGTGCCACCAGCAATGCAACGATGCCGGCACACAGGTAACTGCCCATGATCGACCATGGCTGGGCCAGCGCTCCCGATGACACCGCAAACAGCAACACGGCCGAAGCGCCAAGGGGGCCGAGCAAATGCAGGGCGACCTCCATGCCGAATACCTGGGCGCAAGCCCAGACACTGAACATTGTGCCCAAAGCCATGCCGATGCCGGCACGACTCCATTCAGCGGGGCGGGTGTTGATTGCAGCGGGTAACCAGCGAGCGAGCATTTAAAGACGATCCATAAACGGCGGGCGAAAAAAAAGGCCTGCCTGGTTTCCCGGTGCAGCCCTTTGAACGTTCCAACATTTGGGGGAGGAACCCGTGCAGTGTGCCGAGGTTGGTCTGATCGCACCACTGCATATTAATGAAGGTTAAACGCAAATATTATGCAGTTAAAGGGTGTCTCCGAAGGTAATGGGGCCTGCCACAGTGGGCGCTGGTGTGCAGAGTTTGCCCAGCACCCGGTTATTGGCCTCTTCATTGAACAAGCGCTCATGCAGGTTTTCGCGCAATTTGGCGTCGTCGGCCAGTGGCCCCTTCAACGCCACCAGCGCGTCGCGCAATGCCATCAAACGATCCAGTCTTGGTAAAGGTACATTCAACAGTTCCTCTCGCACGGCATTGTCCTCTCAATGAAGTAAGCCATCGCGCTTGGGCAGCCTACAGCGTCCTTGTAGTTATGGCGTGCCTTGACCCAAGCGCTTTCGGGACAGCCCTGACGATCGGGTGGTAGATACTTAACGCACGTGGCAGCGAGTCTACCGTCGGGTTCCATGCACAGGAAGGGAAAGTGCACCAGCTATTACGCAAAGGAATGTAGGTGTTTTCTTGGTGCTTGTGATGAAAGACGCCTACTGGTTAAAGAGTCGGCGTTCTTTCTTACAATGCCCCTGGAAAAGTGCTCATGGCACCGTGGTTTTTACCAGATGCAACAATACGTAGGGGTTCTTGTCGAACTCGCCGGTCAGCGTGGGCGTGATCGAACGCAAGCGTGGATCGTCCAGCCCTTCGAAGTCGGCCTGGCTCATGACCAACCATGCCGGGGCCTGGATCGGCTTCAATTCAATGGGCAATTGGGTAAACAGCGGGACCTTGTCACAATCGAAGTTGACCATGAACTTGATGGCTTTCGCGTCTTTACCCAGCGCGTGCAGCACCACGGGCGCCGGTTGCTGCAGGACTTGAGCCTTGACGGCGAGGCTGAACGTGCGGGTGTCGTATAACCGACGCTCCAGGGGTTCGACCACGAGGATGTAGGTTGTCCAAAGGGCCAGCACTGCAGCCAGGGCCGGGCCATACGTACGCAGTCGGGACTTGAGCAGTGTCAGCAGCGCCAGGATCTGAAGCAGCCCAAGCACGGCGAAGATCACTTCGAGGTGGGCCAGCGGCTCCGGATAACGCCGCCGCGCCACTAGCAGGCCAATCACCAACAGCGTCGGCAATAGCGTCCAGACGCCCAGCATCAGGCCGCGCAGCCAGGCAAACAGTCGCCCCTGTGTCGCCTGGAACGGATACGCGGCAATGATCGCTGCCATCGGCAACATCGGCAGGATATAGCGCGCTTTTTTCGCCTGGGGCACCGACAGGCCCACCATCACCAGCACACCCGCGGCTGCGCAATACAACACCAGCTTCAATGCCGGATCCGGTGTGCGCCGCCCGCCGATCATGACCGCCACCAGTACCAATATTGCCAGCGGATAAGCCAGCGCGTAGTTACCCATGGAGCTGGTGAAGTAATACAGCACACCGCCGGAGCCTTCGCTGCCATCCATGCGCCCCAGGAACTGCATACGAATCACGTCATGCATGAAGTCTTCGCCGCCGCTGAGCTTGGCCAGCAGCAGCAACAGACCGACGCACGCCGCCAGCAGCGCCAACGCCAGCAGGCCGAAGCTGAACAGGCTGCGCCATTGGCGGTTGATCAGGTAATAGCTGCACAAAACGCCTGTGGGGATCACCAGGCCAATCGGCCCACGCAGTGCAAACCCGAGCAGCAGCAACACAAACACCCAATGCAAGCGCTTGGCAGCAGCGAAGTGATCATGGGCATAGCCCAGATAGAACACCGCCAGGGTCACGGCGGCGAGCATCTGGTCCAAGGAGACCGCGCGGGTTTCGCTGACAAAGGTGCTGCTGAGCAGCAACATTGCCAGGCTCAACAGCCCCCAGCGCGGGGAGTAGGGCGCAGTCAGGCGGTAGACCAGCATTACGATCACTGCTGACGCGACCGCGGTGGGCAGCCATGCCGTCAGGCTGGTGACCTGGCCCAATGGCAACGACAGCAGCCAGGTCAGCAGCGTTGAAGTCGCCAGGTAGTCGGCATACGGTTGGCCGTAGGTCGTGGGGAAGAAACCAGGCCCGTGGCGCAGCATTTCCTGGGCAAACACCACGAAGCGTGAATCAAAGCCAATAATTGCCTGGTGCCAGTTGCCGGCGATAAACAGCACCAGCGCCAAGAGCCCAAGCCCCAGTGAATGGCGGCGGATTGTGCTGCTCTGCATGGATGGGAAAGCCTTGTTCACCTAGCCGACATCCCTGACCTGTTCCACCCAATTTTGCTGGGGAATCGGCAACTCGCAGGAATCGCCACGGCCAATGGGGAAATACTTGAAGCCTTTGCGTGTCAGGCGTTCGCCGTCATACAGGTTGCGGCCATCGAAGATCACCGGGGTTTTCAAGCGCTGGTGAATCAGGTCGAAGTCCGGCGCCTTGAATTGTTGCCATTCGGTGCACACGATCAGCGCATCGGCGCCGCCCAGGGTGGACTCCGGGGTGCCCATCAGCATCAGGCGCGGGTCGTCGCCATAGATCCGCTGGGTTTCCTGCATGGCTTCCGGGTCGAAGGCGCGCACATTGGCACCGGCGGCCCACAAGGCTTCCATCAGCACGCGGCTGGGAGCGTCGCGCATGTCATCGGTGTTGGGCTTGAAGGCCAGGCCCCACAGGGCGAAGGTCTTGCCCTTCAGATTGCCTTTGAAGAACGCATTGATGCGCTCGAACAGCTTGCTCTTCTGGCGCTGGTTGATGGCTTCCACTGCTTCGAGCAGGTCGCTGGAGCAGTTGGCTTGCTTGGCGCTATGGATCAAGGCACGCATGTCTTTGGGGAAGCACGAGCCGCCGTAGCCACAGCCTGGGTAGATGAAGTGGTAGCCGATTCGCGAGTCGGCACCAATGCCCAGGCGCACCGATTCAATATCGGCGCCCAGGTGCTCGGCCAGTTCGGCAATCTGGTTGATGAAGCTGATCTTGGTGGCCAACATGCAGTTGGCGGCGTACTTGGTCAGTTCGGCGCTGCGCAGGTCCATAAAAATGATGCGGTCGTGGTTGCGATTGAACGGCGCGTACAGGTCGCGCATGACCTCACGTACTTCCTCGCGCTCGCAGCCAATGATGATGCGGTCCGGGCGGCGGCAGTCGGCAACGGCCGAGCCTTCCTTGAGGAATTCCGGGTTGGAGACAATATCGAACTCCAACTGACGGCCAGCGGCATTCAGGTTCTTTTCGATATGAGCGCGCAGGGTGTCACCGGTGCCGACCGGCACGGTGGATTTCTCCACCAGGATTACCGGCTGCACGCGGTGGCGGGACACGGCGTCACCCACCGACAGCACGTATTTCAGGTCGGCAGAGCCGTCTTCATCCGACGGCGTACCCACGGCGATGAACAACACTTCACCGTGCTCGACAGCGAGTTTTTCGTCGTAGGTAAAATGCAGGCGTCCGCTTTCCAGGTTGTCCTTGACCATCGCGGCCAGGCCCGGCTCGAAGATGGTCACGTGACCTTTCTGGAGCGACTCGACCTTGCTCTTGTCAACGTCCATGCAAATGACATCGTGACCGACTTCGGCTAATACAGTGGCCTGTACCAGACCAACGTAACCACTACCAAATACGCTGATTTTCATGGGGTATTCCTGGGACTTGAGGTGCATGCACGACGAGAGTTGATAACCAGTACGCCGAGGATGACCAAGGCCACCCCCAGGGTTTTTGAAAGCGAGAAAGCTTCGTTGAACACCGGCAGGCTGGCGGCCAGCAGATAGACCAACGCGTAGCTGATGCTGAGCAGCGAGTAGGCACGGCCCAGAGGCAAATGCTTGAGTGCGCCAAGCCAGCAGAGCATCGACAGCGCGTAGGCGATGATCGCCAGGATCACCACGCCCAGGGCGCTCAGGTCGATGCTGTTGTGGGCGAAGGCGGCCAGCCACTCGGTGGGCAAGGGCAGGCGCGTCATGCTCCAGCGCATGCCCAGTTGGGCGCCACTCACCAGGCCGACACTGCCCAGGGCCAGGGCGAAACCCTTTATGCGGCTCATACCTGGCGCCCCAGCAGCACGACGCCGGCAATCACCAGCCCCACACCCAGCCAGTGGCGGCCATCAATGGGTTCGTGAAATACAAAGCGCGCCATCAGCGTGACCAACACAAAATTCAGGCTGAGCATGGGGTATGCAATCCCCACTTCCAGGCGTTGCAATACCAGCAGCCACACCACCAGGCCCAGGCCCAGGCACACCAACGCTGACCATAACCACGGCGAGCGCAGCTTCAACGCCCAGCCTTGAGGCAGGTTCCGCCAGCTTTCCACGGCGAACTTTTGCGAGACCTGGCCCATGCAGGTGAGCAAGCAGGCTGTGAGCAACAGCAGCAGGGTGGTCATGGCGCGACCTGCGGGAAAATCAGGATCACGATCTTGCCTTGGGCATAACGCTTGCCGTCGGCGGGCAGCAGCGCGAGCTCTTCCTTTTCACCTTGGCTGTTGACGCGCATCACCACACCCACGGCGCCCGTGCGGCGGGTTTGCGCCATCCATGCCTGGATCGCGTTACGGTCGACCAGCCGATGGGCCGTGTCGGCGTAAGCCAGCCCGTACTTGACCTCGCCCGAGGTGTTGTAGAGCGTGATATCCGGTCGTTTGAGACGCCAGGACAGTGCAGAAGCAGCGCCCAGATCGTTGCTCAACAGGGCGACAGTGGGCTGTAATTCCTCGATGTGATCGATGATGAACTGGTCCGGGGTCTTGTTATAAACCACCGAATGGGGCAATGCCGCAGGCACCAAAACCACTAGTAGCCCACTGCCAATCAGAGGCGCGGCCCACAACGTCAAGGGCCGTGCCGCTTGCAGCAGGTTGACCACGATCCAACCGAACAGGAAGATGAACACCAGCACCAGGCTGAAGGTTTCCTCACCCGGCTCGTACACCGGTTTTTTCAACTGGAACCAGCTGAGGGCCAGCAATACCAGCACACCGATCGCCAGGTTCAGCCAGCCATTGATGCGCAGGACGCGACCGTGGCCTTGCTTGAGCTTGTCGCTCAAGGTCGAGCCCATCAGCAACGCCAGGGGCAGCATGCAAGGCATGATGTAGGAGGGCAACTTGCCCTTGGCCAGGCTGAAAAACGCCAGCGGCATCAACAGCCATAGCAGCAGGAATGCGGTTTTCGGCGCGCGCTTTTGCAGCCATGCCTGCTTGAGCGTGGACGGCAACAGGGCTACCCACGGTAGCGCGAACGCTACCAGCAGCGGCAGGTAATACCAGAACGGCTCAGCGTGCTGGGCATCTTCCCCGGCAAAGCGCTGGATGTGCTCGTGCCAGAAAAAGAAATGCCAGTAGTCCGGTTCTTGCAGGTGCACAGCCAATGCCCACGGCACGCTGACAGCAATTGCAACCACCACGGCCACGCCGCCAACCGTGCACAACTCACCCAGGCGTTTTTGCCAGAGGGCGTAGGGCAGGGCGATCAATACCGGTAGCAACCAGGCCAGGAAGCCCTTGGTCATGAAGCCCATGCCGCACGCGAAACCCAACAGCGCCCATGACCACAGTCGGCCGCGCCGCGTGCTGCTGTCAAAGCAGAACCACAACGCCACGCCGGTCAGGTTGACCCAGAAGGTGAACTGCGGGTCCAGGTTGGAATAACCACCGAGGGCCGCCACGCTGACGAAGCTCATGTACAGCAGGGTGCTGACCAGGCTTTTGTGCGGGTCGTTCCACAACCGGCGGGATACCAGGTAAACCAGCACAATGCTCAAGGCGCTGCTCAAGGCCGAGGCAAACCGCACGCCGAACAGGTTCTGCCCGAAAATCGCCTGGCCCAGCGCAATCATCCAGTAGCCCGCGGCGGGTTTTTCGAAGTAACGAATGCCCATGAAGTGCGGTGAGGCCCATTTGCCGGTCAGCAGCATTTCCTGGCTGATCTGCGCATAGCGGGTTTCATCGGGAATCCACAGGCCATGGGTGGCCAGCGGCAGCAGGTAAAACGCGGCAAACGCCAGCAGGAGCAGGGGCAAGGCCCAGCGACGAATCATGCCTGCTGTACTCCCAGCCAACCCTCGCGGCCGCTCAATGCGCCGCGCACCAGTTTTTGTTGGGGCAGGGTGGTTACATCTGCGGGCAGAAGATCACCCAAGGGTTTGAAATCAATGCCGCGCTGCCCTGCCTGGGCGAGCAACTGGCGAAAATCATTGGCCATCAGAATCCCTTCAACTTCTGCGTGGATTGTGTAGACGTTCAGCTTCGCTGCGCTGAACCGGTCCAGGATGAAGCGGTTGAAATCATTGGCAGCCACCACCGGCCCGACGACTTCGTCGAAGGTCGGCAGGTCCACCGGAATTTGTGGGGTGCCCGCACTGCCATCGGCCAGTGTCGGTCGAAACAGGCTGGTGCCCCGGCAATCACTGTTGTAGCGAAAATTGAAGCCTTGCTTGGCTTGCACCACACGTTCGTCGGCGCGCCACCCGGCGGCGGCTGAACAGTCCACGCGCTCGCCTAGAATGTCGCTCAAAGTCTGCACACCACGCCGAATCTGCTCGACCAGCTGTGCCTCGCTCCAACGCCCGGTATTGGCCTGCCAGCCATGGTGATCCCAGGCGTGCAGGCCGACTTCATGCCCGGCGGCCTTGGCCTGGCGCATCAGATGCCCCAGGTCGCGGCCGATCGGCTTGCCAGGCCAGGCGGTGCCGGCCAGCAAGATGTCCCAGCCATACAGGCCGGCGGCGTTGGAACGCAGCATCTTCCACAGAAACTGTGGCCGAATCAGGCGCCACAGATGGCGGCCCATGTTGTCCGGGCCGACACTGAAGAAGAACGTCGCCTTTACCCCGGCTTCATCCAGGGATTCGAGCAGCCGCGGCACACCTTCACGGGTGCCACGGTAGGTGTCGACGTCGATGCGAAGACCTGCCTGCATTACTTTTTATCCGCAATTTCAAGCATGGCTTCACGCAGGAAGAAATCGAGCGTGTTGCCGATGGTTTCGCTCATCTGCACGCTCGGCTCCCAGTTCAGCAGGCGCTTGGCGTTCTCGATGCTCGGCTTGCGGTGCGCCACGTCCTGGTAGCCCGTGCCATAGAACGCCTTGCTTTCGACGTCGCGGAAACCGGCGAACGGTGGGAAGTTGTGGCGCAGGGGGTGAGCCTCGAACTGACGCAGCAGTTCTTCACCCAACTGGCGGATGCTCGCTTCGTTTTCCGGGTTGCCGATGTTGATGATCTGGCTGTCGCACACGCCATTGTCGTTATCAATGATGCGCGCCAGCGCTTCGATACCGTCGGCAATGTCGGTGAAGCAACGCTTCTGCTCACCACCGTCGAACAGACGGATCGGCGTACCTTCCACCAGGTTCAGGATCAATTGGGTAATGGCGCGGGAGCTGCCGATACGCGCAGAGTCCAGGCGGTCCAGACGCGGGCCCATCCAGTTGAACGGACGGAACAGGGTGAACTTCAGGCCCTTGTCGCCGTAGGCCCAGATCACGCGGTCCAGCAGTTGCTTGGACACCGAGTAGATCCAGCGCTGCTTGTTGACCGGACCGACCACCAGGTTGGAGGTGTCTTCATCGAAATACTGGTCCTGGCACATGCCATAGACTTCGGAGGTCGAGGGGAAGATCACGCGCTTGTTGTACTTGACGCAGTAGCGCACCAGCTTGAGGTTTTCTTCGAAGTCCAGTTCGAACACACGCAGTGGGTTACGGGTGTATTCGATTGGCGTGGCGATGGCAACCAATGGCAGGACCACGTCGCATTTCTTGATGTGGTATTCGATCCACTCGGTGTGGATGCTGATATCGCCTTCCACATAATGGAAATTCGGGTGGCTGCGCAGACGCTCGATGGCGTCGGAGCCGATGTCCAGGCCATAGACTTCGTAACGGTCGTCACGCAGCAGGCGCTCGGACAGGTGGTTACCGATAAAGCCGTTTACGCCCAGGATCAACACGCGGGTACGACGTGGCTTGCGGCCAGACTCGGCGCCGCGCAGTACGGAGCCATCCACCAGGCCTAGTTCATCGGCCAGGGCCGGACCGGCCAGGTACAGGCCGTTTTCGTTACGCTGGCCAAACTTGATGACCAAGGAGTCTTCACCGCAGGCAATACGCAGCGGGTTGACGCTGATCACACGGCCTGGCGCCAAACCGTCGTTGCCCTTGACCACGTCGGCTTGCCATACGATCAGCTTGTGCTCGCCCACTGCGCAGAAGGCGCCCGGGTACGGCTGCGTCACCGCGCGCACCAGGTTGAACAGTTGTTCGGCAGGCTTTTTCCAGTCCAGCTTGCCATCGGCGGCAGTGCGGCGGCCAAAATAGGTGGCTTGACTTTCGTCCTGGGCGGTTTCGGTCAGCTTGCCCATGGCCAATTGTGGCAGCGCGTCGCGCAGCAAGGCTGTGGCCGCATCACGCAACTTGGCGTGCAGGCTCAGGCCGGTATCGGTGCGGTCGATGCTGACTTTCTGCTGGGCGAGGATGGCGCCGGCATCGGCACGCTTGACCATGCGGTGCAGGGTGACGCCGGTTTCGGTTTCGCCGTTGACCAACACCCAGTTGGCCGGGGCGCGGCCACGGTATTTAGGCAGCAACGAACCGTGCAGGTTGAACGCGCCTTTGCGAGCGGTGGCCAGCAGCGGTTCGCTCAGCAGGTTGCGGTAGTAGAAGGAGAAGATGTACTCCGGGTTCAACTTGGCGATGCGCTCGACCCACAGCGGGTGGTTGGCGTCTTCCGGGGCGTGCACCGGGATGCCATGGCGTGCGCAGAGCTGGGCGACGGAGCCGTAGAAATTGTTTTCCTTGGGGTCATCGGCATGGGTGAACACGGCAGCAATGTCGTAACCCGCACCGAGCAGGGCTTCAATGCCTGCACAGCCGATATCGTGGTAAGCGAAGACAACAGCTTTTGAACTCATGACTGAACCTGATCCGAAGGAGAAGTAGAAGTATGGGAAGACACCAGGCCGTCAACGACGACGACTGGAGTCGGTGCTGCCGGCTGGTTGCGCAGCACTTTTTCAATAAAGAAGCGCGGGCGGGCGCGTACATCGCTGTACATGCGGCCCAGGTATTCGCCCAGCAGGCCCATGCCGATGAACTGGCCACCGGTAAACACGAACAGCACCGCAAACAGCACGAACAGACCATCACCCGCCCAATCGGCGCCGAAGGCCAGGCGCATGACGATCAGCGCAAAGGCGAACAGCACGCCCAACGCCGCGAGGCTGAAACCGACGATGGACAGCAGGCGCAATGGTGTGGTGGTCATGCAGGTCAGCAGGTCGAACATCAAGCTGATCAGGCGCATGGCGCTGTATTTGGACTCGCCGTGCTCACGCTCGGCGTGGTGCACGAGGATTTCCGTGGTATGGCGGGCAAAGCCGTTGGCCAGGATCGGGATGAAGGTGCTGCGTTCACGGCAGGCGAGCATGGCGTCGACGATGGTGCGGCGGTAGGCACGCAACATGCAGCCGTAGTCGGTCATGGCCACGCCGGTAGAGCGCTGCACGGCCAGGTTGATCAAGCGCGACGGCCAGCGACGGAACGCTGAGTCCTGGCGGTTGTTACGCACCGTGGCGACCACGTCGTAGCCCAGGGCAGCTTGCTCCACCAGGCGCGGGATCTCTTCCGGCGGGTTCTGCAAGTCGGCGTCGAGGGTGATTACGACTTCGCCACGGCACTGTTCGAAGCCGGCCATGATCGCGGCGTGCTGGCCGTAGTTGCGGTTGAGGATCACCGCTACAACATGGCTGCCTTCTTCAGCGGCGGCGTCTTCGAGCAGTTGGGCCGAATTGTCGCGGCTACCGTCATCCACCAGGATGATTTCGTATTCGTAGGCCAGCTGCTTGCAGGCTGCTGTAGTACGACGCAGCAGCTCCGGCAGGCTCTCTTGTTCGTTGTAGACCGGGATAACGATCGACACGCAGTGAATAGGGTAGGGTTTCAAAGTTTCATGACCTCGGCTGGAGCAACTTGACGCGTGAAAACAGCAGCAATCATCGGGCAGAACTACAGCCCGCAGATGACAACGCGGCGCTAAAGATAAAGCGTAATCAACAGGTTAGTCGATAAACCACGGAATGCCCTGAAGTACTGCTTACAAGGTTAAGCGCAAATGTGTGCAACGAATATGAAAGGCGGATGAAAAACTCGTTTATTTGACAGGTAGACAGCTAGGGTTCAGCTAAGTAATCAAGGCGTTACATGTGCAGGCCGGATGGTCAGATCGGAACGCTGTGCCGGGCGTTTGGTTCAATCCGGGCGCTCCCGCTCGGCCAATGCCGGTGATTGAACAATCTTCTCTGCATTGGCGCTCAAGTGCCGGTAAAGTAAGCCATCTCTTGCCAGGGTACTCGGATGAATAGCGTGCAGCTTTTGCGCGGCCAGTTGCGGCCTGCGTTGATGGGATTATTGATGACGATGGCCTGTTTCACCAGCGTACGCGCCGATGAAGGGATCGCACTGACCAGCATTGAACAGGTGCCGGAAGGTGTGGAAGTGCCCGGCAAGCAAGTCGGTGCTTATACCTGGGATGACCTTCAGGGCAAGAACCTGCTGGTACTCGCCGAGCAGGTCAGCGAGCGGGAGGATGATGGCACCCAGTCGGCGTTTGTCTACGCAGCGCAGTACCTGCTCACGGGCGATCGCCCCAAGCGGGTCTGGATGCTGCACGACGACGTGCAACACTGCGAGTTCGACGCCAGCCTGCGCTTTGATCAGGCGGCCACCAAAGTCACCGACCTGCTGCGCGACGGCAATACCCAGGTCACGGTCGGTTATTCGCGCACCTGTACCAGTGATGTGAGCCCCAATGAGTTCAAGCTGATCATGCGGGTCGGCAAGTCCGGCAAGTATCGCCTGCGCGGCCTCGATCGCGTCGGCGCCAGTTGGTGGGACGAAGATGCCGGTGCCCTGCGCGGCATGCCCTTGCCCACTGACTGCAGCGTCGAGGCCCAACAGAAGTTGGTCAGCCAGTACAAGGAGCAGGGCACCGAACTGCCACTGCCAGGCTGCTATGGCGACGAGAAGGACTTTGCCAAGGCCCCGGCTGGCTACCTAACGTTTATGCGTGGGCATTGGTTTGCGCTGATGCAGCGACAGGACGCTGACTGGAGCCAGTCCCTGGCGCAACCGCAGGAACCGGCAGAGGAAGTCGAATTGGCGCCGTGATTTTGTGCCAGGGCCGCGCCTGGGTTAGACTCAGTCTTCGCCAACCCACTAAATACATCGATTAATCAATGAGTTGATTGATGTATTTAATCCAAAGGCTGATCCCTTGACCGAGACTATCCGCAACCCGCTGACCCTCTACCTCACTCGCCTGGCGCCCTCCAGCCAACTGACCATGCGCTACGTGCTGCAGGATGCCGCCGACCGCCTGGGTTTCGAAGACCTCAACCTCGAAGACATTGACTGGCATCTACTGCAACCCGAACACGTCGTCGCACTGGTGGCCGCATTGCGCGAGGACGGCTATGCGCCGAATACCTCATCGCTGTACGTGAATGCGGTACGAGGAGTGATGAATGAAGCGTGGCGCATGAGCTTGATCAGCCAGGATCACCTGTTGAAGATGCGCTCGGTCAAGGCTGCCGCCGGTACGCGCCTGGGGCAGGGCCGCAACCTGCGTCGTACACTGATCCGCGAGATGCTCGATGTATGCGCCGCCGATCCTCGGCCCCAGGGCCTGCGGGATGCCGCAGTGATCGGCCTGTTGTATGGCTCCGGGATGCGCAAGTCGGAGTCGGTCAATCTCGACCTCGAGCAGATCAATTTTGATCAGCGCAGCCTGCGGGTGATCGGCAAAGGTAATAAGGAACTGATCAAGTACGCGCCGGACTGGGCGTTCGCAAAACTGCGGGCGTGGCTTGAGTTTCGTCGTGAACAACTCAAGGAAGGTGAGCAGGACGACACCTTTCTGTTCAACCGTATCCGCCGGGGCAGCCACATCACGCGCGAACGCATTACCAAACATGCGATTTATTACATTGCTCGGCAGCGCGGTGATCAGGTGGGTGTGAAAATCATGCCCCATGATTTCCGCCGTTCGTTCATCACCCGAGTGATCGAAGAGCATGATTTGTCGATTGCCCAGAAATTGGCGCATCACACCAATATCCAGACCACCGCCAGCTACGACGTACGCGACGACAATGAGCGGCGCAGGGCAGTGGACCGCTTTGATCTGTGAGCTGGGCGGGGTAGGGCAAGCCTCAGGAGGAGGGCGGGACGCTTGAGGCCAGGTGCGCCGGCAACCGGCGCAAGGTCCACAACGTGGTGAGCATCGCGGCAAGCGCACATAGCGCAATGCCGATCAACATCGGTGCAGGAGTATGGTCGGCGAACACGCCCACCAGGGTCATCGAAACGGCCGCGGTAACCATCTGGATCGCGCCAAGCAAGGCAGACGCAGAGCCTGCCACCGCGCCATGATCTTCCAGCGACAGCACACCTGCCGCCGGCAGCAACAGGCCGAGAAAACCGAACCCGATAAACAGCAAGCCCATCATCAAGGGCAGCCTATCACCCCAGAATGTGGTGGCTGCCAACAGGGCCATGATCGTGGCTACTGTGACCACCGACCAACGAATAAGCGGCGCCAGACCAAACCGTGCGCTCAGGCGTGCGGTCAGTTGGCTCATGGCAAAAAACGAGGCGGCGTTGAGGGCAAAACACAGGCTGAACTGCGTCGGTGTCAGGCCGAAATATTCGATGTATACGAAGGGCGCGCTGCCGATAAATACAAAGAAGGTCGCAAGGCCAAACCCGCACACCACCGATAACCCGGTGAATACCGGGTCGCGCAACAGCGCTCCATAACTGCCGAATGCATTGCCCAGGGTCTTGCCCAAACGGCGTTCGGCCGGGTGGGTTTCCGGTAGTTGCACGATGGTCATGACCAGGCACAGCACGGCGACCACCGCCAGCACAGCAAATACTTCGCGCCAACTCCAGATCGAAATCACCAGGCTGCCGGCCAGCGGCGCGAGGATTGGCGAAACACTCATCACCAGCATCAGCAAAGCCATCAGGCGCGCTGCCTCATGGCCGGTGTACAGGTCGCGCACGATCGCCCGCGGGATCACCATCCCCGCACAGGCACCGAACGCCTGTATGGCACGAAATCCGATCAATACTTCGATCGTCGGCGCCAATGCGCAGCCGATACTGCCAACGGTAAAGATCACCAAACCCGCATAAATCGGCAGTTTGCGCCCGAACACATCGCTGATCGGCCCGTAGAACAACTGGCACACACCAATGACCATGAAGAACACGGTGAGGCTCATCTGCACCGCCGCCGGTGAGGCCCCAAGGCTTGCGCCCAGGGTTGGCAGCGCGGGCAGGTAGATGTCGATGGCAAACGGGCCGACGGCGGTGATCAAGCCCAGCAGCAGGGCGAGATGGGCGATACTTCTAGACATTTGGCAGGTCCGGCTGGAGCAAAGGACGGTCAGCTTAAGTGAAACGCGCAGATCCGCAAACTTAGGCTTCACTAACAAGGAGTTGTTGCCGATACAGCTAACAGTGAGCACTTGAACGGTTGGATTCCCAACCGACGGTCCTGGCACGGGGATACCAGCATGACGATCAAATTACGCTTGATGCTGTTGATTGGGACCGGATTGCTCACCGCCTTGATCATGAGCCTGGCCAGCTATTTGGGAAATACCCGGATGGGCGATGCGGTACAGGACAATGACGTCAGCATGACCGTGCTGCGTAATCACATGGAAGCCGACATGATGCACGACGCCCTGCGTGCCGACGTGCTGTCGGCCATGTTGGTGGGGCTAGGCAAAAGCACCAGCACACCGGCCCAGGTCAACAGCTCGCTCAAGGAACATGCCGAACACTTTCGCCAGGTGCTGGCGGACAACTTCAAGCAGCCGTTGGACGATGCAATCAAGGCGAGCCTGGAAAACATCAAGCCCAGCCTGGATACCTATATCAGCGCCGGTGAGCGTATCGTCGCGCTGGCCCTGGACAACCCCGAAGCCGCCCGTGGTGAGCTGGAGACCTTCAATGCCGCGTTCAGTCGGCTGGAAGATCAAATGGCGGCCTTGAGCGAACTGATCGAAAACAAGACTCAACTGACCAGTATCAGTACCCGACAAACCATCAGCCACGCCAATTGGACCCTGGCCGTGGTACTGATCGCCAGCCTGTTACTGCTGCTGGCACAAGGGCGCTGGGTGATCCTGAGCATCATGGGGCCACTGCGTACCGCCAGCCGCATTGCCGACAGCATTGCCCATGGCAACTTGAGCGAACCGATTATCGAGCCCAGAAATCACGATGAAGCCAGTGCGCTGATTCGCAGCCTGGCCACCATGCAGCGGGATTTGCGCGGCATGATTGAAGTGGTTCGCAGCAACGCCCACGGCGTCAATGGCATGAGCGAACAACTGAGCCAGGGTTGCCATGAAATCGCAGGCAGCAGTCAACAGCAAAGCGCCGCCGCCAGCACCATGGCCGCCGCCGCTAGCGAAATGACTGCCAGCATCGAGGAAATCACTCGCCACGCCCAACGCGCCCTCGACATGGCCAACCAGGCAGAAACCCTGGCCAAGGACGGCGGCCGCGTCATTCACCAGGTTGTCAGCGACATGGATGGCATTGCCCGTTCAGCGCAGCAATCGGCCCAAGTGATCCGCACACTGGACAAGGAGTCCGAGGCGATCTACAGCATTATTCAAGTGATCAAAGGCATCGCCGACCAGACCAACCTGCTGGCCCTCAACGCCGCCATCGAAGCCGCCCGTGCAGGTGAGCAGGGCCGCGGCTTTGCAGTCGTCGCCGATGAAGTACGCAGCCTGGCCGGACGCACCAGCGCATCCACGCAGGAGATCGCCAGTATGGTCGGGCGCATCCAGCTGAACACCCGGGAAGCGGTGACCAGCATGGAGGAGGGCGTTGCTCAAGTGGACAAGGGCATGGCCGTTACCGCCGAAGTGGAACGCGCCATTCGCGAGATCCTTCAGGCCACGCTCAGCACCACCGAATTGGTCAACGATATTTCCCGCACCATCAGCGAGCAAAGCCTGGCCAGCAATGAAATTGCTCACCAGGTGGAGATGATTGCAGGTATGTCGCAAAACAACAGCCGCGTGATTGGAGACACGGCGTCAACGACGGATGAATTGTCGAGTTTGGCGGGGAAGCTGTCGCAGTCGGTGGATCGGTTCAGGTTGTGAACCGACCTATCTATATATAACTCAACTAAATAGTCATTTAGTTTAGTTATAGTCAGTGGTTATATAATAAGGGCAGAGCTAGCTCATCCTTCACGCTAGTGTGGGTACGTGCACGATACTTTACATTTGAGCATCATAAAGGGACGGTCTATATGCGGGGAAGGCTTACGTCAGGTCTATGGGTGGCATGTTTCGTGATCAGTGCCACGGCGCTGGCGGATGAACTGCCGCGTAGCGAGCAGATAAAAGCTTTCCGCGCTGCTGGATTTAACCAAGAGACGTCGGAGTGCGAATTCGAGACAACAGGTAGCTACACGCCGGCAACCATGGAGCTGATCAAGGACCTGAACGGCGACGGTCGGCCGGATGCGTTGATTACCGAAGGCAGCACTGACTGTTATGGGCAAGCGGGTACTGGATTTTATCTAGTCAGCCAGCAGGCTGACGGTCACTGGAAACTCATGCTCAAAGAAAGCGGCGTCGCTGAGTTTCTCCCTGGCAAAGGCAGTAATGGTTGGCCTGATGTCGAGGTCGGCGGCCCGGGCTCTTGTTTCCCAGTACTGCGTTATGACGGGCAACGTTATCGATTTCACCACAGCGTTGGTGAACCGTGTGCTGACTCGCCGTAAATGCCCGGTGGCCCAAGGGTCAAACGGAGGCAGGTCAGCGAGGGCAACGATGGCTGCTTATGAATCTGGCGCGCGGTGGTCTAGGTCGCTTAGTGAAATGCGCCGAACAGAGCCCCTGAAGGATGGCTCATTGGTTCGCATAATGTATATTATGTTAAATAATGTATTATGTCGGATATGTTCATAAGCGACGTAAGTCACTGATTCGACGAATTCGTTATTACGCCTACTCTCCCAATGAGCCATGTCCATAGTGCTCATGACGAGTCCTCTTCAGGTCAACGACTACCGCTGCTCGGGCAAGCTGGTGACGCGCGCCGTTGCCCATGCTTGTTCGCTCATGTACGTCCAACTCAAACTCAGGCGCCGCGTTTTCAATACTGCGGCGGCGCATCTACGAGCGATCCAGGCTTTCTATAGCTACGCAAAAAGCCGATACCTGGATAAGGGCTGTGCGCTCAGACAAGGTGATGCTTGGCACCGAGTGAGGACTGCGCAGCTGAAACCCTCATCTTTGATCGTGACGGCGCCGTTGCTGGTATGCACAGATCTTCAAGATTCTGTCATCGTAATGGCTCTTCACAATTAACATAACTACCGTTGTGTTTAATTTTGAGGGCTGCTAGCATCGAAATTGCCACGTGGCATTTTCGAGGAGAAGGCTCTCATGCAACTCTCTGTGCGAAAGGCGTTCCTGGAAGACGGGGCCGTCCTGATCAAAGGTTTTCTGAACAAAGATCAATTGGCTGAGTGCCGGGCAGCCTATGACTGGGCAGTCGAGAATCACGGCCCTCATGCAACCCGAATGTTCGACGGGACTGAGCAACAGTCCCATGTTGACAATGCCAACCCCGTCGCCAAAGCCCGTCTTGAAGAACTCGTAACCTCCCTGCCCTTTGGCCAGCTGTTTGCGCAGCTCTGGGGCTCGGAAAACGTGTGGTACTTCGCCGAAGAGGTGTTTCTCAAAGCAGGTGGGCGCGGATCTCGCACGCTTTGGCATCAGGACACGTCTTATCTACCATGGGCCGGAAGCCACTGGGCCAATGCCTGGATCAGTTTTGAATCAGTGCCGAAGAAAAACGCTTTGGAAATCGTTCGAGGTTCGCACTAAGGACCACGCTACGACGGCACTACGTTTCGCGATCCTAACGATCCGACTCAACCGCTGCATGGCGGCGACGCACTGCCACGCCTGCCGGATATCGAGGCGCTGCGCCAAAACGATCCCGAATCATTCGACATCATTTCGTGGGCTACCGAGCCCGGCGATATCGTCTTGCTGCATCCGGGTTCACTGCATGGTGGCGCTCCGGTGGATGAAGCCTTCCCGGATCGTCACACCTTCGTTTTCCGTTTCTTTGGCGACGACGCCACCTTCCATCCTTTACCAGAAAACAGCGCGAGCGGTTACCCGCAGCAAGGCGTGCTGTTTACTGAAGAGCTGTCGACCCTGAAAGCGGGAGACGGCTTCCGCCACTCAACGTTCCGCCAATTAATATAAAAGGAGCATTGCCATGAACACTCAAGACCTGCAGCGCCAGTCCTTCAACCCTGGTCACACCCAGGCAATCTACGACAACTTCCACTTTTCCCAGGCAACACGCGTCGGCAACATGATCTGGGTGTCCGGCCAAGTCGGTATCGACGAGGCCATGGTTCCCGCCGAAGGCATCCAGGCGCAATCCCATCTGGCGTTTCAGTCTTTGCGGACCATCCTCGAAGCTGCCGGCGCAAGCCTGGCTGATGTCGTCGAGTTGATGACGTTTCATACCGATCTGCAGGGCGAAGTGCACGCCTTTGGACAGGTAAAGGACGAATACTTCCCTGAACGTTATCCAGCCTGGACCGCTGTCGGCATTTCACAACTGGCAATGCCGGGCTTGCGCGTGGAGGTTCGGGCCGTCGCGGTGATTGGCAGCGGTCGAATCTGAACGATTGCATGATCGCGACGTGCCAAGCCAAAATGGCGTTCGCAGCCGCCGCCGGCTCAACGCCTTCAACCAACGGAATCACTTTCTCTCATGAATGATGCTCAAGCGCCTTCCACGGATAGTCAGCACTCCATTGACAGTGATTCAGCGCCCGCCCCACGTCGCGGCCGTCCGGTAGGTAATCGTCTGGAAAAACGCGGTGAACTGTTGACTGCAGCGATTGAAGTCATTGCCCAGGAGGGTTATGCCGGGACGTCTCTGCGCAAAGTTGCCAGCCATGCCGGCTGCACCACGGGCGCCGTGACCTATTACTTTGCCAATAAAGAAGAAATGATCACGGCGGCGGCGCAGAGTCTGTTTGACGAGTTCGATCACTTGCTGGATGCCGATCAGGAAAAGGTCGATGTCAGGGCAATGATCGAGCAGTGGTTGAACCTGACTCAAGCCAACGACTCGGCGCGTTGGCTGGCCTTGTTTCAGATGCTCGCCCACGCAAGGCACGAACCGGTGTTTGCCGACGTAATCCAGAAACGTTACTCGCGCTTTCGCGAGAATCTCGCAAGCATTCTGGGCAAAGGACAAACCCAGGGCATCATTCGCAAAGACATTGCTGCCGATCTGCTCGCCGATCAGCTCAGCGCGCTGAGTGACGGCTGGATGATGATGTTGCCAATCGAGCCAGAGCGATTTGAAGCCAAACGCAGCAAGACCTTGATGGATGCGGTCATCACGCTGATCAGCCCCGCACGCTAAACCCTACCCTGCCCTCAGGCATCAAGAAGATTCGCTTCATTTGCGCAGCGAATCCTGCTTAATGGCGCCCGCCTTTCTCTCAACCCCTCGGTTAATCGTCATTGCGCCGATTTCACTTTGCTGAATTCCTGTTCCGTCATATATTTACATAGCATCTGTGATTATAAATAAAAGACGGAGGTGAAGATGGATGCGGACCTCGATGAACTGTCGACGCAATCACGACAGCGACGATTGTTATTGCAAGCGATCGGAGGCGCGGCCCTCGCCGGAGGGCTCGGTGTCACCGGGCGTGCGATGGCGCAAACCCAAGACACCTCGATATTGGATGTGGTAATCATTGGCGCAGGCCTGTCCGGGCTTACGTCTGCCAGAGACCTCCAGGCCGCTGGCTGCGAGTCGTTTGTCGTGCTTGAAGCCCGTGATCGCGTCGGTGGTCGAACACTTAACCATGACCTAGGTAATGGCGTGATCTGCGAGGCCGGTGGTCAATGGATCGGACCCGGCCAAACGTCAATCGCCGATCTGGCCAGACAGCTTGATGTCGTAACCTTCCCTACGTACTACAAGGGCAAGGCGGTCTATCTGATAGACGAGGTAAGAGTCCAAGAGGACGTCAGCGATGGTCCAAATTCCAATACTGACATCGTCGCAAAACTGAACAAACTCGCCGAAGGCGTCCCCAGCGAAGCGCCGTGGAAAGCCAAGGATGCGGTTGAGCTGGACAAACTCTCGATTGGCCAATGGCTGGCCGGGCAAGGCATTAGCAATGTCGACAAGATCGGCTTCAATATGTCCGTGAGCCTCACCTTCGGTACCACGCCGGCGGGCATGGGGCTCCTGCATTACCTGGCGATGATCAACTCCTCTGACTGCCGCCTCGAAAAGCTCGAAGGTGTCCAAGGCGGTGCGCAGGAATCACGTTTGGTAGGCGGCTCGCAAATCCTCAGTTTGAAGATGGCGCACGCTCTCGCAGATAAAGTCCGGTTGGCGTGTCCAGTGCGCAAGATTGTCGGTTGGGACCGTGATGTCGTCGAGTTGCATACCGATCAAGGCATCATGCGCACGCGGCAGGTGATTGCCGCGCTGAGCCCGGCGCTGTGCAATCAGATCGTCTTCGATCCCCCCCTGCCCTCCGGGCGTGCCGAGCTGCATCGGCATTGGCCGGCCCATGCACCGATGCGCAAGACCGTGCACGTCTATGAGCGCCCGTTCTGGCGCGACCAAGGCCTCAACGGCCAGATCGTGCAAGTGGAAGGTCCGCTGATCTGGGCCTTTGACAATTCGCCGGAGGACGGCAGCCTGGGTGTGCTCAGCGGCTTCGTCAGAACTGGCCAATTACCCCATGACCCCAAAACCGCGCAGGACACCTTGTCGGCGATCTACGCCAGCGCCATGGGCGAACAAGCCCTGCACCCGATTCAGTTTCATGATCTGGACTGGGGCAAGATCGACCCGTGGAGTTTGAGTTGTATTTCCCCCATGCCCCCCGGTTTCTGGACGCAATGGGGCGAGTATCTGACGCCGGCGGTCGGGCGCATGATCTGGTCGGGTACCGAGACTGCGCAGATCTGGGCCGGGGCAATGGACGGTGCAGTACGCGCCGGACATCGCGCGGCAATGGAAGCGCTCCAGGCGTTACTTCAACCTCGGAGGAACGCCTGATGAAGCGGATTATGATGGTTGGAGCCATCGTCGTGAGCGCAGCGTTGGCCGGATCAATTGCGATGTATGGACCGGAACTGTTAGCGGGCTATCGTTTCATGCAGGCCGTGGATCAGCACGACGCGGCATACCAGGCCAATGGCGGTGCGTGGCCACAGTTACAGGACACCTGCGCGCTTTGCCATGGCGCTAACGGTCAACCGCGCGACGCTCAATACGCAGCGCTTGCAGGGCAGACCGCAGCGTACATCGAAAACCAGTTGCACGCGTTTGCCGAAGGACGTCGCCACAGCGCACAGATGGAGCCACTGGCGGCCAATCTGACGGACGAGCAGATCAAACGTCTGGCCGCCTATTTTTCCGAACAGAAACCTGGTGTGACTGAAGTCCCGACGAAGGATGATGCGCTGGACCAGCGCGGTCAGCGTGTGGTCGCCGCCAACGGGTGTGCAGCCTGCCACGGCGAAAAACTCTCTGGCGGCCCCCTGGCTCCGCGTATCGCCGGACAAGGGCAGCTTTATCTGAGCGATCAACTGAGCGCTTTCAAGCGTGGCCAACGCACCGATCCGACGCAGGCCATGAATGCCATGGCGAGCACCCTGTCCGATGAAGACATCAAGGCCGTCGCGCATTATCTGGCCAAGCTGAACCCTTGATCCTGCACGGGCAAGGATGCCCCCCGCCCTCCTCTGCATCACGCAAAAAAGCCGCCAGATCGGCGGCTTCGAACACTTCAACTACCCCCTAGCGCGTTTGCAGAACTGCCATTGCGCCCTTCGCGCGCTCCAGCGCGCAATACGCGTAATACAGGTGCACCAGCAGATAAGCCCAGGTGGTCAGTGCAAGCACGTAGAAGTTCAGCAGTACATTGCTATCGTCGCCGGGGATCTTGTAGAAGTCGTAGATGCACGCAATGGTCAGTGAGGCGAGCATGCCAAACATCACACCGATCGCGTGCAGTGACTCGCCGACATTTGCCAGGCGTACCGCGAAATACACCAGGTAGACCGAAAACATCACCCACATCAGCACGTAGAAATACGGCAGAAGCGTGACCACAACCTTGGTCGAGATCAACGCGAGTGTGCCCAGCAGAGCGCCGGCAAACATCATGAGTTCCTTGCCTACGGAAGGCTTGTAGGCATGCGTCACCGCCATCAGCCCGAGCACGGTAATCAGCGGAATTCCGAAGGCTCTAGAGAACGCGTCGCAAAAGTATGAAATCAGGTACGCATGCTCCGATCCCGTCAGGAAAAAGACCAGGAAGTTTGTCGCGGAAAAGGCAACCACAAACCACTCCAGAGCCAGTAACAGGTTTCTCTTCTTCAGAAACCTGATGCCAAAGGTCAGACCGTTGGCAAGCAGCAAAAAACAGGCAAGGCACAGCACAATATTTCTCGGTTCCATAACGATAGCCTCGGTACAGCTGACAGAAAATTTGGTGGGTTAGCGGGATTGAGGAACCAGTGCAGCCAGGTAAGCCGCAATCGCTTGGCGCTCCTGCGCTGACAGCGCCGCGGCCATGGCTTGCATCGCGCCAGTGGGCTCAATGCGCTCGCCGCTGGCAAAAGCGTTGAGCTGGGCCAAAAGGTAGTCCTGGCCTTGTGTAGCCAGGCGCGGGAAGGCGTCGTGACCCATCAGCTCGGCACCATGACAGGCGGTGCAGCCTCGGGTTTGCACCAGTTGTTTGCCCTGATCCTTCAGCCCCTCGTCAGAGCTGACAGCCCCATGGGCACCGACCGATTGCCGGGCGTAGAACTTCGCCAGCAGATCAATTTCATCCGGGCTGAGGGTCATCGCCAACGGCCCCATGTTGGGCGCAAGCCGTTGTCCGCTCGCAAAATTGCGCAACTGGGCAGACAGATACGTGGCGGGTTGCCCGGCCAGGCTCGGATACGTCGAGTTCAGGGAGTTACCGTGGCTGCCATGGCAACCGGTGCAGGCATCGGTCAGATGGGGCCAGTTTCCGCGTTCGGCCTGGTAGGCCTCAGTGGAGGTGGTGATGTAACTCTGCAGCCGATACAGATCGAGCAGATCGCGGCCAAAAATCGCCAATAGCACCGCAATGACCACGATGACGCCAAGCGCTATGATTTTTTTCATTGCCGCCTCCTACACCCTACGTAATGCGTTGAGCACCTGTAAGGCGCTGTGGCGTCCGGCGCGCACGGCACCGTCCATGTAACCTGCCCAGATGTCAGCGGTTTCGGTGCCCGACCAGAACAGATTGCCGCAGGGCGGACGCAGTGCCTCGCCATGTGTCGACCAGAAACCGGGGGGAATCGGCGACACGCACGTAATGGTCCACGGGTCGGCATGCGCCCAGTCATGATCGTGATAGGAAACCGGCTCGAGCGCTGCGTCCCCCAGGGCACGCGCATAGATTTCGGTCTGCATACGCTTCGCGGCCTCTAGGTCGGTGGGGGCTGCGGCATTCAAAATGAACGCATTGATCACACCGATTTCGCCGTTTGGCGGCGAGTTGTCGTATGCCCAGATGACCGGCCCACCGACCTGAATGATATGGCCGTTCAAGCCTTTGTCGCGCCAGAAAGGCCGCGGGTAGACCATTGCGGTCTTGCGCGCCGGCGAGTGCGCCGGCCAGGCTCGCTGCAGGGCGGCGCGGGTTTCGGGCAGCGGTGGATCGTACTGCAGGCGTTGGCACAGTGCTGGATGAATCGCCATGATCACGCGCCGGGCGCGGATCTCGCCCTGATCCGTTTGCAGTCTGACGATGTCGCCGTTCCAGTCAGCAATTTTGCGCACCGGGCACGACAAGCGAACCTTGTCACCCAGCAATTGCGCCATTTTGCTGCTGAGAACCTGTGAACCGCCGACGACCCGCGTCCCTTGCGCGCTGTCCTTGATCGAGTCGAGCCGCATGTATTCGCTGCCGGCCGAATTGATCATCGACAGAAAATGCAGAAAGCCCATCTTCGCTGGTGTGACGCCGCAGGTCAGGAGAAAGCTGGCATTCCACCCTGCGCGGTCTTCCGGTTTGATGTTTTGCTGGGCCAGCCAGTCGCCTGCCGAGAGCTTGTCCAGTTCGGCCAGTCGGGGGGATTTCCATGGCGCGCCGCACGGCACATCACGCGACAGCTCGCTGAGTTTTGCCGAGACGCTTTCGTCGGTACCGAAGGTGCCTTTCAAATCGACGGCGACACGTCCATCGCCACCGAGGATCACGGTTTCCCCCTCATAGAAACTGGGAAAGGTGCCGACCTCAAGCTCACGGGCCAGGTCCGCTACGGCGGTTTGTCCGGGGCCGATCCACTGGCCTCCGGCCTCGGAGATATAGCCGGAACCCAAGTCATGATTTAGCGTGCGGCCACCGACACGATCACGCGCTTCAAGCACCAGCAGCGACTCGCAACCCGCCAGATGCAGATCACGAGCGGCGGTCAAACCAGCCAGGCCGGCACCGATGATCACCACATCAAACACATCGTCCGGGTTGTCTTTGAGCAGCGCATCGGCGGCAGTGGCCAGGCCAATGTTCAAACCGATCGATCCCACGGCGGCAGTGGCACCGGCCAGTTTAAGTAGGTGCCTGCGCTTCAAATCAGGAGGGGCGTCAGTGCTCATGTTCGTTGCCTCACATCACGTTATTGTTGAATTGAACGCCCGTGGCCGAGCGTGGGTGCGGCAGTAAAAAAGGGGTGACGAAAACGCAAACATTCGTTTGTCTTTCTGCAGGCGAACGCCTACCGGCCCCAGGACTTCAAGGTCAGCGTCATCATGCAAACTCAGCGTGTTGGTTCTATAAGCCTCAGCCGTCAGGCATGAGGGCGCGCAACTTTGCGGTTGGTGTATTCGTCCAGCAGATGTGCCCCTCCCAGCGCCACATTCACGGCGCACCACTGCAGCGGTTCGGGCAGGGTTTTCGGGGTTTTATGCCGCAACGCGGCGAGCAGCGGATGCTCGATACCGCCGATTCTTTCCGCCAGCAGGTGACCGATCAGCGACTGCGATGCGACGCCGTGTCCGGAGCAACCCGCGGTATAGAGAATGTTGTGGTGCGACCCGGTTTCGCCCACCACCGGCAACGCGTCGTAGGCCATGCTGACGTAACCACTCCAGCACGCTTGAATGCCGACACCGCGTAACGTCGGGAAACGCACGCCAAGGTTGTCTTGCAACGCGCGGTAGGTCACCTCATCGGGAATGTTCGGGGTTTTCGAGCCGTAGGCATAACCCAGCCGTTTAGTGGTCATCAGCAGCGTATTGCGTGCGGTCAGGCGATGGCTTTCCATCACCAGGTGCGGCGTGGTCAACCCTTCCCGCCCTGCCCAGCCCAGCGATGCCAACTGCTGTGGTGTCAATGGCTCGGTTTCGACCGCCGACACTCGAAATGGAACGACTTTGTCGCGCAGAAGACCGAGTTGCGGCGTATAGGCATTGGTGGCCAGCACCACTATCGGCGCGCTCGCCTGCCCGCGTGGCGTCCGGCAGGTGATCGTCGACCCGTCGGAGTACGACTCAAGCTTGGTGTTTTCATACAGCCTCACTCCCGCCTGAAGTGCAGCGCGGCGCAGGCCCATCACATATTTGCCAGGGTCCAGCGTACCGCCGTGGCGTTGCAGGCAGCCAAACAGAAAGGCCGATGGAATCCCCCGCGCGCGCATTTGTGCCTGATCCAGAAACTCGGTTTGCGAACCCAATTCGTGGCCCACGGTCATGCTTTTGCGCAGCCTTTTCTCCTGCGACGGATGGATGCCCGCCCTGATGATGCCCGATGCGTTGTAGTCGCAGTCGATCTCCAATTCGCGTAAGCGACCTCCGACGTAGGCGACAGCTTCGTCATAGAATTTGACGATTTTTTGCGCTTTTTCCTTGCCAACACGTTTCAAGAATAACTCGAACTCAATGCCGATGCTGCCGCCCAGATAGCCGGCATTCCGCCCGCTGGCGCCGAAACCGGCAAACGCCTGCTCCAGCACCACAACCTTGGCCCCCAACGCCGTCAGTTCCAGGGCGGTGGACAGCCCGGCGAAACCGCCACCGATCACGATGACGTCCGCGCTGACATCGCCCTCAAGCTCGGGTTGCAGATCAGCCGGAGTTTCGACCCAGCCACCCAGCCGACGGAAATGCCCGCCGGCGAAGTGGCTTTCCAGCTCTCGTGATTGGTAGGTCATGGACATGTGATGTGCTCCTATCGACTCAGGATGTGAATAGCGACGGCTGCTTCCTCTACACCTTGCAGACCGCCACCGTTTTCCTGGATGGCATGCCGCGCACCGGGTACCTGGCGTGCACCGGCCTCCCCGCGCAACTGGGTGGTCAGCTCGTACAACTGACCGATCCCTGTCGCACCCAGCGGATGGCCCTTGGATTCCAGGCCGCCAGAGGGATTGATCGGCAGGCGACCACCCAGGGTGAAATCGCCGCGTTCGGCACACACCCCACCCTCCCCCAGCGGCGCAAGCCCGAGGTTTTCCGCCTGGATGATTTCGCCCATGGCCGAGGCGTCGTGCACTTCGGCCACGTGCATGTCCTGCGGGCCAAGGCCGGCGATTTCGTAGGCTTCACGCGCTGCCAACAGGCTGACGTGCTTGTGCGGCTCGTCGAGCCCACGCAGGGTGAAGCTGCGGATCACGCTGGCGGCGATCCGCACACAACGTTTCGGGTCGGCACCAATGCGTTTCAATCCCGCCTCGGTACAGAGAATCGCGGCGGCCGCGCCGTCGGATAACGGCGCACACATCGGCAGCGTGATCGGATAAGTGATCGGCTGCGCGGCGAGCACTTCTTCGATGGTGAAGGTCTTGCGAAATTGCGAATACGGGTTGTGCACCGAGTGTTGATGGTTCTTGGCGCACACCGCTGCAATCTGTCGCTGAGTGGTGCCGTAGGTCTTCATGTGCCAGCGACACATGGCGGCATAGATGGCCATGAACTTGCTGTATGGACGATCGGATTCCGAGCCCGGCGGCACCACGATGCCCTCGCCCATTTTCACCAGCGTCGCGTAGTTTTCCTCGGCGGTGGAAACGTCCCAGCCGGTTTCGAACAGGGCCAGCGCCCGCGCCTTGTCCGGCACGTTCATTTTCTCCGCGCCCAACGCCAGGGCTACGTCGGTAGCCCCCGAGCGCAAGCTCTGCACTGCCAGATGAACCGCGGTACTGCCCGAGGCGCAGGCGTTTTCGACGTTGTACACCGGCACCCCTTCGAGGCCGATCTTGCTGCACAGCACCTGCCCGGGAATCGACAGTTGCCCTTGCAGATGACCGTTGGTGATCCCGGCGTAGAACACCGCACCGATATCGGCGCGCAGGGCACCGGAATCGGCGAGTGCGCCTTGCAAGGCCTCCAGCGCCAGATCCTGAAGGCTTCGGTCCAAGTGGCGACCGAACTCGGTCATGGCAATGCCGGCGATGTAAATAGGTTCCATCAGATCATTTCCCTCAGATACGCCGCTCAACGTTTTGCCAGTAATGGGCACGCAGATCTTTTTTCAGTACTTTGCCGACCGGGCTGCGTGGCAATGCATCAATGAAATCCACGGTTTTCGGCGACTTGACCGAACCGAGCCGGGTCTTGCACAGCTCGATCAACTCCTCAGCAGTGACGGTATGCCCGGCGCTCAACTCGACCACGGCCTTCACGCCCTCGCCCCATTGCTCATCTGGCACACCGATGACGGCGCAGTCCTGCACCGCCGGATGACTCCACAGCACTTGCTCGACTTCACTGGGATAAACGTTAAATCCGCCGGAGATGATCATGTCTTTCTTGCGGTCGGTAATGTGCAGGTAGCCGTGCACATCGAAATGGCCGATGTCGCCGGTGTGCAGCCAGCCATCGACGATGGTTTCTGCGGTTTTCTGCGGATCCTTGTAGTAGCCCTTCATCACCAGATCGCCGCGCACACAGATTTCTCCGGTTTGGCCCTGGCCGAGAATGTCTCCGGCGTCGCTGAGAATTTCCACCCGAACCAGCGGATTAGGACGGCCTACCGATGACAAACGCTCGTCCGTTGCAAGACGTCCACCGTGCAAATGTTCGGCGGGCGGCAGGTTGGAAATCGAGGCCGGCGCTTCCGTCTGACCGTAACCGCCGGCCATTACCGGGCCAAAGGTCTCGATGGCTTGCTTGAGCTTGTCCACCGACATCGGTGCCGCGCCGTACAGGAAATACTTCAACGAGCTGAAATCGACCTTCTGCGCCAGATCCGGAACATCCAGCAGTCGATAGATAACCGTCGGCGGTAGAAAGGTCTCGGTGACCTTGTATTTCGGAATCATTGCCAGCATCAGTGCAGGATCCGGCTTAGTAATGATCACCACGGTGCCTCCGCGCGAGGTGCACGGCAGGGACAGCGTGCCGGCGGTATGCGTCATCGGCGCCGCCGCCAGGTTGACCGGCGGATGCTCATCGGCATATGGGAAATTGATCATAAAGTGCGCGCAGAACGTTTGGATGCTGCGATGAGTGTTCATCACCCCTTTCGGCAGCCCCGTGGTGCCGCCGGTTGGCGAGAGCGCCACGACATCATCGAGTTGATACTCGACCTTCGGTGCCGTGGCCGGCTGATCCGCGATCCAGGACTTTAGCGACGGCGCCCCGGGCAAGTGCTCGTCAATGCAGATCCACAACCGGATTTTCGGCAGGCTCGAACGCAACGCGTCGACGATCGGCGCGAACTCTCGTTGAAAAAACAGCACCTCGCAGTCGAAGGCATCGAGCACGTGACGGTTCTCTTCGGCGCTGTTGCGTGCGCCGATGGGAATCCAGCACAGGTTGGCGCGCCAGAGCCCCAGGGTGCAGGTCCAGGCCACCGCATCGTTGGCCGACCAGACTGCGCCCTTGGTGCCGCCGGGCAGGTCGGCGGCTAACAGCGCGTTGGCGATCCGGCTAGACAGGTTGCGGACTTCGGTGAAGGTGAACACCCGATCGTCCTGGATGTACGCCGCGCCGTGCGGATTGATCCGCCAGCCACGGTCGAAGAAATCAATAATCGCCATGTTATTCACTTCACAGTTGAGTAACGGTTGCGCGGGCCAGGCCACGCTGCTCGAGGAAGCCCAGCAGATAGCGATGACCGAAGGCTTTCGAGGCCGAGGCGAAACCGGTTCTGGCGGTGTCGTTATTCAACAGTTTGACCACGGCTGCGGCGTGCAAGGCCCCGGTGGCGATGTAAGGCGTGATGCCATGCACGGTGGCACGCACGGCCGTCAGTTGACCACGACCGATTGCGAAGTCAACGGTGCGTTGCAGAGTGCTGCGTTCACGCGGTGGCATGCTCGGGGTGGTCGATTGCACGAGGCTCTGGATCACCGCGTCCTGCTGTTCTTTGGGCAGGTGCTTGTATTCGGCTTCCCACTTCTCACCCAGGCCGTGGACCATTTTCATCACCGGGTTGTCGTAGAAGCCGACACAGGACATGCAACTGCGTACCCGGCCATCCTCTTCGTAAAATACCGGTAGTGAAGTGCCGCCCCAAGGCAGGCAGAACACAGCTTCCAGCAGATCAGGACAAACCACGTTGAAGCTTGTGTTCGGCGCATAAGGCACCAGTTCCTTCTCCCACAGGTAGGCGCCGGGGTAACGGACGCCCTCGAAAATGGTCGCCGTTGAACCGACAGTCACCCCAGCGGCACCGGTGCGTGGGCCGCGGGTCAGTGTCGCGGTTTCCAGCGAATCGACGCCCGGTGTTTCCAGGGCCAATTCGGCGGCGATCTCGGCGTAGGTGTACATGTACGCCAGCGATGGCGACAGCAGCAGCCCGGCCTGGCGATACAGCTCGCCGAACTGATCACGCAAGGCTCGAATGTGCGCCTGCTCTCCGGCTGGATCCAGATAATGGCAGCCAGCTCTCAAGGCCGCTTCTACGGCAGTCAGGCCAAAATTGATGAACGGGCCGACCGTGTTGCACACCACGCGCGCACCTTTGAAAACCGAGACCAGCGCGTCGACCTCGTGGGCGCATTCAATGATTTCGTAAGTGGCCGACTCCAGGCCGACGACGCGTTGTGCCATCATTTCCTGAGCACGGGCGGCGTTGCGAGCGACGGCGGTGAACGGGATGTGCTGGTCGATCAACCAGTCCATGATCAGCATGCCGGTGTAACCACTGGCGCCATAGACAACGACAGGATATTTGGCCATCGGGATTTACCTCATTTGTTATTGTTGGATGAGTGATGTCGGGTGAATGCAGAATCAGTTGTTAGCCCAGCCTTCGGCGTACAGCTGCTGGGCGAGCAGCCCCAGGCGCATGGTCAGGACCCGGTTTTCGCCGTCCTCGATCAATGACGACTGGGTGTCACGCAAGAGTTTTTCGATCGGGTATTCACGGGTGGTGCCATTGCCACCGAACAGGCGGAAAGCTTCCTGCACAACGGCCATCGCCTCTTCGGTCACCGTGACTTTGGCGGAGGCGGTGGCGTACGGATGGGTTTGCGGCGACAGGCGCGCGAAGCTCAGCGAACGTCGGGCGACCGCACGGGCCGTTTCGACCCGACGCAACATGTCACCCAGGCGCAGACGGGTCATCTGGTGGTCGATCAATGGGTGCCCGCCCTGGCGGCGCTCATGGCAGTACTGCAGGGCCATTTCGAAGGCGGCTCGTGCGACACCGGTAAACACCTGGCCCATGTGGGTGCCAGCGAACGACCAGGAAGAACTGACGGCGCCGTAGTAGTTGTCGCGCTCGGCGATAGCAAAGCGCCGAGGCACTCGTACGCTGTCGAAGTAGATTTCGCCTTGAGGCAAGGATCGCTGCCCGATTTTGTCCAGCGGCTTGCCTTTGGACACGCCCTTCAGATCAAGCGGAATAATCAGCGCAATCCCGTGCGGCCGGCCGTTCTCATCGTAAAAACCGTCACCGTAATCGGCGCAGATCAAGCCCAGTGCCACCTGGGCAATGACGCCGTTGGAGACCCACGCCGAGCTTTGGCCGTTGAGGATGACTTCATCGCCAACCACCTTGGCGGTCAGGTTGCCGATATTGCCGGGCTTGCCCGCTGGCCAGTCCCGCGTCATGTCGAAGATCTGGTTGTCGCTGCCACGGTCGGGTTGGGTGGCCATCCAGCAGCCGATCCGGCCCTGGCAGAGTTCGACCAGCTCGGCATTGCCGGCGGCAACGGCCATTTGCAGAGGGAAACCGGCGCAGCCCAAAGAGATCGCCAGCCCGGCGTCGCCCCAGCCGAGTTCTTCACCGATCAGCGATTCGATTCGCACCGCCATGTCCGGCGGCAACTGTGCCAACAGCGCCGGGTCGAGGCCGAGCTTGGCGAACTCGGCAAACAGCGAGTAGTAAGGCGAGCCAGGGGCAACCACCTCTTCGGCGGTCATGCGGTCCAGTTCGCGACCCAATGGTCGCAACACTTCTTTGGCGAAGCGGTGCACGGAGGCCTGAATCGCAGCCTCCTCTTCCGTCAGCGGGGTTTCGAAACCGGTGAGTCCAGCGGCTGGCAGGGTGAGTGTCGACTTGAGCGAGATCATCAAAGTACCTCCATCGAGAGTGGCAGCCGCTGCGCTTGCAGCGTGCTGCGTCTTGTTATTTGCCATCGACTCTAACAAGCAAAATTAATTAACGAAACATTCGTTATGTTTATTATTTTGCACCTATAGAAACTCATTCAGGCATGGAAATTCGGCCGGAAATCAGCAGTTTGTTTGAGAAAAATCGCGCTGAACTGCCAGGAAACCGGCATGGCGCCCGCCTCCCGACATCCTCGCGGGTATCAGCGCTGAGAAACGACGCCTCTACGGGAAAAGACGATCGGCGAGCCATCCCCGTTCAGCAGTGTCGCCGTGAGCGAAACCCCGTCGCCGCTGGGTTGTTCATGGAAACTTTGGCCACCGTCGTCGCTGCGCACGATCAAACCGTCCAGACCTACGGCGATGACTGTTTGCCCGGAAACATCAATGGCAGTGACCGAGCTCTTGCTTTGCAGCGACACGCGCTGCCAACGTGCGCCGTCGGCGGAGCCGTGCAGCAACGTGCCGCGTTGCCCGCCCACCAGCAGCGAGCCGTCGCCCAGCACCGCCCCCGTCCACAGCGTGCCGCTGTAACCGGTATCCACATAGCGCCAGTGCTTGCCCTGATCGTCTGAGCGCAATAACTGGCCGCGTTCGGCGGTGGCGTACAAGCACCCTTCCCCATCGGCAAACAGCCCCATTAGGTTTAGGTCGGCCCGCTTCGAACCCGGCGGAGCTTCGAGTCGCTGCTCGGTCCAGTGCTTGCCGCCGTCATCGGTGGTCAGCACCAGCGACCACAGCCCCACCGCCACCCCTTGCTGCGGATTGAAAAAGTGCACGGCAAACAGTGGCCGATCTTCTGCACTGGAAAGGCGCTGCACCTGCCAGGTATCGCCGCCGTCAATAGTGGCCAGAATCGCCCCCCAGTGACCAACGGCCCAACCCTGACGGGCATCGACGAAGGACACCCCCGTCAGAGGGGTGGCCAACGGCACGGATGTCGCTTGACGGAAATGCCCACCGTGATCATCCGACAACAGCACCACGCCGTGATCGCCGACGGCAACGGTTCGCTCCCCGGCCCGGGCAACGCTCAACAGCGTCGCGGCATTGGCGCTGGCCGTTTGTGTAGCCGGTACAGCCGACAAGGACGAAGCCTGCAATAACGCCGGCAACATCAGAACCAGTAAAGGCATCAGGTTTCGCATGGCTGTCTCCTCAATGCACCAGTGAGCCGATCAGGCGCACTGGGCGCCGCCGCGGGAATGTCCGCTCCAGCCATACTGCGAAGGCTGGGAGAACGGTCATCGCCATGATCATGTTGACCAGAAACATGAAGGCCAACAGCTTGCCCATGTCTGCCTGAAACTTCAGATCGGAAAACGCCCAGGTGGCGACGCCCGCCGCCAGGGTGATAGCAGTAAAAATCGTAGCGACGCCGACCTCCAGCAACGCGTGCTCGACGGCTTTGGTAATCGGCTGTCCGAGGGCCTGGTGCAGCTGCAGACGGTTGTAGATGTAGAACGCGTAATCGACGCCGATGCCGACCGCCAGCACCATGACCGGCAAGGTGGCGATGGTCAGGCCGATCTGCAGCTCCTTCATGAACCAGTAGCCGATGAAGGTCCCCAGAGTCAGCGGCAGGCAGCAGACCAGCACGGCGCGCCAATCGCGGTAGACGACAAACACCAGCAGCGCGATAGCGCCGTAGACGTAAAGCATCATCGGCAACTCGCTGCGTTCCACTTCTTCGTTGATCGCCGCGATCACGCCGGCGTTACCGGACGCCAGACGTACACTCACCCCGGGCTGAGTGAATTGGCTGCGCAAAGCCTTGGCCGCGGTGATCACCCGGTGAATGGTGGTTGCCTTGTGATCGGCGAGAAACAAATGCACCGCGGTCATACTGCAATCAGGCCGCATCATGCCGGGCACGCGAGCCACCTCGGCGGCCATCGACGAGTAGTTGGTCGGGTCGATGGGCACCGCGTTCATTTTCGGGTTGCCCTCGTTATAGCCCTCGTTGAACTGGCGCAGGCTGTTGGAAAACGAGGTCACCGAGACCACACCAGGCACACCTTGCATGGCCCAGACAAAACGGTCCTGATATTGGCCGAGAGCGACGTTCTCGCAGTCGTTCGCACCGCCATCGACCCTGACCTCGAAGACCACACTGAGCCAGTCCAGACCAATGTCGTAATTGCTGGCGATCGACAGCGCATCCCGATTGAAGCGCGCATCCTCGCGCAGTTCCGGGGCTCCGGCCTGTAAAGAACCGACGACTCGATCATGGCTTTGCCACGCCGCCGTGACAAAGATCAGCACGGCCATACCCAGCACCCAGCGCACGTTGTGCCATTCGCTCAAACGGGCGAGACCGTGCAACCATCGGGCACGGCGCTGGCGAGAAACTTCCTCGGCTGCGGCGTAACCGTCCTGCACCCTGAGCATCGAGGCCAGCACGGGCAGCATCACCAGATTGGTGACGATCTTGAACGCCACCCCGAGTGAAGCGGTGATTGCCAGTTCCCGCACCATGGGTATCGGGATCAACAGCAACGTCACGAACGATACGAATGCGGTGACCAACGCCAGTGTGCCGGGAATCAGCAACCCACTGAAACTGGCACGCGCCGCGCCCTCCACCGACTTGCCGCAGGCGATCTCGCGAATGATGAAGTTGATCTGCTGCACGCCATGGGATACCCCTATGGCAAACACCAGAAACGGTACCAGCACCGCCAACGGATCGAGGCCATAGCCGAGCAGACGCAAAGCGCCGAACTGCCAGATCAGCGAAACCAGCGAGCAACCCACCGCCAGCAAGGTGAAACGCAGCGAATGGCAGTACCAGAACACCGCAGCCGCTGTTAGCAACAAGGCCAGCAGACAGAACTCGAAAACCGCCGAAGCGCCCACGGCAATGTCCCCGATCTGCTTGGCGAAGCCGATGATCTGGATCTCGAAATCCATGTCCTCGAACTGACCGCGAATCTGCTGCTCCAGGACCTGGTTGTAAGCCACATAGTCCAGGCGCTGGCCGTTAGTATCGAACTCGTTGAGGTCGACCGTGATCATCGCGCTGCTTTGGTCGCGAGCCACCAGCGTTCCGATAAAACCACCCTGCGCCGTCGAGTTGGCGATCATGGCTATGCTCGTATCATCGAGACTTTCCGGCGTTACCGTCCCTGGTACCAGCGGGTCGGCACGAAAGCCCTCTTCGGTGATTTCATTGACGAACGCGTTGGGCGTCCACAACGAACGCACACTGCTGCGCGACACGTTGGGCAGAAAGATCAGCGCCTGGGTGACGTCATACAGACGCTTGAGCCCTGCCTGGCTCCAGATCGTCCCTTGGCGAGCCTTGACCACCACCGTCAACCGATTCGCGCCGAGCAAGTCATTGCGATAGGTCTCAAAGGTCTCGATGTATTCATGGCCGATGGGCAACTGCTTTTCAAACCCGGCTTCCATGCGCAACTGCACGGCAAACCAAGCCATGCCCAAGGTGAACAGCGCCAGGCTCGCCAACGTCAGCATGCGGTGCGAGAACAGCCATTGTTCGATGCGCGGTAACACGCCGCGCGAAGTGCTTTGCTCAAGGTTCAGGGAACTGTTCACGGCGCGCCTCACAGGGTTCGGGAAACCACAAGGCCAACGTAATCGCGATCACGCAGCAGTTGATCGTAAGGGGTCTTGCCGCCCATGAACTTTGCGTAGTTGGCCGAGATCTGCCAGCTCGCCGGATTGCGCACGAAATTGAGGTACAGGTTCATGCTGCTGGCGTCTTCGGTGAAGGTGGCCGACAGGTTCGGGGTGCGTCCGTTGATCGAGCGCGAGTAGAACACTCCCGGCGTGACCTGCCAGCCAGGAATGAGCGTGTTGTCATAGGTCAGGCTCAAATCGAGGCTGACGCCAGAGGAGGTTTTGTTACCCTTGGCGCTCGGCGCGATGGCCGGGTCCAGTTGCCAGGTATTAAGGCCGGCGGCGATGGGTTCTCCGGCGTAGTCGTTATGCAGGCCCGGGTATTTCACGACCACCAGTTCGCTCAACAAGGTTCCGGTGCTGGCACCGGTGAATTCAAGCAAGGTCGGCGAGTTGGACGGCGTCATGCTGTAGATGCCGGTCAGGTGCCATTGCAGTTTCTTTGCGTCTTTCCAGCATTTGCCACCGTTGGCGGCGCAGGCGTCGATGACCGGGTTGAGCGGTACCGCATCCTTGGGACGATAGGACAACTCGGTGCCCAGTGCCCAGTCGCCGACCGGCATATTGGCGCTGATGCCGTACATCATGCGGTCTTCCGGATATTCCCAGGTCGGCGCCGCGGCGAAGGTTTGCGGATCCACCTGCACGCTCAGTGACGGCAGTTTGTCGTGATAACGCATCACGTACAGGCCCAGGTTGAGATCGGTGTTGTCAGGCTGCCAGCGCAGCGACACGCCCCATTGGCCGCTGTTGCGCGCCTCTTTTTCATCGTACCCGTAGGTACCCCTGCCCTCGCCCAGCGCATGGGTGGTGGACCAATAGCTGCCCACTGGCGGCAACTCACTTTTGTTCCAATTGAACTGCCAATACGCCTCGATATTCACCCCGGCACCAAGCCCCGACGCCAGGCTCAACATCGGGGCCGGCAGCAAGGCTTCCTTGAGCTGGGTACCGGGACGCGACAATGCCATGACATCGTAAGCGTTGGTGTTGTTGATGCCGCCAGCAGCGAACAGACTCTCGCCCCAGTTGATCACCTGATTACCCAGGCGAGCGCGAACACGTTGGTCACCGACATCGAAACTCTTGCTCACCCACAGATCCAGCAGACGCGCCTTGAACTCCAGATCGTCTCGGGCGCCACTGGTGAGGCCGTCGCTACCGACACCTTCAGGCCGGTTAGCCGATAGCGCACCGCTGGTGTCGGTCGCGGCAAAGTCGCGAATCCAGCTACCGCGCGCCATGAACGTGTAGTCTTCGGGAAACTTCAGCACCAGTTCATGGATGCCTTTTATGTAATTGGTGAACAGGTCGCCCCGGTCGTAGTTCAAGTCGCCCTGGTCACCAACACCGGCGCTGGGCGCCAGACAGCCGCTGGGTGGATTGTGCCCGCCGGGGCCGCTGGTGATAAGGTTGCAGCCGCGCGACTCGGTGCGCAGCCCCATGCCCACGGCGAGGGTGGAGTCGAATGAGCCGCGAATGTTTTCGGTTTCAAAGGTGAACGCAATGGCAAACGGGGTTGCACACGCGATGACAAGACCTGAGGTTCTACTGACTATTTTTTTCATGTCTGTTCCCGAAAGCCGCTATCAGCGTTCGCTGGTGGCGCGCAGGTTGTCGGAGGTGTAGAAGTCGCGTTTCAGGCGCGGATTGCTCGCCCCGTCGGTCAGCCAGCGATGGTCGTTCTTGCCGGTGCCAATGGAGGTCATGTCGTACAGGTAGCGACCGTCAACCAGGTTGTATTGCGCCTGGGCTTCCATGTCGCAGGTGCCGGTCTCGTACACCGGGATCGTGTAACCCTCGCGGACCTTCCAGATTTGCCCCTGCTTGTCGTAGTCCACCGCCATCAGCGCGTTCCAGCTGTCTTCGTCGATGTAGAACAGACGCTTCGGCGCCTGATGGCGCATGCCTTGGCGGACGGTCGCCTCGACCACCCACACGCGGTGCAGCTCATAGCGACGTGATTCGGGAGCGATGAAGTCGCGCTTGGCCACCTCCTCGATCTTCGCCGAGTTGTCGTAGGCCCCGAACGAGTTGTAGGGCACAAGCATTTCCTGCTTGCCCAGCAGCTTCCAGTCGAAGCGGTCCATGGGACCGAAGAACACGTTGGATTCATCGATGGTGTATTGATTGTCCAGACCGATTTGCGGTGCATCGTAGGAATACGCCGGCATGCGCCGCACGCGGCGCTGGCCCGGGAAGTAATAGAACGTGGTGGCTTGCTCGCCCGCCTTGGTCGTGACCACCCCGGCTTGTCCGGCCAGTGCGGCGGGGTCGGTGTAGCTGAAGTAAGTGGCGACTTCCAGACGATCGAATGACGAGAACAGCGCGCTGCCCTTCACGCCCCATGGTGTGTACATGAACCAGTCGCTGGAGGTTCGCAGCCAATCTTCACTGCCCTTGCGTGGCGAAATTCCGGAAACGGTTTTCGACATATCGAAGCCAACGCCGCGATAGCGCATTTTCATGTTCCACATCACCTCGGCGCCCGAGACTGGAAATGGAAACGGAATGCCCGGCACGTAGGCTTCCTGCAACGCTAGGCCGTCGCCGTCGAGCTTGGCGAAACCAACGTTCTTCTTGGTGTTGTCCGCGACGAAATCCGGCACGCCGCAACTGCGCCGCGTCGGGTACACGTCCATGCGGTAGCCCGGAATCTTCTTGAACATTTCCACCTGCCCAGGTGAAAGCTTGCTGGCGTACTTCGCGACATTGCCCGAGTCGATACTGAACAGCGGTTTGTCATCCTTGAATTTCCATTGCTGGCCGCGCACCTGGCCGTGGCTCCAACTGCCACCTTGAGGACCGGGCGCTGTCCAGGCGGGAATCACCCCGTCGGCGCTGGCGGCGGCCTCGCCTCCCAGCGGCGTCAGTTTGCTGCCGAGCAATGCAGGATCCTTGTCTGCCGCCTGTGCCGTACAGAAAAACGCTGAGGCGGCGACGGCTGCGACTAGGTGCCGGATTACGACGCCGGTAGAAAAATTGTTATGGGGGCGCTCAATCACTGTGTTCATGGGAGGGATCCTCGTGGGCCTTGATCAGCAACGGGGTCGTCTTTACGGTGGCAACCCGTTGCCTGCGCTAACCTAATCAACTGACTTGATCAAATGACCAAGTCGAGTAATCAAAGCAAGCCCGGTGCCAAGATCCACAGAGCGGGAATTAGTCGTTTCTTATCAATCGATTGCGCGATCGCGGGGTATACAGCGCGATAAAACTGCCGGAGGATGTTTCCGTTTGTTTCGCCGAAACGCACCCATTCGGGAAATAACGAAACAGTTGTTACCATTATTGGTGCAGCCGTTGCACACCCCCTTTCCATTCATGACGCGTGGCGATTTGTTGCTGTAGGATCCGCAAGCGTCGACATCGCCCTTGTCGTTATGGGGCGCCAGGAATAAAGGAGAATGCTGAACTATGGCCAGAATGGGCGCTGAATTACGCCGGCAGGATTTCGTCGAAGCAACGATCAGAGTGATCGCCGAGCATGGCGTAGCCAATGCCACGACCCGCCGTATTGCGGCGCAAGCCGGCTGTCCGTTGGCTTCGTTGCATTACGTGTTCCATACCAAGAACGACCTGTTTTATGCGGTCTACGAATCGCTGTTCAGCCTGCCACCGCAAGCGCTGGAACAGGTACCGGCCGGGGCCACTGCTGCGGCGACGGCAGCCGAAGTTCTGCGGCAGTTGATCATCTGGTTCATCGGTCATCCGGATGCGGCCAGGGCGCAGACCGAGTTGTTCTTCTGGGCAATGCGCAATGACCCGCAAATGGCCAGCAAGATTTACTCGGTGGCCATTGAAGCCACCGAGCAGGCGCTGCAGCGTGCCATGGGAACTGAGTTGAGCGAAGCGTTTTTAAAGGCGACCAGCCGCTTGCTGATCCAACTGGTAGACGGGCTGACCATTGCCTGGTCGGCCCACGGTGATCTGGATCGATTGCGAGCCGAAACCGAGACTGCTTGCACTGCGCTGGCCTTGTTGGTGGCCAGTCACTGAGTCGATCCTTGCCCAGACGCCGCATGGGGATCAGATCGCGACAGGCTTTTTACAGTTCATGACATTCGAACGGTGCGCAACGCCGATCCCGTGATGAACAAAAACTGTCTCAGATGAAGTCATTTGCTCTATTTCGGTGGTTTTCGTTGCAGTAATGAGCTTTTCCTGCACAATTCGGCGGATTGAAATTCGATTCGAGACCGACTGATGACCCTGACTCCTCAAGACGAACGACTCATCAAGGCGCTGGCCTTGGCCATCGTTGATCGCCCTCGGGCGACACTCAAGGAACTGGCTGAAGCGGCTGGCGTCAGCAAGGCTACGCTGCATCGCTTTTGCGGCACCCGTGACAACCTGGTGCAGATGATGGAAAGCCACGGTGAGACGGTGCTGAACCAGATCACCACCACCACCGACCTGTTGCACGGCGAGCCGGTACAGGCGTTGCGCAGTTTGATCAACGAGCATCTCGCGCATCGGGAAATGCTGGTTTTCCTGCTCTTTCAGTACCGCCCCGACACGTTTGCGGTCAATGGTGAGGGCGACCGCTGGCAGACTTATGCTGACGCTCTGGATGCTTTTTTTCTGCGTGGCCAGCAACTGGGCGCGTTTCGCATCGATGTCACCGCCGCGGTTTTCACGGAGCTGTTCCTGACCATGATTTTCGGCATGGTTGATGCCGAGCGCCGTGGGCGCGCGGCCAGTGCCAACTCGGCCAATGTGCTGGAACAGATGTTCCTGCATGGCGCGGCCGGCGCAGCGAGTGTGTTGTAAGCCTTACTCGATTTCCTAAAAAAAAGCCCCGAGACCTTTCGGTCTACGGGGCAAAGGCGGTTGGATGCGCCAACCAAAGGAGCTCTTGTCAGGCGTTATCTAACGGTTGTCGGCGTGGACCAACCTCCGCCCAGCGAACGAAACAGATCGACCAGAGCAATCTGGCGTTGCGTGCTGACCTCGATAAACGTTGTTTCGTTGACGAAACTGGTGCGCTGCGCATCGAGATAACGCAGGTGGCTGTCGACACCGCCTTCATATCGGGCCTTGGCCAGACTCAGGGTTTCAGTGCTGGTATTGGCCAGTGCGCGGCGCGCGGCCTCCTCCCGGCGCAAGGTGTCGGTGGCAGCCAATGCATCGGCGACCTCGCGGAACGCCGTCTGAATCGTGCCTTCGTAGGCCGCCACAGCTGAATCCTTGCGGGCTTCGGCCAGGCTCAGCCCGGCACTGTTGCGACCAGCATCGAACAACGGCAGCGAGAGGTTCGGTACGAAACTCCAGGAGCGCGAACCGCCGTCGAACAGACCGGACATCTGCGCGCTGGAAGTACCAAAGCTGCCGGTCAGGCTGATACGCGGAAAGAACGCCGCCCGTGCCGCGCCGATATCGGCATTGCGCGCTTGCAGTCGATGCTCGGCCGCAAGAATATCCGGCCGGCGCTCGATCAGCGTCGACGTGGTGTCCGCAGCGATGTCTTGCACCAGCATCGGCTGCGTCGTCAGCCGCTCGGGAATCACCTTGCCCGCGTCCTTTGTGCCCAGCAGCAAAACCAGCGCGTTGAACGCCTGCTGCTTCTCGCGCAGATTGCGTTCCTGTTCGGCCCGCGCCTGTTCCACCAGCCCCAGAGCTTCCTGATAATCCAGCGCAGTCGCCGTGCCGCTGGAGCGGCGCTGACTGATCAGCGCGAACGAGTATTCGCGGCTGCTCAGGGTTTGTTGGGTCAACTCCAGCCGACGCTGGGCGCCGTCGTGAACCAGATAGGCCTGGCTGACTTCAGCGATCAGCGCGATCTGCGCGGCGCGGGCTGCTTCTTCGGTGGCCAGGTATTCCTGCAGCGCAGAGTCACTGAGGCTCTTTACCCGGCCAAACAGATCCAGCTCGTATTCGGGCAGCGACAGACCGACCTGATACTGGCTGGTCACCCCTGCCCGGCCGTCACTGGCCAGGTCCGACGGCAAGCGCTGGCGATTGCCGGACGCGCTTGCATTCAGCCCCGGAACCCGATCGGCCCGCTGAATGCGGTACTGCGCCCGGGCCTGCTCGATGTCCAAAAGGGTCTGGCGCAACGAGCGGTTGTTATCCAGCGCAACACCCACCAGACGGCGCAGGTCGGGATCGACGATGAACGACTGCCACGCCAACTGGTTGATCGGAGCGCCCTGTTTCAACGACTCGCCCGCCCAGTTGTCCGCAATCGGTGCGACGGGCCGCTCATAGGTCGGCGCCAACGAGCAACCTGCCAACAACATGGCGATCACCAGCGTAGAAAATCCTGAAATACGCATGTGTCACTCCTGAGCCAAAGCGGGTTGTTCAATGGGAGCCGGTTTACTGCGCAACATCGACAGCACCCAGACAAAACAGATCGGTACAAACAACACACCCAGCAGTGTCGCGCTGAGCATGCCGCCGATCACACCGGTACCGATTGCCCGCTGACTTGCAGCCCCTGCCCCGGTCGCCAGTGCTAGCGGCACCACGCCGAGGATGAAGGCCATGGAGGTCATCACGATTGGCCGGAAGCGCAGCCGTGCGGCCTCGATCGCGGCGTCGCGCAGGCTGTAACCTTTCTCCCAGAGTTCCTTGGCGAACTCGACGATCAGAATCGCGTTCTTCGCCGCCAGACCGATGATGGTGATCAAACCGACCTTGAAGTACACGTCGTTAGGCATGCCGGCGACCATCACCGCGAGTACCGCACCGATGGCGCCGATTGGCACAATCAGCATCACGGTCAACGGAATCGCCCAGCTCTCGTACAGCGCCACCAGCAGCAGGAACACCACCAGAATGGCCAGCGCAAACAGTTGCGTGGCCTGACCGCTGGAGACCTTCTCCTGGTAGGACAAACCGGTCCACTCGTAGCTGAAACCGGCCGGCAACTGCGCGGCGATACGCTCCATTTCCGCCATGGCTTCACCGGTGCTGTAGCCCGGCCCGGCATCACCGACGATGCGCACCGACGGATAACCGTTGTAGCGCACTACCTGCACCGGACCTTCCTCCCAATGCGTGGTGACGAAGGCACTGAGCGGCACCAGATCGCCTGCGGTGTTGTGTACGTACAGTTTGAGCACGCTCTCCGGAGTCATTCGGTCGCCCTGCTCGGCCTGCACCACCACGCGCTGCTGGCGGCCGGCGTTGGTGAAGTCGTTGATCACCTCCGAACCGAAAGCAGCAGACAACGCACTGCTGATCGATTCAAAACTCACCCCCAGGGTGCGCGCCTTGTCACGGTCGATCACCACGCGCAGTTGAGGCGACTCCGCCAAGCCTTCCATCATCGCGTAGAGGATTTTCGGGTTGCCGTTGGCCTGACCAAGCACCTGATCACGAGCAGCGAGCAACGCTTCCCGGCCCAGGCCGGCACGATCCTGCAGGCGTAGGGCGAAACCACCGGAGTTGCCCAGACCGTCAATCGGCGGCGGTGGCACGGCCATCACCGCACCGTCGTTGGCCACGGCAAATTGCTCGTTCAGCGCATTGACTTCTGCCATGGCCGATTGATCTTCGCCACGCTCCGACCAGTCCTTGAACACCGGGAATGCCAGCGCTGCGTTATCGCCCATCCCGGAGAAGCTGAAGCCGGACACCAGGAACGTCGACTGAACCGCGTCACGGGTAGCCAGGTAACGCTCCAGTTGTTCGCCAGTCGATTCGGTACGGGTACGGGTCGCGCCCGGCGGCAGCTGGACGTCGACGATCATGTAGCCCTGGTCCTCCACCGGCACAAACGATTCCGGCAGGCGCAGGTAGAAGTAACCGAGCATGGCGATAATGCCCAGGTACACCAACATCATCCGGCCGGAACGCGCCACCAGCCCATTGTTAAGGACTGAATAGCGATCGGTGAGCTTGGCAAAGCCACGGTTGAAGGCGCCGAAGAAGCCGCGCTTTTCATGGTGCCCTTGTGGAATCGGCTTGAGCAGCGTGGCGCATAGCGCCGGGGTGAACGTCAGCGCGAGGAACCCGGAGAACAGAATCGACACCGCCAGCGATACCGAGAATTGCTGGTAGATCACACCGACCGAGCCGGACATGAATGCCAGCGGCATGAACACCGCCGACAGCACCAGGGTGATACCGATGATCGCGCCCGATACCTGCCCCATCGCTTTCACCGTGGCGTCGACCGGCGACAAGCCCTCCTCGGCCATGATCCGTTCGACGTTCTCCACCACGACAATGGCGTCGTCCACCAGAATGCCGATGGCGAGCACCATGCCGAACATGGTCATCATGTTCACCGAGAAGCCCAGCACGTACATCATCAGCAGCGTGCCCAGCAGACACACCGGTACCACGATCGACGGAATCAAGGTGTAGCGGATGTTCTGGAGGAACAGGAACATCACTAGGAAGACCAGGACCATCGCTTCGATCAGGGTATGAATCACCTTCTCGATCGCGACATCAACGAAACGCGAGGTGTCGTAAGGAACGGAATATTCCACATCATCCGGGAAGTAGGCCGACAGTTCGGCCAGGCGCTGCTTGACCGCAGTTGCGGTCTGGATCGCGTTGGCGCCCGGCGACAACTGGATCGCCGCTGCCACGGCGGGTCTGCCATTCAGGCGCGAGTTGAAGTTGTAACTTTCCTGACCGATTTCCACACGGGCGACGTCGCCCAGTTTGACCGTCGAACCGTCCTCGTTGGCACGCAGGACAATACGAGAGAATTCTTCCGGATTATCCAGCGTACCTTTCACCGCCAGGGTGGCGGTCAGTTCCTGCTGGCTGCTGGTCGGCGTACTGCCGAAGCTGCCAGCCGGCACTTGCACGTTCTGGCCACGGATGGCCGCGCTGACGTCGTCGATGGATAGCCCGTAGCCCACCAGTTTCTGCGGGTCGAGCCAGACGCGCATCGCCGCTTCAGAGGAGAAGAACTGCAGCTTGCCGACGCCCGGAACCCGGCGTAGCTCGTTGTTGATATTGCGCGCGGCGTAGTCGCCCAGTGCGGTGGTGTCACTGTGCTGGGTGCCTTCCTTATAGTTCAGCGCATAGATCAGCAGGAAACCAGCACTGGTCTGCTCCACCTCCAGACCTTGGGTCAGCACGGCTTGCGGCATCCGCGCTTCGGCTTTTTTCAGGCGGTTTTGCACGTCAACCTGAGCGAGCTGCGGATCAGTGCCCGGCTGGAACGTCACCGCAATCTCGGCGATACCGTTGGAGTTGTTGGTCGACTCGAAATACAGCAGGTTCTTCGCACCGTTGAGCGACTCTTCGATCACGCTGGTGACCGAGTCCACCAGCACCTTCGCAGAGGCACCGGGATAGGTCGCCGTCACCTTGATCTGCGGCGGCGCGACGTTGGGGTACTGCGCTACCGGCAGCATCGGAATGACCAGCAGACCGGCCAGAGAAATGAACAGCGCTACCACCCAGGCGAAGTTCGGGCGTTTGATAAAAAACAGAGACATCGGAATATCCTCGCGGCGACGGCGCCCTTACTGGTGCGACTCAGGCGACTGAGCCTGGGCTTGGGGCTGGGCGGGTACGACCATGGCACCTGGTTGCAGGCCGCTCAGTCCGCTGACAATCACCTGATCGCCAGCCTTCAGGCCTTCACTGATCTGCCAGCGCGAACCTTGCATGGAACCGGTCACCACATTGCGCGCTTCGGCGCGGCCGTCGGCGCCGACCACCATGACCTGCGCGCCGCCATCGCTGCCGCGCTGCACCGAGCGCTGGGGCACGAGAATGGCCTGCTTGTCGGTGCCTTGAGGCGTGCGCACGCGCACGAACATGCCCGGCAGCAACACGCCGTCGCTGTTGGCGAACTTGCCGCGTAATGACACCTGCCCGGTGCCGCGATCAACGGCGATATCGGTAAACATCAGTGCGCCCTGACGCTCAAAAGCGGTGCCGTCGACACGAATCGACAACGTTTTACTGTCATCAGCGGAGAGTTTTCCGCCCTTGAGCGATTCGCGCAGGCGCAGCGCGTCGGCGGCAGATTGAGTGAAATCGACATAGACCGGATCAAGTTGCTGAATCCGCGCCATCAACGTCGCGTCACCCTGACCGACCAACGCACCTTCGGTTACCAGTGCACGGCCGACACGACCGGAAATCGGTGCAGTCACCGAAGCATAACCAAGGTTCAAGCGCGCGCTTTGCAGATCGGCCTGAGCCGAGCGCGTGGCCGCCTGGGCGCTGCGCAGGTCGGCCATGGCACTGTCGAAGTCTTGCTGGCTGACCGCCTCGACCTTCACCAACGGTTCATAGCGCTTGACCCGCGCCTGTGCCTCAAGTGCAACGGCCTGGGTGCGGGCCAATTCACCCTCTGCTCGCGACAAGGCCGCCTTTAGCGGCGCCGGGTCGATCTGGAACAGCAGGTCCCCGGCTTTGACATCCGCGCCCTCTTCAAAACGCTTTTGCATCACGATGCCTGGCACGCGCGCGCGCACCTCGGCGACTCGCATGGGCTCTACCCTGCCCGGCAAATCCGAAGTCAGAGCTAGAGGCTCCGTCTTTACTGCCAGCACCTCTACAGGACGCACCACTTCGGCCACGTCCGCTTGTTCATTCGACGGCCCACACCCGGCCAGCGCAATGGCCGCTGCCAGCGAGCCTGCCATCCCTATCGCACGCAAATTTCCCATCTCTCACCCAAGGCTTGATTGAACTTGGTGCGGATGCTACTTTGCAAACTCTAATGAGTCAACATTGTCTCATATGAGAATATTGTGATCCCTGTATAAACATCGCTAAAGGCGTGGTGATGACACCCAATTCCCATGATGAACAAATGCTCAAGTCGCTGACTATGGCGGTTGTCAATCGCCCCCGGGCGACAATGAAAGAGCTGGCGCAACTGGCGGGCATGAGCAAAGCGACCCTGCACCGCTACTGTGGGACACGGGAAAATCTAGGGCAGAGACTGGAGGAGTACGCCGAAAGTACGCTCAATCTGATTATCCGCAGCGCCGGTTTGCAGCATCTGCAGCCCTTGGACGCGCTGCGTCGATTGATCCGCGAGCACTTGGCTCATCGCGAATTGCTTGCCTTTCTTATGGCGCAATACCGCCCAGACTTCCTCGACTTCGAACGGGGTGACACACGCTGGCAGTTTTACCTGGCGGCGCTAGACGAGTTCTTCCTCAGAGGTCAGCAAAGAGGACTGTTTCGCATCGACATTAGCGCAGCGATTTTTACCGAGCTGTTCATCACCCTGGTCTACGGCTTGGTGGATGCCGAACAGCGCGGGCGTGCAGCCAACGCCGAGTCGGCCCGAACGCTGGAGCAAATGTTCCTGCACGGAGCACTCTCTAGTGGCGAGTTTCGCGAGCACGCCTCTGTTCAGGAGAACGCTTCAGTCCTCAGAAATGCGTGAAGGCATCGCTGATGCTGGCAACCGGCGGGTGATTGGCATGATGAACAACATTGTGGTCAGCGGGCCGTGGCTGAACATACAGCGCACCCGAAATCAGTGCGATCACCAGCAAAGCGAACAGAAACCGACGCATCGTATCCCTCCATCGTCCAGCCTTGGGCCGAACGCAGGTCTTTTGTTATTGGTCGTTCGAGTGTGGTCTCGGGACAAGGGTGAAAGCTTTGCATATCGCGCCAGAGATTTTGCATATCGTGCCAATACTTTTCAGGCCAAAGGCTGTATTTCATTCGAGAGGCTCAGATGATGTCCACAGTGCGTGGTGTTGCTTTGCTTGGTTTCAAGGCGTTTGCTACCAGTCAGGGGATTGATCCGGTTTCGGCGCTGGCGGAGGTAGACCTGCCCGAAGAGCCGCTGAACGCTCAAATATCCGGCGCGCAATTCAATGCGTTGGTCCAGTTATGTGCGTTACGGTCGAGCAATCCCTTGTTCGGCTTACAGTTAGGCTTGCACCAAGGCACGCAAAGTCTAGGCACTCTGCTGTACGCCATGCGTAACGCGGCCAATGTGGGCGAGTCGCTGAATCTGCTGACACGCTATTTCCATATACACAGTGACGGCGCACTAGTGCGCCTTGAACGCCGAGGCGGTAGCGCCCTTCTTGTGTACGAAGTCATTGACGGTACGTTGGCCTCAGTACGTCAGACAGTGGAGCTGGCAATGGGAGTTGCCGCATGCTTGCTCCGCGAACTGCTGGGGCACGCCTGGAAACCGAGAGCTCTGATGTTGCGCCACAGCGCTCCGGCCAGCCGCATTGCCTATCGCACGCTGCTGGGTGTCCCTCCGCGCTTTGACAGCGCCGTCAATGCCTGGGTTTTCGATGAGTCGTTACTGGCCAGACCTCTCGGAGCTACAGACGTCAGGTGTCAACTATTAGCCCAGCAACAAATCGACGAGTTAGCGCGCGTAACACTGCAAGAACTTCCGTCGTATGTGCAAAAAAGGCTATGCAATGAGCTTGCCAATGGTCCGGTCACACTTCGCGACATGGCCAAGTACATGATGATCAGCCCGCGCACCTTGCAACGCTATCTTCGGGCACAAAACACGCGATTTCAGGAGCTGCTGGACGAAACGCGCCAGACGATGGCCGCACGCTACCTCTGCGACTCATCGATCAGCCTGACACAGGTGGCAGGTATGTTGGGTTATGCCGACCTGAGCACCTTTTCCCGGGCTTTCACGCGCTGGAATGGCGTCAGCCCGCAGAAGTGGAAGCAGCGCATGCAACAAACTCTTGGGTAAAACATGGCGTCCAATCCATTCATTCGTGCAATCAGTCTGACAGGGTTCGATCAATTTGCCCGGCGTCAGGGTCTGGACCCGAGCCGTATACTGCGACAGGCCTCTGTGCCTGCGATGTCGCTGCAGCGCCCGGAAGATATCCTCTCCTTCCAACAATATTGCAGCTTGTTGCAAATGTGCCAGCAGCGTTCGAATAACGCATTGTTCGGCCTGGAATTCGGGCTCCACCAAGGTGTCGACGTCTTCGGTGATATGTTTTTCCTGATCCACAACGCTCGAACCATCGGCGATGCATTGCTCGAGCTGCGCGCGAATTTCGGGCTGTACAACGGCGCAGCACAGGTTGATTTGGAGGTTGTGAAAGGCGTCGCGTTGCTGAGCTATCGAACCGATGAGATGTCGATTGTCGGATTGCCTCAAGCAGAAGAACTGGCGTGTGGTGTCGGTTTAAAACTGATGCTCACGTTGGCCGGGGATCAATGGCAACCTGAGGCGGTAATGCTCCGTCATCCGCCTCTTGCCGATGAGTGGGGCTATCGCCAGGCACTGGGTATCACACCAACGTTCTCAGCAGCGCATACGGGTCTGCTATTTGACGCATGCGTGCTGGCGCAACCACTGGATCGCGCCAGCGAAGCATTACATCAGATTTTCGCTAGACATCTATCAGGTATAGAGCGCTTGTCGACAGACGCGATACCTGGCTACGTCAGGCAATTGCTGCGTAACTTGTTGCCCAGCGGACGTGCAACGATCGACAAGGTGGCCGATTGCATGGCAGTCACCCCAAGAACCTTGCAGCGCCACTTGGCTCAAGAAAATACGTCTTTTCAGCAGTTGCTGGATGAGACTCGCCAGCAACTGGCGCGCAATTACCTGCTGGTTCCGACAATCAGTCTTACAGACGTGGCGCATCTGCTGGGTTACGCCGATGTCAGCACTTTTTCGCGGGCGTTTCGTCGCTGGTTTGGTATGTCTGCGCTTGAGTGGTGCAGGGAGTCGGGGGTGAGCAGGCAGCCTTTATTGATGGCTAGCCGGATAAAGGATCAGCTTTGAGCGGAGCGACCCAGCCCCTGCAATGGATGGAAGACGAACCACATCCAATGGCTCGTCTTGCGGCCCGCGCGCAGCTCGTCCATGCCTCGATTGAACACCAGGCGCTGAGCCTCGACGAAACGGGGAAGATTGAACGTATCCTGCATGATTGGCGCCTCCTACGATAAGCGCGTCGGTAATCTCAGTTCAGCGCACAGTCCGCCGCCTTCGCGATTTCTCAAGGTGAGGGTGCCGCCGAGGGCTTGTGCCAGTTGCTGGGCGATAGCCAGGCCCAGGCCCGTGCCGCCGGTGCTGCGGTTGCGCGAATTTTCCACGCGGTAAAATGGCTCAATCACACGGGCCAGCTCCTCTTCGGCAATGCCGGGACCACGATCCATCACGGTCACCGAGAGGCTGTCGCCCTCCTCCGGCTCGACCCGCAGCTGCGCGGCACCGGCGAATTTGAGCGCGTTATCCGTGAGGTTTACCAGCACTCGGCGCAGCGCGTGGGGCCGCGTGTGAATCACTGCGTTGCTTTTGCCGCTGAGCCGCACGTCCTTGCCCATGTCCTGGTAGTCGAACACGAGGCTGTCGAGGAATGAATCAAGATCGGTACGGCGGCTTTCCTCGGTGGCGCCATGCACGCTGCGGGCATAGGCAACGCCTTCACGCACCAGATGCTCCATCTCGCCGAGGTCATTCCACAATTTGTCTTTGTCGCCGCAGTCGTCCATCAATTCGGCACGCAGCTTCATGCGCGTGATCGGGGTTTGCAGGTCGTGGGAAATCGCCGCCAGCAGTTGCATGCGTTCTTTCAGATAGGCCGCAATGCGCGCCTGCATGGCATTGAAGGCGATGGCCGCGTGTGCGACTTCGGTCGGGCCTTGTTCATCCAGATGCACCGGGTGAGTATTAGGATCGAGGTTCTCCACGGCCTGGGCCAGGCGGGTCAGCGGGCGTATGGCAATGCGCACAGCCAGCCACGCGCATAGAATCATCAAGGCCAACTGGCCCAGCAAAACCACCGGCAGCCACGGCGACAATGGCACCATCGAGGGGCGCACGTCGATGGTCACCGGGCTGCCGTCGGCCAGTTTAAGATGGACCTGGAAATGTTTGATAGGCCCGGGAATGTCTGTCACGGTCATCGGGTAATCCTTGCCGATAGCCTCCTTGATCGAGGTCACTGCAATCGGCGTGTCACGCAGGGCGGTGCCTGGCGAGCCTTCGTCGAGCAAATAGCGGTAATTGCGTCGATCCAGTTGTTTCAACCAACTCATGCGTTCCTCGGCGGGCAAGCGATCAAGGATGGCAATGGACGTCGACACATCGGTTTCCAGGTTACCGAGCATGGTGTTTTTCGCGGTTTCGTAACGCTCGTAATACTGCACGCCGAAGGACAAGGCCTGCGCGAGGGTCAGCCCTACCAGAAAGATCAACGACAGCCGCGAGATGAGGGTACGAGGCCAATGCAGCGAAGGCTTCATGCCGGTGCTCCAAGCACTTGCACCGGCAGCGAGAAGACATACCCCTCGCTGCGTACGGTTTTGATGTAAGCCGGCTCGCGGGCATCGTCAAGCAGGCGTTGGCGCAGGCGGCTGACCAGCAGATCAATGGAACGGTCGAACAGGTCGGCGTCACGGCCCTGGGTCAGGTTGAGCAACTGGTCGCGATTGAGTACTCGTTGCGGATGGTCGAGGAACACCCGCAGCAGGCGATATTCAGCGCCGCTGAGGGCGACCATGGTGCCGTCCTCATCAAGCAGATGGCGGGCGGAGGTGTCCAGGCGCCAGCGCCCGAACCCCAGCAACCGTCCGGTTTCGGTAACGACCAGGTTGGGCGGCAGCATGCGCGTACGGCGCAGCACAGCATTGATGCGTGCCAGCAATTCACGGGCGGCGAACGGCTTGACCAGGTAATCGTCGGCGCCCATTTCCAAACCGATGATGCGGTCGGTTTCGTCGTTGCGGGCGGTCAGCATCAGCACCGGCGTGGCCTTGTGTTTGCCGGCGCGAATGTCGCGGCAGAGCACCAGGCCATCGTCGCCGGGCATCATGATGTCCAGCACGATCAGGTCCACCGGCGTGGCCTCGAGAAACGAGCGCATCTGGCGGCCATCGGCAACCAGGGTCGTGCGCAGGCCGTTCTTCTTCAGGTAGTTGCCTACCATCTCTCGAATCTCACGGTCATCGTCCACGATGAGGATGTGATCAACGTGTTCCATGGGCCAAGCCTCTGTCATTGGAAATTGCGGCTCAGTCTATAGAGGCTGAGCCCGTTCGCCCGCGGCGGTTTGTATTGCAGTGTATCTGCTGTGGCGAAGGATACATGCAGAGGCAAAAACAACAATTTCCTAGGTTTTGTATGGCTGTGTATCGGGACGGGGTCCTGATACGAACCGATTTATCCGCGCCTGTTTTTGACACAGGCGAGATACCTCGCGGGCTTCTAATGAGCCACATCGAGGCCAACCCAAGCGCCTCGGCTCAACTGAACGACCCAACCCTTGAAGCCTTGAGGAAACGACCATGAACACCAATACCCTCTATGCCACTTGCCTGTTTGCCGCCCTGAATATCTGCACCTTCTCGGCCCGCGCCGAAGCCGACGTCACGCCGCAAACCTACACCTACGGCACGCATCTGGACATCCAGAAAGTGGTGGCATTGACAGAGGATGCCGGGGCGGCCTGCGGCATTGTCGATGCCCAACTGACCTACCTGAATTCGCAGGGCAAGACCGAGATCCTGAACTACCGCAAATTTGCTGAGTGCCACAGCGATAACTGAGCCCGGCCCACATTTCATCAGGAGACCCTTATGTTCCTCATCGCATTCCTGGGCGGCTTATTGACCGTCCTCAGCCCTTGTATCCTGCCGGTCGTGCCGTTTCTGTTCGCCGGTATCGACCGCACACGCTCCTCGATCCTGCTTACCCTTGGTGGCATGGTCCTGACCTTCGCGCTGGTTTCCAGCCTGGCCGTGGTCAGCAGTGAATGGGTGATTCAGGCCAACAACACCGGGCGTCATGGGGCACTGGTGGTGATGGCGCTGTTTGCCTTGTCGCTGATCTCGGCGCGGATCAGTGGCTGGCTGGCCAGCCCGTTCGTGTTACTGGGCAATCGCCTTGCCCCCCAGACGCGCAAAATGTCCGGGCCGCTGGGTTCGCTGATGATCGGCGTCGCCACCGGCCTGCTCTGGGCGCCGTGCGCCGGGCCTATCCTCGGTGTGATCCTGACCGGCGCCATGCTGCAAGGCGCCAATGCGCAAACCAGCCTGCTGCTGGTGGCCTACGGCCTGGGCAGTGCACTGTCGTTGGGTACGCTGATTTTCGCCGGACGCGGTTTAGTCAATCGCCTGAAGGCCTCGATTCCGGTCACGGGTTGGCTGCGGCGCGTCACCGGTTTTGCGGTTCTGGCCGCAGCGCTGATGATTTCTACCGGTGCCGACAAGACGCTGTTGGCCGGGGCGTCGTCCGAAGGCGTCAGCGTGCTGGAAAAAGGCGTGCTGCAAAGCGTCCCCAAAGTCGTCGAATACCTGGTAAGCAAGGCCAAGGCCGAACCCACCCTCGACAACGCCCAAGGCCCGATGCCGTCGCTGTCCGGCGCGGTGGAATGGCTCAATTCGCCCGCACTGACCAGTGAATCGCTCAGAGGCAAAGTGGTGCTCGTCGATTTCTGGACTTACGACTGCATCAATTGCCAGCACACCCTGCCTTACGTGAAGGACTGGGCGCAGAAGTACGAGAAGGATGGCCTGGTGGTAATCGGCGTCCACACCCCGGAATACGGTTTTGAACGCATCATCAGCAATGTCAGGGATCAGGTGAAAAAGCTCGGCATCACTTACCCGGTAGCCATCGATAACAACTACGCGATCTGGCGCAACTTCGATAACCAGTACTGGCCTGCGCACTACCTGATCGACGCCAAAGGGCAAGTGCGTTTCACCCACTTCGGAGAAGGTCGCTACGAGACGCAGGAAAAGATGATTCAGCAACTGCTGCAGGAGGCGAAAGCCCCAGCCGCGTAACCCTTGAATATCCATGGCCCCCAGGCAACGCGCTGTGGGCCATTAGCTTTTTCTCCTGCGGCCTGGGTTGCGCGACCACCCTCTCCCGCCCACCCAAGGCTAATCGGACACGATGCTTTTGGCCTCAAGAAATGCTTGCAGCCCAAAGACTCCAAACTCCCGGCCGACACCGGACTGCTTTACCCCGCCGAACGGCGCCAGCAGCTCTGGCGAAATTCTGTTGATCAACACCGAGCCGGCCTGCAGCTGGGTCGCCAGGCGTTGGGCACGTTCCGGTTGCCGGGTAAATACATAAGCCTGCAAACCGTAGAGACTGGCATTGGCAATAGCGATCGCCTGTTCTTGCGAGTCATACGCAATGATCGATAGCACCGGGCCGAAAATCTCCTCTTGCGCGATGTCCATGTCATTGCTGACGTCGGCAAAGACCGTAGGCCTGACGAAGTAGCCCTTGTCCAAGCCGGTCGGTCTGCCCTCCCCGCCGATAATCAACGTCGCGCCTTGCGCCTGCCCGCGGCGGAGGAAAGCTTGTACGCGGTCGAATTGGGCGCGATTGACCAGCGGCCCGAGAGCCGTGGCCGGATCCTGCGGATCGCCGACGACCATCGCTTCAACCAGGCTTTTGACGCGCTTGATAATGTCCTCGGCGTGCGAGCGTGGCACCAGCAGACGTGTGCCAGCGACACATGCCTGACCGTTGTTCATGAACGCAGCATTCAGAGCCAGGGGAATGGCGATGTCGAGATCGGCGTCATCCAGGATGATAGAGGCCGACTTCCCCGTGAGCGACAGGCTCACTCGCTTCATGGTCTCGATTCCGGCACGTGCAATAAGCTTTCCGGTAGCGGTGGACCCGGTGAATGAAATTTTCGCGATGAGTGGGCTGGCGCTGATTTCGTCACCCACATCACTGCCGCGTCCCAACAGAATATTGAAAACCCCGCTGGGCAACTCTGCGCGATGCAACGCTTGGGCGAGCACGGTGGTTTGCAAGGGGCTCAACTCGCTCGGTTTGATGACCGAGGCACAACCCGCCGCGATGGCCGATGCCAGTTTGCTGCATATCGTCCCGGCGGTGCTGTTCCAGGGGGCAAACAGCGCCGCGACTCCGACCGGCTCCATCACCACGGTAGCGTCACCGACCGAACGACTCAGGTCGAAGTGTTTCAACACCTGCGCCGCATTGGCAAATGACTGCGAAGCGTAGCGACTGACCCATTGCGCACGGGCAAACGGCGCACCGTACTCTTCGATGGCGGTATCGCGAATTTCATTCGTGCTCGCCAGCACGGCAGCCTGCAACTGCTCGAGCATGTCGATACGCTCGGCCTTGGAGGTGCGGCCCATCGCGACTTGAGCATGCGAAGCCGCCGCGATAGCGCGCCTGGCATCTTCACGATCAGCCAGGGTGAGCGTACCGATGACCGCCTCGGTAGCCGGATTGATGCATTGCACCGTTTCATTGCCCTGAACGGGAACGAATGCTCCATCAATGTAACTGTGATTGATCTTCCACATCGTGGCGTACCTGATTGATTGCGGTTGCCCGCGATAAGCACAACGCCCGGTATGCCCAGGCGTTGGCAGCGTCGAATACCCCTCTCCCGCGTTCAGCGTTGCACACGTTCAAAACGAATCCCGCCGGGCGCCGTGTAAAACCCACCTCGGCATAGAGCGCTGAAAACGCCGCTTCGCCCTTGGCGTGTTACTTCGCGGTGGCGGCTTTTTCGATGAGGCGGGCAACCGGTTCCGGGTTCGAAACCATCACGACATGGGAAGCGCCCTTGACCACTTCCACGGCTTTGGCAGCGGCGCGCTTGGCCATGAATGCCATGGCTTGCGGGGGAATGTTCTTGTCCTTGTCGCCGTAGATGTACCAGGACGGAATATGCTTCCAGGCAGGGCTGCCGGATGCTTCGTTGAGCGCCGCTTCCGTTACCGGGCGTTGGGTGGCGGCCATCAATGCCGCCTCTTTCGCGGGGACGTCAGCGGCGAACTGGTTGTGAAATTTGTCCTGCTGGATGTACAAGTCCTTGCCCCCATCGGCCAGCGGTACAGGCGCAGCCAGCGTTGGACCCAGCGTGCTGCCCGGGAATTTGCCGGCCAGCCCGGCGACGGTTTCCCCGGCCTCAGGTGCAAACGCACTGACGTAAACCAGGGCTTTGACGTTTGCATGATCGTTGGCCGCATCACTGATAACGTTGCCGCCATAGGAGTGGCCGACCAACACCACCGGCGAATGAATGCTCGTCAGCAATGCCGAGATTGCCGACCCATCGCTCTTTACACCGCGCAATGGGTTGGCAGCGGCAACCACCGGGTAACCGTCCTTCTCGAGAATCTTCACGACACCATTCCAACTCGACGCATCGGCAAAGGCGCCATGTACGAGCACAATCGTGGGTTTTTCAGTTTGCGACCAGGCGTGTGTCGCCATGCCCAGGCTGACGGCGACGGCCAGTGCGGTTAATACTTTTTTCATTGTTGACTCCGGGTTTGACGGGAAATCAGGGAGCGAAGCGCGTGAAGACAAAGTCGTGATTACGCACTCGCGCCTGGTGACAGGCGAAGCAGGTTTGGTGTTGGGCTTCATCGGCCGGTTTACCGTTGATAAACCGCCCGAATCCCCAACCACCGGTTGCTGCATATTTTTTCGAGTCCTTGACCATCACCTGCACGGTCGTGGCCGGCCCCGGGATGGACGCCGGCTCGAATTCCGGGGACTGCACATGTTTCCAGGCCAGCTTTACCAGCACCGTGCCATCAGGGAACGGCAGCGTTGAATCCTGATAAGCCTTGATGGCCAAGTCATTGCCCACCACGGCTCGCAGCTCGTTCAAGGGGGCCGCTTCCTGCGCCGGGGCAATCAGCGGCCATAGGCGGTAGTTTTCCGGCAATTTCACGCCATAGATTGGTGAGGCGTCGCCAGTACTGGCGTCGCCCGAGGCCACACCGGTAGCGCTCAACGCTGCGATTGCAATGGCAGCCGACATCGCGGCCAGAAATTTCAGCTTCATTCTCGCCATCCTCTCAGCCGGTTTTCAAAGATGATCGGCGTCGATCACCGCCTGGGCGAAGGCTTTCGGCGCTTCCTGCGGCAAGTTGTGGCCTACACCACCGGTGATCAATCGGTACTCATACTTGCCAGTGAAGCGCTTGGCGTACGCTTCGGCAGGTGGGTGCGGTGCGCCGTTCGCATCACCTTCCAGGGTGATGGTCGGCACGCTGATGGATGGAAATGCCGCGAGTTTCTTCTCCAGCGCGTCGTATCTGGCCTCGCCCTTGACCAACCCCAGGCGCCAGCGATAGTTGAAAATCGACACGGCCACGTGATCAGGGTTTTGCAAGGATGCCGCGCTGCGCTCATAAGTGGCGTCGTCGAAATTCCACTGTGGCGACGCCAGCTTCCAGATGAGCTTGGCGAAGTCATGGGTGTTTTTCTCGTAACCCAGGCGCCCGCGCTCGGTCGCGAAGTAGAACTGGTACCACCACTGCAGTTCGGCGGCTGGCGGCAATGGTGCCTTGCCCGCCTCTTGGCTGCCTATCAGGTAACCGCTCACAGCGACCAGGGCTTTCACTCTTTCCGGCCACAGTGCGGCAACGATATCTGCCGTGCGGGCGCCCCAGTCAAACCCACCCAGCACCGCCGTCTTGATCTTCAGCGCGTCCATGAAGTCGATCAGGTCGGTCGCTAGCGCAGCGGGTTGACCATTGCGAACTGTCTTGGCCGAGAGAAAATGCGTATCGCCATAACCACGCGCAGAAGGGATCAACACTCGATATCCCTTGTCCGCCAAAGCAGGACCGACATCAGCGTATGCGTTGATATCGTAGGGCCAGCCGTGCAACAAAATGATCACAGGGCCATCGGCTGGGCCGAGTTCCGCGTAAGAAACGTCCAGCAGCCCCGCCTTCACATGCTTAAGAGCACCGAGAGAGGTGTGAGCTCCCGGCGTGATAGCCCCAATGGTGGACGCGGGCACATCAGCCGCGCTGGCTTGGGAAAAACCGACAGCTACCGCCGCGAATTGCAGCACCGCTGCTGCCAACAGCGATGGGGCAAGACCCCGCAGGCGGCTGGATTTATTTTGATTGTTCAGCAAGGTCATCTCCATGGTGTTTCTCCGTAGCGAGCCGCCGAATAGCGGCCCGGTGTGTTGGCTGGATTGCGTGTGAGCTACTGGGCTGTCTTCGTTGCGCTCAGCTTGGCGCGCAGCGGCCGGAAGGCCTCCCGCAACTGTTCGCTGAACAATTGAGGTTGCTCCCAGGAAGCGAAGTGGCCGCCCTTGTTAACCTGGCTGTAGTAGGAAAGTGATGGGTAAGCGCGTTGCGCCCAGCTTTTTGGCGCCTGATAAATCTCGTGCGGGAAGACCGTGATCGCCACCGGCACCTTGATGCTTGCGGTGTTCTGCGCGGCAGCGCTGAAATTGTTGTTGTTGTTTTCCCAATAGAAACGCGATGACGATGCGCCCGCGTTCGTCAGCCAGTACAGGCTGATATCGTCCAGCATCTCGTCACGGGTCAATACCCGTTCAGGCTGGCCATCACTGTCCGTCCACGCGGCGATTTTTTCGTACATCCACGCCGCAGTGCCGGTGGGCGAATCGGCCAGCAGGTAACCGATAGTCTGCGGGCGCGTAACCATCATCGCGCCGTATGCTGCATTGCGGCCGAAGAAGGTGCTCAAGGAATCAAACGCCTTGCGTTCAGGCTCAGTGAGCCCAACAGGGGCCGGCTCGCCGCTATTGATCGGCTTGACCAATTCGGGCGGGATGGTGGCCGGCATGTTCAAGTGAATGCCCAACAGCCCCGGCGGATTCAGGCGGCCCAATGCATCCGATATGACCGAACCGTGATCTCCGCCCTGGGAAACATAATGGGTATAACCCAGACGCTTGACGAGCACATCCCAAGCCTTCGCGACTCGATCCGGCCCCCAACCCAATTCAGTCGGCTTACCGGAAAAACCGTGTCCCGGAATCGATGGAATGATCACGTCGAACGAATCTTCAACCTTACCGCCGTAAGCAACGGGATCCGTCAGCGGGCCGATAGTCTTCAGGAACTCAAACTGTGAGCCAGGCCATCCGTGTGTCAGAAGCAGCGGCATCGCGTTGGGGTTTGGCGAGCGAACATGGATGAATTGAATATCGACGCCGTCGATTCTCGTGATGAATTCAGGCAGCGCATTGAGCTTCGCTTCGGCCTTGCGCCAGTCATAGCCGCTGCCCCAATACTTCACCAGCGCCTGGACCTGGGCCAACTGCACGCCTTGGGAAACGTCGTTGACGGTCTCTTTGTCCGGCCAGCGGGTCGCCGCAATGCGCTTTTTCAGATCGGCCAATTGAGCTTCATCGACGTGAATTCGATAAGGTCTGATCGATTCGGGACTGGTCGAGGCCGAGCTGGCAACTGACGCATCGGCGGCCGGGCCAGCAGCCCAGGCACCACCGCTGCCGGCTATCAGGGCCAACCCCAAAACACCCATTCTCACGGAAGAAGCCAGACAATGGCGCCAGGTGAAACCGAACGTGGCTGCAGGCATTTTGAATTTCCTATAAGTCATTGGTCGACAACGTCGCGAAACGCGCAGAGATAGCCGCGAGTTAAATGAGTCATCCATTGGAGAAGGTTTGCGCCTTCTCGATGGGTTCATTTAAAGCCCCGCAGGTATCCCGTATGTGTCATCAACCGACTTAAAGGAATCGCTGTGTATCTATCCAAAGCGCAGATACAAAACGATACAAATGCGCCAATCGCTGCTAAAGACAGGGTTCCACTTCGTGATCTACCCCCTGCCCATTCACGCCTTGATCGATTTGGGTATCGCGATACGGCTACTGGTCTTAATTTCGCGTAAAGCCAGACTGGACTGGATGGACGCAATACCCACCTGATGCCTGAGCACCTGCTCGATAAAATCACTGTAGCTATCAAGGTCCTCTGCTAACACTTGCAGCACGTAATCGGCATCCCCGGTGATCTTGTGACAGGACAACACTTCAGGCAGTTGAGCGATCACCGCCTCAAAATCATCGGGAGCGTGGTCGGCGTGGGTGGAAAAACGGATGTGCACGAACGCCATGATATCCAGCCCCAGCATTCGTCGATCAAGGTTCGCCTGATAGCCTTTAATCACGCCCGCCTCCTCCATTCTCTTACGCCGCCTCCAACAAGGTGTCAGGCTTAACGACAAGCGCTCACTGAGCTCAGAGTTGGAAATACTCGCATCCTCCTGCAGCAACGCGAGAATCGCCAGGTCGGTGTCGTCGAGACTGATGCGTTTGGATGTTTTTTTCTGCATTACGTCATTCCTGAGTAAAAACGCCCGAATAATCCAGTAAACCACGAAAACAAAGCAAAGAAAGCGCATCAGAGCCGGAACAGAATATTTGCACTGGCTCACATCAACGGATGCGCACAATGTTTACAGTTTTCAGTGATTCCCACCGTTTGCACCACGGCACCGAATTGAAAGACGGCGTGCTCAAGCCGTCCTTCGAACAGCCCAGTCGGGCCGATACCGTCCACAATCGGGTCAAACAGGTAGGTCTTGGCCAGATCATCGAACCGCGGGCATTTGATCGGTCGTGCTATGTCAACGCGCACAGCGAGCGCTACGTAACTTTTCTGGAATCTGCCTGGTCTGAATGGTGTGCAACCGGGCGCACCCACGACGCCTTGCCGCTGGTATGGCCAGTGCGTGATCTGGCCAACGAGCAAGTTCCGAGTTTCATCGACGGCAAGCTGGGTTTCTACGCCATGGACGCCGGCTCCCCCATTACCGCCACCACCTGGCAAGCGGTAAAAACCAGTGCCGATATCGCGCTGACCGGACTGGCGCTGATCGATGAAGGTCACGACAGCGCCTTTGCCCTATGCCGCCCGCCCGGCCATCACGCAGCACGTGAATACATGGGCGGCTATTGCTATCTGAACAACGCAGCCATTGCCGCACAGCAGGCTATTACCCGAGGCGCCAAGCGTGTCGCGGTATTGGATGTCGACTTTCATCATGGCAACGGTACCCAGAATATTTTCTACGGGCGCAGTGACGTCATGTTTGTCTCGCTGCACGGCGAACCGGCGGTGTCCTATCCGTACTACTCAGGCTACAGCCACGAAGTCGGCGCTGGTCACGGCGAAGGTTACAACCTGAACTATCCGCTGCCGAAGAACACCTCTTGGGAAAGCTACCGCAACGCCTTGCTCCACGCCTGCAAGAAACTTCAGCAATTTGCCCCTGACGTGCTGGTTATTTCACTGGGCGTCGACACCTTCAAGGACGACCCCATCAGCCACTTTTTGCTTGAAAGCGAAGACTTCATCGGCATCGGCGAGCTGATAGCCGGCGTGGGCTGCCCTGCCCTGTTTGTGATGGAAGGCGGGTACATGGTTGATGAAATCGGGATCAATGCCGTCAATGTGCTGCATGGTTACGAGAGCAAACGCGCCTGAATCGCAGCCTTTCGACTGTTGAATCGGAGAACAAAAACATGACTTTTTTATTGGCCGTGCACCTTGTTAGCGGAGGAAAAGCCTGCCATCCGCAAACCACCACCGTCAGTAGCCGTTACATCTCAATCAAGGTCATGTGACACCCACTTTTCTACCAAAACTCAAAAACATAAAATCAAGAGGTTTTGTAATGAAATCGACTCCGTCCGAGCGGGTTGAACAGCCCGCGCTGCAGCGCACGCTCAGCAATCGTCACATTCAGTTAATGGCCATGGGAGGTGCTATCGGGACAGGCCTGTTCATGGGTTCCGGGAAGATCATCGCCCTCTCCGGCACGTCGATCATCCTCATCTATATGATCATCGGACTGTTCGTCTACTTCGTCATGCGTGCCATGGGCGAAATGTTACTTTCCAACTTGAACTTCAAAACCTTCGCTGATTTTGCCGGTGCCTATCTTGGCCCACGCGCAGCATTCTTTCTCGGCTGGTCATATTGGCTAAGCTGGAGCGTTGCAGTGATAGGTGATGCAGTCGTGGTGGGTGGTTTTTTTCAGTATTGGTTCCCTGATGTACCCGCATGGATACCGGCCATTGGCATGCTGATAACACTGTTCGCCTTGAACGTGCTGACTGTCAGGCTCTTCGGTGAAGTGGAGTTCTGGTTCGCGATCATCAAAATCATTGCCGTCGTTGCCCTGATTGGCGTGAGCATGGTGCTGATTGCCAGCTCCTTTGTCTCACCCAGTGGCGTCACTGCGTCCCTGAACCACTTGCTGGATAAACAGGGCGCATTCCCCAACGGCTTGTTCGGTTTCTTTGCCGGGTTTCAGATGGCGATTTTCTCGTTTGCGGGCACCGAGCTGATCGGCACCGCAGCCGCCGAAACGCGCTCCCCCGAAAAGACCCTGCCTAAAGCCATCAACTCGATTCCGCTCAGAATCATCTTGTTTTATGTGCTGGCACTGGCCTGCATTATTGCAGTGACTTCCTGGCAACAGGTTTCGCCCAACAAGAGCCCCTTCGTCGAGCTGTTTCTGGTTGCGGGGTTCCCCGCAGCAGCCGGTATCGTCAACTTTGTGGTGCTGACATCCGCCGCCTCATCGGCCAACAGTGGCGTATTTTCATCCAGTCGGATGCTGTTCGGGCTGGCCAATCAGGACAACGCTCCGGGGATTTTCCGGCGTCTGTCGAGCAACAGCGTGCCTCTGCTGAGTTTGGCGTTCACCACCTTGTTGATGCTGCTGGGCGTGTTGTTGCTGTTCATCGTTCCAGAAGTCATGACCGCGTTCACCATCGTCTCTACCGTGTCAGCAATTCTGGTGATTTTCACTTGGTCGACGATCCTCGCGTCGTACATTGCCTATCGCAACACTCGCCCTGACCTGCATGCAAAATCGACCTACAAGATGCCTGGCGGCGCGCCGATGGCCTGGTTCTCTTTGGCGTTTCTGGGCTTTGTTCTTTGTCTGCTGGCATTGAGACCAGATACCCGAATTGCGTTGATGGTCATGCCGGGATGGTTCCTATGGTTGGCAATTGCTTACCAGCTGACCTGTTCCAGAAAACCCAAGCCCGCTGACAGTTCGGCAAATCAATACAAACGCGAAGGATTGGTTTAAGGGCTATGGCTTACCTCTCTCGTACCTCCTGGCGTGGAACTCTAGGGGGTACGAGGGAAACCTTATTGAAGCTACTGATGTGTCGCAGCCGTTCTGTTTTTAGCCTAGCGCCCTTCATGTTGAATTCGATCAAAGGACTTTATATATCTGCGAAACCCCCCGCCTCATCGCCTCCTCAATCGTCCCTTCATTGCGACACATCACCCACCCCTGCCCCACAGCCGCCCGTTCAAACGCCTCGGTACACACAACCTGCTCCTCCAGCTTATGCATCACCGTACTGCTCAACCCGCGCCGTCGTGTCGCTGCCCTCGCCCAGGATATTTGCGCAGTGGTGACAACCCCCACATGCAGATCCGGCACTTGCACCTGTCGATCAAGGTTCAGCGCAAGGATATCTTTAAACGGTATCAATCGACGAAACGCCGCATCGGAGGGGTACCAACGGTCCATCAGGATGATGCTGTCAGGTGGCTGGGCAGCCAGTACGTGCCGGGTAATCCAGCGACGGCTGTCGGCAAAGCGTTCACACACCTCAAGTTCCAGATCCCGGCTGGGATCTCTGGCGAATGTTTTAACCAGAGCCATCGTTTGCGCTCGATAGGGATCGCTCTTGCGCTCGCACAGGCGGACAACCTTTTTGTTGTCGGCCCTCAATGCTGTCGTAACGGCCTCCAACAGCGTGGTTTTGCCGGTGCCCTTGGGCCCATCCAACGAAATAAACAGCGCACGATTCATACGAGCGCTGCGTTATCGTTCAGGTTGTGCAGTTCCATGGGGCCTCTGGTCTGAGCGTTTGGGCGAATTGGCCTCCATTATGGGGAACCCTATTGCCCAATGCGAGGCTGGGCCCTTCCCGCGTCGACCGTAGAGGATCGGTCAGCCATTCAGCATTCCGGGACTTCGGCCTCGTACGTCACCGCCCAGGGCGCGATCAAGCGCTGCGGGGTCTGGCAGGTTTTGCGTTTAAACACGAAGTTTCGGCACTTTTCGGCAAACTGTTGGCGGTTTTGCACCATATCCAACTGCATCTGTACCAGCTCATGTTCGCGGCAACGTTCAACCTGCTGACTATCCAGCGTGGCTTTACGGGTGCGTGCGTACAGATACTTCTCATCGGTCAGCGCGCTTTGGGCCTGTTGAGAGAGCCACAGATCAAAGGCGTGTGGGCAGCGTGGGCCGATGTCCTGAACCATTCCGTGCTGCAAGGCCTGGACGGCACTGACGGGCAGGCATTCTTCGGTGAGCTTGTGCGCGATCTCACTGCCGACGGCCCGTGGCAGGCTGTAGGTCCAGTACTCGGAGCCATAGAGCCCCATGGTTTTGTAATGCGGGTTGAGCACTACACCCTCACGGGCCAATACAATGTCAGCGGCCAGCGCGAGCATCACGCCGCCTGCGCCCGCACTACCGGTCAGGCCGCTGATCACCAGTTGCCTGGCGGTTAGCAGCTCCCGGCACACATCGTCGATGGCTTGAATATTGGCCCAGGCTTCCAGCCCCGGCACTTTGGCGGCCTGGATGACATTGAGGTGTACACCATTGGAAAAGCTCCCGCGCCCGCCCTTGATCAGCAACACTTGGGTGTCTCGCGCCTTGGCCCAGTGCAATGCTGCCACCAGTCGTTGGCATTGTTCGGTGCTCATGGCGCCGTTGTAGAACTCGAATGTCAGTTCGCCGACGTGACCGGCCTCCCGGTAGCGAATCGGTTGATAGGCCAGCGCATTGAAGCTTTGTTGCGCGATCGAGCTGTTCAACACCGGAATGTCAGCCAGTTGTTCAGCCAAGACATGGCGAGCCGGCAGCTTGAAGGTCTCCTCCCCTGGCTGGGCCTTGCGTTTGAGCGAGCCGATCCACAGGCTGTGATCCCCTGCTGCCACCAACACGGCGTCGTCCTGTACCGCGAGGATGTCTCCCGGGGTGCCCTGGCGTGAGTCCAAGTGCGCGTCGTACAGGTAATATTGCCCGCCCAGCAGGCTTGCCAACACCCCGGGTTGGCCGTCGGCGGCGTCGATGCTGCGCTTGATGAAGCTTGCGCAATCGAACCAACTGAAGGTGCGGTCAGCCTGGGTCATGTTCGGCTGCAACCGCCCGATAACGCTAGGTTGCGTGTAGTCGAGGGGCTCCGGGACGAAGCCATTGGCGAATTTTTCCACCACGTCGCGGATGCAGACGATCGCCGCGTCACTCACCGGGCCGTTGTACAGTTCGGATTTGCGTACATCGGCGGGCATGTCGAATTCACAGGTCGACCAGATCGGCCCGGCGTCCATTTCCTCCACGGCCTGCAGGGCCGTGACGCCCCAGCGCCGGACCAGCTGGGTGATGGCCCAGTCCAGTGCGCTGGCGCCACGGTCACCGACGATGCCGGGATGGATGATCACCACCGGGCGCTGCGGGTGGCTCCATAGCTGCTGTGGTACACGGTCCTTCAGGAATGGGCAGATCACCAGGTCGGCGCCTGACGCCTCGACGTGGCGACACACCGTAGTTTCATCGGTGAATACCACAACGCTGGGGTCGTGACCCGCCTGGCGCAAATCCAGCCAGGCCCGCTGGGTCAAACCGTTGAATGCCGAGGATAACAACAGGATCTTCAATGATCGCATGGCTGACTCTTCCTTGAGATTGGGCGACCAGAGGTGCTCCTTGAGCCGTCCCTGGCCTTTGATGGAAGCCCAAGGTTATAGAGCGTGGCAGCAGCGTTACCTGACCAGGATCAAGCTTGTGCCAGCAAATGACGATAGTTTCGAGTTGACAGCGCCCTGCAAACTTCAACAACCTGCCAACTTTCCTGCCCTGCCCCGAGGCTGCCCTTGGACTATTTCAGTGCCCTCACCGCCTTCGTCGAAGCTGCCGAAGGCAATAACTTCTCCCGCGCAGCCGAGCGTTTGGGGATCAAGGCGTCCACGGTTTCACGCTATATAAAGGATCTTGAGCAGGACCTGGGTATCGCGTTGTTCAACCGCTCCACGCGCACCTTGCACCTGACCGAAGGCGGCCAGACCTTCCTGATGCACGCCCGCAGGGTGCTGGATGAACTGGAACACGCCAAGGCGGCGACGTCTGCGTTGAACCAGCAGCCCAGGGGCTTGTTGAAGCTCAACCTGCCGCCGGCATTCGCCCGCCATCACATCCTTCCAGCCTTGAAGGACTTTTGCGCGCGCTACCCGCAAATCAGTGTGGAATTGGTATTGGATAATGCTCAGGTCAACCTGATTCATGCCGGCGTCGATCTAGCCATACGCATTGGCGCGCTGGCCGATTCGACGCTCAAGGCCCGCAAACTCTGCGATGGCCACTACCGCGTGGTGGTCAGCCCGGCTTTTGCCAGGCAGCACCCTGCACCCTCAACCCCTGCCGACCTCGCCGGTTTGCCCGCGGTGTTGGGTACGCTGCCTACGGGCGCTATCAGCTTTGTCTGCGGCGATCATGTATCACCGCTGCTGCACAACGGCTGCATTCGGATAAATGATCTCGACGCACAACTGATCGCCGCTCGCCAGGGGCTGGGCTTTGCCCTTTTGCCGGATTGGTTGGTCGCCCAGAGCATCCAGGCCGGCGAGTTGCTCGTGTGGCTGCCGCAATGGCGAATACGCGATGTCGAGCGCGACTTCGCCGTGCGGTTTGTCTACCCGCCCAAGCGCATCGTGTCATCCAAGGTCAGGTGCTTTATCGACTTTATCGTTGAGCGACTGGGCGAAACGCCTGAGTGGACATGACTCAACTGAAACGAATATCCAGGGAGCGCAGATAGGTTTGCAGCCCTGCGTCCTGAATCGGAATCAGGAACGCCTCGGTGTCCGATTCATTGAAGTGCGCGTGCCAGTACCCCGGCGGCGTGACAAATGCCAGGCCAGGCGACCAGTCCACCCGCTGCGGATTGCGGATCTGCCCGTCCGCGTCCAGCTCGGTGCCCACCAGCGAGTAACACCCCGGCGGGCAATCAATAATGAAGTCCAGCGCAATCGACTGATGCCGGTGAGGTTTCTGTACCGAGCCTGCCGGCAGGATCCCATACATGGCCCACAGCACATGGGTCACGGTGCGCGTCTGGGGGAAATTGCGGTTGCCCAGCAAAATGCTGATGCGGCTGCGGTCTTGCGCACGAGGATCGTCGGCCGCTTCACGCAGCTTGGCGTTAGCCAGTTCTGCGGGGTACAGCGTCGGTGCGAAGCGGTCTGCGCTGCGTGCCACCCCCAGGTAACGCAATAACGGTTCATCGTGCACGTAGTAAAGACGGGCATCCTGGCGGGCGCTGAAGTGTGCTGCCTGCAAGCCAGGCAAGGCCATAAAGCAACCTTTTGACCATTGAATCTCATGTTCGCCCTGAACCACGCTGCCCTCGCCGGCGATCACGTAGAACACCTGGGACGTCGCATTGGGTTGCACGGTCAGCGTGTCGCCACGGTTAAGGCGCATGAAATTCGCGCACAGCCCGGGGCCTGTCGCAGGGCCTTCGCAGCCCAAAGCGTCGCTGAGGTCCAGCGGTACCACGCGTGAAGGGCCACTGTCGTATAACGAGGCGGGAAAGCTGTGGTAGGGAATGCGCGCAATAAGGTTGGCACTGATGGGGTTGGCCGCTTTGCTGTACTCGAAGTACTCGGCGTCCATTTGGTTTATATCCGTCGGCACAGGGTTGAATTCGTTCATCAGGCTCATCTCAGTTTTTGGCTGGAGCCCGCAGCGCTTTTAAACGCTGCGGTGTGTGAATGAACTATAGGCAGTGCGCGCAGGCGGATTAATCCCTGGTACTGCACAGCAGTTATGCGAAATGGGGAGGTGCTTGGCTCCCTGTCGACACCGCTATCAAACCTTGAACCGTGGTATCGCCAACCCCAGACTTTCGCGCAAAGTCGAGCCTTCATACTCTGTGCGGTAAACCCCACGCTCCTGCAACAACGGAATCACCTCCCGGGTGAATCGATCGAACTGCCCGGGGTGGCCGATGTAGATATTGAACCCGTCCACAGCCCGCGCCTGGAGCCAGGCGGCCATTTTCTGCGCCACCGTATCGGCGCTACCCACGAAGGCGCCAGGACGCAGTTGCCGACCAAACTCAATGGCCTGGCGCAAGGTGAAACCCTTCTCCCGCGCCTGATCGGCGATGCGTTTGGCATTGGTGAAAAAACTGCTGCGCGCCGCTTCCAGGCTCTCTTGCGGGAATGGCGCATCCAGGTCGTACTGGCTGAAATCATGCCAGCCGAAATTACGCCCGAACTCCTTGAGCGCCAGTTCAAAACTATGGTCGAGTTGATGGTAGTGCTGCTCGATTTCCCGGGCCTGTGCATCAGTGTCACCCACATAGACTTCCGCACCGGGCATGATCAATAACTGCTCCGGATCGCGCCCTCTTTGTCCCGCCCTGCCCTTGATATCCCGGTAAAACGCCTGGCCCTGCTCGATGCTGGCCGCATGGGTGAAGATCACGTCCGCCGTGGCTGCGCCCAGATCGCGGCCTGGCTCGGAATCTCCGGCCTGAAAGATCACCGGTTGGCCCTGGGGTGAGCGTTGGATATTCAGCGGGCCGACCACGCGAAAATGTTCGCCCTGGTGGTTCAGGCTGTGCAGCTTGCTGGGGTCGAGAAACTGGCCGGTAGCGCGGTCGCGCACGAACGCATCGTCTTCGTAAGAGTTCCACAACCCCTGCACCACTTGGACGTGTTCGGCGGCGCGGCCATAGCGGGTGGCGTAGTCATAATGTTCATCGCGGCTGTAATTGCCTGCGGTGCCAGCATCACCGCTGGTGACCACGTTCCAGCCGGCGCGGCCTTTGCTGATCAAATCCAGGGACGCCAGGCGCCGCGCCACGTTATACGGCGAGTTGTAGGAGGTGGTCAGCGTGCCAACCAGGCCGATATGTCGGGTACTCACCGCCAGCGCCGATAACAGTGTCAGCGGCTCCAGGCGATTGAGGTAATGGGACGGCGAGCCGGGGGTGATAAATTGGCTGTCGACGATAAACATCAAGTCGAACAGCGCCGCCTCGGCCTGGCGCGCAATCTCGATGTACCAGTCGACGTTGACGCTGGCATCGGCCGGCAGTTGCGGGTCGAGCCACAGGTTATGCCGGCCCGGGCCACCGCTGCCCATGGTCAGGGCGCCCAGTTTGAGCTGTCTTTTAGTCATGACGAGACCCCCTTCAGGGCTGGCGGGTGGCGACGGCGGGCTGCAAGGACGCCGCGAAGGACGGGTCAAACAGTTGGGCGGCCGGGTAAGCCTTGATCAGGCCCTGGCTGGCGAAAAAGTCCACGGTCTTTTGCGCTTCCACAGGCACCTGGGCGGTCAGTGGCTCGACGGTGGTGCGCGCCCGAGCAAACCACACACGGGCGATGTCGGCGTTGGCACGGGTGCGCTTGGCCCAGGCATCGGCATAGGCATCGGCGTTGGCCGGGTTTTGGCGAGCCCAGTCACGGGCTTTTTTCAGCCGCTGGAGAAAGTCGCTGATAGGCTCACGCTTGGCCTCTACCACATTGGCGTTGGCGGCAATGAAGCTCTGGGCCGGGATCAACCCCTCGGCGGTCGCCAGCACTCGCGCACCCTGGCGTTCCTGTTGCGTGACATACGGCTCCCAGGTGGCGATGACGTCAACCGCGCCGCCCTCCAACGCATGGGACGCATCCAGCGCGCTGAGGTAGCGCAACTCCAGAGAGTCCCGTGCAACCCCGGCTTTATCCAATGCAGTCAGCAGCAGTTGCTGGCTCCAGGAGCCCTTCCAGATGGCCGCGCGCTTGCCCGCAAGATCGGCCAGGCTGTGGATCGACGAATCCTTTTTCACCAGGATTGCCACGCCCGCAAGATTCTGGCGGCTGACGGCAATCACCTTGATCGGTGCGCCCAATGCGCCCAGGAACAATACCGGCGCATCGCCCAGCAGGCCGATATCCAGGCTGCCGACGTTGAGCGCTTCGGCCACCGGTGACCCGGCGGTGAATTGCTTCCATTCCAGGGTATAGGGCAGATCATCCAGCCCCCCCGCCGCTTCCATCACCGCTTGGGCGTTATAGCTCTGGTCACCCACGACCAGGGTTTGTGCCTGTGCCGTCAGGCTTAGCAAGGTGGCGGCCAACCCGGCCGCCAGTGTTGTCAGGTAACGCACGCTCGTCTCCAGATGCCGTGTTGGGCAGTCAAGTCGATCCGCGCGTGCGGTCTCGGCAATGTTCGTAAGGATCAATACGATGCTGTTCTAAGAGGCGCGTGTAAAATACCTATAACGCATAGCGTAATGCGCAAATAATGCGCGCACCGCATCAGGCTATCGAGGCAGCTCGACCCGCGCCACCAAGCCTGAGCCACGCAGACGGTTGCTTAGCGTCAGTTCGCCGCCCTGCTCGCGCACAATGGCGCGTGCTGCTGAAAGCCCGAGACCCACGCCACCGGTATTACGATTGCGCGAGGTTTCGAGGCGAAAGAATGGATCGAATACGCGCTCAAGGTCAGCCTCGGGAATCCCCGGCCCCTGGTCATGAACCTCAATGCAGATGCGCTGACCGTCCCCACTCAGAGAGATGCCAGGGTGACGCGCATATTTGGCGGCGTTCTCCAGCAGGTTGACGATCACCCGCTTAAGTCCCAGTGGGCGTCCGTGATAGACCAGGTGGGACGGCCCAATGAAATCCACCGCAAAATGCTGGTCGCGATAGTCATCGATGATGGTTTGCAGCAGCTCCGACAGATCGAATGCAGTGCGTTGCTCCAGCACCGTATCGTCGCGAAAGAACGCCAGCGCAGCGTTGATCATCGACTGCATTTCCTCGACATCGCGAATCAGTTTGTGCTGATGGTCCAGATCCTCCATGAACTCGCAACGCAGGCGAATCCGCGTCAAAGGCGCGCGCAAGTCGTGGGAAATCGCCGCGAGCATATGGGTGCGTTCGCCAATGAAATGCTGGATCTGCGCCTGCATGGTGTTGAAGGCGATGATGGCCTGGCGTATTTCGTGGGGGCCTTCGCTGTCGATGGGCGGAGCGCGCAAATCACCACCAAAACGCCTGGCGGCACTGGCGAAACGCTGCAACGGTTGGGCCAATTGCCGGGTCGCGAGCCACGCCACCAACAAGGTCGCGATCAACCCCAGGGTGATGATCACCGCGATGCGCGTGGGTGCGCTCAGCCCCCACGTGCGTTCAGGCGGGACGAATGACAGCCAGCTGCCATCGAGCAACTGCACGAGCGCAACATAGTGCGCTTCGCGGCTGCCACGCGGCCAATCGTTGGGGCTGAACACCTTAATTTGTCGCCCAGTGCCAAACAGTGCTTGTATCCCCGGGACTTCGCCCGTTTGAAGCGCCGTGTTGCCGTCGGGAAGGCCGAAATCCGCGGGCTCGTTACGCCACGCCACATGCAGGCGGGCATCGCTGGCCGCTGCCGCCAGTTGCGGACGCAGCGTTGCAGGCGCGGCTTCGATGACTTTGGTGGTGGCGGCCATCTGCTCCAGCAACCCTGTGCGCTCGATCGGCGGGCGCGCCCAGACCCCGGCAACCTGGACGAACAAAGCATTAAGCGCCAGCGAAGCGAGCATCGCGGCGAGAATGGTCAGGGCGATGCGCCGGTTCAGGGTGTCGCGACGCAACAGGTCGCGGATCATGACCGGGTGACCGGGGCGGTGAACAGATAGCCGCCATTGCGTACCGTGCGGATCAGGTCCGGGCGTTTGCAATCGGGCTCGATCTTGCGCCGCAGCCGGCTGACCTGCACGTCAATGCTGCGGTCGAAGGCGTCGTGGTCCCGGCCGTGGGTCAGGTCGATCAATTGGTCGCGGGTGAGGATGCGCTGAGGATGCTCAAGAAACACCACCAGCAAGTCGAATTCGCCACCGGACAGCGGAATCATCACGCCCTCGGGAGAGCGCAGCTCGCGGCAGGTAATATCCAGATGCCAACCGGAGAACGCGATGATTGGCCGGGAATGCTCACTGGCAGCGCCGACGGGCTGCCCCGCCCGCCGTTGCACCGAACGCAGACGGGCCAGCAATTCGCGGGGGGCAAACGGTTTGGTCAGATAGTCGTCGGCGCCCAGCTCCAGGCCGACGATGCGATCACTGAGCTCGCCCATGGCCGTGAGCATGATGATTGGAATGCCCATCTGCGCCCGGACTTTCTGGCACAGGCTAAGACCGCCTTCACCGGGCAGCATGAGGTCAAGGATAATGGTGTCTGGCCGCTGCCGGGCGATGGCTGCCCACATGGCTTCTCCGTCGGCAGCCACGTCGACTTCATAGGCGTGCTGCACGAAGAACTTCTTCAGCAATGCCCGAATTTCTCCGTCGTCGTCGACGATCAGCAGTCTGCTCACGTTCCCAGGTCCCCTGGCAAAAAAGGAAAACATCTAAAACCATTCCGGCGCCGGGGTCATTTATTTCAATCGAGCAACATTCCTTCGCCACGGACACAACCCGGACATCTTCGGGAAAAACCCGTCGGGCATCCTGCACGCCTTCCATTCAAGGAGACGTTCATGAAGGTTTCTAGCAGCAGGTATACCGAGCAGGCACAGGACACCGGGCGGCCATTGGTGCTGAGCCAGCGCACATCGTCCCCCGCACAGGACAGCCCCATGCTGTTCCAGGAATCCTGCCTGGGCCTGACGGCGGACCAGGACCGCATCGTATTGCGCCGCTACTTCGAACATTACAGCCCCGACGCCGGGCGCTGGGTCGAGTATGCCCACTCCATCCCCATCGCCGAGCTTGTCCATTGGATCATGACCCATGGGCAGTTGCACATCGAATGCTCTCAGGATAATCCGAACGACGCTCCTGGTTCATACAGCGCCGTCGCTCAATAGCACGGCCCCGCTCAAACGTCATAATCCCCTGCCCGTCTGCGTGGTAATCTCCCGGCACCACGAATAGACATTGATCGTCACTTGACGATGACCAAAGCCAGGAAAGAACATGCCCAAGATTTCTCACTCAGCGCTACGCCGTAACTTCCGTGACCTGCTGGCAACGCCCATCTGCGTTGAAACCGCCTCCGTATTCGACCCCATGTCTGCCCGCATCGCAGCCGACCTGGGTTTTGAAGTCGGAATCCTGGGCGGTTCAGTCGCCTCCCTGCAGGTGCTGGCGGCCCCCGATTTTGCGTTGATTACCCTGAGTGAGTTCGTTGAGCAAGCCACCCGCATTGGCCGCGTCGCCCAGTTACCCTTCATTGCCGACGCCGACCACGGCTACGGTAATGCGCTGAACGTGATGCGTACCGTCGAAGAACTGGAACGCGCCGGTGTCGCCGCGCTGACCATTGAAGACACCCTGCTGCCGGCGCAATTCGGGCGCAAGTCCACCGATCTGATTTCGGTAGAAGAAGGCATCGGCAAGGTCAAGGCAGCCATTGAGGCGCGCGTCGACCCCGAATTGTCGATCATTGCCCGCACCAACGCCGGCGTGTTGCCCACCGCCGATGTTATCGCCCGCACCAAAGCCTACGAAAAGGCCGGCGCCGATGGCATCTGCATGGTCGGCGTCAAAGATTTCGAGCACCTGGAGCAAATCGCCGAGAACCTCAGCGTGCCGTTGATGCTGGTGACCTACGGCAACCCGCAACTGCATGACAGCGAGCGCCTGGCCAGCCTGGGCGTGCGCATCGTCGTAGCCGGGCATGGCGCCTACTTCGCCGCGATCAAGGCCACCTACGACAGCCTGCGTGCGCAACGCCAGCTTACCCATAGCACGTCCAATCTCAGCGCCACGGAGCTGACCCACACCTACACGTTGCCGGAGAGCTATGTGGCGTGGGCTGAAGAGTTCATGGACGTTAAAGAGTAATTGCCCTGCCGGTGCTGATTCGCCTTGTCAGCATCGGACTCATCCAACCGCCAAGGCTCACCGCGGTAAAAACTGTGATGGCGCAAAACAGTTGTTTTACGTCATCACAATGAATCCCAGGTACTCGCTGATGTTCTGCATTTCGAAGTATTTTTGCTGAGCATTGAGTACAGGGGCAGGACCATGCAGAAACAGCCTTACGTGCTGACCTTTGGCCAATTGATTGGCTACTGGATCACTGCGCTTCATTTTTACCCTGATCGGCACGGGTTTGTTTTGTGTATCGAACTTGAGCCAGGTTACGACTAAAACTACGTTATCCAGCAGCGACACCGTCGCCTGAGCATGGGTGATGAGTCGATCACATCCCAGGGACGCAATGTTCTTTTGAGCGGCAGTAAGCTGCGCAAACGCATCGAAATAGGTCAGTTGCTGGCCCGCGATAGATAGCGATGTTCGCTGACGGACGTTTACGGTCATAGCAGACCATGCTTCAACAACTTCAGCCAAAGTGCCTGGGTGTATAACCGCAGACGTCGACGCTTGGAGCGACGAGGCCAGAGCTTGCATCTCGGTAACCGTTGGTTTGGCGTTTTTGCGCCGCGTGGAGAGTTTGCCCAAGTGGCTTGGGATAAGCGGCGGCGCGATATAGGCCGGTCGCGGGGCTGACACTCCTGGAAACGCAGACGCATGAGACGGGGCTTTTTCGTTCACACAGCGCGGTTTGTGAGAGTTCAGCGCCCTGAAATAGAAGTTGCCCAGAATTGAAATGGCCGCAACGACCTCCTCAAGGCAACAAGGGCAAAAATAAAACAGGTCCTTGGGGGCCGCGTGCGCAAAACTGGCCGACACGTTAGCGTCCATGTCCCAGCACGCTGCCGTCGTCATTAACTTAACTACCATTCCAATATCCCTATCGTTCGTTCACTGACATGCTGGCGCAAGCTTACCTGTTAGAGGGGGCAGCAACTACAGACGCAGGCGCCGTGACCTTCGAGCGGGCAGTGTTTAAACTGTTCGCCAACCTTCGATCCGCACTGCACATGAGACCTACATGGCCAACCACGATCTTTCTTTCACTCCCGACCCAGATGCCGACTCCATCTCCTCCGATGTCATCGGCTTCAACGGCATTCTGGTCTCGACCCAAATCCCGACCCACGCCGACGGCAGCCTGGAGCTGGGCGACATCACCCTGCAAAGCGAATGCACCCTGCAAGCGCTCAAAGTCGCGCTGGAAAAAGCCGGCAGTTCCATGGATCGGGTGATGCACCTGACCATCTACCTCACCGATATGGCCGACCGCGCTGCGTTCAATGAAGTCTACAAGCGCTTTTTCGCCAAGCCATGGCCGGTGCGGGCTGCGGTGGGTGTGGCTGCGTTGGCGGTGGACGGGATGCGTGTTGAAGTAACGGCAATGGCTGCCAAAGCCTGATATCTCAGAGCGCTATGAACAATGTGGGAGGGGGCTTGCTCCCGATAGCGGTGGGTCAGAACAGTTTTAATTACTGACACACCCTCATCGGGAGCAAGCCCCCTCCCACACAGGGCCCTGGGCCCGACAGCCCTGCGGTAGATGCCGGCCGGGCATTTCACGGCTACAATGCGCGCCTCGACCGTGACAAGCCTGACTAAAAAAACTATGTCCTTGCCCAAGCATCACCTTGAATTGCTCAGCCCTGCCCGCGATGTCGCCATTGCGCGCGAGGCCATTCTGCATGGCGCCGACGCCATTTATATCGGCGGGCCGAGCTTCGGCGCTCGCCATAATGCGTGTAACGACGTGAGCGATATCGCGCAGCTGGTGGAATTCGCCCGTCGATACCACGCCCGCGTCTTCACCACCATCAACACCATCTTGCATGACAACGAGCTGGAGCCAGCGCGCAAGCTGATCCACCAGCTGTATGACGCAGGTGTAGACGCGTTGATCGTGCAGGATCTGGGCGTGATGGAGCTGGATATTCCGCCCATCGAGCTACACGCCAGCACCCAGACCGACATCCGCACCCTGGGCCGGGCAAAGTTTCTTGACCAGGCCGGTTTCTCGCAATTGGTATTGGCCCGTGAGCTGAACCTGCAGGAAATCCGCGCGATCGCCGACGAAACCGATGCCGCCATCGAATTCTTTATCCACGGCGCCCTGTGCGTGGCGTTCTCCGGGCAGTGCAATATTTCCCATGCGCAGAATGGCCGCAGTGCCAACCGTGGTGATTGCTCCCAGGCCTGCCGTCTGCCGTACACCTTGAAAGATGACCAGGGCCGCGTCGTGGCCTTTGAAAAGCACCTGCTGTCGATGAAAGACAACAACCAGAGCGCCAACCTGCGCGCGCTGGTCGAAGCGGGTGTGCGTTCGTTCAAGATCGAAGGCCGCTACAAGGACATGGGCTATGTGAAGAACATCACCGCCTACTACCGCCAGCGCCTCGACGAAATCCTCGAAGACCGCCCGGACCTGGCCCGCGCCTCCAGCGGGCGTACCGCGCACTTCTTCGTGCCCGACCCCGAAAAAACCTTCCACCGTGGCAGCACCGACTATTTCGTCACCGATCGCAAGATCGACATCGGCGCGTTCGACACCCCGACCTTCACCGGCCTGCCCGTGGGTGTGGTGGAAAAAGCCGGCAAGCGCGACTTGCAGGTAGTCACCCATGAGCCGCTTTCCAACGGCGATGGTCTGAATGTGCTGGTCAAGCGTGAAGTGGTAGGGTTCCGCGCCAATATCGCCGAGCCTAAAGGCGAGTTCGAAGAAGACGGCGAGAAACGCTATCGCTACCGCGTCGAGCCGAATGAAATGCCGGCCGGCCTGCATCAGTTGCGCCCCAACCATCCTTTGAACCGTAACCTGGACCATAACTGGCAACAGGCACTGCTCAAGACGTCCGCCGAACGCCGTATCGGCCTGGCGTGGGTTGCACGCCTGCGTGAAGAGCAGTTGCACCTCACCGCCACCAGCGAAGAAGGCATCAGCGCCAGTGTCACCCTGCCCGGCCCGTTTGGTGTAGCCAACAAGCCGGAACAGGCACTGGACACCCTGCGCGATCTGCTCGGCCAGCTCGGCACTACGGAGTATCACGCCACCCGCATCGAGCTGGACGCGCCGCAGGCGTTTTTCATCCCCAACTCGCAGCTCAAGGCCATGCGCCGTGAAGTGATCGAAGCCCTGACCGCCGCCCGCATCAAGGCGCACCCTCGGGGCGGACGCAAGGCCAAGACCACCCCGCCGCCGGTGTATCCGGATGCGCATCTGTCATTCCTGGCCAACGTCTATAACCAGAAGGCCCGCGACTTCTACCACCGTCACGGCGTGAAGCTGATCGATGCGGCCTTCGAAGCCCACGAAGAAACCGGCGAAGTGCCAGTGATGATCACCAAGCATTGCCTGCGTTTCTCGTTCAACCTGTGCCCCAAACAGGCCAAGGGCGTCACCGGCGTGAAGACCAAGGTCGCGCCGATGCAGTTGATCCACGGCGACGAAGTGCTGACCTTGAAGTTCGATTGCAAGCCGTGCGAGATGCATGTGGTGGGCAAGATCAAGGGGCATATTCTTGGGTTGCCGCAGCCGGGCAGTGCTGTAGAGCATTTCAATCCGGAAAACCTCATCTATCAGGGCACGCACTGACCTGACGGGCGCGGGGCCACCACCAGCCCCGCTGCAACCCGGCAGCGGCCAGCAGAATCGCCGCCACACCCAGCCATTGCAGCCACCCCAGGCGATGCCCGAACGCAATCCAGTCGACCAGGATCGCCGCAATCGGATAGATGAACGACAACGCGCCGGTCATCGCTGTGGGCAGCTTCTGAATAGCCCCGTACAGCAACACATACATCAAACCGGTATGCACCACGCCCAATGTCGCCAGTGCCGCCCAGGCAGTGGTCGACCCGGGCAAGCTGTGCCAGGGCACCAGCGGCGCCAGCAGCACGGCGCCGGTGGTCACCTGGATCAACGCCATCAAATGCGGCGGTACGTCCTTCAGGCGTTTGATGATCAGCGCCGCCACCGCGTACAAAAATGCCGCGCCCAAGGCCAAGGCAATGCCAGCAAGATAGTTCCCGCCACCCGATTGCTCACCATGGGCGGTCACGATCGCCAACATGCCCAGGAACGCCACACTCAGCCACGCCATTTTTTGCACGGTGATCTTCTCACCGAGAAACACCGCTGCCAGCATCACCAGTATGAACGGCTGCACGTTGTACACCGCCGTGCTGATCGCGATGGACGCACGGGAATAGGACTCGAACAGCAACAGCCAGTTACCGACGATCGCCACGCCGCTGAGCACTGCCAGCCCGAGCTTGGCCCAGTTGAGTAACTCCAGGCGCAAATACCCCAGCAACGCGCACACCAGCATCAGTGTCAGCGCGCCAATCACGCAGCGCCAGAACACCACCTCAAGCACCGACACGCCCGACACCAGCACAAACCAGCCAATGGTGCCGGAGATCAGCATGGCAGCGATCATTTCCCAGGTTCCGCGACGGATTGATGTATCCATGATTGAGGCTCCTCAAGTGAGGCTCAATTATGGCAATCTGCTCGACACGGCTACAGCGACTAAAAAAGGCAAAACCCAGGATTCACCTTTTCTTATTAGGCAAAGCTCATGATCGACACTATCGACCAGCAATTGATCGCCGCCTTGATGGACGACTCGCGCCTGTCCCTCAAGACCCTGGCGGGCATCACCGGTTTGTCTTCGCCGAGCGTCAGCGAACGTCTGCGCCGCCTGGAAGAGCGCGGCGTGCTGACCCACTACACCGTCGACATCGACCCCAAGCACTTCGGCTACCTGCTGCAAGCCATCGTGCGCATCCGCCCCCTGCCCGGCAAACTGCAGGAAGTGGAACGCCAGATCCAGGCGATCCCCGAGCTCACAGAATGCGATAAGGTCACGGGCGACGACTGCTTTATCGCACGCCTGCATGTACGCACCATGGAGCACCTCGACACGCTGCTGGACCGGCTGAATACCTATGCCGAGACCAACACCGCTATCGTCAAGAAAACCCCGGTGAAACGGCGTTTGCCGCCGTTGGCTGACTAACAGGGCTGCGTAGCCTGTGGGAGAGTTGGGCAAGTACTCACGCCCAGTGCACGGCCCGCTCACTGGCAAGCTGTTCAACAAACAGCACAATCCGCCGACAGGCTTGCGCCAGACGCTCCTCGCCCAAGGTAAAGGAAAGCCGAACGAAGCCCTGGGCCGGCTCGCCGAAGGCTGCCGCGTCCAGCACCGACACGCCAGCTTCACGAAACAGGCGCCAGGCGAAATCCAGGGACCCCAGGCCCGTATCGCGCACATCCACCAACACAAACATGCCCGCTTGCGGCGCCTGCACGCGGATGCCCGGGCAGGCGCTCAAGGCAGTCACCACCAGGTCGCGTCGGCGTCGGTAAGTCTCAAGCATGCCTTGCGTGACTTCGTCATGGGCCAACACCGCAGCTGTCGCCGCCTCCATCACGAAGCCGGGCAAGCCGTACATCATGCTCAACAGCAGGGTTTCAGCGTGCTGCACCATTTGCGCTGGGGCGATGAGCCAACCGATTCGCCAGCCGGTCATGGCATGGGACTTGGACAAGCTGCCGATCACAATGCAGCGCTGCGCCATGCCCGGCAACGCCGCGAGGCTGTGGTATTGACCGTCGAACACCAGGCTTTCGTAGACCTCATCCACTACCACCCACAGGTCATGTGCGATCGCCAAGTCCGCAATGGCTTGCAGCTCTTGCCGGTTGAGCACCACGCCAGTGGGGTTGTTCGGATTGGAAAAGAATATCGCCCGGGTGCGCGGCGTGATCGCGGCGGCGAGCAATGGTGGATCCAGTCGAAAGCCGGACTGCGCACTGCAGGGCACCCGCACCAGGGTGGCGCCGCTGGCCTTGAGCGTGGCTTCGTAGGTGACGTACATCGGGTCGAGCACCAGCACTTCGTCGCCGGCCTGCAACAGGCATAGCGAGCTGATGAACAGCGCGTTCTGCGCACCGGGCACGATGATGACGTTGTCAGCCGCCAACGGGCGGGCCAGGGTCTGGCGGTAACGGGTCGCGATCGCCTCGCGCAAGGCCGGGCGCCCGGCGATCTCGGTGTAGTGGGAATCTCCCGCGTGCAAGGCATTGACGGCGGCGTCAGTGATAAAGGCCGGCGTGGCGAAATCCGGGTCGCCGACGCTGAGGATGATGACGTCTTCGCCCTGGCCGGCAGCGTCGAACGCAGCGTGGTGGATGTCCCAGGCGGCGACGCCCTGCCCTGCAATTCGCTCAACGAAGGGAGAAAACCTCATGCCAGAGCCTCTGGTGAAAGAATAAAGACGCAAATCCATAAATATGCGCGCGGCAACAATCGGTCAACTTAGTGCATAGCAAACCGTCGTTCAATGGATAAATAGGGCCTTGTCCCCGTGGCAGGCAATCACATTGAACCCCCTCCCGGTCGCTGTTCTCAAACCTGCATAGACCACGGCCCTGGAACACGCACGATGACTTTCATTCTATGGTTGGCCGTATTGGGCGCCGTACTGCTCACCCTCGCCCTCACCTCCTCCTATTTGCGCTGGATGCCGGTGACCACCTCAGCGGTGTGCTTGTTGCTGGGCATCGCCATTGGCCCGCTGGGCGTGGACTTGTTGCACCTGGACGTGAAGGGCTCAGCGCGCTGGATGGAGCACCTGACGGAAGTGGCGGTGCTGTTTTCGCTGTTTGTCAGCGGTTTGAAATTGCGCCTGCCGCTCAAGCACCGCACCTGGCGCATCGCCTTTGGCATGGCCGGGCCGGTGATGCTGCTGACCATCCTCGGCACCTGCCTGTTGCTGCACTACCTGTTCGATTTAACCTGGGGCGTTTCATTGCTGGTGGGAGCGATGCTGGCGCCCACAGATCCGGTGCTGGCCGGCCTGGTGCAGGTCAACAATGCCCAGGACTATGACGCATTGCGATTCGGCCTGTCCGGCGAAGCAGGGTTGAACGACGGCACTGCGTTTCCTTTTGTGATTTTTGGCCTGCTGTTCATGCAACATGGCGGTTTCGACGGCGACTGGTTCGGCGGCTGGGTGCTGAAGAACCTGCTGTGGGCGGTACCGGCCGGGCTGTTGATGGGTTACTGGATGGGCCGCGGCATTGGCCGTATCACCCTGCGCCTGCGCTTGATCAATGCCGATAGCACCCTGTCACCGAATGACTACCTCACCCTCGCGCTGATTGCCCTGGCGTATGTGACGGCTGAAGCGGTCGGCGGCTACGGCTTCTTGTCGGTGTTTGCGGCGGGCCTGGGGCTGCGCCAGGCCGAGGTCAAATCCACCGGTTATGCGCAAACGCCGGCCGAGCACCTGGCCCAGCCGGTGGTGGGCCATCTGGAGATCGAGCCCGAGCAGGCGCTGCACGGTGACGTCAGCCAGTTGAAGGACACCCAGATCGCCGCCGGCGTGATGATGGGCGACATGCTGGCTTTTGGCAGCCTGGTCGAGCGCTCGATGGAAGTGTTCCTGGTCAGCGTATTGGGCATCGTGTTGGTCAGCCATTGGGATTGGCGCGCGCTGGCGGTGGCGGCGTTGCTGTTCTGTGTGGTTCGCCCGCTCAGCGTGTTTGCGATGCCTTGGGGCAGCCTGCTGGATCGGCGGCAACGCAGCCTGGTCAGTTGGTTTGGTATTCGTGGGATCGGCAGCCTCTACTACCTGTTCTATGCGCTCAACCATGGGCTGATCGGTACCAGCAGCGCCGTGGCGGTGAACCTGACCCTCTCGGTGATCGCGCTGAGCGTGATGGTGCATGGCCTCAGCACCCAGCCCTTGCTGGCGTGGTACGAACGACGCGCCGCGCACAAAAAATGAATCCTGCGCCGCGCTTGGCGTGACGGATAACCGCGTACCGGGCCAGAAGGTTTCAGTGGATCAAGCACAGTAAGAATACCTACTGTTCAAGCTCACCGATCCCTTTGGCCCGCCGCCCGATCAATCCTGACTGTCGGTATTGCCGACGTCGGCCGCTTCATCCAGATCGTTGAGCGGCACTTGCGCATCATCCATCAGCGAACCCGGATCTTCATTGCCGGGGTCGTTGAGTTCTTCGTCGAGTTCTTTTGACATGACCGTCTCCGTTAACCGCCTTGGGTATCGATATCGGCATCGGTTTCAGGCTTGTGCTCGCGCTCAGGCTTGAAGTCTGGACTGTAGTCGTTTTCCTTGGCCTTGGGGTCGCTGGCAGGCGTCGGGTCCTTGGGCGCATCGGCAGCGGTGCCCGGAGCGGGCTCGCCACCATCGATGGCAGGGTCATTGCGGTTGCTGGTTTGGGGATCGTTGGATGTAGACATGGCATACCTCTTCACAGACCGGTAATAAATCTTTACCGCGTAAAGCTAAGGCGTCACGTGCCCCAGTGAAGTTCCGTCCGATTGCTCAGCGCAGTGGATTGTCCACCTGGATATAAAACGCATAGATGCCCAGCACCAGCCAGAACACCATGAACAACCACGGCGCGCGCATGGAAAACAGCAACGACTTGCGATAGCCCTTGTGACTGGACTCCATTTCGGAAAACAGCGGCGATTCATCGTAGGCCAGGCCCATCACCGGCTCGCTGCGCAGCAATTCGCTTTGCTTGTAGTGCCAGTGATCAATGATCTGGTAGGCCGCGCGTATGCCAGGCCAGGCGTTGAGCGAGCTGAGAATACCCAGCGCGGCGAGGATCACCGGCACCACCAGCGTGAACAGCTTGCCCCATTCCGGGTTGAGGTTGCCCATGCCGGACACGAAGGCGATCACCAGAAACGATTGCGCAGTGAGGTAAGCGTCAGTGCGGTTGGCCAGGATGCTGGTTTCGTACTGGATCTCGCGCCGGTAGAAGTCGAGGCGATCCTTGGGCGAGCCGAAGATCTTGGCGTTGTGTTCGCTATGGTCGGTCAGGGCCGCTTCCGGCGTGTTTGGGGAGATGATTCGGGGCACAACGATGCTCCACAAAGTGACGGGACTCGTTAGAAGAATCGGACGTGGATGAAGTTCAAGTTTCTTGCGCACCAAGTCAGGGCGCCCTCTGCCCCCTTGTGGTGAGCCCGCTTCTGTGGCGAGCGAGCTTGCTCGCGCTGGGCTGCGCAGCGGCCCCCACAAAAGCGCGAGCGCTGCGCACTCCAGCGCGGGCAAGCTCGCTCGCCATAGGTAATTGCCACCTTGTGTGCGTTCCGGCACATCCCTTGCTTTATCCATTCATCTACCCGAAAACAGGAGCATTCGTTACCCCGCGACCCAGAGCCGACTCCATAAGAAAGTAAGGACCAGGCCTGTTGGCACCCTCAGCCACGGGCTCATAAGAACATGCGTTTTTTAAGCGGCAGTGCCACCCAGGAAACCCTCGGCACTGACAAGGTACTGGAATGGCTCGAACTTTCTTCGATGAAATGAATGACGCAAACGGCGTATGCCGCGCCCACTATCAGGATTTTTCCCGCTGGCTGGCCAACACGCCGCCGGAACTGCTGGCCCAGCGTCGCCGTGAAGCCGACTTGCTGTTCCATCGCGCCGGGATCACCTTCACCCTGTATGGCGACGAGCAAGACACCGAACGCCTGATTCCCTTCGACATCACCCCCCGCAGCACCCCCGCCAGTGAGTGGAGTCTGATCGAGCGCGGCTGTATCCAGCGGGTCAACGCACTGAACATGTTCCTCGCCGACATCTACCACGACCAGCGCATTATCAAGGCCGGGATCATTCCGGCAGAACAGGTGCTGGGCAACGAGGGCTATCAGAAGGCGATGGTCGGCCTGGACCTGCACCGCGACATTTACTCGCACATCTCCGGTGTCGACCTGGTACGCGACGGCGACGGCACCTATTACGTGCTCGAAGACAACCTGCGTACCCCCAGCGGCGTGAGCTACATGCTCGAAGACCGCAAGATGATGATGCGCCTGTTCCCGGAAGTGTTCGCCAAGCAACGCATTGCGCCGGTGGACCACTACCCCAACCTGCTGCTCAAGACCTTGAAAAGCGCCAGCCGCCTCGATAACCCCAATGTGGTGGTATTGACCCCTGGGCGCTTCAACAGCGCTTTTTTCGAACACGCGTTCCTGGCGCGGGAAATGGGCGTGGAGCTGGTCGAAGGCGCCGATCTGTTCGTGCACGACCTCAAGGTATTCATGCGCACCACCGATGGCCCCAAGGCGGTGGACGTGATCTACCGGCGCATCGACGACGCCTTCCTTGACCCCGAGGCGTTCAACCCCAAGTCAATGCTCGGCGTACCCGGCCTGGTGGCGGCCTATTGCGCGGGTAATGTGGTGCTCGCCAACGCGATCGGCACCGGGGTGGCTGACGACAAGTCGATCTACCCCTATGTGCCGGCGATGATCCGCTTCTATCTGGACGAGGAGCCAGTGCTGCAAAACGTACCGACCTTCCAGTGCCGCAAGCCCGATGAACTGTCCCATGTGCTGGCCAACCTGGAACAACTGGTGGTCAAGGAAACCCAGGGTTCCGGCGGCTACGGCATGTTGGTGGGCCCCGCCTCCAGCGCAGCCGAGATCGAAGATTTTCGCCAGCGCATCAAGGCGCGTCCCCACGCTTACATCGCCCAACCGACCTTGAGCCTGTCCACCTGCCCGACCTTTGTCGAAAACGGCATCGCGCCCCGGCATATCGACCTGCGCCCCTTCGTGCTCTCGGGCAAGGAAACCCGCCTGGTGCCGGGCGGCTTGACCCGCGTGGCGCTGAAGGAAGGCTCGCTGGTCGTCAACTCGTCGCAAGGCGGCGGAACCAAGGACACCTGGGTGGTGGAGGGCTGAGTATGTTGAGTAGAACCGCTGCTGATCTGTACTGGATGTCGCGCTACCTGGAACGCGCCGAGAACCTGGCGCGCATGTTGGAAGTCAGTTATTCACTGTCGTTGATGCCCCAGGCCGGGCGCAGCGATGGCCTGGATGAGCTGGCAATGTCGTTGCTCAGCAGCGGCACCCTGGACAGCTACCTGGAGCGTCACCAGACCCTGGATGCCGAGCGCATGTTGCACTTCTTCGCCCTCGACGAAGAAAACCCGGCCAGCATCTACAACTGCCTGCGCGCCGCCCGAGGCAATGCCCACGCCGTGCGCGGGCGCATCACCGCCGATATGTGGGAAAACCTCAACGCCACCTGGCTGGAAATGCGCAGCATCGCCGCCGGCGGCCTGGCGCGGCATGGCATCAGCCACTTCTGCGACTGGGTCAAGCAACGCTCGCACCTGTTTCGCGGCGCGACCTCGGGCACCATCATGCGCAATGACGCCTACCGGTTTATTCGCCTGGGCACCTTTGTGGAACGCGCCGACAACACCTTGCGCCTGCTGGATGCGCGCTATGAGATGTTTGGTGAAGAGTCCGAAGAAGTCAGCGACTTGTCGGCTCGCGGTTATTACCAGTGGAGCGCCCTGCTGCGTGCGCTGTCCTCGTTCGAGGCGTACACCGAGTTATACCCCAACGCCCTGAATGCACGCTCGGTCTCGGAGCTACTGCTGTTACGCAGCGATGTCCCGCGCTCGCTGCACGCGTGCATCGAAGAGTTGAGCCATATCCTCGCCGACTTGCCCGGCAGTTACGGACGCACGGCGCAGCGCCTGGCGGCGGAGTTCGAAGCAAGGCTGCGGTATACCGGGATCGATGAGATTCTGGAAGATGGACTGCACGCCCGGTTGACGGACTTTATCGACACCGTGCGCGAGTTGGCGCGGGCGATACACAGTTCTTACCTGGAAGTAATCTAAGCAACACCACCGCTCGAATGTGGGAGGGGGCTTGCTCCCGATAGCGGTGGGTCAGCTACATACTGGCTGGCAGATACGCCGTAATCGGGAGCAAGCCCCCTCCCACATTTGAATCGCCGTAATCTGTCAAACATTGATCGCCCACCACCTCGGCAGCAACTGTCGAACCCGCGACTCGCCAAAGCGGTCATCAATCAACATCACCACGCCGCGATCGTGCTGGCTGCGGATCACCCTCCCCGCCGCTTGCACCACCTTCTGGATGCCGGGATACAGGTAGGTGTAGTCATACCCCGCGCCGAAAACCTCGCCCATGCGTGCCTTGATCTGTTCATTCACCGGGTTGAGTTGCGGCAAGCCCAGGGTGGCAATAAAAGCGCCAATCAAACGCGCCCCCGGTAGGTCGATACCTTCGCCAAACGCGCCGCCCAATACCGCAAAACCGATGCCTTGGCTGTGCTGGGTGAACTGGTCCAGGAACGCCTGGCGCTCGGCCTCGGCCATGCCGCGTGACTGCAGCCACAGTGCAATCTGCGGGTGTCGCTCGGCGAGTAACTGCGCCACTTGCTGCAGGTAATCGAAGCTGGAGAAAAACGCCAGGTAGTTGCCCGGCTGCTCGGCAAATTGCCGGGCGATCAATTCCACAATAGGTTCCAGCGACGCCTGGCGGTGCACAAAGCGTGTAGAGATGCGCTCAACGATGCTGACCTGCAATTGCTCGGCCTTGAACGGCGACTCTACATCGACCCAGGCAGTATCCGCCGGCAACCCGAGTAAATCGGCGTAATAGTGGCGTGGGCTCAGGGTCGCGGAAAACAGCACGCTGCTGCGAGCCGCCGTCAATCGGGGCCGGATGAATTCGGCCGGCACCACATTACGCAGGCACAGGGTCGAGCTACTGCGCTTGCCACTGAACTGGCGCTTGCTGATGTCGAAGATGAAGTGTTCGTTGAATAGCTCGGCCACCTTGGAAAATTGCAGTGCTTCAAAGTAGAAGGCTTGCAGGTCTCCATTGAGGGACTCGGGGTGATCGTTGAAGTAGTCGCCCATGGCGCTGGTGCACAGGCTCAGGGCCTGTAGCAGTTTGTCGGGCCGGGTGGCATAGGCCTGATACGGCGCGACTTGTTCCTTGTGCAACGCGTTCCACTCGCGGTTCAGGCGCTGCAAGGGTTTGTTCAGCGGCTCGGGCGCGGTATCGCGCAAGGTCTTGAGGCTGTATTGGTCGAGGCTGGCGCTGTACATCGAACGGGCGCGTTCCACCAGGTTATGGGCCTCGTCGACCAGCGTCGCAACACGCCATTGGTTCAACTGCGCCAGGCCGAATAACAGGGCGCCGAAGTCGAAAAAATAGTTGTAGTCGGCGACCACCAGGTCGGCCCAGCGCGCCATTTCCTGGCTGAGGTAATACGGGCACACGTCATGGGCCAGCGCCACACTGCGCAGGCTGCGCTGATCGAGCAGGCGAACCCTGGACGCGGCATGGCGGGCGGCGGGCAAGCGGTCGTAAAAACCCTTGGCCAGCGGGCAGGAATCACCATGGCAGGCTTTATCCAGGTGTTCGCACGCCTTGTCCCGTGCAACCAGTTCAAGTACACGCAGCGGCAGATCCGGACTGCTGTCGTACAGCACCTGGGCGGCATCCAGGGCGAGCTTGCGCCCCGGCGTTTTGGCGGTAAGGAAGAACACCTTGTCCAGCTGCTGCGGCGCCAGCGCCTTGAGCATCGGGAAGAGGGTACCGACGGTCTTGCCGATGCCCGTGGGCGCCTGGGCCATCAGGCAACGACCGGTGCTGACCGCCTTGTAGACCGACTCGGCCAACGTACGCTGCCCGGGACGAAAATCGGCATGGGGAAATGCCAGGGCTTGGGCGGCCTTGTTGCGCTTATCGCGGTGCTGCATTTCCAATTGTGCCCAGTCGAGGAACAACGCACATTGCTGATTGAAAAAGCGCTCAAGCTGCGCCGCCTCGAAACGTTGGTTCAGCAGCGTCTCGCCTTCGCCAACGATATCGAAGTACACCAGCGCCAAGTCGATTTCGCCGAGGCCGAGCTTCTGGCACATCAGCCAGCCATACACCTTGACCTGGGCCCAGTGCAGTTGCCGATGGTTGGCGGGCTGGGCAGAGAGGTCGCCGCGGTAGGTTTTGACTTCTTCAAGGCGGTTGGCGTCGGGGTCGTAGCCGTCCGCCCTGCCCCGCACGTTGAGCTGCTGGTATTGCCCCTCCAGGGCGACTTCATTCTGGTAGTGCGCGCTGCGCCGGGACGCCACCGTACGGTGGCCGACGATACCTTCCTGGGCGCTGGGCGACGGGGTAAAGCGCAGGTCAAGGTCGCCGACCTTGGCCGTGAACTCACACAGCGCCCGTACGGCCACGCTGTAACTCAAGCGGGTTGCTCCGCCCAGCGCACGTAACAGACGGTGACCGGCATCTGGTACTCGCCGCAAAATTGCAGCCAGCGCAATTGGTTGTCTTGCAGGCGGTCGCCCGGGCCCTTAACCTCGATCATGCGGTAGGTTTTTTGTGCAGGCCAGAACTGGATCAGGTCCGGCATCCCGGTGCGGTTGGCGCGGATATCCAGCAGCAGGCGTGTGAACCAATGGCGCAGGTGCTCGGCGGGCAGGCAGGCCAGAGCTTGCTCCAACAGCTCTTCGCTAAGCAGGTTCCAGAACACGAAAGGTGATTGGATACCCCATTTATCCAGAAAACGTTGGCGGATGGTGGCCTTGTAGCGCTCATCCCCCAGTTGCTCGAAACACGTAGCAAACAACGCCTCGCGGCGTTGATGGAAGTCTTCGCTGTGCAGGTCCGCCGGCCCACGCTGGAACGGATGGAAGAACGCGCCCGGCAGCGGCGCGAAAATCGCTTCCCAGCACAACAGGCCGAACAGCGAGTTGATCAACCCATTCTCGACGTAATGCACCGGTGCCTCGGGCTCGTTCAGGTGCGCCTGGACGCAGTATTCCACCGACATCAGCGGCGCCTGGGCGAGTGCCAGGTCAAGGCGTGCAACCGCTTGCGGCTTGGCCTTGGGCAACGCCGGTTCGCCGAGTTTGCGGCGCAGGCGCGGCAATACACGCAGCAAGTGCTGTTGTTCAGCGGCGCTTTCCGGGGCCTGCTGGGCTGCAGTGGCCAGGGCCAGCGCTCGGGCGTAATCCTCTTGGCGCTCAACGACCCGGATCAACCGCGCACGTGCACCGGGATAGGCGCAGGCAAGGTAGATCTGTTCAGCCAGCGCAAGCTCGGCGCAGCGCTCGCAATACTGGCCGATCTGGAACAACAGCTTGGCGCGGCGTTTTTCCAGCCAGGGGTTGTCGGTGCACAGGCCGGCGATCTGCACCAGCAGCGTGTCCAATGCCTCACCGGCTTCAAACGCTTGCTGGCACTGGTGCAGGAACAGGAACCCCACCACGTCGTCACGCGTGCGTAACCCGCGGGACTCGGCGCAAATCTCGACTTTTTCATAGGTGTAGATGCCCAGGTCTGCCAGCACGAACTCGGACCAGTCCTGGTGCAGGTTGCCAAAGAACATCAAGCGCAGGCGATCACACAACGCCATGACCGTAAGGCTATAGAGCACATCATCCAAGCCCGGGCACCATTGAGCAAAACTGCGCGGCTCGCTGAACTGCGCCGCCAGCGGTTCGAGCCAGGTGGCCTTGTTGCCCTTGGGCTGATCGATCCAGGGCCTGAACGCGCCGAGGATTTCGCCCTTTTGCAGCAAGGCGAACAAGGTGGCAAACGGCAGCGGGCTTTGGTCATCCACCCATCCCAGTTCTCGTAATGGGCCCGCGGCCGCATGGGGGCAGCCGATTTCCACATAATTAAGCTTGGCGCCGCGAAAATGCACACCCTTGCGCATCACCATGCGCACCAATAACGCCTGGGACGCCTGGGGCAACCTGTCAAATTGCTGAATGAAATGCTGTTCGTCCGCATCGAGCAGATCGGCATAGCGTTGCCCCAGCCAGGCCAGGACCTGGCGGAAGTTATGCAGGTAATACAAGGGGTCTTCGAGGGGGTTGGCCATGGCGCAAGGGAGTCAAATACTGGTTATGCATACAGAGTGCCGATGCAAAGCCGTTGTTGCAATCGGTAATAGATAAATGGCGCCTGCAACTTTTTGCAAAAAAACGATCAGATGAGGGAGTTGATCGCGTAACATTTATAGCCCACAGCCAGACGCTGCGGGACTTTTCAGGGTTAAAGGTAAGGGTTATGAACATGAAGAATTTGGGTCTGCCGCTGGTTGCACTCACTTTTCTGGTATTGGCCGGTTGCTCCACGCAAACGGTAGTGACATTGCAAAATGGCACGCAGTATTTGACCAAGGACACGCCCAACGCCAAGACAGCCGACGGCTTCTATGAATTTACCGATATCGCCGGCAAGCGCATTCGCATCAAGGCCGATGATGTAGCCACGGTGCGCAAGGAAAACTAATCTTCGAATCAACACCGATCAAATGTGGGAGGGAGCAAGCCCCCTCCCACAGTTTTCAACCGCATTCCAACTTAAGCGATAACAATCCCCTCCCCCGACAGACTGCTCACGCCCACCAACGTCACCGAATCGGCACCAAAACTAATCACCGTATCCCCGCCCACCACCTTGGTGTGATCGCGATAATCGGGACTGCCCTGCACATCGTTGAACACCAGCTTGTCTGTCGACTGATAGCCAATCACTCGATCATTACCAAACTGCCCACTGAACAAAAACGTGTTATGCCCGCTGCTGTCGCGGATCGTGTCATTACCCTTGCCGCCTTCGATAAAGTCCGCCCCCCTGCCGCCCTTGATCAGGTCGTCGCCGTCGCTGCCGATGATAAAGGTATTGCCCTTGTGCGCCTCGGCGTTGCGGTTCAAGTCCTGCACCCAGGTGTTGGCCCGTGCCGGATCGGACAGGTTGGCGACGATCACTGTGGAGTCACGGGTCATCTGCTCGTAGAAGCCGGACTCGAGGATGCGCGTCATGCCGTCGCCATAACCGGTGGGCAAGTGCGAGACCCAGGTCGGCAGGTTGAGGATGGAAAACGGCAGCACGTTCCACAGTGCGGAAGCGTAGTGGTCGTTGAAGCTGACAATATTGTCGGTGCTCGATTCGTGGGGTTTGTCGTGTACGCCCAGGGACGACAGGTTGAATGAGGAACCGTCCAGCGCCCGGAATACCGGGTCGTTTTCGTAGCCGACGTTAAGCACCTTGTCGCCGGCGCTTTGGGTGGGCGACGCATAGGCTACGTAATTGGAATCGGTGTAGAACCCTGACCATTTGCTCCCGCTCAGATCCGCCATGCTGTTGACCGCAAGGCCGCCCAGGCTGTGGCCGCTGACCACCACATCCTTGCCGCTCAAGCCCTGGGCGCTGGCATAGTCAGCGACGTTGCCGAGCAAGTTGCCAAACGCCTCGCCAGCGTAATTTTTTGCATAGTCCTTGGGACCGAATGCAGCAAGCAGGTCACTGATCACATCCCCGATGGAATCGGTGATCAGGCTTTCCCGTGGCCCCGAGGTGCCACGGAAGCCGATGCCGATTTCCAGCAGTTTGCCGGCGTCATCGTATTTGCCCAGCACTTCCACTTGGGCGGTACCGTAGGCAGCCTTTTCGCCAAAGAAGGTGCCACGGGCATCGACCTTGCCGGTATAGCCCAGGGTGCTGGCGCTGATGGGGGTCCAACCGGCCTGTTGCACTGCGTCGAGGGCGGCTTTTTCTGAATCCGGGTTCCACGGGATCCCGGGAATCACGCCTTGGGCGTTGCCGCTGCCAATCAGCGCGCTCACCAGCGTGGCCGGCAGGCCAAGGCCCAAGCCGTTGTTCTGGTAACCCACGGCAAAGCCGTTATCCAGGTTGTGGTAGGAATACATCGTGATCGCCATCGCATCGGCGAACAACGTTTTGGAACCCTCGGTGCCGAGGTTTTTATAGTCAAAGATACCCATTGGTAGTGCCTCTCTGTTGTTGGATTTGTAGAGAAAGCCAAAACACCTGTTATCCGTTACCTACTGTAGGAGTGAGCTTCTGTGGCGAGGGAGCTTGCTCCCTCGCCACAACCAACTACACCTGACCTTTAGAACGCCCAGTCCAGGCTCAAGCCGACGCCGTGCACCTTCTCTTTGCTGGCCAGCAGGCCGTTGTAGTCAAAGTTCACCCGCGCATCCTTGCTCAACGCCAGGCTGACCCGTGCCCCAACCAGTGCGGCATCCCGCACCATCGGCGCACTTTCGACCGCGAACGACGGGCCACCGGAGGCAAACGCCAGGTGTTGCTCGGAATCGGTGCTGCTCAGGTTGTGCTGCCAGCCCAGAGTGCCGGAGACTTCCAATTGCTGGTGGTCGTTGACGTTGAAGGTCTTCAAGGCGCGCACACCCAAGGTGCTCAACACCAGGTCGCGGCTGTCGTCGCCACTTTTCAGCGCAGCGGCATCGCCCTTCTCTTTGAAGCTGTCCGTGTCCAGGTGCACATAGGCCAGGTTGGCGAACGGCTCCAGGGCCAGCGGTTGCAGGTTGATGCGATACGCCGCTTCGGTGAACACCTGGGTGCTGTGCGCATCGACCTTGGCCTTTTGCTTGCCGGCGACATCGCCGTATTGCAGATCGCGCTTCACATCGGCGCGGTGCCAGCTGTAGGTCGCCCCACCGCTCAGGCGCCAGGCGCCGATTTCATGCCCGGCATAAGCACCGAAGTGGTAGCTGTCGACCGAGGCGCGGCTATGGGTGTCGCTGCCCATGTTCAGCGAGGTATCGCTGTAACCCGCGACCAGACCAATGCGCGTGGCGTCGTCGAGGGCACCGTCCACCCCGGCAAGCATCCCGCCGATGGAGGTGTTATAGCCAGCGGTGTCGCTGCGGCTGTCGGTCTTGCCCCAGGCGCCCAGGGCCTTGACCCATACGTTGCCACGGCTGTCGATGGCTTGGCTGGTTGCGCCCATCTCGCCATTGCGCAGGCGCTCGCCCACTGCTTCGCGTACATAACGGCTGTCATTGACCAATGCAGTTTGCAGCGCCGGATAGACTTCACCGCTCAGTTGCTGGAACGCGCCCTGGGCCGAAGCGGCCGTCGGTGCCAACAGCAAGCTTTCATACACGCCATTGCCCGCACCCAATTGCTCAGCGGCTGCGGCCACGGCGCGTTGGTTCGGTGTAGCAGCAACACTGGCGAAGCTGTTGGTGCGTGTCACGTCTAACTGCACACCGTTGGCCGCGTAATTCAAGGTGCCGCCGACAAACAGATAGTTGGGCAGTACAGCACCAAAGCTGCCGGTGACACCGCCCGCCGCTTGCAGGATGTTGTACTGACGGCCGATCAGGCTTTGGGCCTGGGTTGCACTCAACAGTGTCGGGCTGTTTTCCAGGGCCAGGGTTACGGTGCCGCCATTGAGCGTGGCGGTACCCCCGGCGACGATACGGTCGCTGCTGGCAGGCGATAATTCCACGGCGTAGGTCGAGCCCGGGTTGAAGGTGACATTACCCGCCACGTTCAGGGTGCCAATGGAATTGCCCGGCGCCACGGCGCCGCCGCTATTTGCGGTCAGCGAGCCGATACGCCCCGAGCCACCGATTACGCCGGCCTGGCTGACGATGACATCGGAGGTGACCGAACCGTTGACCGCCAGCAAGCCCTGGTTGACCAGGGTCGGGCCGCTGTAGGTGTTGGCGCCGGCCAGCACCAGGGTGCCGATGCCCTGCTTGGTCAAGCCGCCATGGCCTGAAATGTTGTTGCTCCACACATCCAGCCCGCAGTGCACGTCGTTGCAAATGCGCTGGGTCGGTTTGCCCGCGTCCACCACCGCACCGACGCCCGGCAGGTCCGCGACGAACTGGCCGCTGCCATAGGCGCCCTCAATGCGGAACTCGGCAGGAATGTCCTCGGCGGTCACAAACATCCCCGGGCCGTTGACCGCCTTGCCCAGGTTGATCATGCCCCAGCCATACAGCGAGTCGATACCCGGCGCGCCGAGGTCAGTGGCCGTGGTCTTGAGCACCGTGGAGATCTGGTCGCCGCTCATGTACTCGAAGCGCTCCATCAGCACCGCTGCTGCACCCGCCACATGGGGGGCGGCCATGGAGGTGCCGTTTTTGTTGGCCCAGTCGGTGGTCAGGTTGTTCAGGTCGGTGCCGTTGATGATCGAGCTGTAGATCTTGGTACCGGGTGCCGACACGCAAAAACTCGCCGCATAGCCGCAACGTGAAGAGAAGGTGCTGATCACATACGGATCAGGGCTGGCGGTGTCCGGGTTCTGCTGCAATGCCGCCACCGACAGCCAGTTCGGCGCAATCTCCGGCACAAAGTACGCCAGGCCGGAAATCGCGTCCGGGTTGTTGCGGTTGTAGTCGTTACCGGCGGCAAAGATGGTCAGCACACCACTGCGGGCCGCGTCGATGGCGCCTTGATAAGCACCACCTGCGATCGTGCCGAGGATCGGCCGGATCGTATTGAACTGCGCCTGGGCTTCATTCACGGTGAAATTGGGGAACGCCGGATCGCGGCCGCCCTTGGCGTACTGGTCACCGATGCCGATACCCCAGCTGTTGTTGATGATGCGTGCGCCGCTGGCAACCAACCCGTCCCAGCCGGCCTTGTAAACCGCGCCATCATTGCCGAGGATAATCCCGTCTTCCGGGCCCGGGTCACCGTTTTCGGCGGTGAGGATTTGCGCATTGAACGCCACGCCATGCATCGGCCCGCCATCGCGGTTACCCGCAGCAATGCCGCCGACGTGGGTGCCGTGGTTACCCAGCTTGCCGTTGGAGTCCTTGGACGGCGTGCCGTCGTAGCGGAACGCATCACCGGCCTTCACCGGGATATACGGGTCGGTATATTGGCGAATGCCCTCGGTGACAATCGTCACCACCTTGTCGGGGCTGGCGAATTCCGGGTGCTGGGCATACACCGGCTGGTCAAAGATCCCCAGCTTGACGCCCTTGCCGGTGTAGCCGGCGGCATACGCGGTGTCGGCATGCACGGCGCCCAAGCCCCAGTCGGCCTTGAACTCGTTGCTGCGCCAACTGGCGGCATCACCCAGCTTGCCGGTTTCCACATAGGGTGCAGCCTGAGCGGTTCCCAGGCTTGCCAGGCAACACAGCAACGCGCCGTATGGCACGCAGCTCAGCGCCTTGAGCGGGTAGCCCGGGCCGGTGTGGATGGCGGTAGTTAACCCTGACTTGCGTTTTTTCACGGTGACCTTCCTTAGTTTTCTTATTGCACGTGTGTAAATCACTTTCTCCAGAACACCGCCGATTCAATGTGGGCGCTGGCTTGCCTGCTCCCACATTTTTTGTTCGCGGTGTCTTCAGAACTGCCAGTTCAGGCTCAAACCCACACCCTGGGTTTTCGCGCGGCCACCCAACTGGCCGTTGTAATCCAGGTTGACCCGCGTCGCGGCATTCAGCGCCAGGCTGGCTTGCAGCCCCACCAAAGCAGCGTCACGCAGCAATGGCGCACTGCGCACGGCAAATGAAGGGCCGCCTGCGACAAACGCCAAGTGCTCTTCGGATTCCACGGCGGTGAGGCTGTGTTGCCAGCCCAACGAACCAGAGAGTTCCAGTTGCTGGTGGTCATTGAGGGCCAGGGTTTTCAATGCCCGTACGCCAAGGGTGCTGAGCACCGCATCGCGACGGTCACTACCGCGTTCCAGGGCGGCGGCATCGCCTTTTTCGTGGAACGACTCGCTGTTCAGGTGCACATAGGCCAGGTTGGCGAACGGTTCCAAGGCCACCGCTTGCAGGCGGATGCGGTACGCTGCTTCGGTGAAGACTTGCGCTGTGGTCGCATCCAGCTTGGTTTTTTGCTTGCCGCTGACATCACCCCATTGCAGGTCGCGCTTCACATCCCCGCGATGCCAGCTGTAGGCACCGCCGACACTCAAGCGCCAGTCGCCCAGCTCGCGCCCGGCATACGCGCCGAAGTGGTAGCTGTCGATGGATGCCGATGAGTGCGTGCCGCTGCCCATATTCAAGGAGCTGTCGCTGTAACCGGCGACCACACCCACGCGGGTCTGCTCATCCAGTGCGCCATCCACGCCCGCCAACAGGCCACCGATGGAGGTGGTCGAACCGGCCGTTTCACTGCGGCTGTCACTCTTGCCCCAGGCACCGAGTGCCTTGAACCACAGGTTGCTTTCGCCGCTCACTGGTACGTGGCGCAGGCGCTCGCCCACGGCATTGCGCAGTTGCAGGCTGTCGTTGATCAGCATCGCACCCACGGCGGGGTAGATTTCACCGGACAGTTGCTGCAAACCCTGCTGGGCGGTGGCGACTGACTGCGACTGCAACAGGCTTTCATACACCGGGTTGCTGGCGCCCAATTGCTCGGCAGCCGCCGCCACGTTGCGCTGGTTACGGGTGGCGGCGACGCTGGCAAAACTCGCGTCGTTGCGCCCCACGTTCAGTTGCACAGCGTTGGCGGCATAGTCGAGGGTGCCACCGAGGAACAGGTAGTTGGGTAGCACTTGGCCAAACTGGCCCTGGATGCCGCCCGCGGCCTCAAGGATCGAGTATTGCCGGCCAATCAGGCTTTGGACCTGACTTTGACTGAGTAACGTGGGGCTGTTTTCCAGCGCCAAGGTGACGGTGCCGCCGCCCAGGACCGCCTTGCCGCCCGCGACAATACGGTCGCTGCTGGTGGGCGTCAGTTCCACTGCATAGGTCGAGCCCGCGCCGAGGTTCACATCTCCCGCTACCTGCAAGGTGCCCACGGAATTGCCCGGTGCCACGCGGCCGCCGTTGTTTACCGACAACGCGGCGATACGCCCGGAACCGCCAAGGGTGCCGCTGTCATTCACGGTGACTGCCGAGGTCAGCGAACCGTTCACCGCCAACAGGCCGCCATTGACGATAGTGGCGCCCCGATAGGTGCTGTCACCGCTGAGGACCAGGCTGCCGGCGCCGGACTTGATCAGGCTGCCTTCATACACACGGTTCGCCGCCGCCTGGTCGCGGGCGTTGCCGATGGCGTAGTCGGTCTGGTCCTGCTGGCTGGCGGTGGCGCTCACGCCGTTCTGCCAGCCCTTGTCGATCAGGGTTTGCTGCCAGGCGCTGTGCTCGGCGCGGTCCTCGGCCTGGCGCGCAAGCAAGGCCTGGTCGGAGATACCGTTGCTCCACACATCACCCTGCCCGGCTGCCAGGTTCACATCCATGGCTCCCAGCAATTGCCCCGGGCCGTGCATCGCCCGGCCGAGGTCCGGCACGCCCCAACCGACGATTGCGTTGGGCGCCTGGGTGATCGAACCGTCAAGCTGCGTGGCAGTGGTCAGCAACACCTGCAACGCTTGCTCGTTGGTCATATAGGGGTAGCGCTCCATCACCAGCGCCAACGCCCCGGTGGCATGGGGTGCCGACATCGAGGTGCCGGATTTGACCCCATAACCACCGTCGGGAATAGTGCTGTTGATCAGCGCGCCGGGCGTGGAAATGCACCAGTATTTGGCGATACCGCACTTGTTGTATTTCTGGTTATTAGCCTTATCCAGCCCCGACACTGCCAGCCAGTGGCCTTCCAGTTCCGGCTGAAAATACGGCAAGGCCGAGCGCACGCTGGCATTGGCATAGCCGCTGTTGCCGGCGCTGAACACGTTGATCACCCCGGCCTTGGCCACATCCGCCGCGGCGTCCAGCCAGGTGCCACGGTTGTAGTGCTGGGCATAGGCGGCGTGCAGGTCACCGAGGGTCTGGTAGCTGACATCCTTGGGCTGGCTGCCCCAACTGTTGTTGATGGCGCGCACGCCGGAATCCACCATCGCGGTGTATACCGTCTTGAAGTACTTGGGGTCTGGCGTCGGGCCGAACAGGAAGCTGTCGTTGGCGTTGGTGTTGCCCACATAGACTTGCGCGTTGTACGCCACGCCGTGCATGCCCACGCCGTCGCGGGCGGCGCCCATGGTGCCGGTGACATGAGTACCGTGGGAATCGTTGTTGGGGTTGAGCGCGCCCGTGGTGCTGAACGCGCTGCCGTCGACATAGGTGCCGGTGGCGGTCACCGCATGAAAGCGGTCTTTGGAGGCTTCGGGGTGATTGGCATCGAAGCCCGAGTCCAGCGCGCCGATTTTCACGCCTTGGCCACTGATCCCGGCGGCGTAGGCTTCATCGGCCTTCATACGGCCCAGGCCCCAATCGCTTTGGTATTCGGCCGAACGCCAACTGGCCGGGTTACCCGCTTGGCCGGTCTCGGTGTATTGCGCCTGTGCCGCAACGGACAACAGCAGCAATGAACCTGCGGTGAAGGGTTTGAAACGCGGTGAATCAGTGATCATCTGCACACTCCTGATTATTGTTATTCCCCTTATAGGAGCGAACTCCTACAGGTTTTTATCCGGGCCGAAGGCCTCGTCCACCTTGGCCAGGTCGGTGTCGCGCAAGTTGCCCGCGTAGTAGTGCAATTTGGTCCAGGCCATCAGGTAGTCGTACCGCGCCTGGGCCAGGTCGCGGCGAGTGCTGTAGAGCTGCTGCTCGGCATTCAGCGCATCAAGGTTGACCCGCTCGCCACCAAGGATGCTCTGCTTGGTCGACACCACCAGCGCCTCGGCGGATATCAATGCTTTCTGGTAGGCACGCAGCTTGCTCACGCCCGACAGACATGCACTGAACTGGCGGCGCAGCTCGATCAGGGTTTCGCGGGTCTTGCCTTCCAGCTCGTACTCGGCCTGCTCCATTGCGCGGCTGGCCTGGCGGGTGGAGGCCGAAATGCCGCCACCGGCATACAGCGGCATGCTCACTTCGACGCCAATAGTGTTGGTGTCGTAGCGCTGGTTGTAGGTGTTGCCGCTGTCGGACTCCTGTTTGCGCGACGTGGCATACGCGGTGATTCGCGGCAAATGCCCGGCACGATTGCGTTCCACTTCATAGCGCGCCACTTCCAGCGACTGACGCTGTGAAGCCAGCACCGGGTTGTTGGTGAGCGCCAGCTCATGCCAGGTGTCGTAATTGGCCGGGGTCAGGGTGAACGCGGCAAAGCTCTGGTTCAGCGGCGCCAGGTCGTTGATGTTGACGCTTTGCACGCCGATCAACGCGCCCAGCTCCCTGAGTGACGCGTCCTGCTCATCCAGGGCCTGGATCTCTTCGGCAGTGGCCAGCTCGTAGCGCGACTCGGCTTCAAGGATGTCGGTGCGCGTGCCCTCACCTGCCTTGAACAAGTGCTCGTTCTGCTGGAATTGCTGCTCGAAGGCCTTTTTCTTTGCCCGGGCGATGTCGATCTGATCCTGGGCAAACAGCGCCTGGGTGTAATAGCTCAACACCCGCACCAGCAGCGCCTGGCTCTTGTCGCGAAAGCTTTCATCGGCAAACAGCGCCTGGGCCACGCCCTTGCGGTAGTTGGCATAGGCTTCGTAATCGAACAACGGTTGTTGCAGGCTGAAGGTGGAGCCGTAGCTGTTGTAGTTGCGGTCGTCTCTATAGCTGCCGCCGCGCCCGTCGGGCAGATGCGCCTCGGAGTTGTTGCGGCCCTTGTTGTAGTTGTAGGACAGCCTCGGCAGCAGCCCGGCGCGGCCGATGGTGCGGTTTTCCAGGCCGGCGTCGCGCTCCTTGATCGCGCCGAGGAACACCGGATCGTTGCGCAGCGCCTGCTCGTAAACATCGAACGGGCCCATGGCGGCCTGGGCACTGCCACACACCAGCAATAGCGAAATGAACACTGGCTTCATGCTCATTCCTCAGTCAACGCGGAGCCGGCGCGATCCAGCAGCGGCTTGAACAGGTAATTGAGCAATGACCGCTCGCCGGTACGCACGAACATCTCGGCAGGCATGCCGGGCTTGATCACCAAACCGTGGAGTTTTTCCATCGCCGCGTCGCTGACGCTGGTGCGCAGCACGTAATACGGGGCGCCTGTTTTTTCATCGAGCATCTGGTCGGCGGAAATCAGGCTGACTTCGCCCGGTACCCGTGGCGTGCGGCTCTGGTTGAAGGCGGTGAAGAGGATGTCGACGGGCAAGTGCGTGCCGACCTTGTCCACCAGATGCACCGGTAGATGCCCTTCGACTTCCAGGCGCGTGCCCTGGGGCACGATTTCCAACAGGGTTTCCCCGGCGCGCACCACGGCGCCTTCGGTGTGCACGCTGAGGTTGACGGCGATGCCATCGGCCGGTGCGTTGATTTCGCTGTGTTGCAGGTTGAACCCCGCAGACGTGAGTTGCTGTTCCAGGGTCAGGCTGCGCAATTGCGCGTCGGCCAATTGGCTGCGCACCTCTTTTTGATACTCCTCGCTGTGCTGCTGCAATTTGAGCCGCGACTCGACAATGCCCTGCTCTATCCGGCCGCTTTCACCGGCGTTTTGCGCCAGGTCCTGCTGCACCTGAGACAACTGGCGCTGGTAGTCCATCAGCCGGTTGCGCGGGATGTAGCCGTTGTCGGCCAAGGGTTGCAGATTGCTCAGTTGCGCGCGCAGGGATTGGGCCTGGGCGGTCAAGTCACTGCGGGCACGGCGCATACCGCTCAACTGTGAGGTAGCGCCTTCGATGCTGGCGCGAATCCCGGCTTGTTCACGGGCGAAGGCGTCGCGGCGGCTGCTGAACAGCTGGCGCTGGCCTTCCAGCACCAACGCCAGGGCTGGATCAGGGTTGGCGCTCAGCTCGGTGGGAAAGGTAATGCTCGGCAGATTGTCGCGCTCGCTCTGCCAACGCGCCACACTGGCCCAGGCCATGCGGTACTGCGCTTGCAGGGATTGTACGTCGGCCTGGTTCTGGGTCTGGTCGAGACGAAACAGCGGCTGGCCCTGCTTGACCAGTTCGCCCTCCTTGACCAGGATGCGGCTGACCACACCGGGGCTGAAGGTTTGCACGGCCTTGCGCTTGCCCGACACCACCACGGTGCCTTGCACCGGGATGCCCTGATCCAACGGTGCCAGGCTGGCCCAAAGGAAAAAACCACCGGCACCGACGACCGTCATCAGCCAGCCCATACGCACGAAGAAGCGGGCATCGCGCTCTTTGAAACGAGGTTCTACCGTAATACTGCTCATGCGCCTGGGTTCCTTGCGGCCGGGTACTGACGACTGAAACTGACACCGGTTTTCTCTTTCGGCGCTTCCTGCTGTTGCCCGGACAACGCCCGCAGCACTTCCTGGCTGGGCCCGAACGCTTGCAGATGGCCTTCGCCGAGCACCAGCAATTTGTCGGCCTGGGCCAATGCCGAGGAGCGATGCGTCACCAGCACGACGCTGCTGCCTTGGGCTTTCATCTGCACGATGGCGCTGGCCAACGCCGCTTCGCCGACCGTATCAAGGTTGGAGTTGGGCTCATCCAGCACAATCAGGCGCGGCCCGCCGTACAGGGCGCGGGCCAGGGCCACGCGTTGTTTCTGGCCACCGGACAGGCCGCCGCCGTTATCGCCCAGCACCGTGTCGTAGCCTTGGGGCAGGCGCAGGATCAGCTCATGCACACCGGCCTGTTGCGCGGCCTGGACCACCAGCTCCGGGTCGGCCTCGCGAAAGCGTGCGATGTTGTCGGCGATGCTGCCGCTGAACAGCTCGATGTCCTGGGGCAAATAGCCGATGTGCGGGCCGAGGTCGTCGCGGTCCCAACGGTGAATGTCCGCGCCGTCCAGCCGCACGGTGCCGGCCAGGGTCGGCCACACGCCCACCAGCACGCGGGCCAGGGTGGACTTGCCGGAGCCCGACGCGCCCAGCACACCCAGCACTTCACCGGCCGCCAGGTTGAAGCTGACTTGATGCAAGGTCGCCATGTGCCGCCCCGGTGGGCCAGCACTGACCTGTTCGAAACTGACCTGGCCCTTGGGCGCCGGCAAGGCCATTTGCTCGCCCTCTGGCGGGAATTCACGCAGCAGCCCATCAAGGCGCTGGTAAGCCAGCTTGGCCGAACTCCATTGCTTCCACACCGCGATCAGCTGGTCGATGGGGCTGAGTACGCGGCCCATCAGGATGGAGCCTGCGATCATCATCCCGGCGGTCATCTGGCCCTTGATCACCAGGTAGGCGCCCAGCCCCAATACCAAAGATTGCAGGCACAGGCGCAGGGATTTGCTCAGAGAGGTAATGACCGACCCGGTATCGCTGGCGGTGTTCTGGAAGCCCAGAAACTGCGAATGCACCCCGAACCAGCGTTTGCGCAACGCACCGAGCATACCCATCGCCTGGATCGTCTCGGCGTTGTGCAGGTGGCTGGTGGCCAATTGGGTTGACTGCTGGGAAAACACACCCGCCTCGCCCAATGGTTTTTTGGTCAGGTATTCATTCAGGCAAGCCAGGGCAATCAGCAATACCGCGCCAGCCGTGGCCAGCACGCCGAGCCACACGTTGAAGAGGAAAATCACGAACAGATAGATCGGGAACCATGGCGCATCAAAGAACGCGAACAGCGCAGGCCCGGTGATGAATTGACGCAGCGCGGTCAGGTCGCCCAGGGATTGCCCGGCATGACCCTGGCCGCGTTGCAGGTTGCGTTCGAATGCGGCCTTGTACACGCGCAGATTGAAACGCCGCTCCAACTGGCTGCCAATGCGAATCACGATAAAGCTGCGGATAACTTCAAGCAGGCCAATAAACGCAAAGAAGCCCACGACCATCAGCGTCAACATCACCAGGGTGGTTTCATTCTGGGAGGACAACACACGGTCATACACTTGCAACATGTAAATCGACGGCACCAGCATCAGCAGGTTAATCAATGCCGTGAAACAGCCAACGCTGATCAAAATACTCTTGTATTCACCCAGCGCCCTGAATAAGGGCGCGACCCCTTGGGACTTCGCCATATTGTTTTATCTTCCTGGAGCGCACTGCACGTAATAGTCGCCCTGCCGAGGAAGCGCACGGCCAACTGCTAAATCGAGTTATATGCTTATAACTTTTAACTAAGGCATTCGTTTCAGCTCGACAACTTGCCCGGTTTTAGTGCGGGCTTGATATTCGCCTTCTTTCTGGCGATTCAAATGCGTGATCCCTGAGCCTTCGGCGTTAAACAGCCAAATGCCGTCCGGCGTTGGCGACCACGTCTGTGGCTTGTCGCCCAGCCATTGCTCCACACAAGCGATATCGCCTCCCAGGGCATTGGCCTGTTCCAATAAATCCAGCGCGCATACCTGGTCCTGCTGCTTCAATTGCCAATGCCCCGCCAACTGGGCGGAGGTCGGTAATACAAGACTGCTAGCCATTGCGTGGGCTCCTGCCAAAACGAACAACACCTGCGAAGCACAGGCGATCAAATGAGAAAAACGTGGCATATAAAGCTCCATCCTGGAGCGCGGCGCCGAGGCGCCGCGCCGTGCATCAGGCCACGATGTCGCTGACGGCTGCCTGGCCAACGGTGGTGACGAGGAAATCCGCCACGCCGTGCCCGGAGAAGTCCACGGCCAAGGTGCCCAGGTTAGTACCCGAGGCATAGCTCAGCACAGCATCGCCGGCATGGCCGGTGAACGCATTGACGAAGCTCAAGCCCGCCCCCTTGGTGATGCCCGACAGATCGATCTTGTCGGAACCGGAGGTGAAGTCAAAGATCTTGTCCGCAGCCCCTGGCTTGGAATCGGAACTGGCACCGTACACGAAGGTATCGCTGCCGGCCCCGCCCCACAGTTGGTCCGCACCGCCGCCGCCGTAGATGAGGTCGTTGCCGGCCCCGCCCTTGATGGTGTTGGCGACT
>NZ_SPKO01000029.1:0-55020 GCF_023127795.1 Pseudomonas sp. W2Jun17 | reverse complement strand
AACCGCCGAATGCGTTCTCGATGGTGACGCCCTTGGCGATCGACACGTTGCCGACCAGGCCGCCAACATCGGAGAACGAGGTGGCAGTGAGGTTGATCTTCTGGTTTTGAGTGAAGCCAGAGAAGTCCAGGGTGTCGTTGCCGCCACCGTCCCACACCGAGAACACCAGCTTGTCGGCGTTGGATGTGGCGCTGAGGAAATCACGCCCGGTGTTGGAGTTGAACCCGTAGGTGGTGTCGCCGGCGCGGGTGTTGAGGTTGGCACCGTAGAGCTTCTGGATCGCGGCGATGTCGTCGATCAGCGGGCCGGAAGCGTAAGCCTCGACGCCACCTTTGCTGAAGTTCTGGTTGGTGTTGCTCTCGCTCCAGTAACTCATGAGGCTATAGCCACGCGTGTCCTGTCCATAGGTCGCGTCGTTATAGGTCGGGTTGCCGTTCCCGGCGTTGTAGTCGCCAGGGTGAGCCAGGCCCAGGGTGTGGCCGATTTCGTGGGTCAGGGTCTGCCGACCATAGTTGTTCAGGTCCGGAGTCTTGTTCGGCGTGTAGCTGTTGTTGGTCAGGTACCACGAGGTGCCATCGTAGCCCGCACCGGTGCCGGGCAGGTAAGCGAAGGCCGCGGCGCCGTCCTGGCCGCTGCTGTAGTTGCCGAAGGTCATGTGACCGTCACCGCCGGAAGCCTTTTCGGTAAAGGTCACGTTGGCGACATCCGACCAGGATTGCATGGCCAGTGCGGCCTGTGCTTTCTGCTGGGCGTTGAACTGGCTGAACCCTGAGATGCCATGTTTGTTCATGGTGCTCTGGGTAGCCGAGGTGAGGAAGGTGTAGGTCAGATCGATCTTGCCGTTGCCATCAAAGTCCCGATACGCGGCGCCATCCCGCAGCAGCTGGGTCGCTGCCTGGTCCACGGTGTAGGACGGTTTGCCATTGACTGTGAGGTTACCGCCACGGTCATACAAATGGCTGAAGCTATCGATTTGCGAGTAAGCAGTGCTGGCTTGCGCGGCAGATACAATAGCTTTGTCTTTTACTTTTGACATAAACGTACTTCCTTGTTTGCAAGTGCATCAGTCTTTGTTCGATAGGAACCTCGCGGGCGAGGATAGTCCTATCACTCACCTCTTTTGAAGGCGTAAGAAAACTGACACAACTTGAAATCTTTCGTCTACATCTATTTCCACAGCAAAAATGTGACACAGGTTCAACTTGAGGAAGTCCCACGCAGTGTTTACTGGGAACGCTTGCTTTTACCCGCCGAATTCGAGCGCCGCATTATTTAAATATTAAATAGCAGTAAAGCCGCTCCAAGTTGAGCGGCGCACTTGAGTAATGGATCCAATATATTGTCACGGTGTCATTAGCGGCATTAAATAGCCACTACTTGCACTATTAAAGTGCAGTGTCCCCTATTGCCGGGGCACACTCCAGCCACACTTGTGCAATGCTGCCAAGAGGGTCTCGCCGGCCAGGCCAGGCACCTGGACACCCGCCTGTGTGGTCATGTCTTCCCCTGCCAGCATCGCGTTGATGATTGCTTCTTCCACTGCCTCCGCCGCCGCGCTGAACAGTGGAGAAATATGATCGTTATTGACCATATGCAACGCGGTACGCAGCGGCAGGTCCTTGCGCCCGTAGTCCGCCTGCGGCAAATCCTGATTACCGGTGGCAAAGGCCAGAAACAAGTCACCGCTGGAATCCTCGGTGCCGCCACCGGTGCGTGCGATACCGATGGACGCCCGCTGCGCCAGGCGTTGGCACTGATGGGGCAGCAACGGCGCGTCGGTGGCGATAACCACCACGATGGACCCCATGCCGGGCGTGCCCTGCTCGGCAAAGGGCGAAGTGATGTCCATCAAATGTCGGCCCACCGGGTAGCCATCGACCCGCAGCTCCTGGCGCTTGCCATGGTTGGCCTGCACCAATACGCCGACGGTCCAGCCGCCCTGCTCCGCCGACAAGCGCCGGGATGCGCTGCCGATGCCGCCCTTGAACTCATGGCAGATCATCCCGGTGCCGCCGCCCACGGCGCCTTCCTGCACCGGGCCGGTTTCGGCATGGTCGAGTGCCTGGCGCACATGCTCAGGTTGCACATGCTGGCCCCAGATATCGTTGAGCAGGCCGTCATAGGTTTCCATGACCACCGGCATGCACCAGTACACCGCGGGGTCTTGCAGGCGTTCGCGCTCCAGGGCGATCAAGGTGTCACGCACGATCCCGACGCTGTGGGTGTTGGTGATGGCCATCGGCGTGGTCAACAATCCGGCCTCGTTGATCCACTCAAGGCCGGTGGCATCACCATTGCCGTTCAGCACGTGGTACCCGGCAAAACAGGGTTGATGCCGGGCCTCACCGGCGCGTGGCTGGACCACCGTCACGCCGGTACGCACCTGCTTGCCGTCGACACGCGTCTTGAGCGTGGTGTGGCCGACGCGAACCCCGGGAACATCGGTGATGGCATTCAATTCGCCAGGCGTGCCCAGCCCCAGCGTGATACCCAATTGACGTGCGCGCATACCCACTCCTTACAATTTCTGAAAGACCGGACTCGACCGGCCACTGATGCAATACAAAATCACCGACAGCGCCAGCAAGCCGATAATGACCATGATGTCGCGCATCGACGCCTCAAGGATCAAGGTCACTAACAGATACCCCGCGCCGAGCACCGCCAGCACGGCCGGCAACGGCCACAATGGCATGCGATAGGGATGTTCGCGATCACGCAGCAGCACCCGGCTCATCAGCGCGCTCAGCGCCACCACCAGGTACACCAGCATGATCAGCAACACGCTGAACGACGTCAGATCCGCCAGGTTCGAGCTGAAACTCAACAGCGCCGAAGGAATCGCCAGGAACAACGTAGCCAGCCACGGCGAATCCCAGCGCGGATGAATCCGCGTGAACAGCTTGTTGATACTCGGCGTCCACAGTGCATCGCGTCCGCTGCTGAACACCACCCGGCCGATCTGGATGACAATGGCCACAATTGCGTTGAACACCGACAGGAAAATCCCGGCACTGACCAACCGCGACAGGGTTTCATTACCGTGACTGGTCAACAGATAGCCAATGGGGTCGGGGCTGCTGATCATCTCACTCAGAGACGGCGCGCCGATCAAGAGTGCGGTGATTGGCACAAGTTCGATCACCACCACCAACCCCAGGGACCACAGCACCGCCTTGTGTACCCCCTTGCCGCCGCATTTCATGTCTTCGGCCAGCAACACCGCCGGGCCGTAGCCATTGAATGAGAACAGGCCAATACCGACGGCACCGATCACCAGGGCCCAGGGCGCGAGGTGCAACACGCCGTTTTCGACGATCTGCGGCTGGAACAATACGCTGGCCGGCTGCACCGGGTTGCCGAAGCCGATCACCACAATCACCAGCAACGCTGCCACTTCCAACAGCAGGCAGGTGCCGGTAATCCAGGCATTGAGCTTGATATTGAGAATGCCCAGGGCGTAGCTGCACACCACGATCACCAGGGCGACAGTTTGGGAGTCGAAGTTCGTACCCAGGGCATTATTCAGATAAGTCGCCGCACCAGTCGCCAATACCGGCGGAATAAACAGCAACATCACCAGCACCGTCAGGAACGTGGCGTAGCCGGCCATGCCACCAAACACGCGCTTGGCATACACATACTCGCCACCGGCACTGTTATGGGCGCGTCCGAGTTCGGCGTAACAGAAGGCGAACATCAACGCCAGCAGCCCGGCCATCACAAACGCCAGGAACACACCGCTGCCCGCTTGCTGAATGGCGAACGGGGCGATCACAAATACGGAACTGGCCGGCGTCACCGCAGAAACGGTGATAGCCACTACATCAAAGACGCTCAAGGTGGGCTTGAGCACGCCATCGGGCGTGGGGGTAGCGCTCATATCGTTATCCTCTGTCGTTGTTTTTGGTGTGAGGCAGAAACGAAAAATGATGTGTGTGTGCGGGATATGCTTCCCGTTGAATAGTGACGACGTTATCGGCTGGCGGGCCGGTAGGCCAATTCCCCTATTGGCGTACTCCCCTTGACGGTACCGGCTAAAAGCCGAACCCTTGGCCGATCTTTTGAGGGGAGCCAGTGATATGAGCCTGTTCCGGGAAATCGGCATGCACGCGGGATTGGGGCGCACCCTGTCACAAATCGGCACCGAACGGTTCTGGAAACAATTGGTGCTGTTATTGCACCAATGCCTGCCCTTCGATAACGCCCTGGCGATTTTCTACCCGCTGGACGGCCCGCCCCAGGCCCTTGAGGAGTACGACGCCCAGCCCAGCAGCAAACCGGCGTCGATGCTGGTGTACCTCAACGGTCTGTACCTGCTCGATCCGTTCTACCAGGCGTGCCGCGAGAACTATGCCAGCGGCGTGTACCGCCTGGAGGAAGTGGCGCCGGACCATTTTCGCCAGAGTGAGTACTTCCTCAACTACTTCCACGACAACGTGCTGGAAGACGAAGTGCAGTTGATCCTGCAATTGCCCGGCACGGGCACGCTTTCACTGTCCCTGGGTATGCAGCGACGCTTCAGCTTTGAGGAAACCGGGCTGTTGACCACACTGGCTGCTTGGGTGCTGCCATTGATGCAGCAGCACTGGCAGCAAAGCACTCAGCGAGCACCGGCAATAGACAGCCAGATTCGGGACGCGCTGAGTCATTTCGGCAGTGGTGTACTGTCGGACCGCGAGCTGGAAATCGCTCGCCTGGTGTTACGGGGTTTTTCCTCCAAGGCCATGGCCGAACGCCTCAAGATCTCGCCGGACACGGTCAAAGTGCACCGCAGGCACCTTTACGCCAAGCTCGATATCTCGTCACAGCCCGAGTTGTTTTCACTGTTTATCCAGTCGCTGGGGCATGACCTGGAGAACCCGTAGGCTTAATCCGAATGGAAGAAATTAATATGCTGCGGCAACAGATTTACACCATCAACGCGTACGGAAAAGTTCGGCCCTTCGGCATTGACTTTGATAGTCAATGTACTCACGCCGAACGCGTGGCTCAGTTGCACATCGCCCACCTCCACAGGCGGGCCTGGTTGAATATTGATTGCCGATATAGCGTGGTCCTTTAACATCAGGGACACATCGATCTCATCTTCTTTCGGATTGAAATTCAGGATCGTGTCCGGATCATCGCTGAGGGAGTCGGTGCTTTTTTCATATTTGAATGTATTGGCACCCTGACGCCCCACCAGTTGGTCGCCGCCTGCCCCGCCGACCAGCACTGAAGGCTCGCCGCGCCTGGCCTCCAGCCGTTCGCGCTGGTCTGTGCCACGTAACTCGGACTGGGTCCATGTACCGCCGATTGGAAGGCTTTCTATGGAAGACATATAAGTCACCTGTTGATAATCAGTTATGTGAGAGTGTTACGTGTTGCGGCCGAAATCTCTCACAGTGACACCCCTTCTTTCCATTCGGAATAGTTGACAGAAAATGTCTTAATCATGACGCCATTATTTATTTAACCAGTGGCCGGTTAATTATCTGAAAAGTGTCAATTAACGTCCGGTGCGATATAGACCGACCCGTTGCACAACTTGATAGCAGCCAACGGTAACCACGATGCGAAGCGAGCCGCTCTTGATCTTGATCTTGATCTTGATCTTGATCTTGATCTGCTTTTGATCTTAAGCGCCCCGTCAAACCACGCTGGCCGGAATTCGACAGGGATTTGGGGGGTAAATCGGCAGGGATGCCGGTTTAGCCGCCCCGCGCCATGGATGGCGCGTGGCGGCGGCCCCCCAAATCCATGTCGGATTACGGGCACACCGAGCCTAAGCGAGGTGCCGAGTGGTGGGGCAAGAGCGCTTTGGTTACTTTCGCGCTTTTCGAAAGTGACCCGCTGTAAAAGCGGAACCAATAGCAGCCGTTACCCAAATAACGGATATATACCCGGTCTGATCCAGCACCCTGGTCAGCCCTGAGGCCGCCATCGGGAGCAAGTCGAATCGTCGCACCGCCCCTGCGCCAGCACAGCGAACAAAATGCTTGAGATTGCCTAAATCTACCCGCCCCCCACAATGGCCAGACGACCATTCGAAGTAATGGCCTTTTGCCTAATCTGCTGTAGGACATGATCCACATCAAAATCAGGTAAAAGAACCGCCGAACGGGGCCGAAAAACTCACCTTGTACTTGCGAACGAATGCTATTTTTAAGTTCTTCGCCGTCTTGACCAACGAAGGTCCTGACCCCTGCCGCGAGCTAAAGGAAGCGCTCAATGAACAAGGTAGGCAACATGAACAAAGTAACTTTTCCCAATGCGTGCCAGTTGATGCGCTGGCATTTTCATCCGATGGGCTTCGAGGGGAGTATGGATGCCCCCGGCAGCATGATCGCCCGACTGTTCGACCGCGCCAGCGGTGAAACATTGATCGCCATCGCCGGCATACCTTGCGCCACAGTGATGAACGCCGCTGATGTGGAGCGCATTATCGAGGCCGTGGAGGATGAGCTGGAGTGTTTTGTGCCGCCGTTGTCGTTGCGGGCCTGAATAGTATTTGTCAGCCGCCGATTACCTGATGCGGGAGCGGACAAGCCCCTCCCGCATTTTGCTGTGTGTCAGCTGAAGGTTCAGCGCTGATCGTCGAAAAACGCTTTCTTGCCATCCACCCGCTCGGATGCCCTGGGCACATTTACACCCTGGCCCTCCGGCTTTTCCACATACCAGTAGCAGTGGCTGACCGCTCGGGTAATACCGACGTAGGCCAGCCGTAGTATTTCGTCCTTTTGCGCATTGTCGTACGGCTCGCTGTCACCTTCCTTGCCCAAGCCCGCCATGCGGTAGACCTGGTTTTTGTAGGGCGAGCTGGTGAGATGCTGGCAGTCCCCAAGCAGAAATACTGCATCGGCCTGCAGGCCCTTGGCGCTGTGGTAAGTGAGCTGTTTCAGACGGCGCTCGTGGACCGGCAAGCTAGAATCCACATTAAAAACAGACTGAATATGCTCTTGAATCAGCAACTTATCGCTGCTTTTTCGATAAAGCATCAAGATCGTATCCCCGCGTTGGTAATGCTCCAGCAACCGCCGGCCGAGCGCCGCGTCGTCGCGCTCCTGCACGGTGACCGGCACCAATGCCTTGGGCTCGCCACTGGCCTTGGCCTTCTTGCCGGGGATGGCCGGTGCGGTGCGCACGATATGCTCGGCCGCGTCGATGATGTGTTGGTGGCTGCGGTAGTTCTCGCCCAGCATCACGCGAGTGGTGCTCGGTGCGACAAATTCCTGGTTGAATTCCATGAAGTACTTGGGCGAACTGCCGCGCCAGCCATAAATCGACTGCCAGTCATCGCCGACACACAGCAAGGATGAGCGTTGCGCCCCACGCCCGACGTGCATGGCTGGGCCGCGACTGCGGATTTCCCGCAGCGTGGCACGGATCCACGAGACGATCTGCGGCGATACATCCTGGAATTCGTCGATCATCAGGTGTGACATCGGCCGCAGCAAGGGATCACTGAGCAGCTTGAGGTTCTCCGGGGTATTTTCGCCAAACAGGGAAAACATTCGGTTGTAGGTCATGATCGGCGGTGATTGATCGAGCAGGTGGTCTTCCAGGGCCTTCCAGAAAATGCTCAAGGCCTCGAAGAACAACCGATCCGGGTCATCCTTGGCGAAGCTCATCTGGCCCACGGCCGTCGGTACGTCCAGCCCGAGGTTCTCGATAAACCCGGCCGCCATGACAAAACTGTCCAGCAGCGGCGCCGAGGCGAGTTCACCCTTGACCTTGTAATCAAAGCCAGGCCCTGCCGTGGCCTCGCCGGCCAGACTGCTTAAAAGGCGCTTGGATGACTCGTAGTTATCCAGCCATATCAATGGCTTATTGCAGAAAGCTTGAAACAGGGTGCGCTTTACCGCCCACTCTGCGCGAACCGATAATTTTGAGTTTGGGCGGCTGATCCCGGCGTTTTCCCGCGCATCGAAACCTAATACGACCCAGGCATCCAACTGCGGGATATAGCCGTGGCAATGAAACTTGGCACCGTTGATTTCAAAGGTCTGACGGCTGGGTTCGATGCCTTTGATCGGCCAGGCGCCCGCGCGGAACCACAGGTCCTCGATCACGTCGCAGAGTTCTTCATCACGTTTGGCCGCCAACTCGGTCACGGCCATGCGCTTTTGCACGTCCGGATGATCGCGTTCCAGCTCCTTGAGCTGCAGGCCCTGGCGAGCCAGCGGCGCAATCAACTCGCGAAAACGCGCATGATGCCCCTGCAAACGGTGATAACAGGTGTTCATATGCTGGCGCTGGGCATCACTGATACGTAGATCGAAGGCATTGCTATCGGCGTCTTCAAAGCCGCCACTGAGGTTTTCGAAGGCTTGCAGCCGTTCAAAACCCGGCAGGCTGCGCACCATCGGCAGGATGCGCGAGTGAAACGTACGCACCACCGCCTGGGCTTGTTTCAGGTCAAGGGGTTGGCCCCACAGGCTCAGAATCTCCATGAGCTTGTTGATGAAGTCCTTGCGCGACTCGCGGGTGAACGTCACCACGGTCATCGAACTCAACTCAAAACCCAGGTAATGGGTGAGCAACAGGATACGCAACACCAGGGAGGTCGATTTACCTGCGCCGGCGCCCGCAATCACCGAGGTCGAGGGCGTGTCGCTGAAGATCATCTTCCACTGCGCTGTGCTCGGCTGCGCGTGGGCTGGCAGCAGGCGCGCCACATCCGCCTTCATGCGCTTCTTCACATCGGCGGTGAGCGGCAATCGCCAATCGTCGAACAGGCTGTCATCCACACCGGGCGCTCGGTGCTCATCAGGGCGAAAGTCGCGAATCAACAGGACTTGCCGGCCCTCTTCAAGACCATCGGCCTTACCCTCGCGATACCCATATTCCACACCGGCTTCATGCCCATTGCGAAAACCGTCGGCCTGGCCATGCAGCCAGGAAAACCGGTGCTGCGCGCGCAAACGGGTGAGGCCATGGCCGAACAGGCGAGCGGCCAGCCGCTTCAATAACGGCATTTCAGCCAAGGGGCGCAGTTCAGGGGGCAGATCAGGCTTTTGTTGCGGCACGCGGACTCCTGCGATGAGCTTGGCTTTGACAAGGCCGCCATGGTCGCCGGAATCGACGCTCAGTTCCAGCCAATTGCTTTACGGTCATGTAGTTAGGCGATGAAGTGAAAGTTGAAGCAGATTTAAATGATCGAATTGATGGATAGGAATCAGGCATTTTTTACGCTTTTTATCGATCATGCGCTGCTGGATGATGGGCTCATTCACAGGAGACGATCATGCTTGAACTTCGACCTTTCAACACCCTCGGCGGCGCCCATCATGGCTGGCTCGACGCCCATCACCACTTTTCATTCGCCGAATACCACGACCCCGAGCGTATGCACTGGGGCAATTTGCGGGTATGGAACGACGACATCATCGCGCCTGGCAGCGGTTTCCCCCAGCACCCGCACCGCGACATGGAAATCATCACCTACGTACGCGAAGGCGCAATCAGCCATGCCGATAACCTGGGCAACAAAGGCCGCACCGAGGCGGGCGATGTACAGGTGATGAGCGCTGGTACCGGGATCGCGCACAGCGAGTACAACCTGGAAGCCACCCCGACCAAGATCTTCCAGATCTGGATCATCCCGAATGAGGCCGGCTTGCCACCGTCCTGGGGTGCCAAGCCGTTTCCGCAAGGTAATCGTGAAGGCTTTGTGACGCTGGCCAGCGGCAAGGCTGGCGACAGTGAAAGCCTGCGCATTCGTGCCGATGCACGCTTGGTGGCGGCGAACCTGAAAGCTGGGGAAAGCGCCGAATACCGGCTGGACAACGGACGCCGGGCGTACCTGGTGCCGGCAACCGGCGTAATTGAAGTCAATGGTTTGCGCGCACAGGCGCGAGACGGCGTGGCCGTTGAGGATGAGCAAGTGTTGCGGGTGACGGCGATCGAGGACAGCGAGATCGTGCTGGTCGACCTGGCCTGATCTTGCATCATGCTGCTATCTAATGTGGGAGGGAGTTTGCTCCCGATGAGGTTATGCCAGTCAACACATCTGTGACTGACCCACCGCTATCGGGGGCAAGCCCCCTCCTACACCGTTACTGGGAAATTGCGCCGTCCACCAGCACCTGCGCCTCTTCCACCAGCTGCTTGAGGTGTTCTTCGCCGATAAAGCTCTCGGCGTAGATCTTGTAGATGTCCTCGGTACCCGATGGCCGCGCAGCAAACCAGCCGTTTTCAGTCATGACCTTCAAGCCGCCAATCGCCTGGTTATTGCCCGGGGCATGGCTGAGGATCTGCTGGATGCTCTCGCCGGCCAATTGGGTGGACGTCACCTGCTCCGGCGACAGCTTGCCCAGCAGGGCTTTCTGCGCCGGGGTCGCCTTGGCATCCACGCGAATGGCAAACGGTTCGCCGAGTGCATCGGTCAGGCCGCGGTAGATCTGGCTGGGATCCTGGCCCTTGCGCGAGGTCATTTCCGCTGCGAGCAAGGCCGGGATCAGGCCGTCCTTGTCAGTGCTCCAGACCGTGCCGTCCTTGCGCAGGAACGAAGCACCGGCGCTTTCTTCACCGCCAAAACCCAACGAGCCTTCGAACAAGCCATCGGCAAACCATTTGAAGCCCACCGGCACTTCATACAGACGCCGGCCAATACGTGCAGCCACGCGATCGATCAGGCCACTGCTGACCACGGTTTTTCCCACCGCCGCATCGGCTCGCCAATCAGGACGGTTCTGGAACAGGTAATCGATGGACACCGCCAGGTAGTTGTTCGGCGCCAACAGGCCGCCGGAGGGCGTGACGATACCGTGACGGTCATGATCCGGGTCACAGGCAAACGCCACGTCAAAACGTTCCTTGAGACCAATGAGGCTCTGCATGGCGTAGCTGGAGGATGGGTCCATGCGGATCTGTCCATCCCAGTCCACGCTCATGAAGCGGAAGGTGGAATCCACTTCGGTGTTCACCACCTCCAGGTTCAGGCGGTAGTGCTCGGCAATTGCCGACCAGTAGCGCACCCCCGCCCCGCCCAATGGATCAACGCCCAGGCGCAGATCAGCGCTACGGATCGCGTCCATATCGATCACATTGATCAGGTCGGCCACATAGCTGTTGAGGTAGTCATGGCGATGAGTGGTCTCCGCCTTGAGCGCCTGGGCATGGGTGATGCGCTTGACCCCAGCAAGCTTGTGGGCTAGCAGTTCATTGGCTTTGGCTTCGATCCACTTGGTGACGTGGGTATCGGCCGGGCCGCCATTGGGCGGGTTGTACTTGTAGCCGCCACTCTGCGGCGGATTGTGCGACGGGGTGATCACAATGCCGTCCGCCAGGCCGCTGGCGCGGCCGCGGTTGTAGCAAATGATGGCGTGGGAAATCGCCGGGGTCGGTGTGTACTCATCGCCCTCAGCCAGCATGACGTGCACGCCATTGGCAGCCAGCACTTCCAGGGCACTGGCACCGGCCGGCGTGGACAATGCATGGGTATCCAGGCCAACGAACAGCGGCCCTGTGATGCCTTGGGCTTCACGGTACAGGCAGATCGCCTGGCTGATCGCCAGCACATGCCATTCATTGAAGCTCAGCTCGAACGAACTGCCTCGGTGCCCGGAGGTACCAAAGGCTACACGCTGGGTAGAGATTGCTGCATCAGGCTGGCCGGTGTAATAGGCCGTGACCAGTCGCGGGATATCCACCAGCAACTGAGCCGGCGCCGGTTTGCCCGCAAAAGGACTGATAGTCATGCATAAACCTCGGAAAATAAGGATTCGGAAAAAATGACAGTTTACTCAGAGTTGGACTACTGAGCGATGTTATCGATCCCGCAATTCGGAGAGAAGTTTCACACATTAATCGGTCTGTGCCTGGAGCAGCGCCTGAGCCAGCGCATTCAGGACAATATCCAGATTGGGGTGGCCGCTGAACGTATGACTCAAGCGCATATGCTGGTGATGCAAGCCTATGAGGCTGAACAACTCCCCCGGCGCAATCACGACCTGCTGGGCGAGCATGCGCTGGAACACCAGACGCATATCCACCGGCACCACCGACTGCAACCAGAAACTTGCCCCGGCGATAGGCATTCGATAACTCACACGCCCTTGCATATGCACATCCAACCGATGGCTCATGGCTTGCGCCTGTTCCTGAAGGCGCTGGCATAACGTCTGCAAGTGCTGATCCAACCGCCCGCTCTCATATAGCCGAGCAATGGCGCGTTGCCGAATGGAGGAAAGTCGAAATGAGCGCAGCAAAAACTGGCGCTGCAACTCACTGCCCATTTGCTGCGTCAGTAGGTACCCAAACGGCGCTTCTGGCCCCAACACCTTTTCGAACGAAGAAAACACAATCAGCCGCTGCGGGTTGACCAGGTTGCGCAAAGCCGTCTGCGACGACGCGAAGCTCAGCTCACCAAACGTGTCGTTCTCCAGCAACCAACAGGCGTGCCGCTCCAGCAAATGCGCTACTTGCAGCCGTTCAGGTAGCGTCAGCGCGTTACCCGAGGGCATGCTGACCACGGAGGACAGCAGCACAAGGTGCACCGGTTCGTGCTTGAGCAGGTGCTCGAACGTGGCCAAGTCGAAGCTGCCATCGGCGTGCCAGGGCAGTTCGATAACCCGCACGCCAGCGCTTTGTAACAGGCGCAAGACCAGGTAATCGCAGGGCGATTCAGCCAGCACCACCGTACCCTCGAGGCCAAGCGTGTCGATCAGGATTTGCAGTACGCCCTGAAGATCGGCGCCGATATACACCTCGTCGGCCTGCCAGCAATGGCTAGGCGACGAGGTATAACGGGCCGCCAATGCCGCCCGTAATTCCCATACGCCAGAAGGTTGCGACGGTTGCAGGTGGTGTGGATACCTGCGCACCAGCTGGCGCTCCAGCGCAAGCAAAGCGCCATCCAGTGACCCCAACAACGCCGGCTCATCACCACTGAGCACCACCATGGTCGGGCGTCGCGCCGCCGCATACAGCCGCTCAAGCAGGTCGGCGCCCGCCATGACCGGCGGGTTTGTCGCCACAGGCCAGGCGAAATAGCCAGACTTGGCCACCGAGTAGACCCGCCCTTCCTTTTCCAGCAAAGAGTAAGCGTACTGAATCGTCGAGATCGACACGTTCATGCGTGTCGACAACTGACGCAACGACGGCAACTTGACCGGCGTTTCCAGGCTGACTTCGTTGATCAGGTTGATCATGTAGCGGTACACCGCCTGATAGGCAAAGTCTGCCTGCCGCTCTCCCCTCAGGTTCATCGCCGCTCACCGGCATCTATACGCCAATGCACGGTGCTAGCGCCCCGACACTTGGGCGATCCGGGCCTCGGGCCGGCTAAACAGTTGTTTGTGGATGCGAGAGCCGTGCGCAGCCGGCAATGTTCGCTTGCGATACAAATGCTGCAATAAGGCCAGCGGCAAACCACTGGTGTCTACCAGCCACTGATGCAACATGTCCGCAGCAGGCTTGCCCTGCAGCGCCTTGTGCAGTTCGGGCAGTGCCACCAACATGCCGGGATGGCATTGACGCAAGAAGCCCTCCAGCCGTTCGCCATGCTGAACGAAAGGCGCGAACAGCAGGCAAGTCAACTGACTTTCATCCAGACCAAAAAACGCCTGGGCGTAGGTGGTCGACAATACCCGCCCATCCGGGCTGGACGCCTCGGTGATCAACTCAATGGGGACGCGTCTGCGCAGCATGTAGTCTGCCGCGTGACGAACAAAACCTTCGACACCGTGCTCATAGGAGAGCTCACGCAGGCATTGGGCCTGCAAGCCGTACATATGTGCCATGAGCAATGGGTTTGGATAGGCTGGGTGGCTGAACTGGAACTCGAACGGGTCGCGCTTGTGAGCCAGAAACTCCGTAAGCAGCGGCGCGCGCGCGACGTCGACATCGTCGAGCAGGTCGGCAATACCGATGTAGGCCAAATGCCGGTGCCCGCCCCGGCCTGGGTTCTCGGTGCCCGCGTAGTGCTCGCCATAGAGGTCGCGGTAGCAGCCGACGCTCCATTCTTCCATGCGTGCAAACAACCCGTTGAGCGATGTCGGCTTGCCGGACGCGAACGCGAGACCGGTTGCCAGGGCATTTTTCTTCAGCCACGCGATGTGTTGGCTTTGCTTGCGCACCGAATCGCCGCTGACCACTGCGTGCACACCGCCGTTCCAGGTAGCAACCCGCTGATAGAAATCGCCAAGGGCCAGATACGTGTCGTTGCGCAGGATGGCGCGAATGTCCCCGGACGTCAGGTGCCCTATCATCAGCATATTGCGCTGGCTGACTTCACGCCCGGCACTGGACGCCGGGCGCTGATGATTAAAGGGCAGTACTTCATGGTTTTCGACCATCAGCAGTTCAACCCGAGAATCATCATGGAAGAACAACGCGCCATAGCCCTGATGCAGTGAATCAAGCGTTGCCTGAGTCATACCCGGATGCCGCAACGTTGCCACGCGCAGATGAAAAGTCTTGGGTGCACGCCCGGCGATGCTCAGTTGCGCCGCACGCAACAGCGCCAGGGTGTAACTGCTGACCTCACCCCCGCCGTGAGCAATCAGCACTTTGTAGTTGCCTACTTGTTCCATGCCACCGGCCGCTACCACAATTCGCTGGATCAACAGTTGCAGTGCGGTACGTTCGTCACGGGTAAAGTGCCCGACCAACCGTTGCAGAACTTGCTGGTAAACATAGTTCATGGCTTGCTCATGAATAGCGCTCATCGTTCTACTACCTGAATTGAAATATTAGCTTCAAGCAATTATCAATTGTCATTGCTCGACCCATTACATCTATAAGTTTGTCGTCAGTTGCATCGTGCGAGGTTGATTCAACATTAGCACCCTGCAACAAAATCGCAGGACCGCTCACCGGAGCAGTCAATGGCGCCACCGATGCTGAGTCGTGGGCGTGCACGGCTTCCAGCGCGGCTGGCCGCATGTCTTAGGAATATTCCGACAACGCCCTACACCACTTTAACTAAGCAACTAAGGAAACGTCCGACGCATATTAGTTACCCGCTCATTGTTGGCTCAGGTAAAGCGACTGCGTATTTGTTTTGCACTTTCGAGAAGGCGACCCGTGCATCGCTAGTTTCAGAGGTGCGAGACGTTAATGTCAGGTATTCAATCATTGCTCAATCCTTGAGATGACAGCGAAGACACAATTATCGGCACTCAAATAATGATTAACAGATACAGAACAACGCCTGAAAGCAGTTCAGATGGGCAGGCGACCGAACTTTTTTGGCGCGCACGCAACAGCGCCGCGCTGGAATTCAGGGCGGCGTAAGGAAAAAAGGTATTGTTTGCAGGGCGCAACACCCTCGCGGCGGCTCAACCCCGATGCGGGTTAAGCCCTGTCAAATGGCGCATTTGCCTCATAGGCTCAGACGCCAACGTATTCATTTACGAATACTCCTACAGCTCAAACAGCTTCAACCTGCAACGCCACACGCTCGCGACACGGGCATTCGTCCATGTATCGATGTGCTTCGACGAACTTACCGAACGGAAACACCGTGGTTTTCAGTGGGACCAGCACCCGGTCGGCCGTCAGTTGGTTGATCTCACGCAAGGCGCGCTGCACTGCCACCTGGTCCTGGATGATGCCCAGTTCCGGCTTGCCGGTGAAGTTGCCGATACAGTGCACGAAGAACTGAATGTTCTTCTGGAACGCCGCACAGGCCGGGAACGGCGTCTGGTTGCCGCCTTGCAGGCCATACAGCACCAGGCTGCCACGCGGTGCCAGCACATCACCGAGCAGCGACATCTGCGGGCCACCCAGGCCATCGAATACCACGTCCACGCCACGGTTATCGGTGAACTTGTTGATCTGCATGAGCAGGTCTTGTTCTTCGGTGACGATGACTTTTTCTGCCCCAAGGGACAGCAGGTATTCGCGCTCGGCACTGTCTTTGGTAGCGGCGATCACCCGCACACCCAAGGCCTTGCCCAGTTGTACAAACGATGGGCCGGAACAATGGCTGGCATCGGTCACCAAGGCAAACTGCCCCGGTTTGACCCGCGCCAGATCCATGTAGGCAAAGTAGGCAATCAGCAACGGCGTGTAGTGCACGCTGGCTTCAATCGGGCTCAAGACATCCGGGTAACGGGTCAGCGCCGAACGGGGCAGGACGATCTGCTCGCCGTACACCGGGTAATCATTGGGGCTCTCGGCCGGAAAACTGGCCACCTTGTCGCCCACTGCCAAGTCATCCACGCCATCGCCGAGGGCGACAACAACACCGGCCATTTCATGACCAAGGCCCGAAGGCAAGCGCGCATGGGAAGACGCCAGGTTCTGGCGCCACAGAATGTCGTACCAACTGATGCCAATTGCCTCGACACGCACCTGCACTTCGCCCGGTGCGGGCTGCGCGGCTGCATGCTCTTCGCATTTGAGCACCTCGGCCGGACCAAACTTGTGAAAACGGATCGTGCGGGACATCGCAAACCTCGTCAAAGTAACCTCTAATGCCATGAACTTTATCTGGGCTTTCCAGGTAAGACCACCGGTCGCCATTAATAGTCGACATGCCTGTCATTGATTCCGCGAAGGAGGAGCAGACCTCAACTATCGTAGGAAAAATCAATTAGCCGGTGCAGAGTACCAGCCTTTCCCCGTAAGATTCATGCCGGTCATGCTTCTGAATAGGACCTTATGGGTTCCTGTGTGACCGCTCACATCAAGTTTGCAGACTCTTCCAGGACACAAGATGAACCGTAACGACCTGCGTCGTGTCGACCTTAACCTCTTGATCGTATTCGAAACCTTGATGCATGAGCGCAGTGTGACCCGCGCGGCCGAGAAATTGTTCCTCGGCCAGCCGGCCATCAGCGCGGCCTTGTCGCGCCTGCGTGGGCTGTTCGATGACCCGCTGTTCGTGCGCACCGGGCGCAGCATGGAACCCTCGGCCCGCGCCGTAGAAATCTTCGCCCTGCTCTCCCCGGCCCTGGACTCGATTTCCACCGCCGTCAGCCGCGCCGCCGAATTCGATCCCGCCACCAGCACCGCCGTGTTCCGCATCGGCCTGTCCGATGACGTGGAATTTGCCCTGCTTCCGCAATTGCTCAAACGCCTGCGTTCCGAAGCCCCCGGCATTGTGCTGGTGGTACGCCGCGTCAATTACATCCTGATGCCCAGTCTGCTCGCCTCCGGTGAAATCTCCATCGGCGTCAGTTACACCGCCGACCTGCCGGCCAATGCCAAGCGCAAGGTACTGCGGCGCAGCCTGCCAAAACTGCTGCGCGCCGACAGCGTGCCCGGCTCGCTGAGCCTGGACGACTTCTGCTCACGCCCCCATGCATTGGTGTCATTCGCCGGCGACCTGAGCGGGTTTATTGATGAAGAGCTGGAGAAACTCGACCGCAAACGCCACGTAGTACTGGCCGTGCCACAGTTCAACGGGCTTGGCACCTTGCTGGCGGGTACCGACATTCTGGCCACCGTGCCGGATTATGCGGCTGAAGCGTTGACCGCGGCGGGAGGGTTGCGCGCCGAAGACCCGCCGCTGCCCGTGCGCTCGTTTGAGCTGCATATGGCATGGCGGGGGTCGCAGGATAATGATCCGGGGGAGCGGTGGTTGCGGTCGCGGATTCAGATGTTTTTCGGGGATCCGGATAGCCTCTAGCAAGCGTCGGCTTGATATGCACTCGCTGTGCAACGAAAAGACAGCGACCCAGCGCCACGCTTGAATCCAGACCTGTGCAGGCCTACCCTGCACGCGTCGAACAATCACCCAACACGTCAAGGAAGACTTCAAATGTGGGATGGCAGCGTTACCTTTGGCGACTCGTGGGCCGGCTACATTGGCCGTGCGGATCAAAACACTGCTCACTCCCATGTCGCCATCCAACTGTGCATCGGCGTAGGTCACCCCGCCACCCTTGAGTTGCCCGGAAGGGTGCTCCGTGCGGCAGGTGTGATCATCGGTCCCAACGTCGAACACCGTGCCGTGGCGGAGAGTCATCCGGTAGCGTTTTTATATGTCAGCCCGGACACGGCGTTGGGCCGTGCACTCAATGCGTTGCTCCAGGACGATGGCATCGCCCTGGCCAGTGATGAACTGCTGACGTGCTTTCGCCGTAGTACATCCCTGTCGCACTTTGTCGATGCCCTCTCGCGTTTGCTGGCAATTACCCCGCCGATCGACCATAGGCTCCACAAAGCCCTGAATATTTTGCGCCTGGACCGCGACGGCCCAGGTTGCGTCAGTCGCGCTGCCCAGGCGGTGGGGTTGTCCAGCCCCCGGTTGCGCTGCGTCGCCACCCACCAGATGGGTGTTTCCCTCTCCCAGTGGATCATCTGGAACAAATTGGAACGGGCCTCCAAATCCCTGGCCGGCGGTTCGACGTTATCGGACGCGGCCGCCGACGGCGGTTTCTCCGACCAGGCGCATCTGGCTCGCATGATGCGCCGCATGATTGGCATGACGCCGCGCACCGCCGCTGAGGTTTTGCGTAAGACAAGCGTTTCGTTCAAGACGCACTGATATCAAAACGCCAATATCGATCGCATCTTATTCGCGACAACGTTAAGCGCTGATCACCTCCTCCCAGAGCACCTCAGCGCCACCGAAAGTGAATAGAAGAGTGTTCGCCCGGGGCATCTGTGCCTGCAATTCGGCGAGACGCACCATGAATTCTTTCGATGAATCCGCAGGATGCGCCCTACATGTCAGCACAGCAAAAACTAACCGTCCTTCTCACTGGAGGCTCAGGGGTGCTCGGTGAGTCACTGATCGACTGCCTGGCAGAGGACTTTCACCTGGTCTGCCTGGCGCGCAAAAGCCGTATCCGCGATCCCCGAGTGGAAGTGCTCAAGGGTGATATTTGCAGCGCTGACCTGGGCTTGGCCTGCGACGTTTATGCGGCGCTGGTTGAGCGTGTCGACTGGGTGATCCACGCCGCGGCAGTGACGCGCCTGGACGGCGATATCGATCAGATCTTTTCGGTGAACTACCTCGGCACCGAAAACGTCGTGGCCTTCGTGCAGCAAGCCAAGGTGCCGCTGTATCACATCAGCACCGCCTTTACCCACCCTTGCGACTATTACGAAGGCGTGCAAGCGGAAACGCCATACGAAGTCGCCAAGCGCCAGGCCGAAACCCTGGTGCGCTCGGCTGGCATCGATGTGTCGATCTTTCGTCCGTCCATCATTATCGGTGACGCCAGCACCGGGCATATGCCCAACTTTCAGGGTTTCCATATGACCATGGGGCTGATGATGTCTGGCGTACTGCCCATCGTACCCTGCCCGCCTGCTGGCTATGTCGACCTGATCGCCCGTGACGTCGCGGCCCGAGCGATTGCCAACGCGCTGCACCAGCGTTTGATCGGCGACGACTACTTTCTCACCAGCGGCCCACAGGCTCTGGATCTGACGGGGCTGCTGGACCTGATGTGCCAATCCATGGAAGCCCAGATGCAACCCTTCACACGGCCACGCTGCATGGCGCCGGATATTTACGAACGATTGATTCGCCCGGTATTTCTGCCGGCGCTGAGCGGCAATATCCAGGCTGCCCTGACCCGTGCCACGCAGTTGTGCCGCTATGCCTGCCTGCGCACGCCACTGCCCACCTCATTGCCGCAGTTACTCGGCGAGCCGGCGTTCAGCCAGCGTGATGTTGGCCGCGAGTTGCTGCTGTCGCTCAACCACCTGGCGCCCAAGCTGGGGGCTCTGACGCGCATGCTCAAGCAGCCGGTGACACCGACCACAGAAGTGAGCGTGGCATGAACCCGATAGTCATCGAACCCACCCTCGACGCCGCACAGGTCGACCAATACCTGCGTCAACACGTCAACTCGGGCTACGCACGCCTCGCTTCGCTGATGAACCTGCCGATCGAGCAATCCAGCCGTGGCGTCTACATCTACGACGAGCAAGGTCGTCAATACCTGGATGCAGGCGGCTATGGCGTGTTTTTCCTCGGTCATGGCCACCCGGTTGTCGTGGAAGCGGTTACCCGTCAACTGCAGCAAAACGCTTTGGCCAGCAAGTTGTTGCTCAACCCGCAACAGGCCTTTGCCGCACGCGCCCTGGCGGCGCAGTGCCCGGGCGACCTGGACTATGTGTTCTTTTGCAATTCAGGCGCCGAGGCCACCGAAGCCGGCTTGAAGCTCGCGCGCCTCAACGGTTGCCGTCGTACGCTGTCGACCTTCGGGGGGTTCCACGGCAAGACCCTCGGCGCCCTCGCCGTCACCGGCCGCGAGAGCTACCGAGAACCCTTCAATGGGTTGCTCAGCGACAGCGAGTTCGTGCCGTTTGGCGACAGCGTCGCACTTGAGCAGCAACTACGCGCATCGCCGGACAAGGCCTGCGTGATCCTCGAACCGATCCAGGCCGAAGCGGGAGTCATTCTGCCGCCATCGGGTTACCTCAGGCGTGTGCGCGAGCTGTGCAATCAGTATGGCGCCGTGCTGATTATCGACGAGATCCAATCTGGCCTGGGCCGCACCGGCTATTGGTGGGGCTGTGACCAGGAACAGGTGGTGCCCGACATCATGCTGGTAGGTAAAAGCCTGTCCGGCGGTTGCGTACCGGTGAGCGCCATGGTCGCCAGCGCCACGATCTATGCGCCGTTCAATCGCAACCCTACGGTCCACACCTCGACCTTCGGCGCCAACCCGCTGGCCATGGCGGCCGTGCAGGCCACGCTGCAAGTGATGGTGCAAGAAGACCTGGTCGCGCGTGCCCGGTTACTGGGCCAGGACCTGCACGCCCGCTTCAGCGCGCTGTTGCAACAAAGAGGTTGGGCCGAACGTGTGCAACTGCGCAGTGCGGGTTTGCTGTTGGGCTTTGAGTTCGCCGAGGCCTCAATCGCCGCCAATATGGTCATGGCCCTGATCGAGCAGCGCATCATTGTGTGCCACTCGCTCAATGATCACCGGGTGATAAGGCTCACGCCGTCGCCATTGCTGACGGCCCAGGATTGCAACTGGTTGATCGAAGGCTTCACCCAGGCACTGACCACTTCGATGCCATCCCTTTAAATGGAGTTTTCCCCCATGCAAGAAGTCAACGTGCAGGCCCATATTCCCCATGCCTGCGCTGATGAAGTATTTGCGGTGATCAGCGATTTCAGCAATTACGTCGAGCTCTGCGAGTCGGTGCGCGATATCAGCATCAACAAGGTCAGCGACCAGGTGTCGTTTACGTCCTGGGAGGTCAACTTCCACAGCGGCATTCTCAAGTGGCAGGAGCGTGACACCTTCAATGCCGACACCCGGGAAATTCATTTCGAGCAGATGGCCGGCGACGTCGATCACTTCTCCGGCACCTGGCACGTCTTGCCGGACGGCAAGGACGCGATCATCTCCTTCAAATCGCGCTTCGACCTGGGCCTGCCGATGCTCGCGGACATGCTCGACCCTGTGGCCAAACAAGCCATCCGGGACAACATTCACTCGATCATCACCGGCCTGTTTCCGGCGAGCTACTTGAAGGCCTGAACCATGTCACTGTCGTTACTGAATCGCTCACGCGATCTGCTTCAACGCTACGCCCCTGGTTTTGACGAGCGTCTGGCGGCCATTCCTCCGGCCCAGCGTGAGGCGCCACAGAGCGAGGTCATCGCCCTGTTCAAGCAACATGGCCCGGTGGGTTTGCTGGTCAACCGCGAAGCCGGCGGGCTGGGCGCGAATATCCTCGACGCGGTGCATGTGCAGATCGCCCTGGGGGCCCGCTCGCCCTCGCTGGCAGTGGCCAGCACCATGCACCAGTTTTCCGTGGCGAGCTTATTGGCACTCACGCAGAACGGTGGCGGCGCCGAAGGCCTGTTGCTGGCTGCCGTCGCACAAAAACGCTTGTTGCTGTCTTCGGGGTTTGCCGAGGGCACCAGCGGAGCGGGCATTCTCGACTCGGCCATGCAAGCGGTGCACACCCCAGAGGGGGTGTTACTCAGCGGCAGCAAGAAGCCCTGCTGCCTCGGACAGTCGATGGACTTGCTCACCGCCAGCTATATCCGCCAAACCCCTGGCGGCGAAGAGCTGATGGTCGCATTGATTCCGGCCACTGCGCCGGGCATCAGCCGTAATCCCTTCTGGCAGAACAGCGCCTTGGCCGGCGCTGAAAGCATCGAAGTGCGCCTCAACGAAGTGCTGGTGCCCGAGCGCATGGTGTTTTCCGCCGGTTACACCCACCAGCTGGGCGACGTGCAAACCGTGGGTTTTATCTGGTTCGAACTGTTGATTTGCGCATCCTATGTGGGTGCCTGCGCCGGCCTGATCGAGTCGGTCACAGACGCCGCCCGCTGGACCGCGCATCACCGCGTGGACCTGGCAGCCGACCTGCAATTGGCGATCAGCGCGCTGGAAGGCGCGGCCCTGGATATCGAGCGCAACCCACAGGACTTGCCTAACGTGCTGGCCCGTCTGCTGCTGGTGCGTTACGGCATCGAGCAACGCCTTGCCCAGCTCTCCGACCAGGCTCACGCCATGTTGGGCGGGATGGCGTTCATCACCAGCAACCTGAGCTCCAACGGGTTGATGGCCTGCCGCGGTCTGCAATTTCATCCACCGGCCAGGATCTCGATGGCGACCAACCTTGACACCTACTTGTCCGCATCAACCTTCAGCATGACCGGAGCGCACTCATGAATCTGCTCGGAAAAACCATTGTTATCACCGGCACCGCGCGCGGCCTGGGTTTCGCAGCGGCCTGCAAACTCAAGCAACTGGGCGCCACCGTGATTGGCCTTGACATCCTCGCACCGCAAGACAGCAGTCTGCTGGACGCGTTTTATCAAGTCGACCTGTGCGACCGCCACGCCGTGGCCAACGTGATCAGCGCCATCAGCACCGATTTCGGCGACATCGACATTCTGGTCAATAACGCCGGCACCCTGACGCTGGAACGCGGCGAAACCGGCGTCACCGATGAGGTGACCCGCGCGGTGGATGTCAACCTGTTCGCGCCTTGGCAACTGACTTCGGGGTTCCTGCCGGGGTTGCTGCGAAAGCGCGGCAAAGTGGTCAACGTGTCCTCACTGTTCGCGCTGGTGAATGCACCCTACGTGGCCGCCTATGCTGCGAGCAAACGTGCGCTGAGCGCTTATTCGGATGTGCTGCGTATGCAGTATCGCGGGGAACTTGACGTGGTCACGGTGTACCCGGGGTTCATCGACACGGCGATCCACTTGCCCGCGCAGCGTGTGGGCCTGTCGGTCAAACGCCTGGTGACCTTCAAATGGGGTGACAAGACCCTGCTGTCCCTCGAAGAAAAGCTGGATGCCGCCGCGAACGGCCTGGTACGTGCCTGCCAGAAAAATGGCCTGCGCAACCGGGGGCTGACGTTCATGGGCACGCTGGCCATGTATACCGCACGCAGCGTGCCGAGCGTGGTGGATGGCTTTATCGCCATGCGCCTGCGCACGCTCACGCGCGGCGGCCACCTGGTGCTCAACCCTGAACTGATCGAGTAAGCCGTCGCCAATGGCCAGCCACCTGCACCCCAAGCCCCAGGTCCGTCTCGACCGTGCCTTGTTCAAGGCCCGGCCGAGGGAGTCCTTGCTGATCATCGCCTACGCCTTGAGCCTGTACCTGTTGCCACTGGCACTGTTTGTGTGGGTGACGACCACAGCTTCCACCCTGTGGACGCTGGTGTGTTTGCCGTTGGTGGTATTGGCGGGATACGGGTTATTTCTGCAAGCGATCCTTGGGCATGAAGGTTTCCACTTCAACCTGAGTGCGAACCCCATGCGCAGTTGCTACCTGGGCATTGCCACCAGTTCGCTGCTGCCGGGGTTCTGTGTGACCGGTTACTTTGTAGACCATTGGCAACACCACCGTTACAGCAACAGCACGAAGGACCCGGACTACCGGCTCTTTTCGCGTTACCACACACTGGTAAGCCGCATCACCCTGTCGCGCTTGATCGCCACCCTGCGTTATCTGCAGACCACCTGGCGCCTGGCGTTCGGGCCATTGGGCAATCCCTCGGCGCTGCCGTTGAGTTCAGCCCAGGTGCAATGGCTGGCGCGCTGCAATATCGCCTGTCAGGTTGTATGGCTCAGCCTTTATGGGCTGGCCATGTGGCTCATCGACGGGTTGCTGCTGGGGTTTTCCTTGAGCCTGGCGGTGGCGTTCATGCTGTCGGCGGTCAATGCCTATCAAGAACATGCTTTCGACGCAGGCCCGCACTTGCCGCCAGCGCGTTCACGCACTTCGCGCCTCAACACCTGGCTGCACGCGGGTTCGAACTTTCACCTGGAACATCATTTTTACCCCGCGGTGCCTTGCTGGCGACTGCCCAAGGTACACCGTCAACTGCTGGACGCGGGGTGGTACGAAAACCGGCAATACCTGCTGGAAAAGCACTTCGTGCGGTCTTTCCGGTATGCCACCGGGCGCCACCCCTACCGTACAAACACGGTAAACGACACACACCCTTAATTTCCGCTGGATTTTCTGCCTGACCCTTCAGGCCGCAGGAGCACGCATGCCTTTTGATATCGATAGCCACATTGAAACCGAGCGCGAGCAGCTGTTCAGTCACCCCTTGTTCGCCAGTATCCGCACCGTAGAAGACGTGCGCACCCTGATGGAATTTCACGTGTTCGCCGTCTGGGACTTCATGACCTTGCTCAAGCGTATCCAGCGCGACCTCACCTGCGTGGAGTTGCCCTGGGTACCGCCGGTACACATCACCGCCGCCCGCCTGATCAACGAAATCGTGGTCGGTGAAGAGACCGACGAGCATCCCGAGGGCGGTTTTATCAGCCACCTGGACCTGTACCTCGCGGCCATGGATGAAATCGGCGCCGACAGCAGCGTATTCCGCCGCTTCCTGGCCGCTATCCAGGCCAAGGTTCCGCTGGCCAAGGCGCTCAACCACGGAGAGATTCCAACGGCGGCCAAAGTGTTCATGTGCCAGACCCTCGATATTGCGCAACACGGCAGCACCGAAGCGGTCCTGGCGTACTTCTTCTTCGGGCGTGAAGACATTATCCCCGACATGTTTGGTCGCCTGCTGTCGCAATGGTCGGTCAGTGAAAGCGAGGTACCGATGCTCACGTATTACTTGAAGCGCCACATCGAGATGGATGGTGACGATCACGGCCCGGCGGCCAAACGCATCATCGCCGAAATCGTCACCAGCCCCGCGCAACACCTGCACATGGTCGAGAGTGCGAAAACCGCAATCAACTCACGGATTGACCTGTGGAATGGCGTGCATCAGTTCCTGCTGGACAAGGCTCAGCCGACGGTGAGCCGTCCTGCGCGGGAGGTCCACACCGTTTCTGAGCCTGCTTGACCTCAACGTGCATCGACAGGGAGTACCACATGACCAAAGGCAAGTTGATAAAACTGACGCTGTGCGGCGTCGTGGTCGGCGGGTTGCTGATACTGGGCTGGCAGCGCTGGCAGTATTCCAGCACCTACGTGAGTACCGACAACGCCGAACTCGACGGGGTGATCATCCCGGTACGGGCCAAGCTCTCGGGCGTGGTGATCAGTGTGCCGGTGGTGGACAACGTCACGGTACAAAGCGGCGACCTGCTGTTTCAGATCCGCGACAGTGAATACCGCTACCAGCTGCAGCAGCGCGAAGCACAGTGGCAAGCGCTGCTCGCCGCCGCCGGGCGCGCAGGCGTGCCGGGGGCGCTGGACAGCCAGGTGCTCGGTGCAGTGGCCATGCGCGAGGCCGCGCAAGCGGCCCTGGCTCAAGCGAGCGCCAACCTTGAGCAAGCGCGTAACGACTACCAGCGTGCCCGTCGCCTCGGCGCTCAAGGCGTGCTGAGCACCCAGGACCAGGAAGTGGCCAAGGCGCGTTTCGATGCCCTCAGCCATGCCCAGGGGGTAGCGCGCAGCAACGCCCAGGCCGCGGCCCAAAGCACCTTGGCCAACAAGGCCGAACTCAAGGTGCAGGACTATCGGATCGCGGCCGCGCAAGCTGAGCTGGAACAATCCAGGATCCAGCTCAACGACACCCGCCAGACCGCGCCGTTGCGCAGCATTGTCTCGAAAAAAGAAGTGGAGCCTGGCCAGTTTGTGGTCGCCGGCCAAAAGCTCATGAGCCTGATCGCCACCGAACCGCTGTGGATTACCGCCAACTTCAAGGAGACCCAGGTGGGCCGCGTGCGCGTCGGCCAGAACGCCCGAGTTACCGTGGACGCCTTCCCCGGGCACGCCTTCGACGGCGTCGTCGAAAGCCTGGCACCGGCCACCGGGGCGAAATTCTCATTGCTGCCCCAGGAGAATGCCACGGGCAACTTCACCAAAGTGGTGCAGCGCGTGCAGGTGCGCATCGCGCTCAACGCTGTGCCGGATGACTACAAGTCGCTGTTGAGCCCGGGCATGAGCGCGTTCGTCGAAGTGGCCGCACCTGACGACGCCGGCCAGACGCTATGAGGTCGCCCTACCTGATTGCGTTTACCGTCACGCTGGTCTCGATGATGGAGCTGCTCGATGTCACCATCGTCAACGTCGCGATTCCCAGTCTGATGGGCACCTACGGGGCGTCGGTGGATGAAATCTCCTGGGTCTCCACCGGTTATGTGGTGGCCAACGTGGTGATTCTTCCGGTCAGTGGCTGGCTATCGGCGTGGTTCGGCCGGCGTACTTATTACCTGGTCTCTACTGCGCTGTTCGTACTGGCATCGTTGGGTTGCGCGATGTCTGCCGAACTCTGGCAACTGGTCGCGTTTCGGGTGCTGCAAGGCCTGGCGGGCGGCGGGTTGCTGGGCATTTCCCAGGCCATCATCTACGACGTGTTCCCCAAGGAAAAAGTCAGCAGCGGCATGGCGTTGTACGGCGTGGGGGTGATGATGGGGCCAACCCTCGGCCCGACCGTCGGCGGCTACCTGATCGACACCTTGTCGTGGCACTGGATCTTCTTGATCAACTTGCCGATCGGTGCCGTGGCCTTGTTGCTGTGCTGGCTGTGTATCAACGACTCGCCCAACGAACAAAAACCTTCCAGCGTCGACTACAGCGGCTTCTGCTTGCTGGCTCTGGGCGTCGGCAGCCTGCAGATCCTGCTGGAGCGCGGCGAACACTGGGACTGGATGGCGTCCAACTGGACCGTAGCCTGCCTGTTGCTCAGCAGCTTCAGCCTGGTGGGCTTCTTCTGGTGGGAGCGGCGTGTGGCCAACCCAATCGTCAACGTCGCACTGTTCCAGAATCGCGAGTTCCTGATGGGATGCATCTGTGCATTTTGTGTGGGCTTCGGGCTGTACAGCACGTTGTTCATGGTGCCGCTGTTCTTGCAGACCTTACTGGCGCAGAGCGCTTACCAGAGCGGGCTGGTGATTTTCCCCGGGGCAGTGGCCAGCGCCATCAGCACCTTGGTGATCGGCAAGCTGTCCCAGGAAAACAAGATCGACGAGCGCGTGTTCGTCACGCTGGGCATCGTCATGTACTGCTATGCCATGTTCCTGCACACCCAGTTCACCCTCGACAGTAACCCGGACACGCTGTACTGGCCCTTGGTGATCCGCGGCCTGGGCCTGGGCATGATCTTTGTGCCGCTGACCAACCTGGCGATGCGCCGCCTGCCGCTGACATTGATCTCCGGTGCTTCGGGCGTGCTCAACCTGATGCGCCAGTTGGGGGGCAGCGTGGGTATCGCCATCGCAGCCACCCTGCTCACACGGTTCTCGTGGGAACGCTACCGCCTGCTTTCCGAACATGTCACCGAATCGAGTCTGGTTGCCAGCGGCTGGGGAGGTGTGGAAACCGACCCGCTGTTTCTTTCCCTGGGCCTGGCGAGCCATCAACAAGCCCTGGCCCTGATGCCTTACCTGCAAGCGCGCGAACAAGGGCAAATGCTGGCGTTCAGCATGCTGTTCGGCACCTTGGGAGCGGTAATGGCCATTGGTATTCCCATGGTGCTGATGATGCGCAGAAGCCACATCAGTCGATAAATCTTTCAGTGGAGCACACCCCTTGCGTATTCCAGGTTTGCATCTCAACACCACCCCGCTGCTCATGCCTCTGTATTGGCTGGCACTCGCCTGCGCGCCCACCCAGGTATCGGCAAATGACTTGTACCACCTGTACCAGAAGGCACTGACCCACGACATGCAGTTCGCCGCCGCACAGGCCCAGCAATTGGCCACGGCAGAAAAGGAACCGCAAAGCCGTGCCAACCTGCTGCCAGACCTGTCTGTCACCGGCGGCGCGGCCTGGGTCGATGCCGAGGACTCTTCCGATTATCATCGCAATCGCAATAACACCAACGCCTACGCGGTGGTCCTCACACAGCCGCTGCTGCGTTGGCAGAATGTGATCGCCCACGACCAAAGCAAACTGTTGATCAGTGCCAGTGAACTGCACACTGAACAGGCGCGCCAAGCGCTGATGCTGCGCGTTGCCCGCGCTTATTTCGACGTGCTGCTCAATCAGGAACTGTTGAGCACCCGCACACAACAGCTACAAACCCTGCGCCAGAGCCAGACGCGCAGCCAGCGACTGCTGGCCGACGGGGCTACCACCGCTAACGCGCTCGCGCAGGTTCAGGCCAAATACGACCAGGCATTCGCCGAACAGATTGCCGCCCGTGGTGCATTGGACATCGCCAACGAAACACTCACCCAATTGACTGCCGCACAGGTGGGGCCGTGGTCAGGCAAAGAGCCGCAGTTCAGTGCCCCGGTGCCCGCTGCCATCGATGATTGGGCCACGACCGCGCAACAGGGCAACCTTGCCGTACAGGCGGCGCAGATTGCCCAGCGCCTGGCCGAAATGGACATCGACAAGGAACGGGCCGGCCATTTGCCCACCCTCGATCTGATCGCCGCCCATGGCCGCTTCGCCTCTGTCGGCGGTGATGTATACGATGTGACGTTACCGGAAAATCGCTATAACCAGACCGTGGTCGGGGTCAAACTGAGCGTTCCGCTCTACAGCGGTGGCCGCACCAGCAGTCGCGTGCGCGAAGCCCATGCACTGCAAAGCAAGGCAGCGGACGAAGTCGAAGACGCACGCCGCAACGCCGGGATGAAGGCCCGTCAGGCCTACCTGCAAGTCACCAACGGCATGAGCCAATATCAGGCACTCAAGCAGGCCTTGAACTCCAGCCAGATCAACCTCGCCGCCGTGACCCACGGCTTCGAAGCCGGTTCCCGCATCAACACCGACGTACTGGATGCGCAACAGAAAGTCACCGATACCCAACAACGCCTAGCCCAACAACGCTATGCGATCCTGATGGCCCAGTTGCACCTGTTGGCGTCCACCGGCAACCTGAGCGACGCGCGCCTGCGTGAGGTCAGCCGTACACTGAACTGACGCACGGATGAAAGCGCTGACATTCGCTCAACGTAGGGCCTGAGTTGGATTAAGCTGGGGGCATCTCAAAAATGGAACACTGCCCATGTTCGACCTGAACGAACTCTTCCTTTACGCCAAGGTGGTCGAGCACGGCGGCTTTGCGGCGGCGGGTCGAGCGTTGAACCTGCCCAAGTCGACCCTGAGTCGCAGGGTCGGTCAGCTTGAGGCAAGGCTTGGAGCGCGGCTGATACAGCGTTCGACGCGCCAGTTCCAGGTTACCGATATCGGCCAGGCTTATTATCGACATTGTGTGGCGATGATTGCCGAGGCCGAGTCGGCAGAAGATGTGGTGGCCTTCAACAAATCAGAACCTCGCGGCTTGATTCGCCTGAGTTGCACCACCGCGCTGCTCAACTATTGGGTGGCGCCGATGCTGGCTCAATTCATGGCGCAATGCGGCAACGTCGAACTGAATGTGAAGAGCTTCAACCGTAAGGTCGATGTGATTGCCGAGGGTTATGACCTTGCCTTGAGCCTGTGTTTCCCACCCCTGGAAAGCAGTGAACTGGTGATGAAACTGCTCGGTAAAAGTACGCAGGTGCTGGTGGCGAGTGCGGCTTTTTTGCAGGACTATGCCCTGCCCTCGCAACCCGCCGACCTTGCCGGGCTGCCCACCGTGCACTGGGGCAACCTGATGATTCAGTACGTGTGGGAGCTGACCGGCCAGGATGGCGCGACGACGCAGATCCAGCACACGCCGCGCCTGGTCAGCGATGATGTGCCGACTTTGAAAAACGCGACACTGGCGGGAGTAGGCATCGCCAACCTGCCATGGGTGGTGGTCAAGGAGGATGTCGCCGAGGGGCGTCTGGTTGTCTTGCTGCCTGAGTGGCAGCCCGTGCAAGGCGTTATCACGGCGGTATTTCCATCCCGGCGCGGGCTGATGCCGTCGGTGCGCGCCTTGATCGATTTTCTGGGTGAAGCATTCGATGCACCTTAGGCAACAGTCTTTTGTCATCAAGGCTATTGATAGCTCCCTAACGAAACCCCCATGCTAGAGGGCTGACTCCCCTCTTATATCATTCCGAATGATAGTTACCTTTGCTTCATTCGATTCGTGACATAGCACCCCGCCGCGCATGATCCGCCCATCTCAAATACATTGGCGGATGCACCTCATGGAACAGTCACTCAAACTTTTGCGCTTCCCCCTGGCGATTCTGGCCGTGGTGGTGATGAGCGCGTGCGGCAAGTCTCCCGAACAAGCGGCCGCCATGCCCCCAGCCAAGGTCAGCGTGGCCAAGGTACTGGAACAGCCGGTCAACGAGTGGGACGAATTTACCGGACGGCTGGAAGCCCCGGAAACCGTGCAAATTCGTCCTCGGGTGTCCGGCCAGATTGACCAAGTCGCTTTTACTGAAGGCGCTTTGGTCAAGAAAGGCGACCTGCTGTTCCAGATCGACCCGCGCCCGTTCCAGGCCGAAGTGCGCCGCCTGGAAGCCCAGTTGGCTCAGACCAAAGCCGCCGCCACCCGCAGCGAAAACGAAGCGCAACGCGGCGAACGCCTGCGCCAGAGCAATGCGATCTCCGCTGAACTGGCCGACTCGCGCACCACCGCCGCCCAGGAGGCCCGCGCCGCCATGGCCGGGATCCAGGCGCAGTTGGACCTGGCCCGCCTGAACTTGAGCTTTACCCGTGTCACTTCACCGATCAGCGGCCGCGTCAGCCGTGCCGAAATCACCGCCGGCAACCTGGTGACCGCCGACACCACTGCGCTGACCAGTGTGGTGTCCACCGACAAGGTCTACGCCTACTTCGACGCCGACGAGCGTGTGTTCCTCAAGTACACCGAACTGGCCCGTGAAGGCCGTCGCGGCGCAACCACCCCGGTGTATCTGGGCCTGTCCAACGAAACCGGCAACCCGCACCTGGGCCAGATGAACTTCGTCGACAACCAGGTCAACCCGTCCACCGGCACCATCCGTGGCCGTGCGGTGTTTGACAACAGCAAGGGCGAATACACCCCTGGCCTGTATGCGCGCTTGAAGCTGGTCGGCAGCGGCACCTACTCCGCCGTGCTGATCAACGACGAAGCCGTCGGTACCGACCTGGGCAAGAAGTTTGTGCTGGTGATGGACGGCGACAAGCCGGCTTACCGCGCGGTGGAATTGGGGCCCAAGATCGAAGGCTTGCGCATCGTACGCAGCGGCCTGACCAAGGACGACACCGTGATCGTCAAGGGCCTGCAGCGTGTGCGCCCCGGCTCACCGGTCGCGCCGGAAACCATTCCGATGGCCAGCAAGGAAACCCTCGCCGCCTTGGCCCAACAACGACAAGCGCTTGAAGCCAGCAACCTGGAGCAAGTGGCGCCGGAAACGACCGCGCCCAAGCTCGCCAGCACTGCGACTCCACGCGGTTAAGGGATAAGACTCAAGATGAATTTTTCCAAGTTCTTCATCTCGCGGCCGATCTTCGCAGCGGTGCTGTCGCTGTTGATCCTGATCGCGGGTGCAATCTCGCTGTTCCAACTGCCGATCAGCGAATACCCGGAAGTAGTGCCGCCGACTGTGGTGGTACGCGCCAACTTCCCGGGTGCCAACCCCAAAGTCATCGGCGAAACCGTGGCCGCACCGCTGGAGCAGGCCATCACGGGTGTCGAGAACATGCTGTACATGTCCTCGCAGTCCACCGCCGACGGTAAGCTGACCCTGACTATCACCTTCGCCCTGGGCACCGACCTGGACAACGCACAGGTGCAAGTGCAAAACCGTGTGACGCGGACTCAGCCAAAGCTGCCTGAGGAAGTGACACGCATCGGTATCACCGTGGACAAGGCTTCCCCCGACCTGACCATGGTGGTGCACTTGACCTCCCCGGATCAGCGTTACGACATGCTGTACCTGTCCAACTACGCGATCCTCAACATCAAGGACGAACTGGCCCGTTTGGGTGGCGTCGGCGATGTGCAGCTGTTCGGCATGGGTGACTACTCCCTGCGTGTTTGGCTGGATCCGAACAAGACCGCCTCGCGCAACCTGACCGCTACCGATGTGGTCACGGCGATCCGCGAGCAGAACCGCCAGGTGGCTGCCGGTGCCCTGGGCGCTCAGCCTGCGCCGAGTGACACCAGCTTCCAGTTGTCGGTCAATACCCAAGGCCGCCTGGTCACCGAGGAAGAGTTCGAGAACATCGTGATTCGTGCCGGCGCCAACGGTGAAATCACGCGCCTCAAAGACATCGCCCGGGTCGAGCTGGGCTCCAGCCAATACGCGCTGCGCTCGTTGATCGATAACCAGCCGGCCGTTGCGATTCCGATCTTCCAGCGCCCCGGCTCCAATGCCATCGACATCTCCAACGATGTGCGCAGCAAGATGGCCGAGCTGAAAAAGAGTTTCCCGGCGGGCATGGATTACCGCATTGCCTATGACCCGACCATTTTTGTACGCGGCTCTATCGAAGCGGTGGTGCACACACTGTTCGAAGCGCTGATCCTTGTGGTGCTGGTGGTGATTCTGTTCCTGCAGACCTGGCGCGCCTCGATCATTCCGTTGGTGGCGGTGCCGGTATCCTTGATCGGTACGTTTGCGGTGATGCACCTGTTCGGATTCTCGCTCAACGCCCTGTCATTGTTCGGCCTGGTACTGGCCATCGGTATCGTGGTGGATGACGCGATCGTGGTGGTGGAGAACGTCGAGCGCAATATCGAACTGGGTCTGGAGCCGTTCCCGGCCACCGAAAAAGCCATGAGCGAAGTTACCGGCCCGATCATCGCTACAGCGCTGGTGCTGTGTGCGGTGTTCATTCCAGCCGCTTTTATCAGTGGCTTGACCGGGCAGTTCTACAAGCAGTTCGCGTTGACCATCGCGATCTCGACCGTGATCTCGGCGTTTAACTCGCTGACGCTGTCCCCTGCCCTGGCCGCCGTGTTGTTGCGCGGTCACGATGCGCCGAAGGATCGCTTCTCGAAGTTCCTCGACAAGCTCTTCGGTGGCTGGCTGTTCCGTCCCTTCAACCGCTTTTTCGAAAAGGCCAGCCATGGCTACGTGGGTACCGTACGCCGAGTGATTCGCGGCAGTGGTATTGCCCTGTTCGTGTACGCCGGGCTGATGGTGCTGACGTTCTTCGGGTTTGCTCACACCCCGACCGGTTTCGTACCGGCCCAGGACAAGCAATACCTGGTGGCCTTCGCCCAACTGCCCGACGCTGCAAGCCTGGACCGCACCGAAAACGTGATGAAGCGCATGTCGGAGATCGCCCTTAAACAGCCCGGCGTGGAGGCCGCGATTGCCTTCCCGGGCCTGTCGATCAACGGCTTCACCAACAGCCCGAACAGCGGCATCGTGTTTGTGACCTTGAAGCCCTTCGATGAGCGTAAAGACGCGAGCATGTCGGCCGGGGCTATTGCCGGGGCGTTGAATGGCCAATACGCCAACATTGAAGAAGCGTACATGGCGATCTTCCCGCCGCCGCCGGTACAGGGCCTGGGCACCATCGGCGGGGTTCGCCTGCAGATCGAAGACCGTGGCAACCTCGGCTATGACGAGCTGTACAAAGAAGTCCAGAACGTGATTGCCAAGAGTCACAGCGTGCCTGAACTGTTCGGCCTGTTCACCAGCTACACAGTGAACGTGCCGCAAGTCGACGCCGCCATCGACCGCGAAAAGGCCAAGACCCACGGCGTGGCGATCAGCGACATCTTCGACACGCTGCAGGTCTACCTGGGTTCGTTGTATGCCAACGACTTCAACCGCTTCGGGCGTACCTACCAGGTCAACGTGCAGGCCGAGCAGCAGTTCCGTCAGGACTCCGACCAGATCGGCCAGCTGAAAGTGCGCAACAACAAAGGCGAGATGATCCCCCTGGCGACCTTTATCAAGGTCAGCGACACCTCGGGCCCGGACCGCGTGATGCACTACAACGGCTTTATCACCGCTGAAATCAACGGCAACGCCGCACCGGGCTACAGCTCCGGCCAGGCCCAGGCTGCGATTGAAAAGCTGTTGAAGGATGAACTGCCCAACGGCATGACCTACGAGTGGACTGACCTGACCTATCAGCAAATCCTCTCGGGCAATACCGCGCTGTTCGTGTTCCCGCTCTGCGTGCTGCTGGCGTTCCTGGTACTGGCCGCCCAATACGAAAGCTGGAGCCTGCCGCTGGCGGTGATCCTGATCGTACCGATGACGCTGCTGTCGGCCATTACCGGTGTGATCATCTCGGGCGGCGACAACAACATCTTCACCCAGATCGGCCTGATCGTACTGGTGGGCCTGGCCTGCAAGAACGCGATCCTGATCGTCGAGTTTGCCAAGGATAAACAAGCGGAGGGCCTCGACCCGCTGGCCGCGGTACTGGAAGCCTGCCGCCTGCGTCTGCGGCCGATCCTGATGACCTCGTTCGCGTTCATCATGGGTGTGGTGCCGTTGGTATTGTCCAGCGGTGCGGGTGCCGAGATGCGCCATGCCATGGGTGTGGCGGTGTTCTCCGGGATGATTGGTGTGACCTTCTTCGGTCTGTTGCTGACGCCAGTGTTCTACGTACTGATCCGTCGCTATGTTGAGCGCCAGGAAGCGCGCAAAGCGGCCAAGGCCTTGAAGCTGGAGACACAGCAATGAGTGTGAAAGTATTCCTGCCGAGCTTGCTGGTACTGGCGCTCGCCGCCTGTGCCGTAGGCCCGGACTACAAGACCCAGCAACTGGAGGCGGCCAACATCACGGCCGCCGCCGACAGCAAAAGCTACGACCATGCCAAGTACGAAGGCATCTGGTGGCAGCAGTTCGAAGACCCGACGCTCAACCAGCTGGTAACCCAGTCGCTGAGCGGCAACCGTGATTTGCGCGTAGCCTTTGCCCGCCTGCGGGCAGCACGGGCTATCCGTGACGACGCGGCCAACGACATCATGCCAGTGGTCACCTCCCGCGCCAGCAGCGATGTGGGCAAGGGCCAGATTCCCGGCCAGACTACCAAGCGTGTCAACAGCGAGCGCTATGACCTGGGCCTGGACATGGCCTGGGAAGTGGATTTGTTCGGGCGCATCCGCCGCAACCTGGAAGCCAGCGACGCTGACCAACAGGTGGCCGAAGCCGACCTGTACCAACTGCAAGTCACCATGATCGCTGAACTGGTGGATGCCTATGGCCAACTGCGCGGGGCGCAACTGCGTGAACGCATCGCCCTGGACAACCTGAAGAACCAGCAAGAATCACGCACCATCACCGTCAGCCTGCGCGATGCCGGCGTGGGTGATCAACTCGACGTCGAGCGTGCCGACGCACGCCTGGCGGCGGTGGAAGCCAGCGTGCCGCAGCTGCAAGCCGAACAAGTGCGCGAGCGCAATCGCATCGCCACCCTCCTCGGCCAGCGTCCCGACAAGCTGAGCGTGGACCTGAGCCCCAAAGACCTGCCGGCAATCGCCAAGGCCCTGCCGATTGGCGACCCGGGGCAATTGCTGCAACGGCGCCCGGACATCCTAAGCGCCGAACGCAAGCTGGCCGCCGCCACCGCGCGTATCGGCGTGGCCAAGGCCGACCTGTTCCCACGGGTCAGCCTCAGCGGCTTCCTCGGCTTTACCGCCGGACGTGGTTCGCAGATCGGCTCGGCTGCAGCGAATGCCTGGTCCCTGGGCCCAAGCATTACCTGGGCCGCGTTTGACCTGGGCAGTGTGCGTGCGCGTTTGCGCGGTGCGAATGCCGAGGCCGACGGCGCCCTGGCAACCTACGAGCAGCAAGTGCTGCTGGCCCTGGAAGAGTCCGAGAACGCCTTCAGCGATTACGGCAAGCGTCAGCAACGCCTGGTGTCTCTGATCCGCCAAAGCGAATCCAGCCGCGCCGCCGCCGACCTCGCCGCGATCCGCTACCGCGAAGGCACCGTGGACTTCCTGGTACTGCTCGACGCCCAGCGCGAACGCCTGGCCGCAGAGGACTCCCAGGCCCAGGCCGAAGTGGATCTGTATCGCGGCATTGTGGCGATCTACAAGGCCTTAGGGGGTGGCTGGCAGCCGGATACTGTGGTGGCCAGCAGCAAGTGAGGTAAAGAGCTCCTTTGGTTGGTCGCATCCAGCCAATTTTTAGCCCTGCGATCCATTCGGTCGCGGGGCTTTTTTTTGCCGGGACTTCCTAAAATGTTGAAAGTAACTTCTGTAAGTCAAATAAGAAGGCCTTCGTAGGTAATGTCCTAGTCCCGCGCTGTACCTCGCCGTCAGGTTTTAATGCCTCACAACCAACTCACATTTCAGACGCCACGCGCCATTAAAGTAATACGCACATGCGTCGACAACGAAGTGTCACTTACTAATGGAGGAAGGGACATGGCTATCTTGTTGACTGCTGAACAGATGCGGTATACCAAGGCAACCAATGCGTTCGCGATCAAAAATCCAGAGCAGACAATGAATGCATTCACAATTACAGAGAAGAAGGTGGCAGCTGACACCCTACAGCTCAATGATAACAATCAAATCACCCAGCTGAAGGCTTATTTGAAAGATTATGACATGACGTCCATAAGTTCAGATGACCTAAGAAAAGTAGGGCGCACACTATTTGAGCACGAAATGATTGATATCTATGCATTCAGAATGTTCATAGGTGGTAATTTGCATACCGATGCGAAAGGTGTTCCAACAGAGACGCACGTAAAATTCAACGCAATTGCCTTATTTAATGAGCGACTGGTGGAGTACAGTGAATTCCTGGAAGACAACCCTGCAACCGCAAACGAGCATACGTTGAGATGGCGGCAGGGAATGGTTGCAGCTAATCACGCCATGGGGGCACTGGTCTATTTTGTAAACTCTTCCAATACGGCTTTATCCATAGATGAAAAAGCTTGATTCAGATGCTCGCAAATAGTGCGCCAATAACCTCGTGGCGCACTGTTTAGCTTAACGACTCAGCGACCGTATCGTGCGGTGCCAGAGTAAGATTGCACCTCCGAACCAGAATTAATCATGACGACTCGATAGGTTCCAAACACACCTGAGAAGGACGTACTACTTCCAAAGGTTCCAGCAACATCTCCCCAGGAAGCCCCGGTCTGCTTTTGAATTATCAACTGCGGCGCCCTCCCCCCACCGCTTGTGGAAGCAGAAACATCAATGGTCGCACCAGCACACCCATTAGCCGACGTTATTGTGAACGGACCATAAACTGCCGTTTCCACGCCTGGCTGCAAAAGCCCGCTATAGCTATCAGTTATATACAGACACAAGGCAGACACCTGAGCAGACAAAAGCATTAACGCAAGACACGGCAACGCAATAAGACCTTTCATAATCTCACCTCAAATCAATAAATAATTCATTTGAAAGCAGCTGATCACTTTATTTGCCCATAAGCGCACTCCACGATAAAACCACGGATCCCAGTACGCGAAGTTCAATGTTCACCAAGCAGACATTAAGTGCCCGAAAACATGGATAGGAACACGTTGCTTACAGTGCACGAAATCAAGCGCCAAATATGCCGGCCGCGTCCTAAAATATCGAAGGAGCGTTCTGTCATACTGGGGTGAAGGAATGAGTAAGAAATGTCTTACTTGCGCATAACGAAGGTTAGAACCGACTCGAGTCGCTCAAAATCAAACTCCGATAATGCCCCGGATTCGACCCCGCCCACTTGCGAAACGCCTTGTAGAACGAACTCGCATCGGCAAACCCCAGCCGCGTGGCAATCTCGGCAAAGCTGATCTGCGGTTCAGCCAACCACACAATCGCCAGTTCTTTGCGCACACTGTCTTTGAGGCCCTGATAAGTCTGCCCCTCTTCCGCCAGGCGCCGACGCAGGGTGGACGCAGAAATACATAGCCTGGCGGCAAGGCCCTCCGTTTCCGGCCAAGTGTCGGGAGGCATCTGCCGAAGGTCGTGCTTGATGCGCGTGGCGAGGCTTTCAGGGTCGCGGTATTTGACCAGGATGTTAGCGGGTGCATGGGCCAGAAAACGTTGGAGCTCCTGCTGACTGCGTTTGATCGGCAGGTCCAGGCAGTCGGCAGAAAAGATCATGCGGGTACGGGGTCGATCAAAGCGCAGGTTGTCGGAAAACATTACCTGGTAATCGTCACAGAAGTCCGGCTGCGCGCAACGCAGCTCAATGGCCAGGATCGGGATGCGACGCCCCGCCAGCCAGCACGCAACGCCGTGGACGATCATCCAATAAGTGAAATACGTGAACGCACGCTTGGGCTCATCGGGTTCGAGCAGGACGATCTCCGCCAGGCTCTGTTGGCGAACCAACTGGCCTGGCATGTGCTCCAGCATCAACGACAGAAACCCCAGGCCGGTTTCCAGGCCCGCCGCCAAGCTCGGTTGCGCCATGGCGGCGCGACACAGAAACGCCAGGCTACCGGATTTGAGTGCACGCGGGTCCATGCCAAAAAACTCGTCATCCCTGCGCCGCGCCAGCAAACGCCAGAGGCGCGCATAGGCCGTGGCCGGGACACGGGCATGGGGCTGCTCAAGCAACGCAGGGTCAATCCCGACTTTGCTCAATGCCTCGACAGTGGCCGCACCAGGCGCACAGCTCTGCAACAGCGCTTCGCGCACAAGGTGGATGGAGATGGTGTCTTTTTCCGACATGGGATGTTGAGTTATCCGACTGCAAACCAGGTGGCCTGCATCATAAGGGCGGTCGCGCTTCGCCACCACTGTTCAGCCCTCGTTCAGCAAAGGTCAATATTTCTTGTTTAGCAATGAGTATCATTATGTTACAACTTAGCTTCCTAACTAGTTACGCCCTGGTGCCCGATGCTCGTTCCTTTTTTAATCATGCTGCGCGAAGGCATTGAAGCCGCCTTGATCGTTGGCATCATCGCCAGTTACCTGCAACAGACCGGGCGTGGCCAATGGATGCCTGCGGTGTGGATTGGCGTATTCCTGGCCGCGGCCCTGGCGTTGCTGGTGGGCGGCGGTCTGGAACTGGTCAGTGCGGAATTTCCGCAAAAGCAGCAGGAATTGTTCGAAGGGATCGTAGGGCTTGTCGCAGTGGGCATCCTCAGTTCCATGGTGTTCTGGATGCGCAAGGTGGCGCGTTCGATCAAGCATACCCTGCACGAATCCCTTGACCTCGCCCTGACCGGCTCCAGGAACCAAGTGATCGCGTTGATCGCCATGGTGTTTTTCGCCGTGGCCCGCGAAGGCCTGGAGACGGTATTTTTCCTGTTGGCCGTGTTCCAGCAGAGCGAAGGCCCGGGCGCGCCGATAGGTGCCCTGCTCGGCCTGATCCTGGCCATCGTCGTCGGTTTCCTCATCTATTCCGGCAGCATGCGCCTGAACCTCGGCGCGTTTTTCCGCTGGACCGGCCTGTTCATCCTGGTGGTGGCGGCCGGCATTCTCGCCAATTCGGTGCAAGCCCTGCATGAGGCCGGTGTGTGGAACCACTGGCAAACCGTGCTGTTCGATTTCAGCGCTGCGCTGCCCGTGGATAGCCCGTTGGGCTCGGTACTGGCCGGCATGTTCGGTTATCAGGAGGCGCCGACCGTCAGCACCCTGGGTGCCTATGTGATTTACCTGGTGGTGGCCCTGGTGATGTTCTTCCTGCCCTCGGCCCCCGCCAAGCCTGTCGCCACGACTTCTTCCGTTTCCAGCCAGTAAGGACCGTCTCTTGTCCAACCCAACCCCTCAATCGGCCCCGCCATCCCGCGCCTTGCGCTGGGGTGTGGCCGGCTCGGTGGTGGTGATGATCGCCGCCGGTGGCCTGTTCTACTACGCCTCGCAATTGGCCGCGACCAAGCGCCAGACCAACCACAATGAAATCGCAGTCACGATTCACAGCCACGCCTGCGAGCCCAGCGCCCTCACCGTGCCGGCCGGGCGCGCAAGCTTTCGTATCATCAACCGCTCCGACCGTGCGGTGGAGTGGGAAATCCTCGACGGTGTGCTGGTGGTCGAGGAACGGGAAAACATTGCCCCTGGCCTGAGCCAGGTGATCAACGCCAACCTGTTGCCCGGTGACTACGCCATCACCTGTGGCCTGTTGAGCAACCCGCGTGGCACCTTGCATGTCACCCCCACCACGGAGTCCGACGCCCAGGCCAAGGCCAAGCCGTCGATGGTGGCGTTTATCGGCCCGTTGTCGGAGTTCCGTGTGTACTTGAGCGGCCAGAGCGGTGCACTGATCAAGGCGGTGACGGCGCTGCAACAGGCTATCGACGCCGGTGATCTGGCCCAGGCGCAGGCCCTGTATGTGCCGGCCCGTGAGGCGTATCAGCGCCTGGCGCCTGCCTCTCAACGCCTGGCCGAATTGGATAACGCAATCAACGCCCGCGCCGACTACTTTGAAAAGCGCGAGCAGGACCCGGCCTTCAGCGGCTTCCATCGCCTCGAATACAGCCTGTTCCAGCAACACAGTCTCGACGGCCTGGCGCCGGTCGCGCAACGCCTGGTGGCCGACGTAACCAAGCTCAAGCAACAGTTGCTGGCGCAATCGCTGCCCCCAGAGCAACTGGTGAGCATTGTGGTACGCAACCTCAACAGCCTGGCGGATGTACGTGCCCGCAGTGGTGAAGAGGAGCGCTACAGCCATATCGATCTGAACGGCTTTGCCGCCAACCTGGACGTCGCTCGTAAAGTGGTCGACTTGATGCGCCCGCTGCTGGGCAAGTCCGCAGCCGGCTTGCTGCCCGATATCGACAGCGCGCTGAATGCCTTCGACGCCGAACTCGCTGCATTCAAAGTCGGCAATACCTATAGCACGTACGACAGCATCACCGCCGATCAGCGCCAGCAGATCGCCGACAAGGCCAAGGCACTGGCCGCCGCACTCGATGGAATCGACCCCGCCCTTGGCCTTTCCGGCCTGCAGTGAGACGAACGCATACATGAGTGATTCAGAACAGCTAAACCTTGCGCGTCGCCGCGTCCTGCTGGGCATGGCGGCCACCGGCGCGGTCATCGCCGGCAGCACCTTGACCTGCCCGGCCATGGCCGCAGCGGCCGAGCAAGTCACCAGCGCTCCGCGCAGCGACAAGACCCACGACCACCAGGCTTTTTTCGGTCAGCATCAGAGCGGCATTGTCACCCCGCGCCCGGCCTGCGGCATGGTGGTGGCCTTCGACGTACTGGCCAGCGACCGCGAGGACCTCGAACGTTTGTTCCGCACCCTGAACGAGCGTATCGCGTTCCTGATGAGCGGCGGCACCGTGCCGCAGGTCGACCCGAAACTGCCACCCACCGACTCCGGCATCCTTGGCCCGGTGGTTACCCCAGATAACCTGACCATCACCGTGTCGATCGGCGAATCGTTGTTCGATGAGCGCTTCGGCCTCAGTGCCGTCAAGCCCAAGCGCCTGATCCGCATGGTGGGTTTCCCCAACGATGCACTGGAGCCGGCGCAGTGCCACGGCGACCTGAGCCTGCAGTTCAGTTCCAACACGCCCGATACCAACATCCACGCCCTGCGCGATATCGTGAAAAACCTGCCTGACTTGCTGCTGGTGCGCTGGAAACAAGAAGGCAGCGTGCCGCCCCAGGCCCCGGCCAAGCCCGGCGAACCGGCGCAGAGTGCGCGTAACTTCCTGGGTTTTCGCGACGGTTCGGCCAACCCCGACTCCAACGATGCCAAGGCCATGGACCAGATCGTCTGGGTGCAACCGAGCAGCGACGAACCCGCCTGGGCGGCCCATGGCAGTTACCAGGCCGTGCGTATCATCCGCAACTTTGTCGAGCGCTGGGATCGCACCCCACTGCAAGAACAGGAAAGCATCATCGGCCGCGTCAAACCCACCGGCGCCCCCATGGATGGCCAGCATGAAACCCAGGTGCCGGACTACAGCAAAGACCCGCATGGCAAGTTGACCAAGCTTGATGCGCACATCCGCCTGGCCAACCCGCGCACCCCGCAGACCCAGGCCAACCTGATCCTGCGGCGGCCGTTCAACTACTCCAACGGCGTCAACAAAAACGGTCAGCTGGACATGGGCCTATTGTTCATCTGCTATCAGGCTGACCTGGAGAAAGGCTTTATCAGCGTGCAAACGCGGCTCAACGGCGAACCGCTGGAGGAATACCTCAAGCCGGTCGGCGGCGGGTATTTCTTCACCTTGCCCGGCGTCACCGGCCCTGAGGATTTCATCGGGCGCACGCTGCTTGCTGCAACCCACTCAACCCCCCCTGCCAAGACCTGAAACACACCAGAGCGGAATGCCCCCATGAAGAAGTCGTCTATCGCGTTGTCGTTGTTAATGAGCCTTGCGCCGCTGGCTGCCTTCGCCGCTACCGCGCCGCTCGACCTGGTAGGCCCGGTATCGGACTACAAGATCTACGTTACCGAGGAAATCGGCGAACTGGTCACCCAGACCCAGGCGTTTACCAACGCCATCAATAAAGGTGACCTGGCCACCGCCAAGAAGCTCTATGCGCGGACCCGCGTGCACTATGAGGCCATCGAGCCGATCGCCGAGCTGTTCAGCGACCTCGACGCGTCCATCGATTCGCGTGTCGATGACCATGAAAAAGGTGTAACGGCCGAAGACTTCACCGGTTTTCACCGGATTGAATACGCGCTGTTCGCGCAAAACTCGACCAAGGGCCTGGAAGCACTGACCGCCAAGCTCAATACCGATGTGAACGATCTCAAGACGCGGGTCGATGGCCTGACCTTCCCGCCGGAAAAAGTCGTCGGCGGCGCTGCGGCGCTGCTGGAGGAAGTCGCTGCCACCAAGATCTCCGGCGAAGAAGACCGCTACAGCCATACCGACCTGTATGACTTCCAGGGCAACATCGACGGTGCGAAGAAAATCGTCGATTTGTTCCGTGGCCAGATCGGGCAGCAGGACCAGGCGTTCCTGGCCAAGGTCGATAAAAACTTCGCCACCGTGGACAAGATCCTGGCCAAGTACAAGACCCAGGATGGCGGCTTTGAAACCTACGACAAGGTCAAGGACAACGACCGCAAGGCCCTGGTAGGCCCGGTCAACACCCTGGCTGAAGACTTGTCGATGCTGCGCGGCAAGCTGGGTTTGAATTAAAGGCTACCGGCAAAAAAAACATCCAGGCCCTGTTGAGGGCCTGGGTGTTTTTTGCCTGCGGGATAACGGCTACAAAATGCGGTACAGCAAACGCTCAATGCGCACTCGGCTGACCCGACGCAGGAATTTACCCACTGCCGGCGGGTAATCAACCAACGTCTGCAATTGCTGGTAGCCCTGGATACGCGTGGTGTGCTGGAAGATCTGCGCCAGCTCGGTATGTCGCGGCTCCAGCCATTGGCCCTTGGGGTCGTCGATCAGCAAGCCGTTTTCCAGGTCGAGGCGAAATGCCCTGGGGTTGAGGTTGTTGCCGGTCAGCAAGGTATAGCGCTGGTCAACCCACATGCCCTTAAGGTGGTAGGTGTTGTCGCCATCGCGCCACAGGTGCAGGTTCAACTGGCCGCTGTCGATCATCGGCTGGTGACGCTTGGCAAAGCGGCGCAGGCTGATCTCATACAGATAAGGCAAGGCCGCGATCACCTTGAACGGCTCGCTGGGCGGAATATAGAAGTCGTTGGCCGTCTTGTCGCCGACCACGATGTCGATCTTCACTCCACGCGCCAGGGCGCGGTTGATCTCGCGGGTCACCGGCAACGGCAGGTTGAAATACGGGGTGCAGATGGTCAACTGCTGCTGGGCGCTGGCGATCAGCTCCAGAATGACCCGGCTCAGGGGGTTGTTCTTGCCAACGCCGAGCAACGGGCTCACCGAGAGGTGACCATTGGGCAACTGCCCGGCCGTGGTGTCATAGGCCGCGTGCTTGAGACGGCTGCGCAGGTCGCCGATATCGTTGCGCAGGCTGCGGGTGGTCGGCGGGTTGGGCAGGTCCAGGCGGTGCACGGCCTTGGATGCCACCAGGCCGTGCTCGATCAGGTGTTGCATAGAATCGGCCAGCACCTGGCTATGGATCAGGTGGTAACGATCAAAGCGGTACTTGTCGAACTTGTGCAAATACACATTGTTGAGGCTGGCGCCGCTGTACAGCACGCTGTCATCGATCACAAAGCCCTTGAGGTGCAATACGCCAAACAGCTCGCGGGTTTGCACCGGCACGCCATACACCGGCACTTCGCTGGCGTGGCTTTGCGTCATGGCCTGGTACCAGGCGCTGTTGCCCGGCTGCTTGCCGGCGCCAATCAAGCCACGCTGGGCGCGCAACCAGTCGACCATCACCACGATGTCCAACTCCGGCCGTGCCGCCTTGGCAGCGTGAAGCGCGTCGTAGATCTCCTGCCCCGCTTCGTCGTGCTGCAAGTACAAGGCGACGATGTAGATGCGACGCGTCGCCTGGGAGATTTTTTCCAGCAGGCAGCGACGATAGGCATCGGCGCCGGACAGCACCTCGATGGCCTCCGGGGACAGCGGGAAACCGCGTAGTTTGGGCAACAGGGAGCGTTTGAAGAACGACGGCATAGGGCTCGCAATGGGTCGAATCCGAAGAGGTCCAGAGCTTACACCATGGGGCTGCTCAGGTCTCGCCGTACGGCATGGAAAAAAGCCGGTTGACCAAGAAGAACGATCGTTCTACTGTAGTAAGCATGAACGACATAACCCGCGACATTATCCTCGACGTCACCGAAAAGCTGATCTATCGCCATGGCATCGCCGCCACCGGCATGGACTTGCTGGTAAAAACCGCTGGCGTATCGAGAAAAAGCATCTATCGCTATTTCGCCAACAAGGACGAGTTGGTGATTGCCGCCCTGCAGCGTCGCGACGAACGCTGGATGCAGTGGCTGCGCAGCGAAGTGGAACGCAGCGACAACAGCGGCGAGCGCTTGCTGGCGCTGTTCAGCGCCCTGAAAAGCTGGTTCGGTTCCGCGGATTTTCGCGGCTGCGCCTTTATCAACACCAGTGGCGAAACCGGCAACGCTCAAGATCCGGTGCGCCTTCTGGCCAAGGCCCATAAACACAAACTGTTCGAGTACGCACTTGAACTGTGTCAAGCACATGGCACCCCCGACCCGCAACAGCAGGCCGCGCAACTGCTGATCCTGATCGATGGCGCCATTACCGTTGCCCTGATCATGGGTGATTCAACAGCTGCCGATAATGCGCAATGCATGGCGCGAACGTTATTGGGACTTTGAATTCTCGGAATTGGCAACTTCTATCATTCAACCCTATTGTTTTAAGGAGCCACCCCATGTCAGCCAATGCACAAGCCCGCCCGCCCCTACCGCCCTTTACTCGCGAGTCAGCCATCGAAAAAGTCCGGCTGGCCGAAGACGGCTGGAACTCCCGCGACCCAGAACGGGTTTCCCTGGCCTACACCCTGGACACCCAGTGGCGTAACCGCGCCGAATTCGCCCACAACCGCGAAGAAGCCAGGCAGTTCCTGAGCCGTAAATGGGCCTGGGAACTGGATTATCGATTGATCAAGGAGTTGTGGGCGTTCACCGGCAACCGCATCGCCGTGCGCTATGCCTATGAGTGGCATGACGACTCCGGCAACTGGTTTCGTTCCTACGGAAATGAAAACTGGGAGTTCGATGAGAACGGCCTGATGGCCAACCGCTTTGCCTGCATCAACGATAAGCCGATCCAGGAAAGCGAACGCAAGTTCCACTGGCCGCTGGGGCGTCGCCCGGATGATCATCCGGGCTTGTCAGACCTAGGGCTGTAGCTCTCTTACCCTTTGTAGGAGCGAGCTTGCTCGCTCCTACAAAAAGCGATTACCGAAAGGCATCAGTCCTGATTCAGCCCGACCCGATACAACACTCCATTATCCTCATCCGTCAGCACATACAGAAACCCATCCGGCCCCTGCCGCACGTCACGAATTCGCGCTTTCAACTCGCCCAGCAAACGTTCCTCGTGAACGACCCTGTCACCCTCGAACTGCAACCGAATCAACTCCTGAGTGCCCAGCGCACCGATAAACAGATTGTGCTGCCACACCTTGAACCGGTCGGCGTCATAGAACGCCATGCCGCTGATGGCCGGGGACTTCTCCCAGACATGATGGGGCTGCACCGTGCCTTCTGCCGTTTTGCCCTTGGCTTCGGGAATCGGTAGCAGAGAGTAGTTGATGCCGTGGGTCGCCAGCGGCCACCCGTAGTTCTTGCCGCGCTCGATGATGTTCACTTCATCGCCCCCACGCGGCCCATGCTCGTTTTCCCAGATCGTGCCGCTCCACGGGTTCAGCGCCAGGCCCTGTGGGTTACGCTGGCCGTAGGACCAGATCTCGGGACGTACACCGGGTTGACCGACGAAGGGGTTGTCATCCGGTACGCGGCCATCTGGATAGATGCGCACAACTTTGCCTTGCAGCTTGTCCAGGTCCTGGGCGGTCGGGCGGTCGTTGTTCTCGCCCAGGGTCACGAACAGATAGCCGTCACGATCGAACGCCAGGCGCGAGCCGAAGTGGTTGCCGGTAGACAGCTTGGGCTCCTGGCGCAGGATCACCTTGAAGTCCTCCAGGCCGCTCATGTCAGCAGACAGGCGCCCGCGCCCCACAGCGGTTCCGGCTTTGCCATCCTGCCCGCCGCCTTCGGCGTACGACAGGTAGACCATACGGTCCTGCTTGAAGTCTGGTGACAACACCACATCCAGTAACCCGCCCTGCCCCTTGGCCCACACTTGCGGCACCCCCTTCAACGGAGCGGAAAGCTTACCGTCGGGGCTGACAAATCGCAGGTGCCCGGGAAGCTCGGTCACCAGGAAGCCCTGCCGATCCGGTAGAAACGCCAGCGCCCAGGGATGATCCAGGCCTTTGGCGATCGGCGTGACGGTGATGCTGCCTTGCTCGCTGGGGAACTGCTGGCTATCGGCGGCATACACGGTGGTCAGCGGCAGCAGCGTGGCGGCACAGACAGCCGCTAGCAGAGTTTTGCGTAGAAACATAAGGCGAAGTCCTTACCGGCGATTGCCGTTGGCATCATAGGTGGGTGCTTTGGTTTCGGTGGCCGGGCGACTGGGAGCGACGTCGCGCTTGGGATACGTATTGCCGATTCCGCGGTTTTCCACGGTCGGCCGAGGGCCGGTGGGCGCAGTCTGGATAACGCCGGCCGCAGGTGCATTGGGCTGAGTGCCCTGCATGCTATTGGGGTTGGCCCGGTGAATCGGGCTGTTGTTGGTGTCGTATTGGCCTGGCAGGTTTTGCGCCTGGGCCCAAGGCGCCAGGGCCAGGCCCAGCGCAAGTACTGCAAGATAACGTACATAAGCATTCATGACGGAGCCTCTCTATGCCGAGTACTACGTGCTTTCGATAACACGCTACGCCATGGGTTCGGCTTGCGACACTAAATAGTTTCTCATCAGGTGTAACACGATCTGTCCGAGCATCTGCCCGCCGAAACTTTTGCCGCGGCCTGCGAGTCACCAGAACAGGCTCACTTTTTAAGGAATCGGAGTTATGCCACGGGCAATCTGGAAAGGCGCTATCAGTTTCGGTCTGGTTCATATCCCGGTGTCGCTGGTCTCGGCGACATCTTCCCAAGGCGTTGATTTCGACTGGCTGGACAAACGCAGCATGGACCCGGTCGGCTACAAGCGCATCAACAAAACCACGGGCAAGGAAGTCACCAAGGAACATATCGTCAAGGGCGTCGCCTTTGAGAAGGACCGTTATGTGGTGCTCAGCGAAGATGAAATTCGCTCGGCCCATCCGAAATCGACCCAGACCATTGAGATCATCGCGTTTGTCGCCGCTGACCAGATCCCCCTGCAAAACATCGACACGCCCTACTTCCTGGCGCCGGACAAACGTGGCGGCAAGGTCTATGCACTGCTGCGCGAAACCCTGAAGAAAACCGGCAAGGTCGCCCTGGCCAATGTGGTGCTGCATACCAAACAGCACTTGGCCGCGTTGATGCCGCTCGAATCGGCCCTGGTACTGGTGATGCTGCGCTGGCCCGCAGAAGTGCGCAGCCTGGACGAGCTGGAACTCGGTGCCGATGTAACCAAACCGACCCTGGCCAAGGGTGAATTGGACATGGCCAAGCGCCTGGTGGAAGACATGAGTGCAGACTGGCAACCCGATGAGTACCGCGACAGCTTCCAGGACAAGATCATGGCGCTGGTGGCGAAAAAGGCCAAGGCCGGCAAGATCGAAGACGTGGAGTCGAGCCAAGACAGCGAAGAGCGCAAATCCGCCGACGTTATCGACCTGACCGAACTGCTTAAACGCAGCCTGGCGGGCAAACCCGCCGCGAAAAAGCCCGCCGCGAAGAAATCCAACAAAAAGGCCTCTTGAGCCTGCCATTGACTGGAGCGCGACATGGCAAAGCCCCTGAGCGAATACAACCGCAAGCGCGATTTCAAGATCACCGCCGAACCCGCCGGCAGCTCACCCGCCAGCAAGCGGAAAGCCTCGGCGCTGAGCTTCGTGATTCAAAAGCATGATGCGCGCAACCTGCATTATGACTTTCGCCTGGAACTCGACGGCGTGCTGTTGAGCTGGGCGGTGCCCAAGGGCCCGAGCCTGGACCCAAGCCAGAAGCGCCTGGCGGTCCACGTTGAAGACCACCCCCTGAGCTATGGCGGTTTCGAGGGCAGCATCCCAGCCGGCCAATATGGCGCAGGCGATGTGATTGTGTGGGACCGAGGTATCTGGCAACCCCATGACGAGCCGCGCAAAGCCTATGCGGCCGGCAAGCTCAAGTTCACGCTGGTGGGCGAAAAACTCGCTGGGGATTGGACCCTGGTACGCACCCGACTCAAGGGTAGTGGCGACAAGGAGCAGTGGCTACTGATCAAGGAAAAAGACCAGCAGGCACGCCCCGCTTCTGAATACGATATTGTCGACGCCGAGCCTGCCAGCGTGCTCAGCGATGCGGTGGTCGGCACGCCCAAGGCCAAGGTCCCAGTCAAAAAAAAGCCAGCGCCAAAGGCCAAGGCCCGCACGCAAGTGAGCGCCATACCCGAAGAATTTGCCCCGCAATTGGCGACCTTGGTCGATCGCGCCCCCGAGGGCGATTGGAGCTACGAGATCAAGTTCGACGGTTATCGCATTCTCGCGCGCATCCATGACGGTGAAGTGCGCCTGTTCACTCGCAACGGCCACGACTGGACCGAACGCCTGCCGCGCCAGGCCAAAGCCTTGCAAGCCCTCAAGCTCAAGGACAGCTGGCTGGATGGCGAAGTGGTCAGCCTCAACGGCGACGGGTTGCCGGATTTCCAGGCGTTGCAGAATGCCTTCGATATCGGCCGCAGCCTGGACATCGTCTATTACCTGTTTGATGCCCCCTTCCTGAACGGCCGTGATCAACGCGAAGATCCGGTCGAGGAGCGTCGGGCTGCGCTTAAAGCTGCGCTCGCCGGCAGCAAAAGCAAACTGCTGCGTTTCTCCGAAGCCTTTGCCGCCAACCACCGCGATATTTTCGAAAGCGCCTGCGACCTGGCGCTCGAAGGCGTGATCGGCAAGCGTGCAGGCAGCCCCTATGTGTCCCGCCGCAGTGCTGACTGGATCAAGCTCAAATGCCGCCTGCGCCAGGAGTTTGTGATTGTTGGCTACACCCGCCCTCAGGGTTCGCGCAGCGGGTTTGGCGCGCTGCTGCTGGCCGTCAACGATGAAACCGGGCTGGTATATGCCGGGCGTGTGGGCACCGGATTTGATCAGGCCACGTTGAAATCCATCTACGCCAAGCTCACGCCATTGGAGCGCAAGGACTCGCCCTTGCAAAAGCCTTTGACCAGCACCCAGGCCCGTGGCGTGCATTGGGTCGAGCCGCGCCTGGTGGGTGAAGTGCAATTCGCCGAATGGACGCGTGAAGGCGTGGTGCGCCAGGCGGCCTTTGTGGGGCTGCGCACTGATAAGCCTGCGTCGCAGATCATTCATGAACAGCCGCGTGCGGCAAAGTCGGTCAATGCCTCGAACAAGCAGAAAACCGATAAAGCCGACATAGCGGTGAAGAACGTGAAAATCACCCACCCCGATCGCATTATCGACAAGCACAGTGGCACGCAAAAACAGCAATTGGCGCAGTTCTACGCCGACATCAGCGAATGGATCCTGCCGTTCCTGCGCGGTCGTCCTGTGTCGCTGCTGCGCGCACCCGAAGGCATCGAAGGGGAGCAGTTTTTTCAGAAGCACTCCGAACGCCTGGCAATTCCCCACATCAAGCAACTGGATCAGGCCCTGGATCCCGGTCATGCACGCCTGATGGAGGTAGACAGCGCAGAGGCGCTGGCCGGCGCCGTGCAAATGGGCACTGTCGAGTTGCATACCTGGGGCGCCACTACGGACAAGATTGAAACCCCTGACCTGTTCGTCCTGGACCTCGACCCGGACCCGGCCCTGCCCTGGAAATCCATGTTGGAAGCGGCCGAACTGACCCTGTCGGTGCTGGATGAGCTGGGCTTGCAAGCCTTCGTCAAGACCAGCGGCGGTAAAGGTCTGCACCTGATCGTGCCGCTGGCCCGGCGTGATGGCTGGGACGCCGTCAAGGCATTCGCCAAGGCCATCGCCCAATTTATGAGCCAGCAACTGCCCGAACGCTTTACCGCCACCAGCGGCCCTAAAAACCGTGTGGGCAAGATCTTTATCGACTACCTGCGCAACGCCCGTGGCGCCAGCACTGTGGCGGCATACTCCGTGCGTGCGCGGCCGGGTCTGCCGGTATCGGTGCCGGTCAGTCGGGAAGAATTGAAAGGATTGCGCGGGGCCCAGCAGTGGACGGTGGCGAACCTGCATGAGCGTCTGCAGGGGTTGAAGGGCGACCCATGGGCCGGCTATGCCAATCGGCAGAAAATCGGCAAGAAGATGTGGGACAAGCTGGGCGCAAAACCACCGCAGTGATTCGCGCCCGGCACAGGGTTCAGATAAGAATGAAGATCAGCGCCAGACCGGCAAAGATCGCCCATTTTTCCAGGTAGTAGCGTGTGCGGTTGCGCTTTTTGAGCTCTTTGCCGCGCAGGCGGATCTTGTACAAGCGGGTAAAGGCGCGGTTGAGGCCGCCGGTCTTGTCGCCATCATCATTGGGCGAGCCTGCAGCGGCCATTACATTGCGGCTGAACCAACGGTTGAATGCCGCCGCCCAGCGGTACTTCATCGGGCGTTCAATATCGCAGAACAGAATGATGCGGTTCTGCTGGGTGGTGTTTTCTGCGTAGTGAATGTAGGTCTCGTCGAACATCACCGGCTCGCCGTCGCGCCAGTAATAGCTCTCGCCATCCACATTGATGTAGCACCCCGGGTCGTTGGGCGTATCGAGCCCCAGGTGATACCGATAGGAGCCCGCGTACGGGTCACGGTGGCGCACCAGCTTGGAGCCCGGCGGCAGTTCGGCGAACATCGCGGCCTTGATCGAGCCGATCCCTTGCACCAACTCGGTGGTGCGCGGGCACAGCTTCATCGCCGAAGGGTGGCTGTCGCCATACCACTTGAGGTAAAAGCGCTTCCAGCCCGACTTGAAAAACGAGTTGAAACCCACGTCGTTGTACTGATCCGAACGTTTGATCTCCCCGGCCCGCATCAGGTTCTGGCCTTCCTCGCGGATCTCTTGCCAATGTTCCTGCAGGGGGCTCAGGTCTGGAAAATCGCTGGGCGACAGATAGGGACGGCTGGGCTGCTTGGAGAACAAGTACAGGAAACAGTTGATCGGCGCCAGGAACGTCGAGTGATCGCTAAGCTGGCGACCCAGCTTGTGTCGCACCCGACCACGCAGGTGTACATACGCAATGGAGGCAACGTAGAGAGCAACAATGATGAGTTTCAAGGGATTCGTCACAAGTCAGGGAGAGAACAGGCTGCTCCTGCGGGCCCACAACGGCCGAGGATGGATATGCAGCACCTGAAATCACAATTCACGTACAGGTGACACGGCAGGCTGGGCGACCTGCGGCGTGTAACCATTGGCCGTTATTTAGCCATACTTTGTAACCAAAGGTTAACTAAGAATTGTGAAAAGCTGTCTACTGAGTGTGCTGGGGAAGGGAACAGGCGGGCGTTCCCGCCCACCTGCTTAAAGGTTTTGCTGAAATTATTGCGGGGTGTCCTTAATCTCGCGGCGGGGCAAACTGCCGTCTCCCAACGCCGTAAAAGGTACGGCCTGGCTGCGGCTGCGGATGAAGTAGCGAATCAGCGCGATCATGAGTCCCACCAACAGGCCGCCCACCAGACTCAAAGCAATGATCAGCGATTTTTTCGGTTTGATCGGCGCCAGAGGCTCTTGGGCGCGGCGGTCGACCGTTACCAGCTTGAGGTTGCTCATGTCGATGTTCAAGCCACGCAGCCTGGCAACTTCAGCACGAAGCGGCTCGACGTCCTGCAGGAATATGTCCTCATTGCCGCGCTTGCGCAGCACCTCGACTTCGCGGTTGCTTTCGAGCAGTTGCAAATCCTTGCCGATCTCGGCAATTCGCGGGTTGGTGAAGTCATCGCTGGTGCGCTGTTGCAGCGCAGCGCGTTCGGCTTCCAGAGCCTCGGTGCCCATGAAGTACAGCGGGATCTTCTGATTGTTCACCTCTGTGCGCATGACCTGGCTCGACCCACTGCGCGTGGAGTCCGCCATGGAAGATGGTGTCGTCGGGGTGCGGATGCCCATGGACTTGGCAATGGCGATGGCTTCCGCCAGCTCGGCCAGGCGATTGGTACGCTCCATCTTCATCTGCAAGCGCAGCGCGCTGAGCTCATCCTGCAACTGGGCACGCTTGAGTCGGTCAGCCTCGAGCAACTTGGCGATCTTGGATTCCTTTTCCGTATCGTAGTTGTCACGGGCGGCGTCGATCTTGCCTTTGAGTTCGCTCAAGCGGTTATTGACGATCACCTTGAGGTCGGCGCCAACCTGCTGACGCTCGGCGGCGATGGCGTAGTCTACAAAGCCGTTGAGGATCGCGACACCATCAACGTCTGTCGGGTATTGCAGTTCCAAGCGAATATAGCTGCTCAGCGAGTCTGATTTCTTCGGGTCCGGCAAGATCAGGTTGACAGAGTTTCGATTGAACGCCTCAAAGCTTTGCTCAAGGCTCTGCCCCGGCTTCTTGAACGCCTTGAACAATTCCTCGTGTTCCTTGAAAAATCCCAAGCGCGCCTCGTAAGAGTCTAACTGTGCTCCCACTTTCATCAGGGCGTCAGCGGGAGGCAACTTATAGACTTCCGAACGGTTCAACGCATCCAGTTCATTGATTGCCGCAGGCCGCAGCACACTGCTGACTTCATAAGTCTTGGGTGCCAGGAACGCGTACCCTGCCCCTAATACGCCCACCAGAAGCGTACATCCGACTACCAGCTTTTTTTGTCGCCAGATGGCGTGAAACAATTCAAACAAGTCAATTTCATCAGACGCTACGGAGGGCGGGAGCGGGGAAGTGCGATTCAAAATAAGAACACCTTAAAATAATACTAAAAGGCCATCATTCTCAGAAACCTAAATGGCTTCAAAAATCAGGGACAACGCCCTGGATACGCCGGACCGGTGGCGATGTGACCACTTAGCCAGCCGAAATATCCCACATTTCCAAGGATTATTTCGGTTTTATATCGAGGAGTAGTACAAATGGCGCAGCATTGTCGGACTTGCGCGCTTGCAAGCATAGTCAATAGAACATCAAAATGCTGTCAAATAGCTGTCTTCTAAAGAAAAAACTTATCCGCCTACGTCGTGGTTGCGTACCTGATGCAACGGGGCGCTTCCCTGATCAGCAATAAGGAATTTGCATGCTGTCTGTTTCAACTCTCGATTTACGCGGCTTACAAGGCACCTGGGAGCAGACTGCCCTTGAAGACAGTGGCATCCTCAACCCCGCCGACGCCCACAGTGCGCCAGGGGCTATTACCACCATCACGGGCGATCGCTTCGAAGTGACCACCGTCAATGGTGATCAACTGCTGGCGGGCCGTTTTTTCCTGGATGCCAGTACCACGCCCAAAAGCATTACCTGGATTGACGCTATCGGCGATGACGCGGGCAAGCAGCTTCCCGCCAGTTACCGGCTCGACGGCGATGATTTCGTATTTATCGCAGCGGATGAAGGCATGCCCAGGCCCACCGTATTCAGCACCGGCCCTGGGCAAACCATGCGCACCTTTGTGCGGCGCTCATGAGTTACCTCTGTAATTAGATGGACTCGCCCAAGCCGAGGCGTCTATGCGCCACGGTGGCATTCTTATAGAAGCCAACGACAGCGAGGGCGAGCCCATGAAAAAGCATACGACGATCAATCAGTCTTTGTCAGCCGATGTATCTACTTGCGTAAACGTCGCGGTAGACCTTGCCAAAAAGGTCTTCCAGGTGGCCGGTGAGAATGCGCTCGGACAGGTGATATTCGAGGATCGGATTAAGTCACGAGAGGCCTTTCAAACCTTTCTTCTTAAGCTTCCAGCAAGCGTGACGGTGCTGGTGGAAACCGGGCCAGGTGCTCAGGCATGGGCGTGATTACTGCAGGCATAGGGCAATTTCGGCAAGATGAGCAAGAAGGGTGATGCGTATTTGCGCAGCCTGGCGGTCCAGGGGGCCCACGCCGTGTTAAGACAGGTGCGACCGGATTCAGAACAGCCCGACGACCAGTGGCTACAGCGTTGGGTATCTCGCCTAGGGCGCAAGGAGGCGGCGGTGCGTTTGGCCAACCGCAACCTGCGTATCCTCTGGCGGCTCTTGCAAAACGACCAGACTTATCGACGTCAGCCAGGCAATAGTCAGGAGGCTGCTGTGAGCCACTGATTTACAGAGTTCTGCCACCGGGGCGTTTAGCCGCTCCAACCCGTGCTAACGAACATTGACCCCTGGTCAGACCGTCGCGAATTGATGCCTGTGCTCCTACCGGCCCTTGAGGCCTTTTTGTAATGGGCAGATCGCGAGCTGATCCAATGTTGGCCAGAAGCTGTTTGGAGCTTCCTCGGATAGGCCTGATACATAGATGCAACCGGGTACCAATGTTTGAAAAGCGGGTTGAAAGTGGGGGCGAGTCCATACATACATAGCCGACTACCCGGCCCACTGACCGGTGCTGACGGGTTACCTGGGGCTGTTCG
>NZ_SPKO01000028.1:19440-19647 GCF_023127795.1 Pseudomonas sp. W2Jun17 | reverse complement strand
GCGACCGATGGAATCTCGTGGTACATGTTGAAGATCTCGCCTTCATCCATGGCCAGCGATTCGATGCAGTACTGGTAGGCGTGGGTGTGGATCGCTTCTTCGAAGGCCTGGCGCAGGATGTACTGGCGGCACTCCGGGTTGGTGATCAGGCGGTACACGGCCAGCACCAGGTTATTGGCGACCAGGGAGTCGGCGGTGGAGAAGAAG
>NZ_SPKO01000028.1:0-19370 GCF_023127795.1 Pseudomonas sp. W2Jun17 | reverse complement strand
AGTGGTTGGCGCAGCCGTCGAGGTATTTCTGCCAGGCCCAGTCGTACTTGAAAGGCACGAGTTGGTTGAGGTCGGCGCGGCAGTTGATCATGCGCTTTTCGTCGACGGCGACGCGGGCGGCGGAGCCTTCCAGCTCAGCGAGGCCTTCGGCGACGTCGAGTTTGTCCAGGGCGGCCTTGGCGCGGATGATCGCGGCGGAGTCGTTGGCGGTCACGTTGCGCGCCTCCAGGGCAGCAGCGGCGCCGGCACCGTCGAGGCGGTCCATGTTGGCTTCGCTTGCATGGCCGGCGTTGGCGCCTTTGATCACCGCTGCACCGGTGTCTTCGTTGTCGACTTCATCCCAACTCAGCATTGAAATACTCCCTTCTGATCCGTTCTGACGGTGTTCAACCCGTCCAAAAAATGTGCGATTTGCAGGCTACCAGGCATTGAAATACTGCGCTGAGTGTGGTCGGGGAATACCGATTCTGCACACTATGTAGTGGTCTGTTCTGTTTGTGGGCACACTATATGGTGTGTAACAAGGTTGGTCAACGCACAAGATATGCGGTCATACGTCGCTGTCGAGAGTGCGGCGCCGGGCAGATGGGCGCCGAAGGACATTCCCCTCATATATCATTATGGAATGGATAAATAGTTATTTATTCCTTTTAATGTTTTCTCGTGAGGCGCATTTTGGGGGCCTGCGCATTCGTGCGGATTGACCCAACAGCCAAAAGGAAAGCCGACATGACCATCAAAGCGATCAACGTGCGCAACCAGTTCAAAGGCGTAATCAAGGAAATTCTGCTGGGGGAAGTCGTGTCGGAAATCGACGTGCAGACGGCGTCCGGCATTGTTACTTCGGTGATTACCACGCGCTCGGTACGTGACCTGGAATTGAAGGTGGGCAGCGAAGTGATTGCCTTTGTGAAGTCGACGGAAGTGTCCATCGCCAAGTTGTGAATGGATAACGTGGGTGGGGATTGCTTACCCCTCCCACGAATGTTTCGCTGGGCAAGTCAGCGCTGGCGCAAGGCACGTTCCATGCGCTGTATACCTTCCTCGAGCATCGCCCGTGGGCAACCGAAGTTCAGGCGCACGAACTGTTGGCTGTCATCGCCAAATTCAATCCCGGCACTCAGGCCGACCCTGGCCTGTTCCAGAAAGAACCGTTGCGGGTCTTCCAGGCCCAATGCGCTGCAATCGAGCCACGCCAGGAAGGTACCTTGTGGTGCGTGCATCACTACACCGGGCAGGCGGGTCTTTAGCGCATCGAGCAGGTAATCACGGTTGGCCTGCAGGTACTGCAACAGCGCAGCGAGCCAGTCGCCGCATTGGCTGTAGGCCGCGCGAGTGGCTTCCAGGCCCAGGGGGCTGACGCTGTCGACCATGCCGCAGCGCGCGTTATTGAAGCGCTCGCGCAGCTCGGCGTTTTGCACCACGGCGAAGCAGGTCTTCAAGCCGGCCACGTTATACGCCTTGCTCGCCGACATCAGGGTGATAGTGCGCTGGGCAATCTCGGGGCTGAGGCTGGCAGTGGGGATATGCCGGCGACCATCGAAGCACAGCTCGGCATGAATCTCGTCGCTGATGATCAGCGCGCCGCTGTCAAGGCAGGCGTCGGCCACGGCCTGCAGTTCTTCGCGGGGGAATACTTTGCCGATGGGATTGTGCGGGTTACTCAGCAGCAGCGCACCGGCACCGCTCAATGCCTGGCGCATCGCAGGCATTGGCGTGACGTATGCGCCGTTGATCAACTCGAACGGCATTTCGATGCGCGGCAGGTTCCAGTTGCCGGGTGCCAGGCGAATCGGCCGGTAGTTGGGGGTTTGCAGCACTACCGCTTGGCCGGGTTTGACGAAGGCGTGCAAGGCCATGTTGAAACCAGGCTCGACGCCAGGCAGAAATAGCAGTTCTTCAGGTTGTACGCGCCAGGCGTACTTGGCCCACAGGTCCGCGATGATGGCCTCGCGCACATCCGGGCCGGCCATGCTGTAGCCAAGAATCTGTTGGTCGAGGCGCGTGTGCAGGGCTTGCAATACAGCGGGCGGCGCGGCGATGTCCATATCGGCGATCCACATCGGCAGAACGTCTTGCGGGTAGCGGCTCCACTTGGTACTGCCGGTACCGTGGCGTGGGTGGAGCGTGTCGAAATCAAAGCTCATGAAAAAGGCTCGTATCAAAGCGGCGGCGAAAAAGTGGCGCTGATTCTAGCGCCATTGACGGTACAAATGTGGGAGGGAGCTAGCCCCCTCCCACATTCGGTTTATTCGCTGTTTCGTTACGCGTCCGTTCCATGACCGACAAGTTCTGTAATAAAAACGCCATTGCACTGGGGATTAGATTTGGGAGCGGCTATTTTGGCGCATCTCAATAAATAGAGTAGCCATGGATGAAATACCAACCTTTGCACCGCACTTTGATCGCCACTGCGCTCGTGTTGACAGTCAGCGGTGTTCACGCCGCTTCCCAGGCCCCGGTAGCCGGTGAAAATGGCATGGTGGTGACGGCCCAGCACCTGGCCACACATGTCGGCGTGGATGTGCTCAAGGCCGGCGGCAATGCAGTGGATGCAGCCGTTGCCGTGGGCTACGCGCTGGCGGTGGTGTACCCGGCGGCGGGTAACCTCGGTGGCGGCGGTTTCATGACCGTGCAACTGGCGGACGGACGCAAGACCTTCCTCGACTTCCGCGAAAAGGCCCCGTTGGCGGCTACCGCCGACATGTATCTGGACAAGGCCGGCAACGTGGTCGAGGGCCTCAGCGCCAAAGGCCATTTGGCGGTCGGCGTACCGGGTACCGTTTCCGGCATGGAACTGGCCCTGAGCAAATACGGCACTCTCAAGCGTGCCCAAGTGATTGCCCCGGCGATCAAACTGGCGGAAAACGGCTTTGAGCTGGAGCAGGGCGATATCGACCTGTTGCACACCGCCACTGGCGAATTCGAGAAAGATCAGGATTTGCGCGGGATCTTCCTGCACAACGGCCAACCGATGCAGGTGGGCCAGAAATTGGTGCAAAAAGACCTGGCCAGGACCCTCAAGGAAATCTCCGCCAAGGGCACCGACGGTTTCTATAAAGGTTGGGTGGCCAAGGCCTTGGTGGATTCCAGCCAGGCCGGCAAGGGCATCATCACCCAGGCCGACCTCGACAAGTACAAGACCCGCGAACTGGCGCCCATCGAGTGCGATTACCGTGGTTATCATGTGGTCTCGGCGCCGCCACCCAGTTCGGGCGGCGTGGTGATCTGCCAGATCATGAACATCCTCGAAGGCTACCCGATGGCCGACCTCGGTTATCACTCGGCCCAGGGCCTGCACTACCAGATCGAAGCGATGCGCCATGCCTACGTGGACCGCAACAGCTACCTCGGCGATCCGGATTTCGTGAAGAACCCGATCGAGCATCTGCTGGACAAGAACTACGCCACCAAGCTGCGCGCCGCCATCGAGCCGCAAAAGGCCGGTGATTCCCAGGCGATCAAGCCAGGTGTGTCACCCCACGAAGGCAACAACACCACTCACTATTCGATCGTCGACAAATGGGGCAACGCGGTCTCGGTGACCTACACCCTCAACGATTGGTTTGGTGCCGGGGTGATGGCGAGCAAGACCGGGGTGATCCTCAACGATGAAATGGACGACTTCACCGTCAAGGTCGGCGTGCCGAACATGTACGGGCTGGTGCAGGGCGAGGCCAACGCTATTGCACCGGGCAAGGCGCCGCTCTCGTCGATGAGCCCGACCATCGTCACCAAGGACGGCAAGGCGGTCATGGTGGTCGGCACGCCAGGTGGCAGCCGCATCATCACCGCCACCTTGCTGACCATCCTGAATGTGATCGACTACAAGATGAATATCCAGGAAGCGGTCGACGCACCACGCTTCCATCAGCAATGGATGCCCGAGACCACTAACCTTGAGACCTTTGCGGTCAGCCCGGATACCCAGAAGATCCTCGAAAGCTGGGGCCATAAGTTTGCAGGCCCGCAAGATGCCAACCACTTGGCGGCGATCCTGGTAGGCGCGCCTTCCCTGGGTGGCAAGCCAGTGGGTAACAATCGTTTCTATGGGGCGAACGATCCGCGGCGCAATACGGGCTTGTCGTTGGGTTACTAAAGCCTGGTACGGTAAAAAATGTGGGAGCGGGCTTGCCCGCGAAAGCGGTGGGTCAGTCTATGCATGTGCTAGCTGATACATAGCATTCGCGGGCAAGCCCGCTCCCACAGGGGAAGTGTGTCAGCGCTTGAGCAACTGCTCTACTGCGGAAAATGCCGCTTGGCGACGCTGCTCCCAATCCCCACGAATCACCACCACCGGCTGTTGATGCTCTTGCATCCACTCCAGGCTGGCCTGGAAAAACGCCCGGCGATCGGCCAGTTCCGGCTGGCAGCGCTGGCCATCGGCGCTCCATTCCACGTCCTCGGGGGAGAGCAGCAGGTGCAGGTCGTACTGCCGGGCCAGCAGTTCGTCATCAAGCCAACCGGGGTAATCGCCAAACAGGGTCTGGCTCCATAGCCTGTTGGTCAGCAAATGAGTGTCGAGGATCAACAGCGCAGGGTGCCGGGCGCGGGCGCTGTCTTCCCAGGCTAATTGGCCATGGGCGATGGCGGGGATATCCGCCAGGGTCGTGTCACGCTGATGGTGATCGATGAAATGCCGCACGTATTCACCCACCATCAAACCGCCGAAGTGCGCGTTCAGTTGCGCCGCCAACCAGCTTTTGCCGCTGGATTCCGGGCCTGCCAGTACCACCACCTTCATGAGTGCAACGCCGGGTCGGCGCGCCATTCGCGCCAGCCTTGTACGGCAATCACGGTAAACAGTGCATAGAGCGCGGCTGTGAGGTAGAGGCCTTTGTAGAGGAACAACCCGACAAAAATCACGTCAACGACAATCCACAGCGCCCAGCACTGCACGCGTTTTTGCGCCATCCACATCTGCGCCACCAGGCTGAAACCGGTGAGGGCGGCGTCGAGCCAGGGCTGGGCGGCGTCGGTCCAGTGGGCCATGGCGGCGCCGAGCAACAGGCTGCCGACGGCGCCTACGGCCAGGCTGGTCAGGATCGCAGGCGCTCGCAGGCTGGTGACCTGACGGCCCTGTTTGACTTCGCCGGCACGGGTCCATTGCCACCAGCCATACACCTGCAACGCGGCGTAGACCACTTGCAGCAGCATGTCGGAGTAGAGCTTGACCTCGAAAAACACCCAGGTGTAGAGCAGCACCATCACCAGGCCGATGGGCCAGCACCAAGGGTTTTGTTTGACCGTCAGCCAGACAGCGATCACCCCCAGGGCGGCGGCGAACAGTTCAAGCCCGGACATGGCGGATCCTTGGGAAGTGGGAGAGGGCGGTGATTGTACCCAGAGCTCACCGATCCTCAAAACACAGCAATACAAATGTGGGAGGGGGCTCGCCACCATGCCCCGTGTAGGAGCGAGCTTGCTCGCGAAAAACGTCAACGGTAACGCGTGTTTCCTGAGTAAACGCGGCGCCTCTGGGCTTTTCGCGAGCAAGCTCGCTCCTACATAAGGCTAAGCAAGCCCCCTCCCACAATTTACCCGGCGCTAGATTCGGAACTGACGCAACAGCCCATCAAGCTGTTCACTCAAGCCCCGCAACTGCGCACTCGCCACGCTGGATTGTTCCGCCGCCAGCGCCGTGCTGTGGGACAGCCCGGCCGCCTGGGTGACGTTCTGGTTGATGTCTTCCACCACATGGGCTTGTTGCAGGGTGGCGCTGGCAATCGAAGCATTCAACCCGTTGAGGTTGTGCAGCGCCTGGCCGATGGCGGTGAGGCTGGCTCCGGCCTGACCGGCCTGTTCGATGGTCAGTTGCGAGGCACTGTGGCTGTCGCTGATGACCTTGACCGCCGCTTCCGAGTGGCCTTGCAGGCGCTCGATCATCACCTGGATTTCGGCGGTGGATTTTTGCGTGCGCTGGGCCAGCAAGCGCACTTCATCGGCGACCACCGCAAAGCCACGGCCTTGCTCCCCGGCGCGGGCAGCTTCGATGGCGGCGTTGAGGGCGAGCAAGTTGGTCTGATCGGCAATGGAGCGGATCACTTCCAGTACTCCGCCGATCTGCGTGCTTTCGCTGGAGAGCGTGCGGATCACCTCCACAGCCTGGTTGATGGTGGAGGAGAGCTGATCGATCTGCTGCAAGCTGCCGTCAATATTCACTTGGCCCTGTTGCGCCTGGGCCTGGGCATCGCGCATTTCGCTGGCCGCGTGCTCGGCATTCTTGGCCACGTCCTGCACGCCGTAAGTGACTTCGTTGATGGCGGTGGCCACCAGTTCCATCTGCTGCGACTGCTGCTGGCTGCGGTCGTGGGCCTGGCTGGCGTTGTGGCCCAACTCGGTGGATGACTGGCCCAAAGCGTTCGCGCATACCTGCAATTGGCCGACCACCTGGCGCAACTTGGCGGTGAAGCCATTGAAGTGGCGGGCCAGCTGGGTAAGCTCGTCGCTGCCATGGGTGTCCAGGCTGCGGGTCAGGTCGCTTTCACCGCTGGCAATATTGCCCATGGCATTCACCGCCGCCTGCAACGGCTGCACGATACTGCGGGCGATCAGCGCCACCAGCACGGCCATCATCAGCGCAATGCCCAGGCCGATTGCCGAGGCTTTCCATACCTGGGTCTTGAACTCGGCCTGCACATCATCGACGTACACGCCGGAGCCGATAATCCAGCCCCAGGGTTCGAACAGCTGGATATAGGAGGTTTTCTCCACCGGTGCGTCGGCGCCCGGTTTCGGCCAGCGATAGTTGACGATCCCGGCGCCCTTGGCCTTGGCCAGGATCACGAACTCATTGAACACGGCGAAACCATCCGGGTCACGAATCGCCGAGAGGTTCTGGCCATCGAGCTTGGGGTTGGCCGCGTGCATGATCATCACGGGGGTGAGGTCGTTGATCCAGAAGTAGTCATCGTGGTCGTAGCGCAGGCCACGCACCGCGCTCAGGGCTTGCTGCTGCGCGGCGTCGCGGGTCAGTACCCCGGTTTTTTCCAGGTTCTGGTAATACCCGAGTACGCCACTGGCGGTCTGCACCACGTGCTGGGTCTGCTGGCGCTTGGCCTGGTAGAGGTCGCCGTGGATCTGGTTCAGCATCAGCAGCCCCAAGGCCAGCAGCATCAACACGGCGACTATCAGGATCAGCCAAAGGCGGCGGCTGATCGACATGCTGCGCAAACTGTTCATCGTCCTGTCACTCCATGCTCTTTATAATTGTGGTGCTGCTTCGAGATTTCCGGCGTGTCTGATAGGCTTTCGGCCCGGAATCGAAAAACCTGAGTACTGCCTGATTTTTCACGGAATTTTTGCAGACCGGCGTTGAGAATCAACCGCGGGCGTTTGAGTGCGCTCGTCGTCAGTGAACTTTAAAAAAGACTAAGAGGCATGCCACGCGCATGACCTTTGGAGAGAGCATGGATTTTTGGACCGCCATACAGGCATTGATTCTCGGCATCGTCGAGGGGCTGACGGAGTTCCTGCCGATCTCCAGCACCGGGCACCAGATCATCGTCGCCGACCTGATCAATTTCGGCGGCGAGCGTTTCGAAGCTTTCAATATCATCATCCAGCTGGGCGCGATCCTGGCGGTGGTCTGGGAGTTTCGCCGCAAGATCCTCGATGTGGTCATCGGCCTGCCGACCCAGCCCAAGGCCCGGCGTTTCACCGTCAACCTGATCATCGCCGTATTGCCGGCGGTGGTATTGGGGGTGATTTTTGCCGACCTGATCAAGCATTACCTGTTCAACCCGATCACCGTCGCCAGTGCCCTGGTGGTCGGTGGGGTGATCATGTTGTGGGCCGAACAGCGCCAACATGCGGTGCGCGCTGAAACGGTGGATGACATTACCTGGAAAGACGCCCTCAAGGTCGGCCTGGCCCAGTGCCTGGCAATGATTCCGGGCACTTCGCGCTCCGGTGCGACGATTATCGGCGGCCTGTTGTTCGGCCTGTCGCGCAAGACGGCCACCGAGTTTTCGTTCTTCCTGGCCATGCCGACCATGGTCGGGGCGGCGGTGTACTCGGGCTACAAGTACCGCGACCTGTTCCAGCCGGCGGACTTCCCGGTATTCGCCATAGGTTTTGTCACCTCGTTCATTTTCGCCATGATCGCGGTCAAAGGCTTGCTCAAGTTCATCGCCAGCCACAGCTACGCGGTCTTTGCCTGGTACCGGATTGCCTTCGGCCTGGTCATCCTGGCGACCTGGCAATTCGGCTGGATCGACTGGACTGCGGTCAAGCCATGAGCATCCAGCATCCACGCCTGAAGGCGCTGATCTTTGTGTTGTTATGCGCCGCGCCACTGTTGGGTTCAGCGGTGCTGTGGTATCGCGGCGAGACGGTGATCCCGCTGGCGGCGTATGGCGTGGTCAGTGTGGTGGCGTTCTTCCTGTACTGGAGCGACAAGCGCAAGGCGCAGACCGAGGGCCGGCGCATCCCGGAAAACATTCTGCACGCTGTCGAGCTGGCAGGCGGTTGGCCGGGTGCGCTGATTGCCCAGCAGGTGTTCAGGCACAAGACGCGCAAGGTGTCTTACCAGGTGCTGTTCTGGGTGATCGTGCTGCTGCATCAGGTGTTTTGGCTGGACCAGCTGTTCCTGGGCGGTACGCTGCTTTCAATCCTCTAGCAACAAACCGACCTGCGTGCGCTTGGGCAGTTTGCTCACCACCAGTTGGTGGGAGCGCTGCAACAAGCCACGCAGCTCATCGGTGCCCAGCGGGTAGGGCGTATTCATGATGATCCACTGCGCCCGCGCCAGATACGGTGCGGGGTGGATACCGGGGCGGTCGACATGGCCCAGGAACAGTTCCTTGTCGACCTTGAACGCCAGCGACTCGCCGCGCAGGTTCTGCAGGGCGAACATCTTGTTGCCGGCAATCGAGAACACCCGCACACCGCCCCACTTATAATCTTCCCGCGCACCGGGCAGGGTCAGGCAGAACGCGGCCACTTGTGCTTCAGTCATGCTCATAACAATCGATCTCCACAGCCTTTGAAGCCTTCTTCCAAATAGTCGATCCACGCGCGGATCGCCGGCAGCACGCCGCGCCGATGCGGGTATACGGCTTGCAACCAGCCGCCCGGCAATGACCATTGCGGCAGCAATTGCACCAGGCGGCCGCTGGCCAGTTCCTCTTCGCAATACATCATCGGCAGCACCGTAAAGCCCAGGCCCATGATGGCGCTGGCCTTGCGCACGATGAAGTCATCGATGCCCAGGCGGGCCTCCATCACCAGATCGTGAAGGTTGCCCTGGGGGTCGATAATCCGCTGGTGCACCATGCGGTCGGCTTCCAGTGCGCCGAGTATGGGCAGTTGCTTGAGGTCTTCAAGGGCGAGGACCTGCCGCTCGCGCATCAATGCCGGGCTGGCGACCAGCACTGTCTGGGCCTGGCGCAGGCGCTTGGTCACCAGCAGCGGGTCTTCATCACCCAGTTCGCGCACACGCAGGGCCACATCAATGCCTTCGGCGACCAGGTCAACACGGCGATTGACCAAGGTCATGTCCAATTGCACCAACGGGTGCGCGGCCAGAAAGCCTGCCACCAATTCCGGCAGGATCTGCTGGGCCAGACCCACCGGGCACGTGACCCGCAGGCGTCCACGCGGCTCGCTGGACATGCTCGCCACGGCCTCATCGGCCATCTCCGCTTCCAGCAACATCGCCTGGCAATGGCGCAAGTAACGCTCGCCCACGGCAGTCAGGGTCAGTTGTCGGGTAGTGCGTTGCAGCAGGCGCGCTCCCAGGCGCTCTTCAAGCTCGGCAATGCGCCGTGACAGCCTGGACTTGGGAATCCCCAGCAGCCGGCCCGCCGCGGCGAAACCGCCGGCTTCGACGACTTTGGCGAAATAGTAGAGATCGTTGAGGTCTTGCATGGTCGGCCTATTGTCCTGTCAGTAGGACAAACTATCGCATTTCAGGTGGCTTATCGACTATTGGTTTCATGCGTAGCATCACCACCATCTGATCGCCACTGTCGATCCCACCTCGGAGATCCACCATGAAACTATTGCATATCGATTCCAGCATCCTCGGCGACAACTCGGCTTCCCGCCAACTCAGTGCCGGTGTGGTCAAGGCATGGCAAGCGGCTGAACCGGGTGTGCAAGTGACTTACCGTGACCTGGCCAGCGAAGGCATCAACCACTTCTCCGGCGCTACCCTGGGTGCACTGGGCACTGCGGCCGAACTGCGCGATGCCGCGCAAAAGCACGAGGCCGAACTGAGTGCATCATCGCTGGCTGAATTCCTCGCCGCCGATGCCATAGTGGTAGGCGCGCCGATGTACAACTTCACTATTCCTACCCAGTTGAAAGCCTGGATTGATCGCATCGCGGTTGCCGGCCAGACCTTCCGCTACACCGAAGCCGGCCCTGAAGGCCTGTGCGGTAACAAGAAGGTGATTATCGTGTCCACGGCCGGTGGCTTGCACGCGGATCAGGCATCTGGCGCTGCCCATGAAGGCTACTTGAAACTGCTGTTCGGTTTCCTCGGCATCACCAATATTGAAATCGTCCGCGCTGAAGGGCTGGCCTACGGTGATGAAGCGCGCAGCAAAGCATTGAACGACGCCAACGTGCGGATCAACCAGCAGTTGTTCGCCGCCGCGTAAGGCTTGTGTAAATTAAGCCGTTGCCCGGTTTCATTCTGAAGCCGGGCGCCTAAACTCTGTATTCTGATCGCCTGAACGCGAGCGGAGTACGGAGTTTTTTCGTTTGTGGCCCAGGTTATGCAGAGGTTATGCAGATAGGGATCCGATACCTGGACTTTTATTCGACATGCCGGTTCTTACGCAGCAAAGGTGGACATCCCCATGATGCGTCTTAGTGCTGTTCTGGTTCTTTCGCTGCTTAGCGGCCTGCTTTCAGTGCACGCTGCACCGGCACCGCACCCGCATTGGAGTGTGGGGTTTCATCGCATGAGCGTGCTCGACCCGCTGGATTCGCAGCCGATGAAGGCCATTGCGTTTTACCCTTCCACTGACACCGAACGCACCACGCCACTGGGCGCCTATCAGGTCGCGGCCGGTGAAGACGCCAAGGTTGCCATCGGCCGTTTTCCCATGCTGATGCTGTCCCATGGCAATACCGGCACGCCCCTGGCCTTGCATGATCTGGCCACGTCACTGGCGCGCAAGGGATTTGTGGTGGTGGCGGTCCTGCACCCCGGCGACAACTATAAGGACCACAGCCGCCTGGGCACTGTGAGTAATCTGTATGGCCGGCCGATCCAGATCTCCCAGGCGATCACCGCGACCCTGGCTGATCCCATGCTGTCGCCCTTTGTCGATGTCGATCAGATTGGCGTGATCGGTTATTCCGCCGGTGGCGAAACCGCGCTGATCCTGGCGGGCGCCAAGCCGGATTTCGAGCGCCTGCGCCGTTACTGCCAGCAGCGCCCCGAGGACCGTGATGCCTGCACCACCAAGGGCGAGTTGGTGGTCGACCGCGACGACTTGCAGCCCCAGGCTGACCCACGCATCCATGCCTTGATGCTGATGGCGCCACTGAGCCTGATGTTCGGCCGCCACACTCTGGCCGATGTGCACGTGCCGGTGTTGCTCTACAGTGGCGACGGCGACCAGTTGGTGGCGGTGGACAAAAACGCTGCCGCCCTGGCGCGTAAGCTCCCAGAGCCACCGGACTTCAAGCTGTTGGCCGGGGCAGGGCACTTTGTATTCATGGCCCCATGCGACAGCGATCAACTGGCGTCAATGCCGGGCATCTGCACCGATGCCGATGGCGTCGACCGCGAAGGTATTCACCGCGATATGGTCTCTGAAGCCGGGCGCTTTTTCAGCCGGACCCTCGGTGAGGCGACGCGTGCCGGCCTGCAGACGGCTGATCAGTAGGCGCGGCGCCTGAGCAGTACGGTCAGGGCGAGTGCGCTGACCGACAGCAACGCGGCACAGAAGAAGATCCAGCCGTAGCCGAGGTTCAACGCCACGGCGCCCATCAACGGCCCGGCAATCGCCAGCGCCAGGTCGAAAAACACCGCATAGGCACTCAGCCCCGCACCTCGGCTGCTGTCCGGCACTTGCTTGATGGCTTCCACCCCCAGCGCCGGGTACACCAGCGACAGGCCAAAGCCGGTCAACCCGGCACCGATCAAGGCGACGCCGGTGGACGGCGCCAGCCACAGCAGCGTCAGGCCCAGGATTTCGATGCTCATGCAGGCGATGGCGGCGGTAAACCCACCAAACCGGCTGATGGCAGAAATGAACATCAGGCGCGAGAGAATAAAACACGCGCCAAATACCGTCAGGCAATACGCCGCGCCGCTCCAGCCACGATTGAGGTAGTACAGGGTAATGAAGGTCGTCAGCGTGCCGTAGCCAATCGACGCCAGGCACAGGCTGGTGCCGAACGGTGCGATTCGCCCGAACACTGCCCAGAACGGCAGCCGCTCACCGCGCACCACCGGCACCGACGGTTTATTGCGGATCAGCACCAGCCCCAGCCCCGCCAACACCGACAGGGCAACTCCCAGGCTGGTATAGCCATATTCCGCCACCATCACCACGCCGACCGGCGCACCAACGGCAATGGCGCCGTAGGAGGCAATGCCATTCCAGGAGATCGAGCGGGCCGTGTGTTCAGTCCCCACCGCGCCCATGCACCAACTGATGGTGCCCACGCCAATCAGGCCCTGGGCCAAGCCCAGCAACAGGCGGCCGACGATCAGAATGCCCAGGCTCAAGGCTGGCAGGCTGTCCACCAGGGTGGCGATAAAGGTCAGCACGCCGCTGATCAGGATGCCGGCCAGGCCCAGCACGATCGCACGCTTGGTGCCGACGTTATCCGACATCCGTCCGGCCATCGGGCGGCTGAGCAACGTGGCCAGGTATTGCGAACCGATGGTGACCCCGGCGACAACTGCGCTGAAACCCAGTTGTTCGTGCACATAGCCTGGAATCACCGCAATCGGCAGGCCGATGCAGATAAAGGCTATGAAGGTGTAGAAGACGATGGAGACGATCTGCAGGGTGATCGACAGGGAGGAGGGGGCGGCAGGCATGGGTACTCGATCGCTGGCGGGCGGTGCGGCCATGATGCCACTGCTCTAACCAATGTGGGAGGGGGCTTGCTCCCGATCGCAGAGTGTCAGCCAACAGATCTATTGACTGAAACACTGCTATCGGGAGCAAGCCCCCTCCCACATTTGGATCTGACTGCCCTGGAAGCTGAGGGCGTTCTTAGAACACCACACCCTGGCTACGCAGGTAGTCGTCATAGGTGCCGCTGAAGTCGATCACGCCGCTTGGGCTCAACTCGATGATGCGGGTGGCCAAAGACGATACGAACTCGCGGTCGTGGCTGACGAAGATCAGCGTGCCCGGGTAGTTTTCCAGTGCCAGGTTCAGCGCCTCGATGGATTCCATGTCCAAGTGGTTGGTCGGTTCGTCCATGATCAGCACGTTCGGCTTTTGCAGGATCAGCTTGCCGAACAACATGCGGCCTTGCTCACCACCGGAGATCACTTTGACCGACTTCTGGATTTCGTCGTTGGAGAACAACATGCGGCCCAGAGTGCCACGGATCATTTGTTCGCCTTGGGTCCACTGGCCCATCCAGTCGAACAGGCTCACGTCGTCTTCGAAGTCGTGGGCGTGGTCCTGGGCGTAGTAGCCCAGTTCGGCGGCGTCGGTCCACTTGATGCTGCCGGCATCCGGGGTCAGTTCGTTGACCAGGGTGCGCAGCAGGGTGGTCTTGCCGATACCGTTGGGGCCGATGATTGCCACGCGCTCGCCAGCTTCAACCTGGAAGCTGAAGTCCTTGAACAGCGGCTTGCCGTCAAAGCCTTTGGCCATCTTTTCGACCATGACCGCCTGGCGGTGCAGCTTTTTGTTCTGCTCGAAACGGATGAACGGGCTCACACGACTCGACGGCTTGACTTCGGCCAGTTGGATCTTGTCGATCGCCTTGGCACGGGACGTGGCCTGCTTGGCTTTGGAGGCGTTGGCCGAGAAGCGGCTGACGAAGGATTGCAGTTCGGAGATCTGCGCTTTCTTCTTGGCGTTGTCCGACAGCAACTGCTCGCGGGACTGGGTCGCCACGGTCATGTACTCGTCATAGTTGCCCGGGAACAGGCGCAGCTCGCCGTAGTCCAGGTCAGCCATGTGGGTGCACACGCTGTTCAGGAAGTGACGGTCGTGAGAGATGATGATCATCAGGCTGGAGCGCTGGGTGAGGATGTTTTCCAGCCAGCGGATGGTATTGATGTCCAGGTGGTTGGTCGGTTCGTCGAGCAACAGCACTTCAGGGTCCGAGAACAGCGCCTGAGCCAGCAATACACGCAGTTTCCAGCCTGGAGACACTTCGCTCATCGGGCCGAAATGCTGCTCCAGGGGAATCCCCAGGCCCAGCAACAACTCACCGGCGCGGGATTCGGCGGTGTAGCCGTCCATTTCGGCGAACTCGGTTTCCAGCTCGGCCACGGCCATGCCGTCTTCTTCGCTCATTTCCGGCAGCGAGTAGATACGGTCGCGCTCGGCCTTGACCTTCCACAGCTCCTCGTGGCCCATGATCACGGTGTCGAGCACGGTGAATTCTTCGTAGGCGAACTGGTCCTGGCGCAGTTTACCCAGGCGCACATTCGGCTCCAGCATGACCTGGCCGCCGGACGGGTCGAGGTCGCCACCGAGGATTTTCATGAAGGTCGACTTGCCGCAACCGTTGGCCCCGATCAAACCATAGCGGTTGCCGGCGCCGAACTTGACCGAGACGTTCTCGAAGAGCGGCTTGGCGCCGAACTGCATGGTGATGTTAGCTGTGGAGATCAATTACTTTACCTATCAATGGGTTGCGAGCGTGACGGCAGGTGCCTTCAGGCATGCGTCAACAGCGACATCAAGGCGCGAAACCCGGTCGCTGAGCGGAAAATTTGGGATGTGTGTTGGAATTTGGCGCGCATTGTCGCATATGTGAGGCGACAGTTGTATGGCAGTCGACGACGATGTTCCGCGCCTTGCGTGATTCGAAGCGCTGAAACCAAAGCTCGGGCCGGCGGGCAGGTATTCATTTTTTAGGTAACGATTGACAGTCCTTTCCCGTCCATCACCAATCTGTCCCGGCCATGGGCACTGAGGCCACATCAAAAGTCATCTGAAAAGGGGCAATGGGTATGGGGGTTTTCGATTACAAGAGCATGACGGGCCAGAAGGCCAAGGCGCTGCTGAACGACGCTTTGGCCTTGTCCGATTACGCTTATGACGCCAGCGGCCAACCGCTGACCGCTGGCGGCTGGGCGCCTATCGGTGCGCAAGCACTGGGGGTGACGCAGAAAGTCGACGAGTACGGCACCTTTTGGGGCGAGACGGTATTGGCTCCCTCCGCCAACGTCAAGATTGTGGTGCAGTACGATGGCGTGGGTAAGCTGATCGCCATGGGGGTTGCCTTTCGTGGGACGTCCTTTGGCTTGTCCTGGGATGGATTGGGCGACGTCGCCAGCGATCTGGCTGCTGCCGCCGTTCCCGGATACGCCGCCAATTATGCTCAGTTCGCGTTCAGTGGCTTATTGGAGCACGTCGCCAGCTACGCCAGGAGCCAGGGCTTGACCGGCAAGGATATCCTGGTCACCGGCCATAGCCTCGGCGCACTCGGGGCCAACAGCTTGGCGACCTTGAGCCATGATCATTGGGGCGGTTTCTTCGAGGATGCCAACTACGTCACCTTTGCCTCACCCACACAACGTTCGGGTGACACTCGGATCTTGAACATCGGCTATGAGAATGACCTGGTGTTCAAGGCCATTGATGGCGAAGGCATCAATACGTCGGCACTGCGCTGGGGTAACGATAGCGTTTGGGATTCGGCGGCCAATAACCTGGTCAGCTTTACCGATAACTACGCCTCAGCCTGGGCGCATTTACCCAATGCCCTCAACTGGGGAGTCGGCAAGGCTCACTCCCTGGACGGTTACATCCAAGGCATGAAGCGTATCGCGTCCTCGGATTTCTACGACCTGACCAGCAAAGACTCGACTATCGTACTCTCCAGCCTCAGCGAGGCCACGCGTGAAACCACCTGGGTGCAAGACCTGAACCGCTACGCCGAAAAACACACCGGCAATACCTTTATATTCGGTACGGAGGGCAACGACCTGCTCAAGGGCGGAGCGGGCAATGACTTCCTGGAAGGTGGCGCAGGTGATGATCGTTTCCGCGATGACGGCGGCTACAACATCCTGCTGGGGGGGCAGGGCAATAACGTCTTCGAACTGCAAAAGCCACTGGGCGCCTTCAGCTTTGCCAATGACGGCGATGGCACGTTGTATGTCAACGACGCCTATGGCGGTATCAGTATGACCCGGGATATCGGCGCATTGGTCAGCAAAGAAACGGCCTATATACCCTGGACTTCAATCCCTTGGGGCTCCAATGACATCACCTATAAGGTGACCGGCGATGGCCTGCTGGCCGGTAACGACCTGACGCACTACGCGGCCTCCACCAACGGCGATGCGCATGACAATGTCCTCACCGCTCATGCCGCGGGTGATTGGCTGTTCGGCTTGGGTGGCGACGATCACCTGATCGGAGGCCCGGGTAATGACGTATTTGTCGGCGGCACCGGCAATGACCTGATGGTTGCAGGCGGTGGCAGTAATACCTTCCTGTTCGACGGCATCTTCGGCAACGACCGGATCCAGGGTTACCAGGCCAGCGATAAGCTGGTGTTCATGGGTATGGCTGGCCTGGGCCAGGATTACGATTACCGCTCTTATGCCTCGACGTTCGAGGACAACACCGTGCTGGCCTTTGGTGACAACTCGGTGATGTTAATGGGCGTGAACATGACTCAGTTGAATGGCGCAGGCATCTTTATTTCCTGAACGCAGGCCGGGCAGAGCACCTTGGATGACTGGGGTGTTCTGCTTCAGCCCATTACCGGCACCTGCAGGCTGGGTTTTGCCAGGGTTTCCGGCATCGCCAGCCACAACAGCAGCAACGCCACGCCCGCCACGCCCGCCAAGGTCAGAAAGGCTGCGTTATAGCCGGCCTGTTGCACCACGAAGCCGGCCAGGCTGCTGCTTAGCGCCGCGCCGAGGCCGAACACAGTGGAAAGGGCACCCAGACTTACATTGAAACGCCCGGTGCCTTGGGTCAGGTCTTTGACGATGACCGGGAACAACGCGCCGAAAATCCCCGCGCCGATACCGTCAAGCATCTGCACCGCCACCAGCCAATACGGATCGCTGGACAGGGTATACAGCACGCCACGCAGCGGCAGTATCAGAAAGCCGGCCAGCAACAGCGGCTTGCGCCCCCAGATATCTGCCTTGAGCCCGACCAGCCAGGCGATCGGGACCATGACCAACTGTGCAGCGACAATGCAGGCTGAGGTCAGGGGCGTGGCCATCTGCAGGTTGATCTGCGCCAGCTTCTGGCTGACCAGTGGCAGCATCGCGGCATTGGCCAGGTGAAACAGCGCGCAGCAGACGGCGAACAGCAGCAACGGGCGGTTAGCCAGCAAGACGGTCAGGCCCGAAGGCTGCTCATGGTCGCTGTGATGGGCGGGATCGAAGCCACGGGCCACCTCATGATCAATCGCCTTGCCAGAAACACAGCTGACCGCAATGACACTGGCGACTGCCATAAACGCCATCAGGTAAAACACCACCACAGGCCCATACAGATACGCCAGGCCCCCGGCCAGCAGTGCGGCCACGGCGTTGCCGGCGTGGTTGAAGGTTTCGTTGCGCCCGGTACGCCGAGTGAAAGCACGGGGGCCGGTAATACCAAGGGAGATGGCAGAAATGGCCGGGGCGAATACCGATGCGGCAACGGCGCTGGCGGCCTGGGTCAGCGCCACCCAGCCAAATGAACTGACGAAGGGCAGTATCAGGCAACTGCCGGTGACCAGCAGCGCGGCAATCGCGATGACTGCACGCTTGCTGCGGGTTCGGTCGATCAGCGCACCCGCCGGGCCCTGGGTGATCAAGGCGGCGATACCGGCCAGGGTCATGACTACGCCGATACTGGCCGGGTCCCATTTATGGACCGCCAGCAGGTAGATCGCCAGGTACGGCCCGAGACCGTCGCGAACATCCGCGAGGAAGAAGTTCAGGCTGTCCAGGGAAAGGGCGGTACGCAGATCTGAATGATGGGCCACGGGGCGAACTTCAAGAGCGGCGTTCAAGGGCTGAACACGCGATGGCTTAATGACCGGTAGGCTTGGCCATAAGTTTCGCTGGGGCTGCGGGTTTTATCTGGCAGATATTTGGCTTATGTTCCTAAGCCCGCTGTATTGACTTTCTGGAGACGCAATGGACATGCCCTCAGCGCAAGAGGCGATTGCCAGCAATAAAAACGCCTGGGACGAATCGGCCCGGTTGCACAAAGACACGGCGACCTGGACGAAGCTACTGGCCTCGCTGGCCGAACCTGACTTTTCCTGCCTTGACCCCACTATCACCGCGTTGCTGCATGAGATAGGTGTGGTGGGCAAGGACGTGGTGCAATTGTGCTGCAACAACGGACGCGAAAGCCTTTCGTTGTATGGCTTGGGGGCCCGTTCGGTGGTGGGGGTTGATCAATCCCGGGCGTTTCTTGAACAGGCGCGGGAATTGGCCGAGGTCTCGCCACACAGCCCTGATTTCATTGAGACCGATATCCACCATTTGCCGGAGCGTTTGCAGGCACGGTTCGATATTGCCCTGGTGACCATTGGCGTGCTGGGTTGGATGCCGGATGTGGCGTTGTTCATGCGCCAGGTTGCCAGTGTGCTGAAGCCCGGCGGTACGTTGGTCATGTACGAAACCCATCCCTTTCTTGAGGTGTTTGACCCCTGTGGGGCCAACCCGATGCTGCCTGCCAGTTCTTACTTCCAGCGTGAACCCTTTGTGCTGCAGGAGGCAATTGTCTATGAAGGGAAGGACGAGCGGCCCGGGCCGACCTCCTATTGGTATGTACATACCCTGGGCAGTGTGGTCAGCGCGGCTATCGCAGCGCAGTTGCAGATCGCTCATTTGCAGGAATACCCGCATTCCAACCGGGAAGAACTCTACGATCAATATGAGCATCAGGCTGCGCAACTGCCCCTGTGCTTTACCATGACAGCGATCAGGCGTGATGGCTGATAAAGGTTTGCGCACGCAAAAAAAAGGCCCGCGAGGAGAGGGCGGGCCAAGTGATTCACTGGAGTAGGTAGGCCTGACCTTATAGGTCGAAAAGTGAAGGCCTTGTGAAAATGCCGTGATCAAATCGGATAATCACGTCTAATGCCGATCAGTGTAGGAGCGAGCAAGCTCGCTCCTATGCATGGACTCTTTCTGGCCGATACTGCTCAGGGTCTTGCCATGCAGGTCACCGCCCAGGCCCACCTGCCATCCGCCTGCGCGCAGCGAGTTGGCTTCGGCCAGCAGATTGCGCGTA
>NZ_SPKO01000027.1:0-96092 GCF_023127795.1 Pseudomonas sp. W2Jun17 | reverse complement strand
GGTGTCCAGCGACCTGATGGAGGTGATGGGCATTTCCGACCGCATCCTGGTGCTGTGCGAAGGCGCCATGCGCGGCGAACAACTGCGCGAGCACGCGACTGAATCCAACCTGCTGCAGCTGGCCTTGCCGCGCGGCCTGGCGAACTGAGAGAAGACCATGACCATTCAAAACAACGCGCTGCCTTCGGCACGCAAACCCCTCGATATGCGCGCATTGCTCGACAACTGGGCGATGCTGTTGGCGGCGGTGGGCATCTTCGTGCTGTGCGCGCTGCTGATCGATAACTTCCTCTCGCCACTGAATATGCGCGGGCTGGGCTTGGCGATATCCACGGTGGGCATTGCTGCGTGCACCATGCTGTTCTGCCTGGCGTCGGGGCACTTCGACTTGTCGGTGGGCTCGGTGATCGCTTGTGCCGGTGTGGTGGCGGCGATTGTGATGCGCGATACCGACAGCGTGATGCTGGGCATCGGCGCTGCATTGTTGATGGGCCTGATGGTGGGGCTGATCAACGGCATCGTGATCGCCAAGCTGCGCGTCAATGCCTTGATCACCACCCTGGCGACCATGCAGATCGTGCGCGGCCTGGCGTACATCTTCGCCGACGGCAAAGCGGTGGGTGTGTCGCAGGAACAGTTCTTTGTGTTCGGCAACGGCCAGTTGTTCGGTGTGCCGGTGCCGATCCTGATCACCATCGTGTGCTTTCTGTTTTTTGGTTGGCTGCTCAACTACACCACTTACGGGCGCAACACCATGGCCATCGGCGGCAACCCGGAAGCTGCGTTGTTGGCGGGGGTGAACGTTGATCGCACCAAGATATTGATCTTCGCCGTGCACGGCCTGATCGGTGCCCTGGCCGGGGTGATCCTGGCGTCGCGCATGACCTCGGGCCAGCCGATGATCGGCCAGGGCTTCGAGCTCACAGTGATTTCGGCTTGTGTGCTGGGCGGCGTATCCCTGAGTGGCGGCATCGGTATGATCCGCCATGTGATTGCCGGGGTGTTGATCCTGGCGATCATTGAGAATGCGATGAACCTGAAGAACATCGACACGTTTTACCAGTACGTGATTCGCGGTTCGATCCTGCTTTTGGCCGTTGTTATCGACCGTATGAAACAACGTTGATTCAAGCCTTCGGGAGATCAAATTTGGAAGGGGCGGTGCGACGATTCGACTTGCTCGCGAAGGCGGCCTCAGGGCCGACCGGGGTGTTGGATCAGACTGAGTACATATCCGTTATTGGGGTAACGGCCGCTATGGGTTCCGCCCTTACGGCGGCTCACTTTTGAACAGCGCAAAAGTAAGCAAAACGCTCTTGCCCCACCACTCGGCACCTCGCTTAGGCTCGGTGTGCCCGTAATTCGCCAGTGATTTGGGGGGCCGCCGCCACGCGCCATCCATGGCGCGGGGCGGCTAAACCGGCATCCCTGCCGGTTTACCCCCCAAATCCCTGTCGAATTCCGGCCAGCGTGGTTTAACGGGGCGCCTGAGATCAAAAGCAGATCAAGATCAAGAGCGGCTCGCTTCGCATCGTAGTTACCTTCGGCTGCTACAACCTACAAAATTGTGTAGATACCTGTGCTCCCACATGTTCACCGAGCACGGCCGATCCAGACGGGTGGGTGGGTGCCAAGGCCGTTACGAAATCAAGCTTGCCCTTGCCTGAACAAATCCACTGCCACGCTTCAAGCGACCAACGGGGGCTTGCGTCACCTCTGTTTAATTGTTAGCTTCTGGCAAAATGTTAACGATAACATTTGCTCTAACAATAAAAACAAAACAGAGACTCACGCCATGAAAATGCTCCCAAAAACCCTGTGTTTACTGGCTGTCGGCATCACCTTCGGTGCTCAAGCCTTTGCCGCCACACCGCCCGCGCCCATTCGTATCGGCGCCTCCTTCCAGGAAATCAACAACCCCTATTTCGTCACCATGAAAAACGCTCTGGAAGAAGCCGGCGCGACCATCGGTGCCAAGCTGATCATCACCGACGCCCGCCACGACGTGTCCAAGCAGGTCAGTGACGTCGAAGACATGCTGCAAAAAGGCATCGATATCCTGCTGATCAACCCTACCGATTCGGTCGGCGTGCAGTCCGCCGTCAAGTCGGCCCACGCCGCAGGCGTCGTGGTGGTGGCGGTGGATGCCCAGGCGGACGGCCCGCTGGATTCGTTCGTGGGCTCGAAGAACTTCGACGCGGGCTTCCAGGCGTGTGAATACCTGGCGAAGACCATCGGTGGCAAAGGCAATATCGCCATCCTCGACGGCATCGCCGTGGTGCCGATTCTCGAACGTGTGCGCGGTTGCAAAGAGGCGGTGGCCAAGCACCCGGACATCAAGATCGTCAGCATCCAGAACGGCAAGCAGGAGCGCGACCAGGCGCTGACCGTGACCGAAAACATGCTGCAGGCCCAGCCGACCCTCAAGGGTATTTTCAGCGTGAATGACAACGGCTCCCTCGGTGCGCTCTCGGCCATCGAAGCCAGCGGCATGGACGTGAAACTGGTGAGCGTCGACGGTGCGCCGGAAGCGATCAAGGCGATCCAGAAACCCGGCAGCCATTTCATCGCCACCTCGGCCCAGTACCCCCGCGACCAGATCCGCCTCGCCCTGGGCATTGCCCTGGCCAAAAAGTGGGGCTCTCAAGTCCCGGCCAGCGTGCCGGTGGACATCACCTTGATCGACCAGGCCAAGGCCAGGGACTTCAGCTGGTAAACCCCCAGGCCCCAAGCAAACCGTGGGGCCCAGGTCTTCCTTCTGAGCGCGAGGTCGGCGGTATGAGCAGTCTTCTGAAGCTGGAAAACATCTGTAAGCGTTACCCGGGGGTACAGGCCCTCAAGTCCATCAACCTGCAAGTGGAGCGTGGCGAAATCCATGCCTTGCTGGGGGAAAATGGCGCGGGCAAATCCACCCTGATGAAGATCCTCGGCGGCGTCGAGCATCAGGACGAAGGGCAGATCCTCATTGACGGCCAGGCGCAGCAGTTCGCTACTTACCGCGATGCCATCGCCGCCGGTATCGGCATCGTGTTCCAGGAGTTCAGCCTGATTCCCTACCTCACGGCGGTGGAAAATATCTTCCTCGGCCATGAGTTGAGCAACCGCTTCGGCCTGTTGCGCAAACGTGAAATGACCGAGGCGGCGCAGGCGTTGTTTCAGCGTTTGGGGGTGAGTATCGACCTGTATTGCGCGGTCAAGCACCTGAGCGTGGCCGAGCAACAGTTCGTCGAGATCGCCAAGGCCCTGGCCCTGGACGCACGCCTGCTGGTACTCGATGAACCCACCGCGACGCTGACGCCCAGCGAAGCCGAGTTGCTGTTCGAGATCATGCGCGAACTCAAGCGCCAGGGCGTGGCGGTGATTTTTATCTCGCACCACCTGGAAGAGATTTTCCAGGTCTGTGACCGCATCAGCGTGCTGCGCGACGGCGGCAATGTGGGCGTTACCGACGTGGCCGACAGCGATATCGACCGCCTGGTGGAGATGATGGTGGGGCGCCGCCTGGAGTGCAGTTTCCCGCCCAAGCCCACTTGCGAGCGCGGCCCGCTGTTGCTGGAGGTCAAAGACATCCAGCTGGTGCGCAATGGCCCACACAACAGCTTCCAACTGCACAAGGGCGAAATCCTGGGCTTTGCCGGACTGGTCGGCTCGGGCCGTACCGAATTGGCCCTGGGCATGATGGGGGCGCTGCCGTCGGTGAGCAAAGAGGTGTGGCTGCGCGGCGAAAAAATCAGCCTTGACGACCCAGCCCAAGCCTTGGCGCACGGCATCGGCCTGCTGCCGGAAAGTCGCAAGAGCGAAGGGCTGATCACCGATTTCAGCATTCGCGAAAACATCTCCCTGAACAACCTGCCCAAATATCAGAACGCCTCGGGCCTGATCGACAAGGCCAAGGAGTGCGCCAGCGTCGAAGCGCTGATGCGCCAGCTGTCGATCAAGGCGCCCAGCGGCGAAAGTCGCGTGCTTAACCTCAGCGGCGGCAATCAGCAAAAAGTCGTGATCGCGCGCTGGATCAACCACCACTGCGAGGTGCTGGTGTTCGACGAGCCCACCCGCGGCATCGACGTCGGCGCCAAGGCGCAGATCTACGCGCTGATGCGCAGCCTCACCGAACAAGGCTACGCAATCATTATGATTTCCTCCGAATTGCCCGAAGTCATCGGCATGTGCGACCGCGTCGCCGTGTTCCACAAGGGCGCGATCGTCAAGGTCCTGGAAGCGTCCGCCGTCAATCCTCAAGAGGTCATGCGCCATGCAACAGGGGGCTCAAGTGAATACGTCCATTAACACCGCAAACACCGGCCGCTTGCGCCTGAATGTGGCACGGCTGCTGCGCTCGCCGGCGTTTTATCCCTTTGTCGGGCTGGTGGTGGTGACCCTGGTGATGATCCTCGCCAGTGACACCTTCCTCACCGCCAGCAACCTTTCCAATATTGCTCGCCAGGTATCGATCAACGCGATCATCGCGGTGGGCATGACCTGCGTGATTCTTACCGGTGGCATCGATTTGTCGGTGGGGCCGGTGATGGCGTTATCCGGCACGCTCACGGCCGGTTTGATGGTGGCCGGCGTGCCGCCCGGCCTGGCGATTGGCGCCGGGTTGCTGGTAGGCGTGGCGTTCGGCATCGGCAACGGGCTGTTCGTGGCTTACCTGCACATGCCACCGATCATCGTCACGCTGGCGACCATGGGCATCGCCCGTGGGTTCGGGCTGATGTACACCGACGGCTACCCGATTTCCGGGCTGCCGGAGTGGTTCGCCTTTTTCGGGCGCGGCAGCGTGTTCGGTATGCAGGTGCCGATCCTGATCATGTTGCTCACTTACCTGGCCGCCTATGTGTTGCTGCAACACACGCGTATAGGCCGCTACATCTACGCCATCGGCGGCAATGAAGAAGCGGTGCGTTTGTCCGGGGTGCGTGCGGCGCGCTTCAAGCTGCTGGTGTACGGCATCAGTGGCCTGACCGCGGCGATAGCCGGGCTGGTGCTCACCTCGCGGCTGATGAGCGGCCAGCCCAATGCCGGTGTGTCGTTCGAGCTTGATGCGATTGCCGCCGTGGTACTCGGCGGTGCATCGATCGCCGGCGGGCGCGGGGTGATCGTCGGCACCTTGCTCGGCGCCATGCTGCTGGGCGTGTTGAACAACGGCTTGAACATGCTTGGCGTATCGCCTTACGTACAGAGCGTGATCAAGGGCGGGATCATTTTGCTGGCGATCTTTATCAGCCGTCAGCGCCATCGATAAATACCTCATCACACAGGACCCAACACCATGGACAAGCACACCCACATGCAAGCCGTCGTCTGCCACGGCCCGAAAGACTACCGCCTGGAACGCATCGGCAAACCCCAGGCCCGCGCCAATGAGTTAGTGATTCGCATCGCTGCCTGCGGTATCTGCGCCAGTGATTGCAAGTGCCACTCCGGCGCTGCGATGTTCTGGGGCGGTGACAACCCCTGGGTCAAGGCGCCGGTGGTGCCGGGGCATGAATTTTTCGGCTACGTGGTGGAGGCGGGCGAGGGCGCCGAGGAACACTTCGAGGTCAAGGTCGGTGACAAGGTCATCGCCGAACAGATCGTGCCGTGCGGCAAGTGCCGTTTCTGCAAATCGGGCAAATACTGGATGTGCGAAGTGCACAACATTTTCGGCTTCCAGCGTGAAGTGGCCGAAGGCGGTATGGCCCAGTACATGCGTATTCCCAAGACTGCCATCGTGCACAAGATCCCTGAGGCGGTGTCCCTGGAAGACTCGGCCCTGGTGGAGCCCATGGCCTGCTCGATCCACACCGTGAACCGCGGCGACATCCAGCTCGATGACGTGGTGGTGATTGCCGGTGCGGGCACCCTTGGCCTGTGCATGGTCCAGGTCGCCGCGTTGAAAACCCCGAAAAAGCTGGTGGTGATCGACATGGTCGACGCGCGCCTGGAACTGGCCAAGCAATTCGGCGCCGATGTGGTGATCAATCCCGCCCGTGACAACGCCCGCGAGATCATCAATGGTCTCACCGACAACTATGGTTGCGATGTCTACATCGAGACCACGGGGGTACCGGCCGGCGTCACCCAGGGCCTGGACCTGATCCGCAAGCTTGGGCGGTTTGTGGAGTTCAGCGTGTTTGGCGCCGAGACCAGCGTGGACTGGTCGATCATCGGCGACCGCAAGGAACTCGACGTACGCGGCGCGCACCTGGGGCCGTATTGCTACCCGATTGCCATCGACTTGTTCGAGCGTGGCCTGGTCACGTCCAAAGGCATCGTCACCCACGATTTCCCGCTGGACGACTGGGCCGAAGCGTTCGAACTGGCGAACTCGACCAAGTCGATCAAGGTGCTGTTGAAACCGGTGCTGCCCGCCCATGAGTAACAACATGAACTACGTCATGGGTGTCGACATCGGCACCCAGAGCACCAAGGCGCTGCTGGTGGATGCCCAAGGCACGATCATTGCCCAGCACAGCCAGGGCTATCGCGTGGATACCCCCAAAGTGCGCTGGGCCGAGCAATGGCCGCAGGTGTGGCTGGACGCTGTGCAAGCCTGCGTTGCCCAGTGCATGGCCAAGGCTGGCGTGCCGGCGGGGCAGGTCAAGGCGCTGTGCATCAGCAGCCTGTACGGCGGCTCGGGGATTGCCGTGGATGCGCAGATGACACCGTTGCACCCGTGCCTGATCTGGATGGACCGCCGCGCTGGCGAGCAGGTCGAGTGGGTGCGTGAGCATGTGGATCTGGAGCGGCTGTTCGCGGTCACCGGTAACTCGGTGGACAGCTACTACGGTTTCACCAAAATGCTCTGGCTCAAGCAGCATCAACCGCAAGTGTGGGCGAACACTCGCTACTTGCTGCCGCCCAACAGCTACATCAACTGGTGCCTGACCGGTGAGTTGGCGGTGGACCACAGCAGCGCCGGCAATATCGGCGGTATCTACGATGTGGCGGCGCGCAACTGGTCAGGCGAGATGCTGGATGCGCTGGGTATCGCGCGGTCGATGATGCCCGAGCGCTTGGTGTATTCCGGTGAGGTGGTGGGTGGTTTGCTCGCAGACTGGGCCACTCGCCTGGGCTTGCAGGCGGGCACGCCCATCCTGGCCGGTGGCGTTGACGCGGCCATGGCGACCCTGGCCGCAGGTGTCACCCAGCCGGGCAACCATGTGGCGATGATCGGCACCAGCATGTGCTGGGGCTACCTCAACCAGCAGGTGGATGCGCACCACGGCCTGGTCAGCATGCCGCATGTCTATAACGGCCACCGCGACCTGTACATCTTCGGCGGTGCGATCACCGCCGGAGCGTCGGTCAGCTGGTTTCGCGAGCAGTTCTGCCAGGCCGAAGAGCAGCAGGCCCAGACAACCGGGCAAGACAGCCTGGTGCTGCTGGAGCAGAGTGCCAGGAAGATCCCGGCGGGCAGTGAAGGCGTGGTGTTCCTGCCGTACCTGATGGGCGAGCGCAGCCCGGTATGGGACGACCGCGCGAGCGGCAGTTTTGTCGGGCTGAACCTGTATCACAGCCGCATTCACCTGTACCGCGCGGTGCTGGAGGGTGTGAGTTTTGCCCTGCGCCACAATATCGAAGCGGGCACCCAGGGCGCGCATTCCCTTGACCCGCGTTTGATCGTGGTGGGTGGGGCGAGCCATTCGGATTTGTGGATGCAGATCATTGCCGATGTCACCCGCTACCCGGTGTACACCATTGTCCAGGAGGTTGAAGCGGCTCTGGGCGCGGCGTTGCTGGCGGCGCATACGGTGGGGTTGGTCAGTGATGAGGCGATGGACACAGGCTGGGTGCAACTGGAGCAACGGGCGCAGCCCAAGCGCGAGAATGTCATGGCCTATGACCGGGCGTTTACCGAGTACCTGAAGCTGTATCCGGCCCTGAAACCGATCATGCACAACCTGCAAGCTACCTGACTCAACACGGTTAAAAATGTGGGAGGGGGCTTGCTCCCGATGGCGGTGTATCAGTCAGCTTATCTGTAGCTGACACACCGCCATCGGGAGCAAGCCCCCTCCCACAGTCAATCTTCATTGTTCTTGAGATTTTTATCTATGAACGCAGTCTTCAACTTCACCCACCAGCGCATCCTAGTCACCGGCGCCAGCAGCGGCATCGGTCGCGAAATCGCGCTCCAACTGATCAACAGCGGCGCCGAAGTCTTTGCCCTTGGCCGCGATGCCCAAGCCTTGGCCGCACTGGGCTGCTACTCCCTCTGTGTGGACATTGCCGACAGCGCAGCCCTCGATAAAGCGCTGCAAGACCTGCCGCCCCTGCACGGCCTGGTCAACTGCGCCGGCATCTCGCGCCTGGAGCCCGCCGCCGCGATCAGCGCCGAGGCTTTCGACCAGGTAATGAACGTTAACGCCCGTGCCGCCGCCCTGGTGGCCAGCCGTGTCGCGGCCAAGATGATCGCGGCAAACATTATTGGCAGTATCGTCAACGTCTCCAGCCAGGCGTCGTTGGTGGCGCTGGACGATCATCTCGGTTACTGCGCCTCCAAGGCCGCCATGGATGCGATCACCCGCGTGCAATGCGCCGAATGGGGCCGCTTTGGTATTCGGGTAAACAGCGTCAACCCCACGGTGACCTTGACGCCGATGGCAAGCATGGCCTGGTCCGACCCGGCCAAGCGCGACCCGGCGCTGGCGGCGATCCCCTTGGGGCGTTTTGCGCAACCGGCGGAAGTGGCGTTGCCGGTGCTGTTCCTGCTGAGCGACGCAGCCAGCATGATCAGTGGTGTGAGCTTGCCTATCGACGGCGGCTATACCAGCCGTTAGCCGTTTTCCAATTGCCCGGCGATGACGACCTTGTCCCGTGGCTTGTAAGGGTCTTCAAGCCGATCGAGCAGCAGGCGTACCGCGCTGCTGCCAGCCAGTGACGCGTCGTGGGCCACGCAGGCGATCGGCACGCCAAAGATATCGGCGAAGGGCAGGCGGTCGATGCCGCAGATGGTCAGGCTGTCATGGGAGATGTTGTGCATGCGCAGTGCGCGCAGGGCGCCGAGGGTGATCAACTGGTTAAAACCCATGATCGCGTCCGGCGCCGAATGTTCGGCGAGGTAGTCGAGGGTGTGCAGGTAGGATGGCATCAGCGTGTAGTCACCGGCCCGCACTTCAACGTGCACCTGGGGATGCTCGGCCAGCACTTCGCGCAAGCCTTTGAGGCGCTCCACGGTGATGCGCGAGTGCTCGGGGCCGGTCAGCACCAGCAGGCGCTTGAGGTGCGGCGTCTGGCGCAACAAGTAGTGCGCGGCCTGGATGCCGCTGTGGTAGTTGTCGAGCACCACGCGGCTGAACGGGCTGTCGTGGATCGTGCGATCCAGCAGCACCACAGGGGTCTTGCCGTTACCCAGGCGTTCCAGGTAGTCGGGCTGGTAGTTCGGCTCATCGGAGACCGGCGACAGGATGATCCCCGCCACGCGGTAACCCAGCAGCGTATCGACCGCCTTGCTTTCCAGTTCTTCCAGTTCGTCGGTGTCCACCAGCATGATGGTGTAGCCGTGTTGTTTCGCCTCGCGGGAAATGGCCTTGATCATTTCGCTGTAGAACGGGTTGTCCACCGAGGCGGTGATCACGCCGATGATCAGGCTTTCACTGCGCTTGAGCCCGCGCGCGAAGGCGTTGGGCACGTAGTCGAGTTCGCGTGCCACTTCGAGGATGCGCGCCAGGGTGGCGGGTTTTACCAGGTCAGGTTTGCTCAGCGCCCGGGACACGGTGATGGTGGTCATGCCGACCCGTTTGGCAATGTCGCTGATGGTGACGGACTTTTTCTTGTTCATCGGTAAGGCTGCGAGAGGACACATCAGCAGGCTAGCATGTGTGCAGGCCCAGTGTGATTCAAATCAGCGGGTCCCAGCGTTGCGACCAGTCACCTTCAGCCTTGACCACCTCGCGCAGCAACGCCAGCGCCTGCTGCAACACCGCCGAATCCCGCGCCCGCGAATACACCAGGTAAGTCGGGAAACTGAACTCCGGCGCCTTGGGCACGCGCTGCATCACGCCACTGTCCAGATAGCTTTGCACCACCCGCGTGCGGAAATACCCGGCGCCGCCGTTTTCCAGGATGTACTGCAGCGCCAATGGGCCCAGGTTGAAACTCACGGCGGCACGTGCGCGGTCGGGCAGGGCGGCGTCATGCTGCTGGCGGAAACCCTGGCCCCAGTCGATATACACATAGGGCTCGGGTTTGCTCGCCAATTGCACCAGGATCAGTTTTTCTTCCAGCACTTGCTCTACCTGCAAACCTGGCCAGTACTGCGGCTGGAACACCAGCGCGGCATCGAGCACGCCCAACTCCAGTTGACGCAACAGGTACTCGCCCTCGCGAATTTCGGTACGCAGTGCATGTCCGGGAATATGCTCGCGCAGCGCCTTGGCCCAACCGAGCATCAGCGGGTTGCACAGGCTGACCTCACCGCCGATATGCAGCACATTGCGATAGCCATCGGGTAACGGCAGGTCACGGCGCGCCGCTTCCCAGGTTTGCAGCAGCTGGTTGGCGTACACCACAAAGGCCTCGCCATCGGCGGTCAGGCGTGCACCGGCACGGTTGCGGATAAACAGCGTGCTGCCCAACTGGCTCTCCAGGTTCTTGACCCGGGCGGTGATGGCGGTCTGGGTGACGTGCAGTTTCTCCGCCGCTGCGGCGAGGCTGCCGCAGCGGGTGATTTCGAGGAAGGTGCGTGCCAGTTCGATGTCCATGAAGCCCCCCGGAAGATGAATGGAGGGCATTGTAGTGGAATGCGGTAAAAACTGTGGGAGGGGGCATGCCTCCCACATTTTCGATTGAATCTCAGCTCAGGGTTTCAGGTGCTTGCAAATGCTCGATAGGGAAGGCTTTTGCATAGGCATGACACACCCTCAACACCTGCTCATCGGCAAACCGCGCAGCCACCACATGCAACCCCACCGGCAAACCATTGGCGGCCAACCCGCACGGCACCGACGCAGCCGGTTGCTGGGTGAGGTTGAAGGGGTAGCTGAACGGCGTCCATTCCATCCACTCGTTCATCCCCGAGCCGGGCGGTACGTTGTGCCCGGCTTCGAACGCGGTAATCGGCATCATCGGCGATACCAGCACGTCGTAGTGCTCATGGAACGCCGCCATGCGCGCAACCAGTGCGGCGCGCGCTTCCAGGGCGGCGTTGAAGTCGTCCAGGCTCAGACGCTCGCCCCGTTGCGCAATACGCAGCAGCCCCGGGTCCAGCAGTTGCTTTTGCGCGTCGCTCATGGAGCCAGTCAGGCGTGCAGCGCCGGCGGCCCACAGGGTGCTGAACACCTCAAGCGGGTCGCTGAAACCCGGGTCGATCTGCTCGACATGCGCGCCCAATTGCACCAGGCGCTCCACCGCCTGGGCGACGACCTTGGCGACTTGCGGGTCGACATCCACATAGCCGAACGTGGGGCTATAAGCCACGCGCAAGCCCTTCAGATCCGCCCCTGGGGTGAGCCAGGGCGTGGTCCTTGGCGCCCCGATCAGGCCATCGCGCACATCCATTTGTGCCACGGTCTGTAGCATCAGCACGCTGTCTTCCACCGTGCGGGTCATGGGCCCCAGGTGCGACAGGATGGTCATGGAGCTGGCCGGCCACTGCGGCACATAACCGAAGGTCGGCTTGATCCCGAACGTGCCGGTGAACGCACACGGGATGCGAATCGAACCGCCCGCATCGCTGCCCTGATGCAACACGCCGAGGTTCAACGCCGCCGCCGCCCCGGCGCCGCCGGACGAACCGCCCGCCGTGGTGCGGGTATCCCATGGGTTGCGGGTGATGCCGTACAGTGGGTTGTCGGTGACGCCTTTCCAGCCGAACTCGGGGGTGGTGGTCTTGCCCAGCAGCACCGCGCCAGCCTTGCGCATGAAGTGCGAGAAGGGCGCGTCCACATTCCAAGGCCCCTCGGCGGATGAGGTGCGCGAGCCCTTGCGGGTGGGCATGCCGAGGGTCAGCGTGAGGTCTTTTATCGACGCTGGTACGCCATCCAGGGCGCCGCAAGGGGCACCTTTTAACCAACGTTGTTCCGAGGCCCGCGCCGCGTTCAATGCACCCTCAGGATCGACATGGCAGTAGGCGTTCACCACCGGGTTGTAGCGTTCGATGCGCAGTAACGCATCTTCGGTGACCTCTACCGGTGACAAGCTCTTGTCGCGATAATGCTTGAGCAGTTGCACCGCCGTCAGTTGGCCGATCTCACTCATGCTTGAACTCCCTGCGCCGCATTGACCATGGCCCGCAGCAACACCGCGCAGCCAGCCGCCAGATCATCCGGCGCCGCGTTTTCGATTTCGTTATGGCTGATGCCGCCTTCGCATGGCACAAAGATCATCCCGGCCGGGCCCAGTTCGGCGACGAAAATCGCGTCATGCCCAGCGCCACTGACAATGTCCATATGGCTCAAGCCCAAGGCCCTCGCGCCATCGCGCACGGCATTGACGCAGGCCGGGTTGAAGTCCAGCGGCGGGAAGTCGGCGGTGGGTGTCAGTTCAAAGGTCAAGCCGTGTCGGGCGGCCGTGGTTTCGATCACTGCGTGTACTTCATCGACCATGGCTTGCAGCTTGTCGGCATGCAGGTGGCGCAAGTCGAGGGTCATCTGCACCTGGCCGGGAATCACATTGCGCGAACCCGGGTGCAGGCTCAGGCAACCAACGGTGCCGCAGGCATGGGGCTGTTGTTGATGGGCGATACGGTTGACCGCGCTGACCACCTCGGCGGCGCCGACCAGGGCGTCCTTGCGCAGGTGCATCGGTGTGGGGCCGGCGTGGGCTTCGACGCCGGTGAGGGTCAGGTCGAACCATTTCTGGCCCAGGCAGCCCATGACCACGCCGATAGTGGTGGCCTGGTCTTCCAGTACCGGGCCTTGCTCTATATGGGCTTCGAAGTAGGCCCCGACCGGATGGCCCAGAACCGCACGGGAACCGGCATAGCCAATGCGCTGTAATTCGGCACCTACCGACAGGCCCTGGTCGTCGCATTTGTCGAGGGTGTCCTGCAAGTCGAACTTCCCGGCAAACACCCCGGAACCCATCATGCACGGCGGGAAGCGCGAGCCTTCTTCGTTGGTCCACACCACCACTTCAATCGGCGCCTGGGTCTGGATCTGCAAGTCATTCAAGGTACGGATCACTTCCAGCCCGGCCATCACCCCGTAGCAGCCGTCGAACTTGCCGCCGGTGGGTTGGGTGTCGATGTGGCTGCCGGTCATCACCGGGGGCAGGGCGGGGTTGCGTCCGGCACGACGCGCAAAGATATTGCCGATGGCGTCGACAGTGACGCTGCACCCAGCCGCTTCGCACCACTGCACAAACAGGTCGCGGGCCTGGCGGTCCAGATCGGTGAGGGCCAGGCGACACACGCCACCCTTGGCCGTGGCGCCGAGTCGGGCCAGGTCCATCAGCGATTGCCACAGGCGGTCACGGTTGATCAGCGGGGCGTTGCTCTGGAGCGGTTGCGCAACACTATTCATCAGAGATCTCCAGTCAGGCACTCAAGGCCAGATAACGGTTCTTGATCGACGGGTCGGCACGGAAGTCAGCGGCGCTGCCTTCGTACACCACGCGGCCCTGTTCGAGTACGTAATGGCGGTCGGCGAGTTTGTCGCAGACCATCAGGTTCTGCTCCACCAGCAGCACCGGCAGGCCGTCGTCCTTGACCTTGCGCAGGATCTTCACCAGCTCGTCGACAATCACCGGGGCCAAGCCCTCGGTGGGTTCGTCGAGGATCAGCAGCTTGGGGTCGTTGAGCAGGGCGCGGGCGATGGCAAGCATTTGCTGTTCGCCGCCGGATAGCGCATGGCCGGCGTTTTTGCGCCGTTCCTTGAGGCGCGGGAACATGGCGTATACGTCGTCCAGTTGCCATCGGCTGCTTTTGCGCACGGCGATGCGCAGGTTTTCCTCGACGCTGAGCAGGCGGAAAATCCCGCGGTTCTCCGGCACCAGCGCTAAGCCCTGGCGTGCAATTTCAAAGATTTTCTGCCCCACCAGCGCCTGGCCATTGAAGTGAATCTGGCCCTGGCGCGGGCAGATGATGCCCAGGATGCTGCGCAAAGTGGTGGTCTTGCCGGCACCATTGCGACCCAGCAGGGTCACCAGTTCGCCAGGGTTGACGGTCAATGACACGCCCTCCAGCACATGGCTCTTGTCGTAGTAGGAATGGATATTCTCGACGATCAGCATCAGGCGGCCTCCCCAAGGTATGCAGTGCGCACACGTTCATCGGCACGCACGAACTCTGGCGTGCCTTCCACCAGGATCTGGCCGTGGCTCATCACCGTGATGCGTTGGCTGATGGACATGACGATGCTCATGTTGTGTTCGATCAACAGCACCGTGTGGTCGCGGCCCAGGTCGCTGATCAGTTGGGTCATGATCGGGATATCATCGATGCCCATGCCCGAGGTCGGTTCGTCGAGCATCAACAGTTTCGGTTTGGAGCAGATCGACATGCCCACCTCCAGCACCCTTTGCTGGCCGTGGGACAACTCGCCGGCCAGGGTGTCGGCGCGGGCAGTGAGTTGCAGGCGCTCAAGGACCTGGTCGGCCATCTCCAGGTGTTCGCGCTTGCTGTCAACTCGGCGCCAGAAGTTCAAGGCACGGGCGCCATCGCGGCCCTGGGCGGCCAGGCGCAGGTTTTCGCGCACGCTGAGGTTCTGGAACAGGCTGGTGAGCTGGAACGAACGCGCCATGCCCAGGCCGACGCGGGCATGGGCGGGCTTGCGCATCAGGTTGTTGCCGTCGAAATGGATCGCTCCGGCAGTGGCCTGGCGCTCACCTGTCAGGCAATGAAACAGGCTGGTCTTGCCAGCGCCATTGGGGCCGATAATGGTGTGGATAGTGCCGGCCTCGACCTTGAGGTTGACGCCATTGACCGCATGGAACGCGCCATAGGCCAGTTCCAGGTGTTGGGTTTCCAGCAGGATGCTCATAGCCCTTGCTCCTTGGCGACGACCGCGCTTTTGCGCGTGCCGCGCACCTTCTCGAACAGCGAGGCGAGGCCGCCCCACAAACCGCCGCGCATGAAGATCACCACCAGGATCAGGATCACCCCCAGCAGCATCAGCCAGCGCGGCCACAGGTCGGAGAGGAAATCCCCCAGCAGCACAATGGAACCGGCGCCCAGCAATGAGCCGAACAACGAGCCAGTGCCGCCGACGATGGTCATGATCAGAATGTTCTCGGACATCGCCAGGTCAATATTGGACAGTGGCACAAAGTGCAGCAGCATGGCGTACAGCGCCCCGGCAATCCCGGTGACCGCCCCGGACAGCACGAACACCAGGATCTTGAAGTGCCGCGTGTCGTAGCCGATGGCCGAGGCACGTGTCTCGTTTTCACGGATCGCCATCAGCGTGCTGCCGAACGGCGAAGCGATCACCCGGCGAGCGCCGATAAAGATCAGCAGGAACAGCACCGCGACAAATCCATAGAAGGCACGGGCATCGGCCAAGGACAACAGCACGGTTTCACCCACACGGATTTCCGGGCGCGGCACGCTGAGCAGGCCGTTGTCGCCGCCGGTCCAGTCGCTCAGGGTGTAGGCGACGAAATAGGCCATCTGGCTGAACGCCAGCGTGAGCATCACGAAGTAAATGCCGGTGCGCCGAATCGCCAGGGCGCCCACCAGCAATGCCAGGAAACCGCCGGCGATGGCGGCACCCAGCAGTGCGGTGAACAACCCCAGTTGCAGGTGGATCATCAGCAACGCCGCGCAGTAGGCGCCGGCCCCGAAGAAGATGCCTTGGCCGAATGACAGCAAGCCGGTGTAGCCCAGCAACAGGTTGCAAGCCAGGGCGGCCATGGCAAAGATCAGGATCTCGGTGGCCAGGGTTGCCGAGGGCAGTATCAACGGCAGGCCGATCAGCACCGCCAATACCCACAGCAGCATCGCTTTGGATTGGGTTTTGGCAAACGGCAGGGGGTTTTTCTCGCTCATTTCAGGCTCTCCCGAACAGGCCGTAGGGGCGGACCAGAATCACCACGGCCATCGCGCCGTAGATCATCAGGCTCGCACCCTGGGGCCAGAGTGTGGTCATCAGGCTTTGCACTACGCCTACCAGCAAACCGCCGACCAGCGCACCGCTGAACGAGCCCATGCCGCCGATCACCACCACCACGAACGCCACCCCGAGAATCTCCGGGCCGACAAAGGGCTGGGCACCACGCAACGGCGCGAACAACACCCCGGCGACACCGGCCAGGGCCACGCCGAGGGCGAAGGTCATGGAGAACAGGCGGAAAATATTGGTGCCCAGCAATGACACGGTTTCAGTGCTCTCACTGCCGGCGCGCACCAGGGCGCCGAAGCGCGTGCGTTCCAGCAGCAGCCACAGGCCCAGGCCGACGAGCCCGGAAAACACGATGAGAAACAGGCGGTAGTAGGGATAGACAAAATCCCCCACCACCAACACGCCGCGCAGCAACTCCGGTACGGCGACACTTTTGCCCACCGGGCCCCAGATCATCACGCTGGCTTCCTGGATAATCAGCGCGATCCCCAGGGTTACCAGAATCTGGAACATGTGCGGCAAGTGGTAGATCCGCTGGATCAGCACACGCTCGATCACCCAGGCCAGCGCAGCCACCACCAGCGGCGCGACGAGCAGCGCCAGCCAGAAGCTGCCGGTGAGGCTCACGGCGGTGTAGCAGATGTAGGCGCCCAGCAGGAAAAACGCGCCGTGGGCGAAGTTGACGAAGTTGAGCAGGCCGAAAATGATCGTCAGCCCGACCGCGATCAGGAAGTAGATCATCCCCAGCCCAAGGCCGTTGAGAATCTGGAACAGGTACAAATTGAGCATGCAGGAACCCTCTGCAGGCGGCCGCTTGCGCGGCCCTGCGCGACAAAAAGTAAGCAGTCAGCCGAGCGTGCAGCCCGTCGCCTCGACCGGTGGGAACGATTGGCCGGCGCTGAGCACCTTGGCCAGGTCGTCCTTGTCGGCCATGTCGCCGCTGGCCTTGCCGACCAGCAGGTAGTAATCCTTGATCACCTGATGGTCGCCGGCGCGGATCGACTCCTTGCCGGTCGGGCCTTCATAGCTCAAGCCTTGCATGGCCTTGGCCACGGTTGCGCCGTCGAAGCTGCCGGTGGCGATGACGGTGTCGAGCATGACCTTGGTGCTGATGTAGTCGGCGGCCAGCGGGTAGGTGGGGTTGATGCCGTATTTGGCCTGGGTCAGCTTGACCAGTTCGCGGTTGAGTGGCGTATCGACCTGATGCCAGTACTGCGCGCCGAGGTACACACCTTCGAGCACATCGCTGCCCAGTTCCTGGAATTGATCAAGGCCGGCCGACCATACCAGCAGCACCTTCATGCGTTCCTTGATGCCGAAGTTCACCGCCTGGCGCAGGGTGTTGGACGACTGGCTGCCGAAGTTGAGCAGTACCAGCACGTCGGGCCGGGTGGAAATGGCGTTGGTCAGGTAGCCGGAGAATTCCTGCTCCTGCAGCGAGTGGTAGCTGTTGCCGACGTGTTCCAGGCCGTGCTCCTTCAGCACGTTCTTTGCGCCTTCGAGCAAGGCTTCGCCGAACACGTATTGCGGCGTGATGGTGTACCAGCGTTTGGCGTCCGGCAGCAGTTTGATCAGCGGCACCATGGTTTCGCGGATCGCGCCGTAGGTGGGCACTGACCAGCGGAAGGTCGCCTTGTTGCAATCCTTGCCGGTGACTTCATCGGCACCCACCGGGGTCATGAACACGCCGCCGACTTTATCGACTTCCTTGGCCACCGCCAGGGCGGAAGACGACAGTGTGCAGCCCTGGAAGAACCGTGCGCCGTCCTGCGCGATTGCCTCCTGCACCTTGCGCACCGCTTTGCCGGCGTTGCCTTCGGTGTCGATAACCTTGTAGGTGAGCGGGCGGCCGAGGATCTCGGCATGCTGTTGCACGGCCAGGCGCGAACCCATGTCGGCAAATTTGCCATAGCTGGCAAACGCGCCAGACATGGACTTGAGGCCGTAAAAGGTAAAAGGCTCGGCGGCGAAGGCCGAACGCACGCTCAGCGGCAAGCTGAGGGCGGCGGCTGCGGTGAGGCTGGCTTTCAATAACGTACGACGCTGCATGGGGTGACTCCCTGGTTTAGTTATTGGCAGGAGCGGCAAGGGCGATACGGTGGTGCAAGGGCCTGTGGGCAGGCTTGTTATTGGGTAACTCGGTTCAACAGATGGACACGGTCAAATGTGGGAGCTGGCTTGCCTGCGATGCGGGCGCCTCGGTGTTACAGGGGGACCGAGCCGATACCATCGCAGGCAAGCCAGCTCCCACATTGATTGGGTTTTGTTCCTAACGGTGATCAAACTCCAGAAGGAAGTGCGGGCTGACCTGGCCTTCCAGCGCAGTCATATGGTGTTCGGCATCGCACATATGCTCATGCATCAAACTGCGCACGGCGCTTTCATCCCCGGCACGAAAGGCGATCAGCAGTTGTTTGTGATAGTCGAGGTTGGCCGCGTCGAACTGCTTGCGCTTGGGCTTGTAGGCTTTCTTCAGTACCACCAGGTCGCGCAGCAGGTCGTTGAGAAACTGCGCCATAAAACTCAGCAGCGGGTTGGGGCACGCCCGGGCCAGCAGGTTGTGGAACTCCAGTTCCGCCAGGCGCTGTTCGCGCTGGCCGGCTTCGCTGTCTTCGGGGGCGCTGCAAAAATCCACATTGGCTTGCAGGGCCTGATAGTCGTCTTCGCTCAAGCGCCCGAGCACCGATAGCGCCAGTTCCACTTCGATGACCTTGCGCAACTGATACACCTGCTCGCCATCCAGATGCTGGAAGTGCAGGTAGTTGCGCAAGGCGCGGCTGGCAGGTTCAGTGCCGGCCTGGTTCAGATAAGCCCCGCCACTGGGGCCGGTGCGCGTATTGACCAACCCTTCGACTTCCAATGCCTTGAGCGCTTCGCGTGCCGAGCCCTTGGAGCACTGGAAGCTTTCCATCAGCTCGCGTTCGGTGGGCAAGCGGTCGCCGGGCTTCAAGGCATCGGTGACGATGGAGCGCTTGACCGACTCGACAATCACATCGGACAGCTTCTGGCGTTTGCGGCGTAGCGGGCGAGTCAGCATGGGTTCGATTTATCGTATTAATGCGGATAAATAGCACTTAATAACGATTGCATCGGAGCGTCAACGCAGCGTGTCGTTTTCGATGGCAACAGGTCGCAAATGCGCCGGTTACTCCCAGGCACCAAGGTCAAGGCAGCGCGCGGAGGCTGGCGGCTGTTTGCCATAGGCGAGGAAATCCCCCAGCCAGCGGGTGACACAGCCGTCGGCGCCCGACTGCTTGGACTCCTTGAGCAATAACTGCTCGACGCCCACAGCGATAGGATCGCCCGGCGCCGCATTAATCAGCACCATGCGTGCGATGCGCTCGGGAAACAGCGTGCCGTAGCGGCTGCCAAGACGGGTCGCGGCGGCGCTGCCCAGGTAGTGCAGGCGCGCTTCGCCGAGCTGCCCGCGCACATATTCCATGTCCAGCGCCGCCTGCTCGACCGCGTTTGACTGGCGCAGGTCGCGGGTGCTCAGTTCGATCACGTCATAACGGTCCACCAGCGTGCGATAAGCGCGGGTGGCGAGCGACTCCCAGTGGCTGGCCAGGTGCAGCACGAAAGGCGCGTTGGCGGGCTGGGGCGGTTCGCCGGCCTGGATGAACACCACGCCCTCGCGGTTGAGCGGTTGCCTTGCGCCCACACGCGTCACGCTCAGGCGTATACGACCGCGCCCGGGAGCAGCGTGGTCCCGTGGCACACTGACCAGGCCGCATTGGGTGCGCCCGACCACCTCAGGGTCCAGGCGCGCAGTGGTAGTGAGGGGGCAATCCAACAGCCAGTCGATTGCAGTGGGCACGATCAAGGGCTCAGCGCGCACTGCGTTTGCTATAAGCCAGCAGCTTATGCAGACCAGGCTTTTTACAAGAACGCTGGGTGTCATCACGAGGTCCCGGGCAGCCGTATGTAACAGCTTTTTTACCAAGGACCTGGGGGTGGAGAATGTAAGGCTAAGAAACAGTTTGTGTAAGAAATGCCGATTTTGTTTATCAGCTATCGGTCTTCCATCCACCCCCTAATGCCTTGTACAGCGCGATACTGGCTTGCAGCCGCGACAGGCGCAGTTGCACGTTCAGGTCCTGGGCGGCATAGAGGGTGCGTTGGGTTTCCAGCACCGTAAGCAGGTCTTCGGCGCCGGCCTCGTAGCGGCTTTGCGCAATCTCAAAGGCCGTTTGCGCCTGCTGCAGTTCTTCGGTTTGCCATTGGCGTTGTTGATCCAGGCGAGTCAGGCTGCTGAGGGCTTTTTCCACATCGGCAAAGCCGTTGATGATCGCCCCGCGGTAGGTCTGCAGCAGTTCATCCTGGCGCGCACGGGCTTTATCGCGCTCGGCACTCAGCCGACCGTTGTTGAAGATCGGTGCGATCAGGCCCGAGGTCAGGGTGTAGAACGGGCTGCGCAGAACATCTTCAGCCTTGTACGCACCCGAGCCGAGGGTTGCGCCCAATGTCACCGTGGGCAGCATGGCCGCACGGGCCACTGTGACGTCGGCATTGGCCGCCGCCAGCTGTGCCTCGGCCTGGGCGATGTCAGGGCGGCGACGCAACAACTGGCTAGGCACACCGGGGCCGATATTCGGCCAGGTCAGTGCCTGGAACGGCTCGCTGCCCAGCGCCAGGGCCTGTACGGGCTGGCCGAGCAAGGCGGCGAGGGTGATGCGCGATTCTTCGGCCGATTGCTGGATCAGCGGCAGTTGCCGTTGCTGGCCGGCCACCAGGCTCTTCTGTTGTGCCAACTCCAGGCCCGTGGCGGAACCGGCATCGTAGCGGGTTTGCACCAGGTCCAGCACATTGCGCGCATTGGCCAGGTTCAGCTCGGCGATCTGCAGGCGCTGGTGCGCGGCCAGGGTTTGCGCATAGCGGTCGGCGACATTGCTGAGCAAGGTCAACTCCACGTTGGCCTGATCGAACTCACTGGCGTGCAGGCTATGCACAGCGCTGTCTCGCGCAGCGGCGCGGCCACCCCAGAAGTCGATTTCGTAGCTGGCCGTGAGGTTGGCATCATAGTTATTGACCGTCTTGTTGCTCTCGGTGGCGTCCAGATCCGAGTTGCCGCTGCCGCGCAACAGTCTTTGACGGCTGGCGCTGAGGTTGAACTTCACCTCGGGCAGTAACGGTGCGCCGGCAATCACCGCTGTCGCCTGGGCCTGCCGCACCCGCGCCATGGCCGCAGCCACATCAAAGCTGTCACGGCGGGCCTGATCGATCAGGCGGTTAAGCACAGGGCTGTCAAACTGCGTCCACCAACGCTGGTTGGTGGCCTGGTCGGCGTCGCGCTCGGCATATTGCCAGACGGCGGGCGCGGCAATGCTGCTGTCGAGGGCAGGCGAAGTGCCGGCACAGGCATTGAGCAACAGGCACAGGCTGAGCGTCGACAGGTGCGGTGCGATGGATCGTTTATTCACTGGTCAATGCCTTAACCGGATCGAGCCGGGCAGCTTTACGGGCCGGCATAAAGCCGAATACGACGCCGGTGACCAGCGCACAGCCAAACGCGCCGAACACCGCCACCAGGGAAAACTGCACCGCCACTTCGGCCAGCACCAGCACGCCGCCCACCAGCAATGCCAGGGCGATTCCGAACAGACCGCCGACCACCGAGAGCATCACCGCCTCGGTGAGGAACTGGCGCAGGATGTCGCGCTGGCGCGCCCCGGTGGCCATGCGGATGCCGATTTCGCGGGTGCGTTCGCGCACGGTCATCAACATGATATTCATCACGCCGATACCGCCCACCAGCAGGGAAATCGCGGCAATCGAGCCGAGCATCAGCGACAGGGTGTTCTGGGTCCGCGCTTCGGCCTGGATCATCGCGGCGTCGTTCGTCAGGTGGAAGTCGCGTTTGCCGCCGTGCAGCGTTTGCATAAGCTGACTGATGGCTTGCTCGGCCTCTTGCACCTTGCGCGCATCGGCGGCGGCAATGGCAACGTATTCGGGGTTATAGGTGCCGAACAGGCGCACGCTGGCGGCGGTATAGGGAATGGCGACACGGTCATCGCTGTCTTGCATGCCGGAGCTGGAGCCTTTTTCCGCCAACACGCCAATCACCTGGAAGGGCACGTTTTCGATCAGGATGTATTGGCCGATGGGGTCTAGCTGGCCTTTGAACAGCTTTTCGCGCACGCGGTGACCGATCACCGCCACCGTGGCCCCGGCGCGCTCGTCGGCTTCGGTAAAGTAGCTACCCTCGGCCACTGGCCAGTTGAAGATGTCCGGGAAGTTGGTGTCGTTACCGCCCACATAGGCCATGTAGTCGACGTTGCCGAAGCGAACACCGGCGTAGGTGCCGTTCACCGGCATGATGCGCTTGACCTGGGGCAATGTAGCCAATGCGGCCACATCATTGAGGGTCACGATACCTGGCGGTGTGCGCGGGTTAGGCGAAAAACCGCTCAGGTAGATGATGTTGGAGCCGAAGGCCGCCATCTGCGCCATGACCTGGCGCTTGCTGCCTTCGCCCACTGCCAGCATCACCACCACCGACGCCACGCCGATGATGATCCCCAGCAGCGTCAGCGCGGTGCGGAAGCGGTTGATCCACATCACCCGCCACGCCGCCTGCACCGCGTCCAGCAGCTCGGCTTTCCAGGCACCATTGTGTTCGGCGCCGTCGGCCAGGCGCTGGCGCAGGTCCACGGCTTGCAATGCGTCGCTGCCGGCCGTGACGGGCACGTGGGGGGGGCTCAACGCCGAATCGCTGATGATCAGGCCGTCGCTGATCTCGATGATGCGGTTGGCGTGCGCCGCGACTTCGCGGTCGTGGGTAATCAGGATAACCACGTGGCCCTGGCTCGCCAATTCATCCAGCAGCACCATCACCTCGGCACCGCTGTGGCTGTCGAGGGCACCGGTGGGTTCGTCGGCAAGGATGATATGCCCGCCGTTCATCAACGCACGGGCAATCGAGACGCGCTGCTGCTGACCACCGGAGAGCTGGTGCGGGCGGTTGTTGGTGCGATCGGCCAGGCCCAGGCGGGTCAGCAGAGCCTTGGCGCGGGCATGGCGTTCGGCAGCGCCGATGCCGGCATAGATCGCCGGCATCTCGACGTTTTCCTGGGCCGAGCCGGACGGGATCAGGTGGTAGCCCTGGAACACGAAACCAAAGGCTTCGCGGCGCAGCCAGGCCAGTGCGTCGCTGTCCAGGTGCGCGACGTTTTCCCCGGCGAACAGGTAGTCGCCCACGGTGGGGCGGTCGAGGCAACCGAGGATGTTCATCAGTGTGGATTTGCCGGAGCCCGAGGCGCCGACGATGGCAACGAACTCTCCTGCATGGATCGACAGGTCGATCCCGCGCAATACGTCGACCTGCGGGCTGTCACCGCCGCCGTAGGATTTGCGGATGTTCTTGAGTTCGATCAGTGGCGTGGTCACGTCAACCCCCGCTGCTGCTGGCGGGGCCGATCAACAGGTGATCACCTTCGTCCAGGCCATCCAACACTTCAACTCGCAGGCGGTCACTGATACCCAGCTGTACTTCTCGCTTCTGGATGGCACCGTTTTTGGTCACGACCCGCGCGATCTGCTTGTCGGTGCCTTGGCTGCCGAGCAGCGCTGCGACCGGGATGGTGAGAGCGTCCTTGACCTGGCTGGCTACGAAAAACACCTGGGTGGTCATTTCGGCCATCAGTGCATTGTCAGTGTTGTCCACATCCAGCAGTACGGTGTACAGCACTACGCGGCCACTACCGGTTTTGCTCGTGCTACTGGGGCTGCCGCTGCCCTGGCTGGTTTCATTCAGCGGCTTGGGCGGTATCGGCAGGATCTGGCGCACGGTGCTGCTCCAGCGCCGGTTGCCGCCGGCGAGGGTAGTGAAATAGGCGCTCATGCCCGGTTTGACGTGGCCGATATCGGCTTCGGACACTTCGGCCCATACGGTCATTGGTGACAATTTGGCGATGCGCAGGATCAACGGCGTTTGTTGTTGGGCGTTGAGGGTTTGGCCGACTCGCGCATCTACCGCCACCACGGTGCCGCTCATGGGCGCGTAAATCCGCGTATAGCCCAGTTCGGCCTCGTCACTGCGCAGGCTGGCCTGGGCTTGGCGGATCTGTGCCTGGAACATATCGACACGGGCTTGGGTGGCACTCAGTTCGGCTTTGGCGGTTTGCACATCTTCTTCGCGGGTGGCGTTGCCTGCAACCAAGCGTTGCTGGCGCTGGTATTTCTGGCGTGCGAGTTCGTGCTGGGCTTTCTGTTCCTGCAACTGCGCCTTGAGGTTTTCAATGGAATAGCGGCTGGCGTCGAGCTTGGCCTGTTGCGTGGCGGGATCGATTTCCACCAGCAGATCGCCTTCCTTGACTTGATCACCAGCCTCCACATGGATCTTGCGAATCTGTCCGGACGCCTGGGCACCCACGTCCACATAACGGCGCGGTTGCAGGGTGCCCAGTGACGTAACGCTATTTTCAATGTCGCCGCGGGTTACGGTGACCGTGGGTAGGCTGTCGCGGCCCGACGGCAGCACTTGCCAGGCAGCCACCACAAGGATGGGGAGCAGGCACGCCAGCACAAGCAGGGCGCGTCGGGCAGGTCGAGGGCGTTTCATGTCTTGGTTCCAGCCAGGAGGTGTTGGCCGCAGGAGCGGGGAGTTGACAGTTATACGAGAAAAATACTCGGGAATTTAGGTTGTTACACATGTGGTAACAGCTCGTGCGACGAAAAAAAATGCACCGTTGGTGCAAGACTCCTTTAAAAGTAGATGAGAATTACTATAAATTGCACGCACTCAAACTGCCATCATCGATGGGCTCGCTCCTACACGGGCTGGCATCGTTAGCACCACGGCCATGGGGCCAGGAGTCATGTTGGAAAACTACTATCGCGAGCTGGTGTGTTTCCTGAACGCCAAGCTGGGCAACCGTCAGGTGGCCGAAGATGTGGTGCATGACGCTTATGTTCGGGTGCTGGAGCGTTCCAGCGACATCCCGATCGAACAGCCCCGCGCCTTCCTGTACCGCACGGCCTTGAACCTGGTGATCGACGGCCACCGGCGCAACGCCTTGCGTCAGTCCGAGCCTCTTGAGGTGCTGGACAGCGAAGAACGCTTCGCCCCCTGTTCACCCCACGCCAGTCATGACCACAACCAGCGCCTGGAGATGCTTGAGCGCGCCCTGGCCGAGTTGCCGGCGGCGTGTCGCGACAGTTTCCTGCTGCGCAAGCTCGAGGGCCTGTCCCATGTGCAAATCGCCGAGCGCCTGGGGATTTCCCGCAGCCTGGTGGAAAAACACATCGTCAACGCCATGAAGCATTGCCGGGTGCGTATGCGTGAGTGGGAAGCGCACTGATCGCCAGTTGGTTAAATTTTATTTCACTGTCCTCGTTTCCTATCAACACACGGCCTGTTGTTCAGGCCATGAAGGTATTCCCGCCCCACCGCCAAGGGGCTTATCCAGAGGACACTGGAATGACACAGGCAATTGCTTCGCCCGCGGTTCACGACCTGATCGGTATCGGCTTCGGCCCTTCGAACCTGGCGCTGGCCATCGCCCTGCAGGAGCGTGAAAAGGCCCAGGGCAAGCTGGACGTGCTGTTTCTCGACAAACAGGCCGACTACCGCTGGCACGGCAATACGCTGGTGACCCAAAGTGAGCTGCAGATCTCTTTCCTCAAGGACCTGGTGACCCTGCGCAACCCCACGAGCCCGTACTCCTTCGTCAATTACCTCAAGGCTCACGATCGCCTGGTGGACTTCATCAACCTGGGCACCTTCTACCCCTGCCGTATGGAGTACAACGACTACCTGCGCTGGGTGGCCGGGCAGTTCCAGGCCCAGGCCAACTACGGTGAGGAAGTGCTGGCCATCGAACCGATCCTGCATCAGCAGCAGGTGGAGGCCTTGCGCGTCATTTCCCGCGATGCCCAGGGCGAGCAGCATGTGCGTACCACCCGCTCGGTGGTGGTCAGCGCCGGCGGCACTGCGCGCATCCCCGAAGCGTTCAAGGCGCTCAAGGGTGACAGCCGCGTGTTCCATCATTCCCAGTATCTGGAGCGCATGGCGAGCCAGCCTTGCGTGGATGGCAAGGCCATGCGCATCGCGGTGATCGGCGGTGGCCAGAGCGCGGCCGAAGCCTTTATCGACCTCAATGACAGCTTCCCGTCGGTGCAGGTCGATATGATCCTGCGCGGCTCGGCGCTCAAGCCGGCCGATGACAGCCCGTTCGTCAACGAAGTGTTCTCGCCGGCGTTTACCGACCTGGTGTTCCAGCAAGTGGGGGCCGAACGCGAGCGTTTGGTCGCCGAGTACCAGAACACCAACTATTCGGTGGTGGACCTGGACCTGATCGAGCGCATCTACGGGATTTTCTACCGTCAGAAAGTTTCCGGCATCGCCCGCCAGGCGTTCCGCACCATGACCGTGGTGGAGAAGGCCACGCCCGGGCCGCTGGGTATCGAACTGGTATTGCGCAACAACGCCACGGGCGAAACCAGCGTCAACCACTACGATGCCGTGATCCTCGCCACCGGCTATGAGCGCCAGATGCACCGCGAACTGTTGGCGCCGCTGCAAGCCTACATGGGCGACTTCGAAGTGGCCCGCGACTACCGCATCGTCACCGACGAGCGCTGCAAGGCGGGTATCTACATCCAGGGCTTCAGCCAGGCCAGCCATGGCTTGAGCGATACCTTGCTGTCGGTGCTGCCGATTCGGGCCGATGAGATTGCGGCGTCGTTGTATGAGAACGATCGAAACCGTGACAAGGGCCGTTCGGTGCAGGACCTGCTCCTGGCAACCGCCAGCTGATCTGCCCCTCCTACAGACGGCACTTGTGACAACGTGCGGCTATTGGTACTGTACAAAAAACCAGTATCGGTAGCCCGTCATGCAGTTGATCGAAAAACTCAGCATCCTCGCCGACGCCGCCAAGTACGACGCGTCGTGCGCCAGCAGCGGCGCGCCCAAGCGCAGCTCCGAGGGCAAGGCGGGGTTGGGTTCCACCGACGGCATGGGCATCTGCCACAGCTACACGCCCGATGGCCGTTGCGTGTCGCTGCTCAAGGTGTTGCTTACCAACTTCTGCCTCTACGACTGCCAGTATTGCGTCAACCGCCGTTCCAGCGACGTGCCCCGTGCGCGTTTCAGCCCGGAAGAGGTGGTCACCCTGACCCTGGATTTCTACAAGCGCAATTGCGTCAGCGGGCTGTTTCTCAGCTCCGGCATCATCCGTTCGTCGGACTACACCATGGAGCAATTGGTGCGGGTCGCCAAACTGCTGCGCGAAGAGCATGACTTTCGCGGCTATATCCACCTCAAGACCATTCCCGATGCGGATCCTGCATTGATTGCCGAGGCTGGTCGTTATGCCGATCGCCTGAGCGTGAATATCGAACTGCCCACCGAGGCCAGCCTGCAGACCCTGGCGCCGGAGAAGCAGATTGTGTCGATCAAGCAGGCGATGCAGACCATCTACACCGGCGAGCAGACGGTGTTCAACGAGCCTCGCGCCCCGCGTTTCGCCCCGGCCGGGCAGAGCACGCAGATGATCGTAGGTGCCGACGACACCGATGACAGCACCATCCTCCACGGTGCCGAGGCGTTGTATGGCAATTTCAAGCTGCGCCGCGTGTACTACTCGGCGTTCAGTCCCATCCCCAACAGCCCGAAAAGCGTGCCCCTGGCCGCGCCGCCGTTGATGCGCGAGCACCGCTTGTACCAGGCCGACTTCCTGCTGCGCAGCTACGGTTTCAGCGCCAGGGAGCTGTTTGCCGGCCCCGGCCACCTGGCCCTGGATATCGACCCCAAGCTGGCCTGGGCCCTGGAGCATCGCGAAGTGTTCCCCCTGGACCTGAACCGCGCAGAGCCCACCCTGATTGCGCGCATCCCCGGTATTGGCCTGCGCACCACCCAACGCCTGGTGGACCTGCGCCGCGAGCGCAAGATCCGCTTCGAAGACCTGGCGCGCATGCGCTGCGTACTGGCCAAGGCCAAACCGTTCTTCATCACCAGTGACTACCACCCGCAACAGGCCGACAGCACCAGCGTGTTGCTGCGCGAGCAATTGCGCGACCGTCCGCAGCCGCAACAGATGGGGCTGTGGGGATGATCAGTCTGGAATGCGACAACCTGTTCAGCACCTGGCGCGAACAGGCGCGCTGGCTGCTCAGCCATCAGGTCGACCCCAGCCAGGTGAGCTGGGGCGAGGCACAAGCAGCTGACCTGTTCGCTACCGATGAGCCGATCCCGCCAGGGTTGGGGCCGTTCCAGGCACGGATTCCCAAGGCGCTGTTGGAGTTGCTGGAGTCTGCCGCCTGTTATCACGGTGATCAACGCTGGAGCCTGCTGTATGAAGTGCTGTGGCGGGTCAGCCACGGTGATCGCACTGCGATGCTGGCGGGGGACAAGCTGGGCAGCGAGTTGCAGCGACGCATCAAGCAAGTCAGCCGCGAGGCCCATCACCTGCATGCGTTTGTGCGCTTTATTGCCCTGCCGGCCGAGGCGGGGCCCGAACTTCCTGAATACGTGGCCTGGCATGAACCGGCCCACGACATTCTTAAAAGTGCCAGCCAGCATTTTGTCGGGCGCATGGGCCGTCATCGCTGGATGATCGCCACGCCACTGGACGGGGTGTATTACGACGGCGAGCAGTTGATTCATCAGCGCCGCTGCCCCGAGGCGTGGCAGCAACTGGCGCAGAATGTTGACGACCCCCACAGTGCGATGTGGCTGACCTACTACAGTCACATCTTCAACCCGGCGCGGCTGAATCCCAAGGTCATGGAAGGGCACTTGCCCAGCCGCTTCTGGAAGAATTTGCCGGAGGGCAAGTTGATCCCGGGGCTGATCAGCGAGGCGCGTACGGGCAAGCAGAAGGATGGGCAGGCGAAGCTGGTGGGGGCCAAGCCAGGCAAAAGAATTGCAAACCCGGTCAATGTGGGAGCTGGCTTGCCTGCGATAGCGGTCGACCAGTCAGATGTGGGGTGACTGATGCACCGCTATCGCAGGCAAGCCAGCTCCCACATTTGGTTTTCGCAGCCTGAAGGAGTGGGTATCAGGCCAGTTCGGTCGCAGTGTTCTTGACTACTGCCAACTCTGGATGGGCCACCAACTTATCAATGTGCAACTCATCATTGTTCAACCAGATCTCGGTCAGCACCCGGTAATGCTCCATATCCCGGCAGCGCATACGCAGGCTGTAGTCGAACGGCCCGCTGATCAACTGGCATTCGAACACCTGCGGGCAGGCTTTGACGCAGGCTTCGAAGGCCTTTTGCGCCGAGCGCCCGCTCTGGTTGGACAAGGCCACCAGCACCAGCAGCGACAGCCCTGGTGAGACCATCTGCACATCGATGATCGCCCCATACCCACGGATCACCCCGCGTCGCTCCAACTTGCGCACCCGCTCCAGGCATGGCCTGGGGGTCAGGTGCACCAGCGACGAGAGTTTTTCATAGGTGATGCGCCCCTGGTGCCTGAGCACATCGATGATCGCCTCGTCGATGCGATCCAGCGCAGGGGAGGAGTGGGGTCCGTTGGCCTTGGTATCCATGAGTTCACTTCAAACGGTTGGAAAGAAATTGCTGCAAGCGTTCGCTGTTGGGGTGGTCGAGGATCTCGGCGCCGCCGTGTTCCTCGACTCGGCCCTGATGCAGGAACAGCACTTGGCTTGACACCTGGCGGGCAAAGCCCATTTCGTGGGTGACCATCAGCATGGTACGGCCTTCCTCGGCCAACGTCTGTATGACTTTGAGCACTTCGCCTACAAGTTCCGGGTCGAGGGCTGAGGTCGGTTCGTCGAACAGGATAATCTCCGGCTCCATCGCCAATGCCCGCGCAATTGCCACACGCTGCTGCTGACCACCCGAGAGGAACGCCGGGTATTGATCCGCCACGCGGCCTGGCAAGCCGACTTTGTCCAGGTACAGGCGCGCACGTTTTTCCGCCTCGGCGGCGCTCACATTCAGCACCCGGCGCGGGGCCATGGTGATGTTTTCCAGCACCGTCATGTGACTCCACAGGTTGAAGTGCTGGAACACCATGGCCAGGCGCGTGCGCAGGTTTTGCAGTTGTGCCTGGTGCGGCGCGCGGGTGCCGGCGCGGCCTTGCTGCATTTCGATGCTGATGCCGTCCAGGGTGATGACCCCGGCGTCCGGCTGTTCAAGAAAGTTGATGCAACGCAGCATGGTGCTTTTGCCCGAGCCGCTGGCGCCGATCAGGCTGATCACATCGCCTTGACGGGCATTGAGGGACACACCTTTGAGCACTTCGTGTTCGCCGTAGCGTTTGTGAATGCCTTCGACTTGAAGCTTGATGGCGGCAGTTGCAGTTTCGACAACCGGCACATCCACCGGATAAACGGCCAGGGCCTGCGCGGACTGATTCATGGGTTAGCCTCGGGTAGGAACAAGAAAACGCATCCAGCGACGTTCGGCCAGCCGAAACAGGCCCACCAGTGCAAAGGACAGCAGCATGTAGAGCAGGGCGGCGATACCAAACGCCTGAAAGGTCAGGAAGGTTTCGGCATTCGCATCGCGGGCGACCTTGAGGATGTCGGCAACGGTGGCGGTAAACGCCAGTGACGTGGCGTGCAGCATCAGGATCATTTCATTGCTGTAGGCCGGCAATGCGCGGCGCAATGCGGCGGGTACCACCACGAACAGATTCAGGCGCCAGCCGTGCAGGCCATAGGCGCGTGCCGCTTCGATTTCGCCGTGGGGAATATTGCGGATCGCCCCGGCGAAGATTTCCACGGTGTAGGCACAGGTGTTGAGCACAAACGCCAACAAGGTGCAGTTCAGCGCATTGCGGAAAAACTGGTTGAGCAGGGCGTTGTCCTGCACCACCTCCAGGCTGTACAGCCCGGTGTAGCAAATCAGCAACTGGATATACAGCGGCGTGCCGCGGAACAGGTAGGTGTAGACCTCCACCGGCCAGCGCAGCCAAACGTGCTGCGAAACCCGCGCCAGTGCCAGGGGGATCGACAGGCAAAAACCGAGCACCACCGAGATGATGAACAGCCACACGGTCATGGCGACGCCGGACAAGCCGCTGCCATCGCTGAACAGGTAGGCCAGGCCGTATTGCTGGAACAGTTCGATCATCGCGCCATCCCCTTGATGCCCAGGTTATAGCGCCGTTCGAGGCGCTTGAAGATGCGGTTGGAGAGGGTAGTGATCAGCAGGTACACCAGGCCCGCGAGGATCAGGAAGTACAGTGGCTCGCTGGTGGACTTGCCGGCGTTTTGCGCGGCCTTGACCAGGTCTGACAGGCCGATGATCGACACCAGCGCCGTGGACTTGAGCAGCACCAGCCAGTTATTGCCCAGGCCCGGCAGGGCAAAACGCATCAGTTGTGGGAACAGCACCAGGTGGAAGCGCTGCCAGCGGCTCAGGCCATAAGCCGTCGCGGCTTCCAACTGGCCCACCGGTACGCTGAGGATCGCGCCACGGAAGTTCTCGGTGAAATACGCGCCGTAGATAAATCCCAGGGTGACCACCCCGGCGGTGAACGGGTCGATTTCAAAGTACTCCCAGCCGAACACTTCAGTCAGGTCGTTGAGCCACAGTTGCAGGCTATAGAAGATCAGCAGTATCAACACCAGGTCCGGCACGCTGCGGATCAGCGTGGTGTAGAGCGTGGCAGGTACGCGCAGCCATCTGGCGCTGGATAGCTTGGCGCCGGCGGCGACCAGGCCCAGGGTTAGGCTCAGGGCCAGGGCGAGGAAGGCCAGCTTGAGCGTCATCCAGGCACCCTGGGCCAGCATCGGGCCGTAGCCTTGCAGGTTGAGGAGTTCGTTCATGGGAAGATCTCTAAAAGGCACACACACCATCTTTGTGGGGAACCGATTTGTGTGGGAGGGGGGGCTTGCTCCCGATAGCGGTGGTTCAGTCAATATTTTCAATGACTGACCACTGCTATCGGGAGCAAGCCCCCCTCCCACAAAAGCTGCATCCACAGGGAGGTCGATGGCTTAGTTATTCGTTGTAGATATCTTGATCGCCGAAGTATTTCTTCTGGATCTGCGCGTAAGTGCCATCGGCCTGGACGGCGGCGATGCCTTTATTGATCAGCTCACGCAGTGCCTGGTCGTTCTTGCGCAGGCCCATGGCGATGTCCAGCGGCAGGGTCGGGTCCTTGAAGGCCGGGCCGGTCTTGAAGTCGGCGCCTTCGGGCTTGGACAGGAAGTTGAGCTGGGCTTCGAGTTTGTCGGTCAGGGTGGCGTCGAGGCGCCCGTTTTGCAGGTCGGCGTAGTTCTGCTCTTGAGACTGGTACGCCTTGATCTGCGCACCCAGCCTGGCCAGGTGCGCTCGGGCGTAGGCTTCCTGCAGCGAGCCTTGCAGCACGCCGACCTGCTTGCCCTTGAGCGATTCCGGGGTATCGCCGAAGTCGGCGCCTTTGCGCGTGATCACCGAGGTGGGGCTGAGGAACAGGCGATCGGTAAAGTCGATGACTTTTTCGCGAGCCGGGGTCACGGCCATGGAGGACATGATGGCGTCGAACTTGCGCGCACGCAGGGCCGGGATCATGCCGTCGAATTCATTGTGCACCCAGGTGCATTTCACTTCGAGCTTGGCGCAGATGGCGTTGCCCAGTTCAATATCGAAGCCTTGCAGGCTGCCGTCGGCGGCCACGGATTCGAAGGGTGGGTATTCGGGGAACACGCCAAAACGGATTTCTTTCCAGTCCTGGGCGTGGGCGGCGGTGGCGCACAGAGGCAACAGCAACGCAGCGAAGAGTGATCGCAGTGGAGTCATGTGGAGGTCCCTATATTTTGTAATTGATGTCAGGGCAGTGAATAACTGGGAGCAGAGAATGCTTCATGATGGTGCGTTTTTTGTGTCGTTTACCCCCTGCACAAAGCGCAAATTGCGCTGTTAAAACCGACAATGCAGCGCAATCGGCTGTTGCACCCGCCGAATCGGCTTTTAATCCAGCAAAGTCCGGCCCGCCCTCGACGCAAAGCGGCAGGCCAGAGCGGTCTCAGGCGCGCTTTTTGTGCTGTGCGACCGGCTGCCGGGCCAGGCGGGCAAACAGGTCTTTGGGGTCAGCCAGGTCGGGTACCAGTTCCAGCTCGCTGCCCACGTCCAACGCCTTGGCGACGTCCAGTACATAGCGCAGGGCCGAGTAGTCTTCGATGGCAAAACCCACCGAGTCGAACAGAGTGATCTGGCGCGCATTCTCGCGGCCGGGCTTCTGGCCGTTGATCACTTGCCACAACTCGGTCACCGGCGAATCCTCAGGCATGTGCTGGATCTCACCTTCGATGCGGCTTTGCGGTTCGTACTCCACGATCACCCGGGCACGTTCGACGATGCGCCGGTCCAGCTCGGTCTTGCCCGGGCAATCGCCACCCACGGCATTGAGGTGCATACCCGGTTCGATCATCTCGTCGGTGAGGATGGTTGCATAAGCCTTGTCGGCGGTGACGGTGGTGACGATATCCGCGCCTTTGACCGCGTCGGCCACGCTGTCAGCCAGGATCACCTTGATCGCCGGGAACGCCTTGAGGTTGGCGGCGAGTTTGGCGGTGGCCTTGGCGTCGATATCGAACAGGCGAATTTCGTTAATGCCAAGCATGGCGTGGAAGGCCAGGGCCTGGAATTCGCTTTGGCAGCCGTTGCCGATCAACGCCATGCTGCGGCTGTTGTCGCGCGCCAGGTAGCGGGCGACCAGGGCCGAGGTGGCAGCGGTGCGGATGGCGGTAGTCAGGGTCATTTCCGCCAGCAGCACGGGTTTGCCGGTATCCACATCGCCCAAGGCGCCAAAGGCCATCACGGTCAGCATACCGGCCAGGGTGTTTTTCGGGTGGCCGTTGACGTATTTGAACGCGTACAGCGAGGCGTCCGAGACGGGCATCAACTCGATCACGCCATCCGGTGAATGGTTGGCCAGGCGTGCGCATTTCTCGAAGTCCTGCCAGCGCAGGTAGTCGGCACGGATGTACTCGGCCATCTCGGTGATGCAGGTTTGCAAACCTTTTTGCGAAACCAGGTAGCTGAGGTCGTTGACGTCGATATAACGGGTCATGGCAAGACTCCTTATTGAAATGAGGGGCGGATCGGCAGATGCACTTCGGCCAACATGCAACGGGCACTGCCGCCGCCGATGCGTTCGATGTTGTCGATATTCACCACCACTGGTCGCGTATGGCGCTCCACCTGCTGGCGCTGCGCCGGTTGCAACGCGCGCCAGGCGCTGGCAGACATCACCAGCAATGGCTGGCCGTCACGGTCGTGGACTTCGAGCATGTTGCCGGCGAAGGCCTCCAACTGGTCGAAGTCGAGGGCGAGGATGTCCTTGCCGGTGTCGCGCAGTGAGCGTTCCAGGGCCAGGCGCTCGCGCTCGTCGGGCAGGGCTTGCAGGCACACCACTGCGAGGTCGCGACCGACGCTCATCATCACGTTGCTGTGGTAGATCGGTGCGTGGTGGCGGTCCAGGGCGTGGAACACGCAGAGTTGGTAGTCCAGACGTTCGGCAAACTGGCGCAGCGCCGCGTGATGGGTGCGCCCGGAGTGGCAGGCGTAGCTGATGCGGTGCTGGCGGTCGAGCACCATGCTGCCGGTGCCTTCGAGGAAGATGTCCTGTTGTTCCAGGTGGCTGAGGTCGATGGTGGTGTTGATCGCAAAGCGCTGCTCCAGAACTTGCAGCACGCCTTTGTTGCGCTCCAGCCGTCGGTTCTGGCCTTGCATGGGGTAAAGCACCAGGCTGCCGTCGGCGTGGCTGCTCCACCAATTGTTGGGGAAGATCGAGTCCGGTGTGTGAGGTGCCGGGGTGTCCTGCACCACCAGCACTTCCACGCCGTGACTGCGCAGGGTGTCGACATAGCCGTCGAATTCTTCCAGCGCTTTGTGCTGTGCACTGAGCGGGTCCGGCGGCAGGCGTTGAAAACGGTTGTTGATCGCGGTATCCGGGTTGAAGGCAAAGCGCGCCGGGCGAATCATCAGGACGGTGTTGGTGGTTTGCATGGGGGCACGGGTCCATGGGGGATCTTGTGACGCTATTTTGTGCCATAGGGTGGGAGGATCCCGGCTGAAACAGCGGGGCGGCTCAGCCGGGAAAGCTGAAAAGGTGGATAAGGCAGCTGAATCGGCTGCCGGATTGAAATGTGCTCAGATGTGGGAGCATAGGTATCTACACATCTTTTGGTACGGCGCTGTACCTGTGGCGAGGGAGCTTGCTCCCGTGACGACCTGTTAGTCGCCGAATCTATATCTGATGTGCTTAGGTCCAAATGTGGGAGGAGTGGTGCGACGATTCGACTTGCTCCCGATGGCGGCCTCAGGGCCGACCAGGATGTTGGATCAGACCGAGTACATATCCGTTGTTTGGGTAACGGCCGCTATGGGTTCCGCCCTTACGGCGGCTCACTTTTGAACAGCGCAAAAGTAAGCAAAACGCTCTTGCCCCACCACTCGGCACCTCGCTCAGGCTCGGTGTGCCCGTAATCCGCCAGTGATTTGGGGGGCCGCCGCCACGCGCCATCCATGGCGCGGGGCGGCTAAACCGGCATCCCTGCCGGTTTACCCCCCAAATCCCTGTCGAATTCCGGCCAGCGTGGTTTGACGGGGCGCCTAAGATCAAAAGCAGATCAAGAGCAAGAGCGGCTCGCTTCGCATCGTGGTTACCCACATCAAAGTGGCGGCAGCTACAAAGTTGTGTAGATACCTATGATGTGGGAAGGCAACCTGCTCAATAGCCGTTACCTGTCACGCCACCATAATGATCTTCGATACCAGCTCCACCACGGTCTTGGCCTGCAATTTCTTCATCAACCGCGCCCGGTGCACTTCCACCGTGCGGTGGGAAATCGCCAGGCGCAGGGCGATTTCCTTGGACTTGAAACCATTGACGATGTGCATGGCGATTTCCCGCTCCCGCGGCGTGAGGTCGCCAGTGCCCTGATGCAGACGGTCCAGGCGTTCGAAGTGCCAGATCATCAGCTTGAACGGGTCTTTGGGGGTGAGGGTGTAGCCGTGGGACTTGGCCCAGAACACTTCGCCATTGTGGTGCTGCATGAAGCGCTCATCGGAATAAAAGCCGTTGTCGCTGTCGAGCAGCCAGTCATGGCTGCGCTTGCCGATGGCATGGTAGTCGGCCTGGGACGGGTAGATCAGAAGGGTCAACTGATTGACCAGTGCCTGGCGTGTATAGCCGAACAGCTTCAGGAAGGCATCGTTGCAGTCGAGTATTACCCGGTCGCTGGTGACGATCTGCGGGGCAGGGGACAGCTTGAACGCCAGGCGTTCGAGGTCGGGAAATTGCTGTGCAAGCGCGTTCATGGGGCATCCTGCCTCGTTGTTCAATGCCCTGGTGCGCTACTTACCCATGTAAGTAGTTACACGAATTGGCGCGGGACCAGGGGTGGGTCATTGTAAGTAAAGTCCGGATCAAGAACAGAAGAAATTGATTATGCCTGCTGATTGCGTCTCCATTGTTGCCGCTGGTCACTCCCGCTTTGGTCGCCTGGAAGGCACCACGCTGGAAGACCTGATCGTCCAGGTTACCCGTGAAGCCTTGAGTGACGCTGCGATTGATGCGTCGCAAATCGACGCGCTGTTCCTGGGGCATTTCAACTCTGGGCTGGTGCCCGACGGCTTTGCCGCCTCGTTGCTGTTGCAGGCCGACCCCGGGCTGCGCTTCAAACCTGCCACCCGCTGCGAAAACGCCTGCGCTTCGGGTTCGGCGGCGATCCAGGCGGGAGTCAATGCGATTCTCTCCGGCAGCGCCGAGTTGGTGCTGGTGGTGGGCGCCGAAAAGATGACTCACACCAGCACCGCCGCGGTCACCCAAGCCCTGGCCGGCGCCGGCTATCAGAACGACCCGGCCGAAGCCGGCCTGAGTTTCCCGCAATTGTTCGGCCGCGCCGCCCGCCAATACGCCGAGCGCTACCACTGCCCGCTGGGCTCGATGGCGGCCATCGCCACCAAAAACCACTCCAATGCCATGGCTAACCCGCTGGCGCAGATGCATCGGGAGATGAATTTCGAGCACTGCAACAACGTGTCCCAGAGCAACCCGTTCGTGGCCGACTCCCTGCGCCTGACGGACTGCTCGCTGATCAGCGACGGCGCCGCTGCGATCATCCTGGCGTCACCCAAACGTGCGCGAGCGTTTCGCCGCGAGGTGCAGATCCGGGCGATGACCCAGGTCAATGACACCTTGCCCATCGCCCAGCGCGACATCCTCGCCTTTGAAGGCCCGCAACGAGCGATCCATGCAGCGCTGCGCACAGCGAATGTGACCCTGGCAGACCTGAGCTTCGCCGAGGTGCACGACTGTTTCACCATTGCCGAGCTGCTGATCTACGAAGCCATGGGCCTGGCGCCCAAAGGCGAAGGGCATCGCGTGCTCGACAGCGGCGTGGTGCGTGCCGGCGGGCGCTTGCCGGTCAACCTTTCCGGCGGGCTCAAGGCCAAGGGGCATCCGGTCGGTGCAACGGGGGTGTCCATGCACGCCTTGGCGTTCCGGCAATTGACCGGCGAACCGATTGGCCTGGCGGTGCCCAACCCGGAGTTCGGCCTGGTGTTCAACATGGGCGGCATGGCGGTGGCCAACTACGCATCGGTCCTGCAGGCACGCCGGAGCTGAGCCATGAACATTGCCAACTGGCTGCACGACACCCAGCGTCGGGCCCCGCAACGCCCGGCGCTGTTCAACGGCACCACCCAAGTGGCCGACTACGCCACCTTCGCCGCCCACGTGCGCCAACGCGCCGCGCACCTGGTGGACCAGCACGGCCTGGTGCCGGGGGACGCGGTGGCGCTGCTGATGAAAAACAGCTGCGACTATCTGGAATTGCTCTATGCCATCTGGTGGATGGGCGCCGTGGCAGTGCCGATCAATGCCAAACTGCACCCCAGCGAAGCGGCGTGGATTGCCGATAATGCCGAGGCACGCTTGATCTTTACCGATGGCGGCCGGGTGTTCTCATCACGGGATTTGCCCCCGCGCTGCAAGGAGCTGGACGGCCACCTCTTACCTCCCAACACTGGCTGGCCGACCCTGGAACAACCGGTGCCACGCCACGACCAGGACCTCGCCTGGCTGTTCTATACCTCCGGCACGACAGGGCGCTCCAAGGGTGTGATGCTGTCCCACGGCAACCTGGTCGCCATGTCGCTGTGCTACGCCACAGATGTCGATGCGGTCAGCGCCGACGATGCCGCGGTGTATGCCGCGCCGATGTCCCACGGTGCTGGCCTGTATAACTTTATCCATGTGCGTTGCGGTGCACGCCACGTGGTGCCGGCCTCCCATGGCTTCGACGCCGCCGAGCTGTTCGGGCTGGCCGAGCAGGTGGGCAATGTGTCGCTGTTTGCCGCGCCGACCATGGTCAAGCGCATGGTCGAGCAGGCACGGCGCCAGGATTATCACGGCGCTGGCATCAAGACCATCGTGTATGGCGGCGGCCCGATGTACCTGGCCGATCTGCGTGAAGCCGCCGACACCTTCGGGCCGCGCCTGGTGCAGATCTACGGTCAGGGCGAGAGCCCGATGACTATCAGCGTGTTGCCCCGTGCAGTGATTGCCGATCGCCAACGCCCCGACTGGGCCAGCCTGGCCGCTTCGGTGGGCCACGCGCAGTCCTGTGTGGAAATCCGTATTCTCGATACTGCACACCAGCCTTTGCCCACCGGTGAGCGCGGCGAAATCGCGGTGCGTGGCGCCACCGTGATGCAAGGCTACTGGCGCAACCCGCAAGCCACTGGCCAAACCTTGGTGGACGGCTGGCTGCTGACCGGTGATATCGGCTATCTAGACGCAGCCGGCTATCTGACCCTGACGGATCGCTCCAAGGACGTGATCATCAGCGGCGGCAGCAACGTCTACCCGCGTGAAGTCGAGGAGGTGCTGGCCCAGCATCCGCAGGTGTTTGAAGTGTGCGTGGTGGGCGAGCCGGACGCTCAGTGGGGCGAGTCGGTGGTGGCGTTTGTGGTGACGCGCAGCGGCCAGCCCCTGGATGAGGGTGAACTCACCGCCTGGTTCCTGGCGCGCATGGCCTCGTTCAAGAAACCGAAAAAATATGTGTGGCGCAGCGACTTGCCCAAGAACAGCTACGGCAAGATTCTCAAGACCGACTTGCGGCAGTGGTTGAAAGCAGCGAGTATCGCCGCGCTTTGACATGGATCGATAATCAGACAAGGAGTCCCCACGATGGGCAATCCCGCACAAGACACTGTCCGCAAGCGCCGCCGAGCGTTTCTGGGCGCCACCTCGGGCCACTTGATCGAGTGGTACGACTACGGCGTCTATGGGTTTCTCGCGGTCTATATCGGCCAGGCGTTCTTCGTCTCCGATGACCCCACCACCAGCCTGCTGGCCAGCTTCGCCGCGTTTGCCCTGAGCTTCTTTATCCGCCCTCTGGGTGGGCTGTTCTTCGGCCCGCTGGCAGACAAGATCGGCCGGCGCAAAACCCTGATCATGGCGCTGGTGATGATGACCGGTTCCACGGTGATGCTGGGGTTGTTGCCGACCTACGCCAGCCTGGGCATCGCCGCGCCGATCCTGCTGATCCTGGTGCGCTGCGTGCAGGGCTTCTCGGCGGGCGGCGAAATCGGCACGGTCACCAGCTTTATCTCCGAATACGCAGGGCCCGGTCGCCGCGGCTTCGCCACCTGCTGGTTGATGGTCACCGCTGTGCTCGGCCTGTTGCTGGGCGGCGCCGTGGCCAATGGCATGACCTGGGTGCTGGGCGCCGAGGTCATGCAGGAATGGGCCTGGCGCGTACCGTTCCTGATCGCTGCGCCCCTGGGCTTTATCTCCATGTACATCCGCCTCAAGCTTGAAGACAGCCCCGAGTTTTTAGCCCTGCAACGCGCCGGGCAAACCTCGCGGGCGCCGCTGCGGGAGGTCTGGCAGTGGAAGCGCGCGATTGCCCTGGTGTTCTTTATCATCACCTTGCACAGCTCGATCTTCTACCTGGTGCTGACCTTCGCCTCGACCTACATGGCCAAGATCCTCAAGTTCGACAGCGGCACCACCTTGCTCTACGTGTTCGTTGCCAGTTTCTCGGCCGCCTTCGTTATGCCGTTTGGCGGGGCATTTACCGATAAATACGGGCGCAAGCCGTTCCTGATGGTGATCGGCACGCTGGCGACCCTGGCGATGTTCTGGCTGTTCAAGTCGGCACCCACCGCGACCCCGGCGTCGTTCTTCGCACCGTTGATGGCGGTGGCGATTCTGTTCGGGCTGTATGCGTCGTCGACCTACGCGTTGATGAGTGAGCTGTTGCCGACGCGGATTCGCTCCACCGGCATTGCAGTGGCATACAACGTGCCGGTGGCGGTGTTTGGCGGCAGTGCGCCGTTGATTTCCACCTGGTTGATCAAGGTGACCGGGGACATTACTTCGCCGTGGTACTTCTACGTGGCCACCGGGGTGGTGTCGCTGGTGGCATTGGTGGTGTTGCGCAAGGAGGATTTTGTCGCGTGTGGGAGGGGGCTTGCTCCCGAAGACGGTCTCATAGCCGACGCTTATCTGACTGATGCAGCATGATCGAAAAAAGGTGGTCAGCCGTTGTTGTGATGAGAATGGGTCATTTCCAATGAATTGACCCAAGGTTTTGGCGATGAGCTATACCTTAATCGGTTCGATGCTCGCACACCGCCTTAATCAATGATCAACAAGGAAGAGACCACTATGAGCGATGTTCAACTGATCACCAGCGTATCCATTCAAAGCCTCACCGAGCTGTTGCAGGAAGCCGGGTATCGGGTCAACCAGTCTGAGCAGAACGGCGTTGTGCAATTGCTCAGCGCCAGTCAGGGCATCGGTTTTGCCGTGCGCTTTGGCAATCCGGCGGCCGAGCAGGGCAGTTATGTGGACTTTACCTACAGCTGCGCCCTGCGGGTGCAGGGTGAATTGCCCGAGGGCCTGGCTCAGGTGTGGAATGCCTCGCGGCGCTTTGCGCGGTTGTCGGTGCAGGGTGAGTTTCTGTTGATGGAGATGGACGTGGTGGTGGCCGGTGTCGGCGCTTCGCATCTGCGTAGCCAGTTGGAACTTTGGGACCGCCTGTTGCAGGAATTTATCGTCTACCTGCGCGAATACAGCCAGCAAGCCGCGCAGTTGCAGGCTCAGGCCGCAGCCGCTCCGCTCAGTGAGAGTGCATCCGCCTGATTAAATGTGGGAGGGGGCAAGCCCCTCCCACAGGTACATCGTTCACACTGGGGGTGCAGTAACATACCGAAAACAGAGTGAAGTGCGATGCTCGCCACCCGTTTGACCCTGATCTGCCACGCCATCACGCCCCTGCAAAAACATGGGCGTTTTCCCGACGATGAGTCCGTCTCGATGGACTGGCAAAGTGCTGCTTGCTCCCTGGCCGGACGCTACAAAAAACAGCCACGCCTGCTCTGCGGCCCCGAAGCCAGGGCCCGCCAGACAGCCGGCTTGTTCGGCGCCCACGCCGAGGTTGAAGTGGCGTTGCGCGATGTTGATCTCGGTTTATGGAAAGGCCAGGACATCAGCCAACTCGATAGCCAGGAATTAAAGGCCTGGAGCGCCGACAGCACCCGCGCACCCCATGGCGGCGAGTCGGTGGATCAGCTCTGTGCGCGTGTGGGCCAATGGCTCGAATCTCTCGAAACCCACCCTGGCCATACAGTCGCCGTGACCCACCCGTTCGTGATTCGCGCCGCGATGCTCTCCGTCATGCAGTTCCCGGTCTCGATGTTCTATCGGATCGACGTCGAGCCCCTGTCGGCCACTGAGTTGCGCTTCAATGGCGTGTGGCGCCTGCGCCTGGAAACTCACGCCTGACGTGCAGATCATGGCAAAATCAACGCCCCGCACTGAGAGCACCCCATGAAACGCATCCTGATCATCGGCATTGGCGCCGGCAACCCTGACTACATCACGATGCAGGCCGTGAAGGCGCTGAACCGTACCGACGTGTTCTTCCTGATGGACAAGGGCCAGAGCAAGGACAAGCTGATCGACCTGCGCCGTGAGATCTGCCAGACCTACATCACCGAGCCCGGCTACCGTTTTGTCGAGGCCGATTGCCCTGAGCGCGTACGCGGTGACATCGACTACACCACCGCCGTGCAGGACCTTAACCGCGATAAGCAGCACACCTTCGAGCGCATGATCAACGAAGAAATGGCCGACGGTGAAGTGGGGGCGTTCCTGGCCTGGGGGGATCCTGCGCTGTACGACAGCACCATTCGCATTTTGCAGGCGATCCTGGCCAGTGGCCGGTGCGTGTTCGAGTTCGAGGTGATCCCCGGCATCACCAGCGTGCAGGCGCTGGCGGCCCAGCATAAGGTGCCGTTGAACCGTATCGGCAAGTCCGTCGAAATCACCACGGGACGTCGCCTGGCGGCGGGGCAGGCCAGTGATGCCGATACCCTGGTGGTGATGCTCGACGCAGAAGATTCCTACCGCAGCGTGGCGGATCAGGACCTGGATATTTACTGGGGCGCCTACCTGGGCACGCCTGACGAAATCCTGATCAGCGGTAAAGTGGCCCACGTGGCGCAAGAGATCGAACGGGTACGCAAGGCGGCGCGCCTGGAAAACGGCTGGATCATGGACACCTATTTGTTGCGCAAACCCTGAGGTAAATCCGATGCTCAAACAGCTTGCCCTCGCATTGGCCCTGGTGGCCGGCGCCGTTCATGCCGATACCGGCTTGCACACCGACTTGCCGTTGTCCTACCTGGAACAAACCCAGAGCGATGCGCGCAATCAGCCGCTGGTGATCTTCCTGCATGGTTTTGGCAGCAACGAGGAAGACCTGTTTGGTATCAAGGACGCGTTGCCATCCACCTGGACCTACCTGTCGGTGCGTGCGCCGCTGCCGGTGGAACCGCACGGTTATCGTTGGTTTACCAAGACTGATGAGCCTGAGTACAACGGCGAGACCGATGAACTGTTCAGCAGCGCCCGACTGATCAAGGACTTTGTGGTCAAGGCCACGGCCAAGTACCACACCCAAAGCGATCGGGTATTCCTGGTGGGGTTCAGCCAGGGCGCGATCATGTCTTACGAGGTGGCCTTGCGTGAACCCGAGTTGGTACGCGGTATCGCCGCGCTCAGTGGCAGCGTGTTACCGGTACTCAGGTCTGCGCTGAAGCCTGATGCGTCCATGGGCAAACTGGCGATTTTTATCGGCCATGGCACTCTGGACCAGGCGCTGCCCTTCAGCTCGGCCACGCAGGCAGATAAGGTGCTGGTGGGGTTGGGGCTCAAGCCGGAGTTTCATGAATACCCGGGGATGAATCACACGATCAGCGAAGCGGAAGTGCAGGACTTGAAAGCCTGGCTAGAGAAAAGCTTGAAGTAAAATGCAGTAAAAAATGTGGGAGGGGCGGTTACTTGCCGCCCGTAATCTGCTTCACCAATGCCGCATGCCCCTTCACATCATCGGCCCGGGAAATCGCCTGGATCACTAGCAGATGGTTGCCGGAACCACCCAGGAACGTGGAGTTCAAGGTCTTGCCGCCGCCCTGGGTAGCGCTGCTGTCAACCTGGCGCAGGCCCAGGCCCTTGTAAGTGAGTTTCTTCTCGCCCAGCTTCTTGAAGTCGGGCAGGGCGGCGCTCTGGTCCTTGACGAAATCGGCCACGGCACCATCGAGGAACTGCGGGTCGTTATCCTTGATGGTTGCCCCATCGTTGCGCACGGTTTCGGCGACGATCACCACACTTTTCGTTGTCGAGTTGGCATACAGCGTGCCCTGGGTATCAGCGGTGCCGTCCTCAGCCTTGCCGGAGGGCAGGGTGTCAGCGCTGTAAGCCTTGGGCAGGTTGAAGGTGAACTTGCCACCCAAGGTGGAGATTTTTTGCGTGGTTGGCTTGGCGGCAGCGAACACGCTGCCGGCGGTAAGCGCGAGGGCCAGCAGCACTGCGGTCTTGGTGAACGTGGCCATGTGGCGCTCCAGGGATGAACGAAATTGCGGCGTATTCTGTCAGAAAATTCGCAATTTCGTTCATTCTCCATGTCACACCTTGTCGGACTCTTCCTCAAGCCTGTCCATCTCAAACAAGCGCGCCAGTTCCGTACGGGCTTCCTGAGCGGTTTGCATGACTTTGGCTGCATCGTCGTACACCGCGTGTTGCGCGGCGAGCACTTGCTGGTCGTGGGTCTTGAAGCGGTTGATGCGCGCGTCGGCCTGAGCCTGGCTCAAGCCAAGGCCGACCAGGGTGCGGCGGCTCATTTCCAGGCTGGAGTAGAAGGTTTCGCGCACCGGTGAAGCGTCCAGGTCCACCAAGCGGTGTACGTGCTGGCGGTTACGGGCACGGGCGATGATCTTCATGTGCGGGTAGAGGCTGCGCACCAGAGCGGCGGTCTTGATGTTGATCTCCGGATCGTCCATGGCAATGACGAAGAATTCCGCCTGATCGACCTTGGCCGCGTGGAGAATTTCCGGGCGCTGGGGGTCACCGTAGAACACCGGCATACCGCCAAAACTGCGGGTCAGCTCGATGGTTTCCACGGAGGTGTCGAGGGCGATAAACGAAATGTTCTGCGCCCGCAGGATCCGCGCCACGATCTGGCCCATGCGCCCCATGCCGGCAATGACCACGCGGGGCGCGTCGCTTTCGATGGCGCGGTATTCCTCCGGCACTTCCACCGGCTTGACCTTGGGTTTGAACAGCTTCGGACACACCAGCAGCAACAGCGGGGTCAAGGCCATGGACAGGGTGATGGTCAGCACCAGCACATCGTAAAGGTGTGGTTCGAACAGGCCTTGGTCGCGGCCGATCTTGAACACCACGAAGGCGAATTCACCCCCGGCTGCCAGTACCACGCCGAGGCGCAAGGCGCTTTCGCGATTGAGATCGCCGACCATGCGGCCAACGGCGTACAGCAGGGGCAGTTTCAACCCGATCAACAGCAGGGTCAGGCCGATCACCACCAGCGGCGTACTGAGCAGCAGGCTGAGGTTGGCGCCCATGCCCACGCTGATAAAGAACAGCCCCAGCAGCAGGCCCTTGAAGGGTTCGATCTGGGATTCCAGTTCGTGGCGGTATTCCGAATCTGCCAGCAGCAGGCCGGCGAGGAACGCCCCCAGGGCCATGGACACGCCCACCAGCTCCATCAGCCAGGCGGTGCCGATCACCACCAGCAGCGCGGTGGCGGTGGATACTTCGCGCAGGCCGGTTTTGGCGACGATGCGAAACACCGGACGCAACAGGTAGCGCCCGCCGATGATCACCACGGCGATGCTGCCCAGTACCTGCATGCCATGGCGCAGGCCCTCGGCTTCGGTGGTTGGGTGACTGCCACCGGCCAGCAAGGGTACGAGGGCGATCAGCGGGATGGCCGCGATGTCCTGAAACAGCAGGATGGCGAAAGCCAGACGCCCGTGGGGCTGGTTAAGCTCCTTGCGCTCGGCCAGGCTTTGCAGGCCAAACGCGGTGGAGGACAGCGCCAGGCCCAGGCCCAGCACGATGGCACTGTTCCATGGCTGGCCAAACAGCCACAGCGCCACCGCGCCCATGACCAACCCAGTGAGCAGCACCTGGGCCAGGCCGACACCGAACACGGCCTTGCGCATCACCCACAGGCGTTTGGGCGATAGCTCCAGGCCGATGATGAACAACAGCAGCACCACACCCAATTCAGAGAACTGCGCCACGCTTTGCGGGTTGCCGATCAGGCCGAGTACCGACGGGCCGATGATCACACCGGCAAACAGATAGCCCAGCACCGCACCTAGTTGCAGGCGCTTGGCCAGGGGCACGGTGAGCACGGCAGCGAGCAGGAACACTACGGCCGCTTGTAACAGGTTGCCTTCATGGGGCATTGCGAACTCCATTGTTTACTTGAATCAACGGCTAACCGCAGAGGGAAATAGGGCGCTATTAGAACGCTTTTTCACATTTTGAAACTTGTATTTTTGTCGCGACAGTCAATGGATGTTGGTTGTTACCCCATTCGATCACGGGTTTTACGAAAGTATTAATACCATTTAATTCAATGACTTTTCCGTGGCTCTACTAACGTTTCGACAAACTGGATTGTTAGTCAACACGGTCAGGTATTTCGAATTCGATGCGTGTGGAAGGTTAAACCCGGGCTTTTTACGCATTCATGGACGAAACGCTTGCACCACAAGGAGTAGAACGTGGATAGAAGACTTGCGACTGCCGCTGTACCTCGTATTTCTGCGCTTTCTCTTGCTATCCGCCTGGGCGTGGCCGGTTTGGTCATGGGCTTGGCGAGCCCGGATGTGTTCGCTGCCTGTACCCCGGCAAGTCCTGCAGCCGGCGCGACGGTGACCTGTACGGGCGTGCCGTCATTGCCATTGTTCCTCAACACCTTCAGCAGCGCGGTCAACGACCTGACGGTCAACGTCAGCGCCGGAGCGCAACTCAATGCGACGCTGGGCGGCAAAGCGTTGACCCTGACGGGTAACAACGCGACGTTGAATAACTCCGGCACCATTGACCCGGCACTTCTGGGATTGGTTTCAGTGCTGAGCGGTGGCGTAGTGATCGGCAACACGGCAGCCAGCGCGTTGAACATCACCAACACCGCCACCGGCATCATGCGCGGTACCGGTGCGCTGCTCGGGCTCAACCTGGCCTCGCTCGATGGCATGGCCCTGAACGCCACCAACGGTGCAGGCGGCATCACCACCATCGTCAACAACGGCACCATCGGCTCTTCGTCCTTGCTCGGCCTGACCCTGTTCACTTCCGACACCCCAGTGGTGGCGGTGCAAGGCGGCGGGCAAGTCAACATGACCAACAACGGTACCCTGACCGGGCGCGTGGCGTTCGAAAGCTCCACCGCTGGTAACACTTTCCTCAACACTGGGACTATATCCGGCGGCGTGTCGATGGGGGCCGGTAGCACCAACACCTTCACCGCTGTCACCGGTTCAAGCGTAACGAACGGCGGCGGCATCGGCGCGAGCCTGGGCGGACTGCTCGGTGTGAACCTGACATTCGCGCCCACCGGCCAAGTGGATGGTGGCGCGCTGGGCAGCAACACCTTGATCTTGCAGAACACCACGGGTGTCGGCGGCGGTATCACGGGGACTGGCACAGCGTCGAGCGCCAACTATGTCAACTTCAACAACCTGACCATCAACAGCGGCACCTGGACCCTGCAAGGGCCTTTGGTCAGCGGCAGCACGACCCTCAATGGCGGCATTTTGCAGTTCAATAACAACACCACCTTCGGCACTGGTGTGTTGACCGCCAACGGCGGGACCATCGAGGCCACCGGCAATGGCTTGACCCTGTCCAATTTGCTGACCCTAGGCACTGGCGGCTTGACGGTGCAGGGTGCCTCGACCGGGCTGACCCTCAGCGGCGTGCTCTCGGGCGCGGGCGGCTTGACCAAGGCCGGTACCGGGCAACTGATCCTCAGCGGCGCCAATACTTACACAGGTGCGACGAACCTGGCCGGCGGTTCGGTGCAACTGGGCAATAACCTGGCCTTGAGCAGCAGCGCAGTGACGGTCAGTGCAGCCACCACCTTGCAGGCCCCCGGTACTGTCAGCCTGGGTAATGCGCTGACCCTGAACGGCAACCTGACCACCGACGTCGCTGGCGCGCTGACCTTGGGCGGTGCGATTTCCGGCGCCAGTGGGATCACCCACAGCGGTGCGGGCAGCCTGACTCTCAATGGCGTCAACAGCGGCTACAGCGGCACCACCAGCCTGGGCGCCGGCACACTGGTGCTGGGCAATAACACCGCATTGGGCAGCGGTGGCTTGAGTGTGACGGGTGCCGCGAACCTTGATGCTGGCGGTGCGTCGTTACTCACCAACAACGTGGCGCTGGGCGCCAACCTGACGCTGACCGGCACCAACCCGCTGACGTTGGGCGGGGTGATGTCCGGCGCCGGCAGCTTGATCAAAACCGGTGCGGGCCTGTTGACCTTGACCGGCAACAATACGCGCACCGGGATTACTGCGCTGAATGCCGGTGGGCTGGTGGTAGGTTCCGCTACCGCGTTGGGTTCCGGAGCATTAAATGCGGCGGCGGGCACGACCCTGGACGCCAGCACGGCCGTCACCTTGACCAATGCGGTCAACCTGGCGGGCAACCTGGGCATCGGCGGCACCGCCGATCTGACCCTGAGCGGTGGCATCAATGGTGCCGGTAGCCTGACCAAAGCCGGCGCGGCCAACCTGATTCTCAGTGGCACCAATGGCTTCCTGGGTGGCACCACCTTGAATGCAGGCACACTGACCGTCGGCAGCAACTCGGCGCTAGGCCTTGGCGACCTGACTGTCGGCGGCGCGGCGACTCTGGACAGCAGCGCGGCGGTTGCGCTGAGCAATGGAATTGTCCTCAATGCCGGGCTGACCGTTGGCGGCACCAATGCGCTGACCCTGGGCAATACGATCAGCGGCGCGGGCCCGCTGATCAAGGACGGCCTGGCCAATCTGACCCTCAACGGCACCAACACCTTCAGCGGTGGCGCCACCCTCAATGCCGGTACCTTGACCCTGGGCACAGCGGGCGCGCTGGGCAGCGGCGCCTTGACGGTCGGCGGCGCAGCCACCCTGGATAACAGCGCGGCCTTCGGGATCGGCAACGACATTGCACTGAATGCCGACTTGAGCCTCGCGGGCAATAACGACCTGGCGCTGAACGGCGTGATCAGCGGCGCGGGTGCGCTGATCAAAAATGGCCTGGCCGATCTGGCGCTGTCGGGCAGCAACACCTTCACTGGCGTCGTGGATATCCTGTCTGGCAGCGTCACGCTGTTGAGCGCCGATGCCCTGGCGGGCAGTTCCGGCGCCAACGTGGCAGCCGGTGCGGCGCTGAACCTGAATGTCGATTCCAGCCTGGCCGGCCTCAGCGGCACGGGCGACGTGGCGGTGGGCGGTGGTTTCAATCTCACCGTAGGCGGCCTGAGCACCAGCAGTACCTTTGACGGTAGCCTCAGTGGCGCGGGTGGCTTGATCAAGGTCGGCACCGGCACGCTGGACCTCACCGGGATCAACGGCATCAGTGGTAACACGGCGATCAACGCAGGCACCTTGAACCTCACCGGTTCCCTGGGCAGTGCGGTGGTTGACGTGAATAGCGGCGGCACGCTGACCGGCAGCGGTTCGCTGTTGGGTGCGGTGAATATCAACAACGGCGGGCACTTGGCCCTGGGTAGCGGCGCGACCTTATCCGCCGGCAGCTTGAACATGAGCGCCGGCGGCAATCTGGATGTGGCCCTCGGTGCACCTTCGCTGACTTCGTTGCTGAATGTCGGTGGCAATGTGAACCTGGCCGGTAACCTGAACGTCAGCGATGCCGGTGGTTTCGGTGCCGGTGTGTATCGGTTGATCAACTACACCGGCAGCCTGGCCGGCGCATTGAACGTCAACAGCGTGCCGTTGGGCTATGGCCTGGGTGACCTGTTGGTACAAACCTCGGTGGGCAGCCAGGTCAATCTGGTGGTGTCGGCACCGAACATCCGTTTCTGGGACGGCAGCAACACCGTGCCCAACGGCAGTGTTGACGGTGGCAGCGGCACCTGGACGGCGGGCGGCACCAACTGGACCTCGTCCGACGGCATTCTCAACCAGACCTGGGGCGGCGGTTTTGCGGTGTTCCAGGGCGCGGCGGGTACCGTCAGCGTGGAGGGTGCGCAGACCCTTACTGGCATGCAATTCGTCACCGATGGCTACAATCTGGTCAGTGGCACCGGGGGGCAATTGAGCACCGGCAGTGGCAACTTCGCGGTGCGTGTCGACCCGCTGGCAACCGCGACCATTGGCGTCGATATCACCGGGGCAGGTGCCCTGAATAAACTCGATACCGGCACACTGGTACTCGGTGGCGCCAACAGCTACACCGGTGGCACCTTGCTCAATGGCGGTACGTTGGTGGTCGGCAGTAACACCGCGCTGGGCACTGGCGCCCTGACCGCTGCGGCGGGCACCACGCTGGACAGCAATACCGCGGCAGCGCTTGGCAATGACGTCACCCTCAACGGCGACCTGAACCTGGCGGGCAGCAACGCGTTGGCGCTCAACGGCGTGATTGGCGGCACGGGCGGCTTGATCAAAAATGGCGCGGCCACTGTGACCCTGGGTGGCAGCAATACCTTCCTTGGCCCGGTGGCCTTGAATGCGGGTGGTCTGGTGCTGGCGGCCAATAGCGCGTTGGGCGCTGGCGTGCTCAATGCGGCAGGCGGTACAACCCTGGATGCAAGCACTGCGCTGAGCGTCAACAATGCAATCAACCTGGCGGGCAATCTGGGCATCGGCGGCACCGCCGACCTGGCCCTGACGGGGGCGATCAATGGCGCCGGCAGCCTGACTAAAGATGGCGCTGCCAACCTTACCCTGACGGGTGCCAATGCCTTTCTCGGCGGTACCACACTGAACGCCGGGACGCTGACCCTGGGCAATGCGGCGGCGCTGGGGCTGGGCAATCTGATCGTTGGTGGCGCCGCAACCCTGGATAACAATGCAGCCTTGACCATCGGTAACAACGCCGTCCTGAACGCGGCGCTGACCGTAGCCGGCAGCAATGACCTGACCCTGGGTGGCCTGCTCAGTGGCACTGGCGAGCTGGTCAAGAACGGCGCCGCCGACCTGACGCTCAACGGCGTCAACACTTATCAAGGCGGTACCACCCTCAATGCGGGCACCTTGACCCTCGGTACGGCAGCGGCGCTGGGTACCGGCGCCTTGACGGTCGGCGGTGCGGCCACCTTGGCCAACAGCACACCGCTGGTGCTGGCCAACGCGGTCAACCTCAATGCAGGCCTGACAGTGGGTGGTCTCAATAACAACTTGACTCTCGCAGGTGTGCTGACAGGCAGTGGTGACCTGATCAAAACCGGCACGGCTGATTTGAGCCTGACTGGCAACAACACCTTCAACGGCTTGTTCGATGTGCAATCGGGCAGCCTTACCACCGTGGGCAATGGGGCATTGGGTGTCGGTGCCGGCGTCAATCTGGCGGGCGGTACCTCCCTGAACCTGGGCGGTACCGCCAGCCTGGGCGCGCTCACCGGCACAGGGCTGGCGACAGTCGGGGCGGGCAGCACGTTGAGCGTTGGCGGTAATAACCTCGACAGCACGTTCGACGGCGTATTGGCCGGGCTCGGCAACTTTGCCAAGGACGGCACGGGCGCCCTGACCCTCGGTGGCCTCAGCGCGCTCACCGGCGATACGCTGGTCAATGGTGGCAGCCTGCTCGTCAACGGCTCATTGGCCAGCGCCAATGTGAGCGTGGGCAGCGGCGCAACCCTGGGCGGTACCGGTACCTTGCTGGGCAATGTGGTCATCGCCGATGGCGGCCACCTGGCGGTCAACTCGGGCGCTACCCTGACCACCGGCTCGTTGTTGCTCAATGCCAACTCCAACCTGGATGCCGGCCTTGGCGCGCCATCCACCGGCGGTACGGCACTGGTACAAGTCAACGGCAACCTGACCCTGGACGGTACGCTCAACGTGAGTGACATCGGCGGCTTCGGCACCGGTATCTATCGCCTGATCGACTACACCGGCGGCCTGACCAACAACGGCCTGCAACTGGGCAGCCTGCCGGTGAATATCCCGGCCGCTGACCTGGACCTGCAAACCGCCATCGGCAACCAGGTCAACCTGTTGGTCAACGGCAGTACCAACGTGCAGTTCTGGGACGGCAGTCAAGTCACCGGCAACGGTGCCATCGAAGGCGGCAGCGGCACCTGGAGCGCAGGCACCGGCAACTGGACCGGCGTCAACGGCGCATTCAATACAACCTGGGCGCCGAACAGCTTTGCGGTATTCCAGGGCACAGCGGGCACCGTCACCGTTGACGGCGCGCAAGCTATCACTGGGTTGCAGTTCGTCACGGATGGCTACAACCTGGCGGGTGGCACGGCGGGGGCCTTGACCCTGTTCAATGGCACCGGCGGCAACACCGCCGTGCGGGTCGACCCTGGCGTCACCGCGACCCTGGGCGTCACGCTCAATGGCGGCGGTACCCTGGCCAAGCTGGACACCGGCACCCTGGTACTCAACGGGGCCAACAGCTACACCGGTGGCACCGAGCTCAATGGCGGCACGCTGGTGGTCGGCAATGACAGTGCCCTGGGCAGTGGCGTGTTGACCACCGCCAATGGCACCACTTTGGACAGCAACGCTGCGGTCAACCTGGCCAACAATGTGAACGTCAACGGTACGTTGACTGTTGGCGGCAGCAACGCCTTGACCCTGGCCGGCACCGTGGCAGGCACCGGCAGCCTGATCAAAAATGGCATCGCCAACCTGACCCTCAGTGGTAACAACACCTACGCCGGGCCAACCGCACTCAACGCCGGCGCCTTGATCCTGGGCTCCAATAGCGCACTGGGCAGTGGCGCGTTGAACGCGGCAGCCGGTACCAGCCTCGACAGCAGCACCGCGGTGGCTTTGGCCAATACCCTGAACCTGGCCGGTAACCTGGACATTCTGGGAACTGCCGACCTGAGCTTGAACGGTGTGGTCAGTGGTGCCGGCGGCCTGACCAAAACCGGTGCGGGCAACCTGACCCTTAATGGCGCCAATGCCTATCTCGGTGGCACCCAACTGAACGCGGGGTCGTTGACCCTGGGCAACGCATCGGCCCTGGGCAGCGGTGCCCTGGCAGTCAATGGCGTCGCGACCCTGGATACCAGCGCTGCACTGGCCCTGGCCAATATCACCAGCCTGAATGCTGCGCTGACAGTCGGCGGCAGCAATGATCTGAGCCTTGATGGCGTAGTTGATGGCAGCGGTTCCCTGACCAAGGCCGGCGGCGCCAACCTGACGCTCAACGGCGCCAACAGCTACAGCGGTGGCACAACCCTCAATGCCGGTACATTGACCTTGGGCAACGCCACGGCTCTGGGGTCGGGCGCCTTGACCGTCGGCGGGGCGGCGACCCTGGCCAACAGCACGCCGCTGGTGCTGGCCAACGCGGTCAATCTTAATGGCGACCTGACCGTCGCAGGCAGCAATAACCTGACCCTGGCCGGGGTACTGGCCGGCAATGCGGCGCTGATCAAAAATGGCGCGGCGGACCTGTTGCTCACTGGCAATAACAGCTTCAGCGGCCCGCTGACTGTGGCCGGCGGCAGCGTGACTACGTTGGGTAACGGCGCACTGGGCAGCACTTCCGGCGTTACTGTCGGCAGCGGCGCCAGCCTCAACCTGGGCGGCAATGCCAGCCTCAACACGCTGGCCGGCAACGGCACGGTGCAGGTGGCGGGCGGTAGCACGCTGGCGGTGGGCGGCAGCAACCTGGACAACACCTTTGGCGGTTCGCTGGGCGGCACCGGTGGCCTGGATAAAAACGGCAGCGGTGTGCTCAACCTGAGCGGCACCAATGGCATCAGCGGCGCCGCCAACGTCAACGGTGGCACCTTGAATGTCACAGGCTCGCTGGCCAGTGCCACGGTGGCGGTCAACAACGGCGCGACCCTGACCGGCAGCGGTGCTCTTGGTGGTGCCGTGACTGTCGCCGACGGCGGCCATATCGGCCTGAAAACCGGCAGCACGCTGTCGGTGGGCTCGCTGGTGCTGGGCGGCAACTCCAATCTGGATGTCGGTCTAGGCACCCCAGTTGTGGGCGGCGGCACCGGGCTGCTGAATGTCGGCGGCGACCTGACCCTGGACGGCAACCTCAACGTCACCGATATCGGCGGCTTTGGCAGCGGCGTCTATAACCTCATCAACTACGGCGGGGCGCTTACCGACAACGGGTTGACCCTCGGCATACTGCCGGGCAGCGTGGTGCCGGGCGATCTGCAAGTGCAGACCGCCATCAGCAACAAGGTCAACCTGCTGGTGACTGCACCTAACACTACTGTGCAGTTCTGGGATGGCAATAACCTGATCGGCAACGCTGCCATCGACGGTGGTAACGGTACCTGGGGCGCCGGTAATACCAACTGGACCAATGTCGACGGCACGCTCAACCAAGGCTGGACCAATAGTTTCGCAGTGTTCCAGGGCGCAGCCGGCAATGTGACGGTGGACGGCACGCAAAACATCACCGGCATGCAGTTTGTCACCGATGGCTATAACCTGGCCTCCGGCACGGCGGGTGTGCTTAACCTGGTCAATGGCGGCACCGGCAATACCGCGGTGCGCGTCGATCCGAACGTGACCGCGACCCTGGGCGTCACGCTCAATGGTGCCGGTACCCTGGCTAAGCTCGACAGCGGCACCCTGGTGCTCAACGGCGCCAATGGCTACACCGGCGGCACTGCGCTCAATGGCGGCACCCTGGTGGTCGGCAACAACAGTGCCCTGGGCACCGGCGTACTGACTGCCGCGGCGGGCACCACCCTGGACAGCAACGCGGCAGTGAGCCTGGCAAATGCAGCGGTACTCAACGGCGCCCTGGCGATTGGCGGCAGCAATGCGCTGACCCTCAATGGTGGCATCAGCGGCAGCGGCAGCCTGGTGAAAAACGGCGCTGCAACCTTGACCCTCAATGGCACCAACAGCTACAGCGGCGGCACTGGCCTCAACGCCGGTCAACTGGTGCTGGGCAACAACGCCGCACTGGGCAGCGGTGCCCTGACTGTCGGCGGCGCTGCGCAACTGGATGGTGGCACTGACTTGCAACTGGCCAATGCCGTCAATCTGGGCGGCCCGCTGACCCTGGCCGGTAGCCATGACCTGGCCCTCAACGGCGTCGTCAGCGGCACAGGCAGCCTGGTGAAAAACGGCAGCGGCGCCTTGCTGCTGGCGGGTGCCAACACCTACGGCGGCGGCACCACGCTCAACGGTGGTACCACCACCGGCAACACCAACAGCCTGCAAGGCGCCATCGCCAACAATGCGGCATTGACCTTTGAGCAAGCCACCGACGGCACCTACACCGGCAACCTCACCGGCACTGGCGTACTGAACAAAACCGGCACCGGCGCGTTGCTGCTGACCGGTAACAACACCTTTACCGGCACTACCAACGTCAACACCGGCAGCCTGTTGGTCAACGGCACCTTGAACAGCGCTGCGGTGCAAGTTGCCGGCGGCGCGACCCTGGGTGGCAGCGGCACCTTGGGCGGTGCGGTGAGCATGGCGGACGGTTCGGTGCTCAAGGCGGGCTCGGCGACCCCACTGTCGGTGGGCTCGCTGGCCTTGTCGTCGGGTACCACGCTGGACTTCGCCCTCGGCGCGCCGGGTGCTTCGAGCACTGCGGTGAATGTCGCTGGCAACCTGACCCTGGACGGAACGCTCAACGTCAGTGATGCCGGCGGCTTCGGTCTGGGTGTGTATCAACTGTTCCGCTATGGCGGCAGCTTGGTCGATAACGGCCTTACCTTTGGCACCTTGCCCGTCGCCTTGGGCAACGTGAGCCTGCAAACCGCGCTGGCCAACCAGCTCAACCTGGTAGTGCAAAATGCCCCAGGGCAGATCCAGTTCTGGAACGGCGGCACCACCAACCCCGACGGCACCATCACCGGTGGCAGCGGCACCTGGGGCCCCGGCACCAACTGGACCGACCCCACCGGTACCCAAGGGCAGGCGTCCACCAACCAGTTCGCGGTATTTGGCGGGCAGGGCGGCACCGTGACGGTTGTCGGTAACCAAGGCTTTACCGGCCTGCAATTCCTTGACGCCGGTTACACCCTGACGGCCGGCGCTGGGGGCAGCTTGAGTCCGACCAATGCGGCGGATGGCAGCCTGGCTGCGGTGCGGGTCAACTCCGGCGTGACTGCCCAGATCGATGCACCGCTGGTGGGAACCGGTGGGATCAACAAGTTGGATTCCGGCACGTTGCTGCTGACCGGCGCCAATACCTACACCGGCGGCACTACGGTCAGTGGCGGTACGCTGGTGGGCAATACCACCAGCCTGCAAGGCAGTATCCTCGACAACGCCAGTCTGGTATTTGCCCAAAGCAGTAATGGCCAATTCAACGGCACCTTGAGCGGCACCGGTGCGGTGGTCAAGCAAGGCACCGGTGCGCTGTTGCTGACCGGCAACCAGCCGTTCAGCGGGACCGTAGCGGTGCAAGAGGGCGTACTGCAGGTGGGTAATGCGGCCAACCCAGGTGCGGTGCTCGGTGGCCAGGTCACCGTGGCCAACGGTGCGGGCCTGACCGGCAACGGCAGTGTCGGTTCGCTGGTCAACAACGGCTCAGTGACGCCTGACGGCGGCAAGTTGACCGTGGCCGGCAACTTCACCAACGCCAGCACGGGCGCGCTGAACCTGGTGATTACCCCATCCACCACCGGCTCCCTGGCCGTGGGCGGCACTGCCAACCTGGGCGGCACCTTGAATGTGATCAATTTGGCACCGTATGCCGGCGCGACCACCTACACTCTGCTGACTGCGGGCGCGGTCAACGGCACCTTTGCCACCACCAACCTGGAGAACCTGGCGTTCCTGACTACCGCGTTGAACTACAGCCCAACCCAGGTGGCACTGGCGGTCAGCCGCAACAACGTCAGCTATGCCAGTGTGGCGGCTACCGCTAACCAGCGCGGCGTGGCGGCGGCCTTGGGCAGCGGCGCAGCCGTCGGTGGCGTGGCGGTGCAGAACGCGTTGCTCAATTCTGACGTGGCAGGAGCGCGTGCAGCCTTCGACAGCTTGTCTGGCGAGATTCATGCCAGCACCGCCAGCGCGATGCTCGAAGATTCGCGTTACGTACGTGACGCGGTCAACGAGCGTATGCGCCAACCCGGTTGCTACCGCGAGGACGACCCACGCAATGCCCTGGCGCCAAGCGAAAACCGTCTGACCAGTGCCGGTTGCCACGGCGAGATGGTCGGTTGGATGCGCGTGCTCGGCACCTGGGGCCATATGGGCGGTGACAGCAACACCGCCAAGCTGGACCGCAATCTCAGCGGCTTCCTGCTGGGCACCGACAAGCAAGTGGACGACGCCTGGCGCGTCGGTGTGGCCGCCGGCTACACCCGCAGTGATCTGGATGCCAAGCGCCGCAACTCTAGCGCCGATGTGGACAGCTACCACTTGATGGCCTACACCGCCTACCAGCAGGAAGCCTTCGCCGCACGCATGGGCGTGGCGTACAGCTGGCATGACATCGAAAGCAAACGCAACGTGGCGGTCGGCGGTGAGGGCCAACGCCTGAAAGCCGACTACAAGGCACGCAGTGCCCAGGTGTTCGGTGAAGTCGGCTACACCATCCAAACCGCCAGCGTGGCCCTGGAACCGTTCGCCGGCCTGGCCTACGTCAACTACGACAGCGATACGATCAAGGAAAAAGGCGGCTCGGCAGCCCTGCGTGGCGATGCCGACCAGAGTATTACCTACTCGACCTTGGGCGTACGCATCGGCCAGACCCTTACCTTGGGCAACGGCTCGAAAATCACCCCACGGGGCAGCATCGGCTGGCGCCATGCCTTCGGCGATACCAAGCCTGACGCCGACCTGAGCTTCATCAATGGCGGTGGCTCGTTCAGCACCCAGGGCGTGCCGATTGCCAAGGACAGCGCGGTGGTGGAGGCGGGCCTGGACTACCAGATCAGCCAGAACGGCAAGCTGGGCCTGGGCTATTCGGGTCAACTCTCGCGCAACGACAAGGACCACGCGGTGACGGTGAGTTTCTCCCTCGGTTTTTGATCAAGGCCGAGTTTTTTCAACCGCCCGAAAGGGCGGTTTTTTTTTGAAGTAATACTGGTTCCTGAATGCACAGAGTTTATTGCTCACCCGCCAGGCTGAAGAATGTACACACAATTTCTTCCGGAGCGCGGCTGGTGTGGCGTGCTCGACTCGGGTTATTCCCGTTGTCCTGAACGTGGCTAACGCCCGTCAGGATTCACCTTCCTTGCGGGCACTGTTTGTTACTATCGCCATCCCTTGCCAACAGGAGTCACCGGCCCATGCAACACCAGTGGGATGAAATGCACCGCACCCGCAAGCCCACATTCGTTCTATGTGGCGAGCCCCAGGGGGATGTGCTCAATCTCTATGTTCACGGTTATTCGGCCTTCTTCAACCGCCAGCAACTGGGCAATTTCAAGGCACAACTGGCGGGTATCGAAGGCTCGACCAACCTGATGCTGTTCTGGCCGGCGGGGCACTTTCTGGAAAACCTGTTCGCGCCGTTCAAGGATGTAATCGCTTCGATGCTCGGCGGTGGTGGCCTGGGCGCAGCGACGGTGGGCGTCGGTAGGGCGATTGCCTATTTTCTTGACCATTACAAAAGTGTCGAGGCGCGGGTCGATGAAGTGGCCAGGACCTTGTTGCCTGAACTGGCCGGCTACCTGCACGACGAGGCGCTGCCGGTGCGGCGCATCAACCTGATCGGTCATTCCCTGGGCGCACGTATTCTGGTCAAGAGTCTGTTGGCCAGCCCCGATATCGCCCGCGAGCTGCCGTTGAATAACCTGTTGCTGATGGGCGGGGCGATCTGTACGTCAAGCCCTTGGGATGACGTGTCGGCGCCGCTCAAGGGCCGGCTGATCAACTGCCATTCCAGCAAGGACTGGGCGCTGGCCTTGAAGCCGGATAGCGAGCGCTGCATCGGCCGTTATGCGATTGACGTTACGCCTGCACTCAAGACCAAGGTCACCAATGTGCATCTGGCCAGCTTCGATCATGCCGCTTATTGGCCGCAATTGAAGACGGTGGTGCAGTACACCGACTTGCTGCAGGAGCGCCGTGGTCTGATCCGCGCTGACCTGCGCAGCAGCGAAGTGCGCTTTGCCGAAGAAGATGCCGAACTGTTCCCGGCGCTGGTGCAGGCGCGTCCTGAAGAGCTGAAGTTCCTCGCCGAGCTGATGGCGCAAAAGCGCAGTGCCTCGATCGACGCCAGTGTGCGTGAACCGCTGAAACTGGCCATCGAGTTGCAGCGCATGGGCGGTGACAGCTTCATGAACCTGGCCCGTGGTCACGGGGTGAGCTATCGCCAGATTGCCGAGGAGGTGGCGCAACGCCTGGGCATCAAGTTCGACGAGCCACTTCAAAGCGTGGCGCTGGCGGATATCGAAGCGCAGGTCGCTGAAAAACTGATCGAGCAGTACAAGGACAAACTCAGCCGCACCGACCGTCAGGCGTTCGACGCCGAACTCAAGGCCGCCGCGCAAAAAGAACAGGGGTTGTTCACCCGCTTCGACGTGGGTCGTTCGGCCACCACAGCCTTGAGCGGTACCGCGCTGGCCGGGCTGACCGGGTTTATCCTGCGTCGGGGTGCAGCCACGGCGATTCCGGTGGTGGGCCAGGCGCTTGCTGTGGCGATGTTGCTGGTCAGCGGCGTGCGAGCGTTTTCCGGCCCGGCGTATTCGATCACCACCTTGGCGGTATTGGTGGTCGGTGTGATTCGTCAGCGCATGGAGCGCGAGGCGCTGAACCAGGAGCTGGACTTGGTGGTGCAAGTGGTAGAGGCCTTTGATTTGCCGCGCGATACGGTGATGCGCACAGTCGCGTCCGACTGATAAGCTGCTGCCCAAGCCTAGTGTATTGTCTGGAATTGCGCGTGAAATTCAACCTGCCGAAAATCGCTACCGCTCCGTTCTGCCCGCCGGAAGTGGCCGGCTCTGTTGCCGTTGACCCCAAGGCGTCCTTTTTCAAACGCATGTTGATGTTCGCCGGCCCCGGCTTGTTGATCTCCATTGGCTACATGGACCCGGGCAATTGGGCGACCGCCATTGAAGCCGGTTCACGCTACGGCTACAGCCTGTTATTTGTGGTGCTGCTGGCCAGCCTTGCGGGGATGGCGGTGCAGTGCCTGTGCTCACGGTTGGGCATCGCCACTGGCAAGGACCTGGCGCAGCTGTGCCGCGAGCGTTACAGCAAGCGCTCCTCACGTACCCAGTGGCTGCTGGCGGAAATCTCCATCATCGCCACCGATCTTGCCGAAGTGCTCGGTTGCGCCCTGGCGTTTCACCTGCTGCTTGGCGTGTCGCTGACCACCGGCATTGTCATCACCGCCTTCGACACGCTGTTGATCCTGGCCCTGCAAAACCGCGGTTTCCGCCGCCTTGAAGCGATCATGCTGGCGCTGGTGGCGACCATCGGCGTGTGTTTCTTTATCGAACTGGTGCTGATCAAACCCTACTGGCCCGACGTGCTCAGCGGTTTCACGCCTTCACTGTCGGCGATCAGCGACGCGGCGCCGTTGTACCTGGCGATCGGCATCCTTGGCGCCACGGTCATGCCCCATAACCTCTACCTGCACACCTCCATCGTGCAGACGCGCCTGATCGGCAAGGACCTGGCGAGCAAGCAGGACGCGGTCAAGCTGGCGCGTATCGACACCATCGGTTCCCTGGCTCTGGCACTGTTGGTCAACGCAGCGATCCTGGTGCTGGCCGCTGCGGCGTTCTACAAGACGGGCCATACCGATGTGGTGGAAATCCAGGACGCCTATCACCTGCTCGACCCACTGGTAGGTGGCGCCTTCGCCAGCATCCTGTTCGGTATAGCGTTGCTGGCGTCTGGGCAGAGTTCGACCTTTACCGGCACCATTGCCGGGCAAGTGATCATGGAGGGCTACCTGAACCTGCGCATACCCTGCTGGCAACGCCGCCTGATCACTCGCGGACTGGCGTTGATCCCGGCGTTCCTTGGGGTATGGCTGATGGGCGACGATGCTATCGGCAAGCTGCTGATTCTCAGCCAGGTGGTACTCAGCCTGCAGTTGCCGTTCGCGCTGTATCCACTGATTCGCATGACCGGTGACAAGCTGTTGATGGGGCCTTTCGTCAATCGATTGCCCACGCGGCTGTTGGCGTGGTTCCTGTTCGCGGTGATCAGTGGGGCGAATGCGTGGTTGATTGGGCAGTGGTTGTTGGATTGATGATATAGGGCCGCTGGAATACAGGCCTACACCAACATTGCCAATGAGTCTGCGGCATTTTCAATCAGCTTGTGAGCTTTGCCGGATAGTCTGGGGTCATCGTTGAGCGCCCACAGCAGAATATGGGTATCCAGCAACAGTCTCACGAGTGGTTGCCCTCGAATGCATCCAGTAAATCGCTAGGTAGTGGCGCGTCGAAATCTTCAGGGATGACCAGCTTTCCCTTCATTGCGCCAATCCGCTGTCCGTTGGATTTACCCACGGGCACCAGCTGTGCCATTGCGCGCCCATGCTTGGCAATGGTGATGATTTTACCGGCGGCGGCATCGTCGACCAATTTGGACAGGTTGTTTTTTGCCTCACCCAGAGGAACGGTAATCATGTTGTCTTCCCCGTGTTTTGGCCAAATATAGCCAAGACTACGTGAGCTATCAAAGACGGCTCGACCACCGGCCAAAGCTGCTCGTTCCGCGCGTGATGGTTTGTAATACACGACATCCATGGCATATCTCCAAGAAAGAACAAACCAAAGTCTGCCCCAGCGATCGGTATCCAGAAATACTGGCGCGTAAAATCAGAACGGGCCTACTTTTCTTCCGAGGAATTTTCCCTCGGTGGCACCATCAACAAGGGCGGCTTCACTTACCGATCCCAATACGGCACCGTCCCAAAACACTCCACGAAATAGTCGATCACCGTACGCACTTTCAACGACAATCTCCGGCTGCCCGGCCACAGTGCGGCAATCTGCTGGGGCTCCAGGGTGGTCGCCACTTCATATTCAGTCAGCACAGCCTGCAAACTGCCGGCGCGCAGGCTTTCGCCAATCAGCCAGGACGGAAACACCACCAGGCCCAGGCCCTGTTCGGCGGCGTGGGTCAGGGTGTCGGCGTGGTTGCCGGTAATCGGGCCCTTGACGCTGTAGGAGGTCCAGTCACTTTGGCCGCGCCGGAAGAACCAGCGTTGCTGGCCCGTGATGCCTTTGTAGGCCAGGCAGTGGTGGTCGACCAGTTCGTCGGGGTGGCGCGGCGTGCCGTGTTGCGCCAGGTAGGCGGGGCTGGCGGCGATGCGAAAGCGCTGGGGCGCGAAGATGCGTGCCTGCATACCCGAATCATTGAGCACGCCAATGCGAAACAGCAGGTCGGTGCCGTCTTGAAGTGGGTCGACGAAGGTATCGGTTTGCTGGATATCCAGTTGCAGCTTCGGGTAGCGCCGGCACAGTTGCCCCAACCACGGTGAAAGATGGCGCTGGCCGAATACCATCGGCGCGTTGATACGCACCAGCCCGCTGGGCTCACTGTCTTGTTCCTGCAGGGCTTGGTTCGCCGTTTCCAGCTGCTCCAATACCAGCCGCGCGTGACGCCCCAGCAGGCGCCCGGCTTCGGTGGGGCTTACGGCGCGGGTGTGGCGGTACAGCAATTGCTGGCCGAGGGCCTGTTCCATCAGTTGAATCTGCCGCGAAATGGAGGAGGGTGCCAGGCTTTCTCGGCGGGCCACTTCGGAAAAACTGCCATGGTCGAGCACGGCGACGAACAGGCGCAGCGCCTTGAAACTCAGCTCATTCAAACCCTGCATCATCTCTCCTGGCTGTGCGTGTTGCGCAAAGGTGTTGTTTGCATGCTCCCATTTATCGCACAGGACGGCCACCGGATAATGCGCGCCATGTTTTCTTTGTCGATGCGCAGGTGATCTATGCAGGCACGTTCTATCGAAGGTGTGGCGCAGGCCAGACCTAACAAAAATTTTCTGCGGTTGCTGTTGTTGCCGTTGGTGATCCTGGCGGGCATGGGCCTGTCGGTGGAGGCTGGCCTGCTCGGGCCACTGGGCGCGCAGGTCGGGCATTTGTGGGCGACTTTGAGCATCTTTGGCGTCGGCACCGCGATTCTCCTTCTACTGCTGCTGTTCAGCGGCCCGCAGAAGGGCCCGGCGTTCACCGAACTGCCGCGCTGGCAGTTGATTGGCGGGTTCCTGGGGCCGATGTACGTGGTGGTGTTGACGCTGGCCACGCCCCATATCGGTATCGCGATGACCATGATTGCGATCCTGTCCGGCCAGGTGGGCAAGAGTGTATTGATCGACCACTTCGGTTGGTTCGGCACGGCGCGCAAGCGCGTCAATGGCGAACGCTGGATTGCGCTGGCGTTGATTGTGGCGGCATTGGTCCTGATTGCACGAGGGTAAGACGATGAATCTGATTCTGTTATTGGTGGTGGTGATTGCGGCAGGGGCGGTGTTGAGTGTGCAGGCCGCGATCAATGGGCGCCTGGGCCAGACGGTAGGCGTATTGCGCAGCAGCCTGCTGACCTTTGCCGTCGGTGCGCTCACCACGGCGTTGTTGATATTTTTCTTCGAGCCGGCCCAGGCCGTCAGCCTGCTGGATGTGCCGAAATGGCAATTGACCGGCGCCTTGTTCGGCGTGGTGTACATGCTGGTGATGGTCGGCGCGGTGCCTGTGGTTGGCACGGCGGTCGCCACGGTGGCGGTGATTGTCGGGCAGTTGGGCATGGGCATGCTGATCGACAACTTTGGCTGGCTGGGCAACCCGGCGATCGAATTGTCGGGCAGCCGCATCGTGGCGATGCTGTGCCTGGCGCTGGCACTGGTGTTCATGTACCGCAGCAATACCCGGGCGGCCGACTGACGGCGCTGAACCTTGGCGCTCTGCGTGGAGTCACTGCTTAAGGTGTGGCGTTCGCTGCACCGGGACGACCATGAAGAAGGAGTCTGACCATGCCAGATAAAACCTGTGCTTGCCCACATTGCAAATGCGTACTGGGTGCCGATGCGATCATGAAGGACGGTAAGGGCTATTGCTGCCAGGGCTGTGCCGAGCATCATGCCCACGGTGAGCCCTGCGCCGCCGCGACCGGCTGCGAATGCGCCAAGTCGGCCCGCACCTGACGTGATCTACCTGCAGGCTCGGACATCCCGGGCCTGCCGGGTGAGTAAAAACAGTTCGCTTGTCGGCGGCCAGTCTTTACCATGGTCGCCTTTCCCTTGATTGACATATACCCGCCATGGCCCTGGCCGCGCCCCCCGACCTCAGTGATCAAGCCGTCCCAGTGCAGCCCCTGGCACGCACATACCCGCGTGGGTTGTATGTGGAGCCCCATCGCCATGATTGGGGCCAGTTGCTCTATGCGATGAGCGGCGTGATGTGGGTCGAGACGCCCCGTGAAGCCCTGATAGTTGCGCCGCAGCGCGCCGTGTGGTTGCCGCCGGGAGTCGAACACGGCATCCGTGTTGTCTCCGACTTGCAGATGCGCAACATCTACCTGCGCCCGGCGTTGGCGGCGACGCTGGACAGTCAGGTGCAGGTGATTGAGGTGGGCCGGTTATTGCGTGAATTGATCGTGACGTTAGTGGAGCAGGTCGATCACGCCGATGCCGGCTACTACGAGGCGCTCGTTGGCCTGGCCCTGTTGGAGCTGCAACGGGCACGCCGCTCGCAAATCCGTATCGTCATGCCGGTGGCGACTGATCGTCGGCTAAGCAGTGTATGCCGGGCGGTCATGGCTGCGCCGTCCCTGGACATCCCTTTCGAGCAGCACGCCGAAACTGTCGGTGCCAGCGTGCGCACCCTGGCGCGGTTGTTCCAGAACCACCTGGGCATGGGCTTCGCGCAGTGGCGGCGCCAAGTGCAGTTGGCGACGGCGGCGGCGGAACTGATCCAGGGCCGGTCGGTGAGCGGCATTGCTCGTGCCCTGGGGTATTCGCCCAGCAGTTTCAGCGACATGTTCCGCCGTGAACTGGGTGTATCGCCTTCGCAGTACGCGGGTTGGCCGAAATCCTGAAGCACTTGGCCGATGCCGAAGCCAGTCGCACCTTAAGCTGAGCCCATCAATCAACCGGGCGTAGTCACCATGAACTATCTGATTTCCTTGGCCATCGGCCTGTTTGTCGGCGTGATCTACGGCGCGCTGGGCTTTCGTTCGCCCGCACCGCCGGCCATTGCTCTGGTGGGGCTGATGGGCATGCTGCTCGGCGAACAGTTGTGGCCCATGGGGCGGCAGTTGGTCAGCGGTTGGTTGTCCTGATCCTTTTCTTCTTCGACGGATGCCTTTAATGAAAGCACTACAATTTAGCGCCAGTGGCGACCTCGCCGACCTGCGCCTGGTCGATGTTGCCACGCCCGTACCGTCTGCCGATGAAGTGCTGGTCCAGGTCAAAGCCGCCGGTCTGAACCCCAGCGATGTGAAAAACGTACTCGGCCGGTTTCCCTACACCACGCTGCCGCGCATTCCCGGACGTGATTTTGCCGGGGTGGTGGTCGAAGGTCCGCCAGCCTTGCTCGGTCAGGAAGTCTGGGGCACCGGTCGCGACCTGGGTTTTTTTGCTGACGGCTCCCATGCCCAATACCTTCGGGTATTGGCCACAGGCGTGGTGCCCAAGCCCGGTCACTTGAGCTTCACCCAGGCCGCGAGCCTTGGCGTGCCGTATACCACGGCCTGGGATGCGCTGGAACGCAGTGGTGTGGGCAAGGGCACGCGGTTGCTGGTGATCGGCGCCAATGGTGCCGTTGGCAGCGCGGCGTTGGCACTGGCGAAGCTTCGTGGTGCGCAGGTGCTGGCAGCGGTGCGTCGCCCTGATCAGGTGGATGTCTTACAGGCGCAAGGCGTGGAGGCGATTGCCCTGGGCCAACCGCAGGAACTGGGCGTACAAGTGCACGCCGTGTTCAAGGGCGGCGCCGAGGTGATCTTCGATACCAGCGGTTTCTGGCTGCCCGCTGCAGTGGCGGGGTTGGCGCCTTTCGGCCGTATCGCAATCATTGCCGCGCCGGTCGACGGCCACGTGCAACTGCCGGCTCTGGCGCTGTATCGCAAGGGGGGGACGGTGGTAGGCGTCAATTCGTTGCTCTATAGCTGTGAGCAATGTGCGGTGATGTTAGGGGCGTTCGGGCGGTTCTTTGATGAGGGGTTGTTGCCGTTGCCCACCGGCCTGCGCGAAGTGGCGTTGGCTGATGGAGTTGAGTGTTATGAGCAAGTGAACAGCGGCAGCCCGGACAAATTCATCCTGCTGCCGTGACATCGTCTCAAATGTGGGAGGGGGTAAGCCCCTCCCACTTCATATCTTTACTCGACCTCGGGTACGCCTTTTTCCCACGCCGACCACTGCTTCACAATCGCCTGCACCAGCGGGATGCCCGTGCGGTACAGGTTTTCCAGTGCCGGTACAAAGCCGCCCTGGTCCGCATACTTGAGCAAGTTGTCGACCTCGCTGTAACCCGGATAAGGCCGGTCAAAATCGGAGCCTGCGCGCACCACGGCCAGGCGCTGGATATCCACCAAACCTTCGCGGCTGGCCCGCAGCAGCGCTTCATAGGTGGAGTTGTCTTCCTGTTGGGTGGTGCAGTATTCGCCTTTATTGTCGGTGAGCAATTTGGTCCAGACTTCGGCGCGTTCGCTCAGGCGGGTGCCGGAAAACCAGGTATTGCCCGCCAGCGTGTCGCAGCGCGTGACTTGCGGCGGCTGGTTGGCCGGAGCGTCGGGATAGTGCTTGCGCCAGGCGGCGGATTCTTTGCTCTCGGTCAGCTCCACCTTGTGCGACAAGGCAAACGCCTTGGCTTGCAGCTTGGGGTTGAGCTCGAATACTTCGGTCTTGTAGTCCAGCGGTGGCTTTTCGTTGGGCCCCTTGGTGTTGATGCCGATATAACCGGTCGGCCAGTCCTTGGGCGCATCCCGTGAATCCAGCTCCCACTGGGTGCCGAACTCCACCAGGTAATGGGCCCAGGCGGCGGTGCCGATGGTGCCGTGCTTGGGGCTGATACCGGCGATACCGGCGATCAGGAAATAGCTCTGGCGCAGGTCGAATTTGGGCGACAAGGCCAGGGCCAGGGTCGACGCAGCGGCGTTGGTCTGGCCCATGCCGGTTACCAGCAGGCACACGTCCTGGGAGTTGCAGCGAATCACTGGGTATTCGGCAGACAGCCCTGGCACGCGTACTTCCTGCTTGAGTTCCAGGCGGTCGATCCAGGTTTGCGCCTCGGGGGCGAACATGGTGATCAACATCACCTTGGGCTTGATCGGTGCGGGGTTATCCGCCAGCACTACGTGGGGCAGCAGAGCGAGGCCGACGGCCAGCGAGATACGAGTCAGTGCGTTCATGTACAGCTCCTTGATCAGAATTGGTAACCCACGCCGGCGTAGTAACCCCAGCCATCAGAGCGGGCGCGGAAGTTGCCTTCGCCGAAATTCAACTCGCTGCCGTCTTCCCAGTTGCCACCGTTGTGAAAGTAGCGACCCACCAGGGTAAAGCGCAGGTGGGTGAACGCGTACAGCAACACGTTGGTAGCCACCAGGGAATTGGCGGTGCGCGCCGGGTTGTCCTTGTGCAGGTCCGAGCCGAAGTCGTAGTTGGTAAAGCCGATATAGGTCAGCGAAGCACCGTTGTCGAACTTGCCGATGGGCACGATGTACTTCATCTGCGCGCGGTAGCCATCCCAGGAATATTCATTGCTGGCGCCGTAGTTTTCCCACTGGTAGCGGCCATAAAAGTTGGCCGACAGGTTGACCCGCGAGTGGGTGTCGATATCGGTGCCCAGGCCGCTGTACAGGGTGTTGGCGCGGTTTTCCTTATGACTGCCGTGATCGTAAATCCAGTCGAAGGCCACATACCACTCCTTGAACGGGCCGATCGCCAGGCTGCGCCCTGCGAGGTAGTCGATGGAGATCCGCGGTTCATGCTCCATGAATACCGGCGAGCCATGGTCCCATACACCTTTGTCATTACTGTTACCGATGGTGAGGATCTTCGGCACGTCGATATAGCCGTACAGCTCAAAGGGCCCCTTGCGCCCGAAGTACTCGTACTCCAGGTAGACATCGTCCTGAGGCTTGGGGCCGAAGCTGATGTCTTTGCTGCCGATCAGCGTCAGGTCCTGGTTGAACCACTCCGACAGGTAAACGCCTTTTTTCGCCGGTGGGCTGGCCTCAGGGCTAAGGGTTTCGCCCTGGGCTGAATCATCGACGGGCTTTTGTTGCGCCAAAATGGGGCCACTGAGTACTCCCGTAACGGCGGCCAGTAGCAGGGAAACACCAAGGCAAGCACGAGGCTTAGAGGTGGGATGCATTGAAAGTCCTTATTCGTACACGGTTTAGCCCGATTCATCGGGTAGGGCTGAACTTGGCAGCCAAGTTCGTTCCGCAAACGTTTGCACAGGCTGTACCAACTTGTGTCAATGGCTTGAACTGTTTGGAAAAAATGCGAATTAGCCGACGCTTTGGTCAGAAATCAGCGAGCGATCCTGGCGATGGGATTGAATACACGCAGTGCAGTCTGCCGCCGGTATTCGCTCGGCGTCTGGTGCATTTCGATGCGAAAGTGGCGGTTGAAATTGGACAGGTTGGCGTAGCCCACTTCAAAGCAGATATCCGCCACCGACATCTGGCTTTGCAACAACAACCGGCAGGCACGTTGCACGCGGAACTTGCGCATCAGGTCGATAAAACCGTGGCCGGTGTTGCGCTTGAAAAAACGCGAGAAGCCCGGCTCGCTCATCTCCAATTGCCGCGCAATGTCCGATAGGCGCACGTCGCCGGTCAGTTCGCGCATCAGGTAATCGAAGGCTTTGTTGATGCGATCGGCACTGCGCGCATCCAGGGTGGGTGCGTAGTACGGGCTGGCCAGGGTCTTGGCCTGTGTGGGCGAGGCGTTCTTCAGGGTGTCGAGCAGCTGCAGGAACAGGGTCAGGCGTTGCAGGCCATGGGCGCTGCCGATGGCCTCCATCAGTCGTGCCGCACTCGCTGCTGCTTCGCCGCTGAATTCAAGGCCGCATCGCGCCCGTTCAAACAACGGTTGTAGATCGCCGAGCTCAGGCAGGGTGGTGCGCAGGGCGAGGAGGGCGGCGCCGTCGAACTGCAGCACCACGTCGCGGCCGCTCAGGTATTCGCCCGGCGCCAGGTCGCCGATCCAGTCGTGGGGCAGGTCAGGACCGATCAACGCGACATGACCGGCGCTGAACGCACCAATATAGTCGCCCGCCACCAGCTTGCCGCTGCCTTGGCGGATCAGGTGAATCTCGAACTCGGGGTGGTGGTTCCAGCGCGCCAGCTCATAGGGATAGTCATGTTCGAACCAGCGAAAACCATGCTCCGGTTCGGGCAGGATCACTTCAAGCTCCGCAGGGCGGTGCTCGAACGGGCTGGCGCGGCTGATGGGCATGGTGCTGCCTCTTGTCGTTGTGCAATGGACTCAAAATACGCGCACCGGCAATCAGTGTGCTACCCCGGTTTTGCCTTGCACTGGTACTTTTTTGATCCTGGGCTTGAGGTTAAAAAAGTATCAGCCGCGCAGTCGCCAGTCGTTTGTGAGGGCCAGGCCGAGCTGCTGTAATCGAGGCACGCCCACAAAAACAACAGGTGCAATGTGCCGGCGACCCGAACTCATTTTTACAGGACACCGCGATGAAACGACTCGAAGGTAAAAGCGCGTTGATCACCGGATCGGCGCGGGGTATCGGCCGAGCATTCGCCCAGGCCTATATTGCTGAAGGCGCTACCGTTGCCATTGCCGACATCAACCTGCAACGCGCCCAGGCCACCGCCGCCGAATTGGGCCCCCAGGCTTATGCCGTGGCGATGGACGTCACCGATCAAGCTTGCATCGACGCCGCCATCGCCGCGGTCGTGGCCCATGCCGGCAAGCTGGATATCCTGATCAACAATGCTGCGCTGTTCGACCTGGCACCTATTATCGACATTACCCGCGACAGCTTTGAGCGGCTGTTCTCGATCAACGTCGCCGGCACCCTGTTCACCCTACAAGCCGCGGCGCGGCAGATGATCAGCCAAGGCCATGGCGGCAAGATCATCAATATGGCCAGCCAGGCCGGACGACGGGGTGAGCCGTTGGTAGCCGTCTATTGTGCGACCAAGGCCGCGGTGATCAGCCTGACGCAGTCGGCGGGGTTGAACCTGATCAAGCAGGGCATCAACGTCAATGCCATCGCCCCGGGCGTAGTGGACGGCGAGCACTGGGACGCCGTTGATGCGCTGTTTGCCAGGCATGAGGGGCTGGCACCTGGCGAGAAGAAAAAGCGGGTAGGGGATGAGGTACCGTTCGGGCGCATGGGCACGGCGCAAGATCTGACTGGAATGGCGATCTTCCTTGCGTCGAAGGAAGCCGATTATGTGGTGGCCCAGACCTACAACGTGGATGGCGGCAACTGGATGAACTGAAGCCATGCACCGTTAAAAACATGGGAGGGGCGGTGCGACGATTCGACTTGTACCCATGGCGGTGTTGCCAGCCATCTATAAAGTGACTGACACTCCGTCACCTGGGGCCTGCCACCGGAGAATCACCATGACCCTTGCGAAAACCGCCATCGCCTCATTCGACGTCGACGCGCAGAAAAGCTTCACGCCTTTGTGCCCCAACGAATTGCCGGTGGTCGGTGGCGACCGCATTGGCGCCGAACTCAACTACATGGCCAGCCTCGCCGGTCATCGCATCGGCAGCAAGGACGCCCACACCCCGCACGCCCCCTGGGTGGTTGCGCAGCACAGCCAGATGTTGCAGCCCACTGGCCTTGCCCACGCCGATGTCACCTGGGTCAGCCACTGCGTGCCGGGTACCGAAGGCTTCACATTGCTCGACGAACTGCCAGCGCCTTATGACTATGACTACTTCATCTGGAAGGGCGTCGAACCCGACCTGCACCCTTATGGCGCCTGCTACCACGACCTGCACGACAAACTGTCCACCGGCGTCATCGAGTACCTCAAGGCCCGAGGGGTGGTGCGTGTGATCGTCGGCGGCCTGGCTTTGGACTACTGCGTCAAGACCACTGCGTTGCAGTTGCTCAAGGCCGGATTGCAAGTGGTCCTGCACCTGCCGGCGTGCCGCAGCATCAGCGAGGAGGGGGGTGTACAGGCGGTCAATGAGTTGCTCAAGGCGGGGGCTGTCATCAGTAGCACCCGCGATGAACTGGCCGCGATTGCGCAGCGCTCAAGCCTCAACGCTCAATCGAGCGACTCCACCGCGCATTCCATTCCGGCCTCGCCTGGTTAACCTGGTCCCAGTCAATTGAAATCGCCGTCTGCAAGTAACCCTGCATGGCTTCCACCCGTGCCCGGGTCTTTTCGGTGGTGGGCGTTGTCGGGTTCGACGGGATCTGGTCGCCGTCCTCCAGCGCCGGCGCCTGGGCCTCGGCGGTCAGCAAGAACGCTGCGAGTTTCTGCGCCAGTTCCGGCTGGTCATTGCGGGCGATCACGCATTCGGCCACGTTGAGAACCACCGCGCCTTCCTTGGGCTGCGCATATTCCATGGGTATGCCCAACAGCTTCTGCGTGGCGACCTGGGTCGGCGTCAGGGGGAAGAGTGCGGCTTCGTCGGTTTGCACCATCTCGGAGATCTTCGCGGAGCTGGCGATGTATTCCAGTACGTTGGGGCCGACGCTCGTAGGCCAGGCTTTGAAGCCCGGTTCTACATTGGTTTCATCGCCACCCTGTATGCGGTTGAACATCAGGAAACCGTGCAGGCCAAAGGTGGAGGAGGCCAGGGACTGGAACACCACTTTGTCCTTGAAACGCGGGTCGGCCAGGTCCATCCACGAGGTGGGTGCGGACCAGCCCTTGTCCTTGAACATCTTGGCGTTGTAACCCAGGCCGGTGACGCCCAGTGTTACGGCCACGGCTTCGTCCTTGATTCTGGCCTTGGCCGGGATCTGCTCCAGGGTCGGGCTTGGCGCGAGCTTGTCGCACAGGCCCATGGAGATCGCGCGGTACATGATGCCGTCGTCGAGGAACATGACGTGCATCTGCGGGTTGGCCTTGTTGGCCTGGACCTTGGCAAGGATGTCCGAGGAGGTGCCGGGTACGATCACCACCTTGACGTTGTTGGCTTTCTCGAAGGCGGGCAGCACCTTGTCGGCGTACACCCGTTCCATGGTACCGCCGTTCATGCCCAGATACAGCGTGGGGGCGGCATGGGCGGTGCCGGTGAGCAAGGCGAGGGACAAGCAGGATAAAGCGATGCGTGAGTGCATGGATGTTTTTCCTCTCAGGCTTGGAAACGACGGATGGAAAACGCTTCGATGGGTTGGCGGCTGGCCCCTGCGCAGACAATCTCTGCCAGGGCTTCGCCGACTGCGGGGCCGAGCTGGAACCCGGCGCCGGCGAAGCCGAAACCGTGGAGCAGGCCAGGTTGGGTGCTGCTGGGGCCGATCACCGGTTCGTGATCGGGCAAGTAACCTTCGGTGCCGCTCCAGGTCCGGATCGCCTGGGCACCCTTGAGAAATGGATAGAGTTCGCTGGCATTGCGCAGAATTTCCAGCAGCGCGGCCTGACCTGGCCTGGCTTGCTGTGGGCCGAGGGCAAAGCCGCGACCGCCGCCGAGGATGCAGTTGCCCCTGGCGACTTGCCGCGCATAGATCCCTCCGCCCTCGACACCGGTACTGACAGTCATCACCACCGGCAGTGGTTCGGTGACCAGCATCGCCGGGTGCGCCGAGGTAATCGGTACCGGCTCGTCAAACTGTGCAGCGACACTGCCGGCCCAGGCACCGGCGCAGTTGAGCAGCCAGGGGGCTTGCAGATGCAAGCCATTGGCACAGTGCACCTGGAACTGTTGGCTGTTGTGCTCGATGCCGATCACTTCGGCTTGCTCGTACACCTCGGCGCCGTGGCGTAGGGCGGCACGGGCGAAGGCAGGGGCCACTAGTCGCGGGTTGGCATGTCCGTCTTCCGGGCACAAGGAGGCACCCACTGCCACGTCGCCCACCCAGGGGAAACGCCCGCGCAACTCAGTGCGATCCAACAGCTGCAAGCCCAGGTCGAAGCCACGGGTTTGTTCGGCATACGCATGCAGCGCAGCAAAATCTACCGGGCTGCGCGCCAGCTTCAAATGCCCGCAGCGCACGTACTCGCCACTAATGCCAATCAAGCCTGGCAAGTCGGCCCACAGTTGATGGGCGCGCTGGGACAACGGTAACTGATGCAAGGGCCGGCCCTGGCGGCGCACGCCGCCATAATTGACGCCGCTGGAGTGCGAGCCACAAAAATCCCGTTCCACCAGCGCCACCCGCTGGCCTTTTCGCGCGAGTGTCAAAGCTGCCGAAGCGCCGACGATCCCGCCGCCCAGGACGATGACGTCGATCATGGTTGCCCCTCCACGCCAAACGGCAGCGGCTTGATCGGCGCTTGGCCTCGCAGGCGTCCGACTTGTTCGATGCCACGCCCGCTGCGCTGGGCGACAATTTCCGCCGTCGCCAACCCGCACATCCGTCCCTGGCAGCGGCCCATGCCAATGCGGCAATGGGCTTTGACCCGATTTATTTCCCAGTGACCCTCATCCACTACTGCCCGCACTTCACCGACGCTGACCTCTTCGCAGCGGCACAGAATCAGTTCGTCGGGGGCTTGCACAGCCCATTGTTCGGGGAAAGGGAACGCGGTTTCCAGGCCCTGACGAAAGCCCTGGATCCTCGCCAACTGCTTCTGCAGCGTATCCTGGCGGTGCTGATCGACCGTAATGCCGGCATCCTCCAGCAGCGCCAACGCCGCATATTCGCCAGCCATCTGCGCCGCATCCGCGCCCATGATCCCTGCGCCATCGCCAGCCAGATACACCGCCTCGACGCTGCTGCGCCCAGCGCAGTCCCGCTGCGGCAACCAGGCGCGGTTGAGATTATTCCAGGCAAAGTCACAGCCGAGTAAATCCGCTAGTTGCGTTTCGCTGCGCAGGGCATGCGCGAAGGCCACCGCATCGCATTCCAGCGTCTGTTCGCCCCAGCGAATGCCGTGGACCCGTTGCTCTCCATCGATCTGCGACAGTGTTGCGCCCTGATGCACGGCAATCCCATGGGCCGTCAGCCAAGCACGGTAATACAAACCCTTTGCCAGGGTCGCCGGTTGCCTGAGCAGCGCCGGTAATGCGCGACATTGGGCACTGAACGGCGCACTGTCGAGCACGGCCAACACCTTGGCGCCCGCCTGGGCATATTGATAAGCGACGAGATAGAGCAGTGGTCCGGAACCACAAAACACTACGCGTTCGCCAATTGCGCAGCCCTGGTACTTCAAGGCGATTTGCGCCGCGCCCAGGCTGTAGACGCCTGGCAAGGTCCAGCCCGGCACCGGCAGGATACGGTCGGTGGCGCCGGTGGCGACAATGATGCGCGAATACTCAACGCTGTCGATGCGACCGCTGGTGAGCAGGTCGAGACGGTTGTCCTCGGCGTTCCATACCAGGGTTTGCGGCCGGTAGTCGATCAACGGCGCAAGCTCGTCCATGATGCGATGCACGGTCTGCGCCTTGCTCGCTTCAAAGCCGTAGAGTTGTTTGGCCGAGCGCTGGAAGTTTGCCGGTTGGCGCCGATATATCTGCCCGCCGTCGCGCAGGTTCTCATCGATCAAGCAGGGTTTTATGCCGTGATCGAGCAGCGTACGTGCGGCAGCGATGCCCGCTGGGCCTGCGCCTACAATTGCCACGGGCTTCATGGCAGCCGTCCTGGATCGCGGCTGATCGCGTGACCTTCTTCGAGCAACGTCGAGCAGGCCCGTACGCGTCGCCCATCGGCAAGCCGCACCCAACAGTCCTGGCACGCACCCATCAGGCAAAAACCGGCGCGGCGTTCGGCGCTGAAATCGCTGCCGCGCAGATGGTCGGCGCAGGTCAGCATGGCAGTCAGCAAGGTATCGCCGAGCAGCCCGGTGGCCGGCTGCCCATCAAGGGTGAACGCCAGGGCTGGGCGCTGGGTTTCGGTCAGTCGCTTGAACAGCGCCATCAGTGTTTCCCCACCAGTACACGGTCCAGGCCGTAGACCCGATCGAGCAGAATCATGGTCGCTGCGGTGAGTGCAATCACCAGCGCCGATACCGCCGCCATCATTGGATCGATGGACTCAGTGGCATACACGTACATGCGCACCGGCAGGGTTTGTGTGGCAGGTGAACTGACGAAGATTGACAGGGTCACCTCATCGAAACTGTTGATGAACGCCAGCAACCAACCACCGGCCACCCCAGGCAAAATCATCGGCAAGGTGATTTGCCGGAACAACGTAAAGCGCCCGGCTCCGAGGGATTCGGCGGCCTGCTCGGCACTGCGATCAATCCCGATCGCTGCCGCCAGCACCAGGCGCAGTACATAGGGAGTGATGATCACCACGTGCGCCAGCATCAGCCAGGTAAAGCTGCCATTAACACCCATCAACGCAAACAGGCGCAGCATCGCCACGCCCAGCACCAGGTGCGGGATGATGATCGGCGACAGAAACAGTGCACTGAAAAAGTTACGCCCGGGGAACGTATAGCGACTGATCGCCAAAGCCGCCGGTACCGCGATCAAGGTCGCCAGGGACGCGGCGGTAAACGCCAGGATCAGGCTGTTATAGAAGGCCTGGATGAAGTCGGCGCGTTCGAATACGGCGCGAAACCAGCGCAGGGAAAAGCCCGATGTGGGCAGGCTCAAGGTGTTTTCCGGGGTGAACGCCACCAGGCACACCACCACCAGCGGCGCCATCATGAACAGCACCACCAAACCATGGAAACCGAGGGCCAAAGGACCGTTTCTGGACATGCGCTTAAACCCCCAGGGACTTTTTATAGCGGCCTTCGACCATTCGGTTCCAGCTCAGCATGATCAGTAGATTGACCAACAGCAGCACCACCGCGATAGTCGCGCCCATGGGCCAGTTGAGTTCCGAGAGGTATTGGTCATACACCACAGTGGCGACCATTTTCAGACGTCGCCCGCCCAGCAGCCCTGGGATTGCGAATGAACTGGCGGCCAGGCCGAACACGATCAAGGTGCCGGACAGCACACCGGGCATCACTTGCGGCAACACGATCTTGCGCATCACCGTGGCCTGGCTTGCGCCCAGCGACAGCGCCGCTTGTTCCGCCGAGGGGTCGAGCTTTTGCAGGGAGGTCCATACCGGGATGATCATGAACGGCAGCATTACGTGCACCAGCGCGATGATCACGGCGAACGGCGTATACAGCAGCTTCACCGGGCGCCCGCCGATGGCCTGGATCACTTGGTTGACCAGGCCATCGGCGCCGAGCAGCAAGCTCCAGCCAAACGCGCGTACCACCACGGAAATCAGAAGCGGTGTGAGGATCAGGATCAGGAAGACCGACCGCCACGGCGTACCCATACGGCTGAGGATGTACGCCTCCGGTACCCCGATCAGCACGCACAGCAACGTTACCAGCGCACTGATCCAGAAGGTGCGCCAGAAGATCTCGTAGAAATAGGCATCGCTCAACAATGCCAGGTAGTGGGCCAGGGTCCACTGATCGGCCTTTACACCCACCTGGTAATCGAACACGTTGAAGGACAGTACCAGCGTCAAGGCCAATGGCAAGATCAGTAACCCGCCAAACAGCACCAATGCCGGTAACGAGAGCAGGTAGCCGCGCCTCATGGGTGCACCTCATCGGCCGCCAGTACCCGCAGCAAATCCGCTTGCCATTGCAGGCCCACTGCCGCGCCGTTGCAAAGCGGTGCGCTGCCATCGTTGCCGCGCACCACGGTAATTTCGCCAAGGGGGGTATGGATGCGATACAGCCATTGGCTGCCGAAAAAGTAGCGGTCGAGCACCTGGCCTTGCACGCGGCCTGAACCTGCTTGTACCAATTGGATCTTTTCCGGACGCAGGCTCAGGGTCAGTTGGCCAGCGCCGCCCTGGTGACGCACTTGGGGGACACCGAGCGCGTCGTAGTCGCCGGCCAGCAGGTTGGCCTTGCCGACAAAGTCAGAGATGAAGCGCGTGCGCGGGTGTTCATAGAGTTTGTACGGCGCGTCGATCTGGGTCACGCGCCCGGCCTGCATCACGACCACGCGATCGCTGATGGAGAGCGCTTCGCCCTGGTCATGGGTGACCATTAAGGTGGTGATGCCCACCGCACATTGAATGCGGCGGATCTCGAACTGCATCTCTTCACGCAGGTTGGCGTCAAGGTTGGACAACGGTTCATCCAACAGCAGAACCGGTGGCTCGATCACCAATGCACGGGCCAGCGCGACGCGTTGGCGTTGGCCGCCGGAGAGTTCCCGAGGGTAGCGTTCGGCATGGGGGGCCAGACGCACCAGTTCGAGTACGGTCTTGACAAGGCTTGCGATCTCGGCGGCCGGTACCTTGCGCATCTTCAAGCCGAAGGCGACGTTGTCGCGCACGCTCATATGGGGAAACAGCGCATAGCTTTGGAACACCACGCCCAGGCCACGACTGGCAGGCTTGGCGCGGGTGATGTCGCGGCCATCGAGCAGGATCTGGCCGCTGCTCACCTCGACAAAGCCGGCGATCATTTGCAGGGTGGTGGTCTTGCCGCAGCCCGAAGGACCAAGCAGGGAAACGAATTCACCTTTTTCCACCGCGAGGTCGGTGGCAACTACTGCATCAACGGCGCCGTAGCGTTTACTCAAGGCGTTGAGTTGGAGAAATGCCATGTCTGCGTTCCACCTTTTATTCCGCCGCGCCGAAGCGCGCTTTTTTGTTTTGGGCAGATGCGAAAAGAGTGTTGCCGGTGCGTTGACGCTCGATCTTGAGTCGGCTGCCAGTTGTTGTTCGTTTCGCCCCTGTGGACGCAGATTAGAGCGAAGACTAGGATGGGCGGAAGATGGGATTTCATTCAGCGGACTACTATTTTAAGATTTATTCACTGAGCAGAATTTATGTTGATATCGAGTGATACAGATTCCATTCAGCGGAATAGTAGCGGCAAGGAAGTCGGTGCTGGTGGCGTATCCCGCGTGTTTGCCTTACTACGCGCTCTGGGTGAAGTGCCCGAGGGAGGCGAACGTGTCACCCAGCTCGCCCAACGCGTTGGCCTCTCCCAGCCCACCACTCACCGCTTGCTACGCAGCCTGATGGATGAAGGCATGGTCGAGCAGGATGCGCGCAGTAAACGCTATCGCCTGAGCCTGGAGTTCTTTGCGTTGGCGGCCAATGCCGGCAAGACTGGCAACCTGCGCGATCTGGTGCGCCCAAGCCTGTTGCGCCTGAGTGCATCGTTGGGAGATTCGCTGTTCCTGCTGGCTCGCAGCGGCTTCGACGCCATTTGCCTGGACCGCAGCGAAGGCCCGTATCCGATTCGTACCTTCACCGGTGATATCGGCGGGCGCGTAGCCCTGGGGGTAGGGCAGGGCAGCCTGGCAATTCTGGCCTTTCTGCCGCAGGAAGAGCGCGAGACGGTCATCCGCTACAACCTGCCACGGCTCAAGGATTTTCATTTGTATGACGAAGTGCTGCTGCGCTCCGAAGTTGAGAACGTTCGCAATTTGGGCTACGCGGCACGCAACACCGGGGTGCTGGAAGGTATGGCGGGGTTGGCAGTGCCGATCCTCAACCGCGAGGGGCATGCGGTCGCAGCGTTGAGTGTGGCGACCATCAGTGACCGCCTGGGGCCAAGCCGATTGCCGATGGTGGTGGAGTTGCTCAAGCGCGAAGCTGCAGCAATCGGGCCACGCATCAACCCGTTCGACCCTACGTTGCGCAGGCCGTCGCAAACGTTTGGTGGATGAGTGATCTTTGCTAAAACGCATTAGCATTGGATCCACTTACGGTATAACCCTGCGACGCTTTCGTTATTCGAGGTCCCATTTTTCATGCTGACCCCTTTGCAACGCCCGCTGTGGCAGATCTACCTGATCTTTCTGGCACCGATGGTGCTGTCCAATTTTCTGCAAAGCTTTTCCGGCACCCTCAACGGTATCTATGTCGGGCAAATGCTCGGCACCCAGGCTTTGGCGGCGGTGTCGGGGATGTTCCCCATCGTGTTTTTCTTTATCGCCCTGGTGATCGGCCTGGGGGCGGGCGCCTCAGTGTTGATCGGCCAGGCGTGGGGTGCCCAGGAGACGGGGCTGGTCAAGGTGATTACCGGCGCCACCCTGACGTTGGGCGCCCTGGTGGGCCTGATTGCCGCGGTGCTGGGCAGCCTGTTTGCGCGCCCGGCCTTGCAGGCATTGGGTACGCCGCTGGATGTGCTCGACGATGCGGTGGGCTATGCCCAGATGATGATGTTGATCATGCCGCTGTTGCTGGTGTTCATCCTCTATACCCAATTGCTGCGTGGGGTGAGCGATACGATTTCACCGTTGCTGGCGTTAATGGTTTCGACCCTGGTGGGCTTGCTGCTCACGCCAGCGCTGATTCGCGGCTGGATCGGCCTGCCGCCCCTTGGCATCCAGAGTGCGGTTTACGCAGGTTTGGTGGCTAACGCCTTGGCGATGCTGTTCCTGGTGCTGCGCCTGCGGCATAAAAACCATGTGATGGCACCGGATCGCGAGCTGCTCGCGGCTTTACGCCTGGACCGCGTCATCCTCGGTAAAGTGCTGCGCATCGGCCTGCCGACAGGCTTGCAGATGGTGGTGTTGTCGTTGTCGGAATTGGTCATCCTGGCCCTGGTCAATAGCCACGGCTCCCAGGCCACGGCGGCTTATGGCGCGGTGACGCAGATCGTCAACTACGTCCAGTTCCCGGCGCTGTCGATTGCCATCACCGCCTCGATCCTCGGTGCCCAGGCGATCGGCGCCGGGCGCCTGGAGCGCATCGGGTCGATCCTGCGCACGGGGTTGGTGATCAACCTGTGCCTGACCGGGGGCCTGATTGTGCTCGGTTATGGGTTGTCGCACTGGTTGCTGGGGCTGTTCATCACTGACGACAGCGCCCGGATCAGAGCCGAACACCTGCTGCACATCATGCTCTGGAGCATCCTGGTGTTCGGCTTCCAGGCGGTGATCGGCGGCATCATGCGCGCCAGCGGCGTGGTGCTGATGCCGGTGGCAATCTCGATTTTCTGCGTGCTTTGCGTGGAGCTGCCGATGGCTTATCTGTTCAACGCACACTTCGGGCTGGAGGGGGTGTGGATGGCGTTCCCGGTGACCTACCTGGCAATGCTGGTATTGCAGACCGCGTATTACCGGCTGGTATGGCGGCATAAGCAGATCAAGCGGTTGGTTTGAGGCTGAGCCCGCGCAGTAACACCTCCAGGCCCTGCAAGCCTTCCTCCAGCCGCGCGCTCGGGTGTGCATCTCGGGCGATCCACAACGCCGTGTTGACCAGGCTGCCGTTGATCAACTGCGCCAGTGCCTGGCTGGGTGCCGGCTCCACCCATCCGGCTTGCATCAGGGCCTCCAAGAGTTGGCGCAACGACTCAACGCAGTGGTGTTGTGAGCCGGTATCCCCCAGCACCGCTGGCGCATCCTGCAACACAATGCGCTGGATTTCCGGATCCTGGGCCATGCGCAGATAAGCTCGGCAGCGTTCGCAAAACCCGCTCCAGGGCTCTATGGCCTGCGCGCTGATGCGTTGCAAGTGCTCGTCCATCTCGCTGTCGAGCTGGGCGACTACGGCTGCCAGCAAGCCTTTTTTGTCACCAAAGTGATGGTACAACGCACCGCGCGTCAGCCCGGCTTGAGCGGTAAAGTCATCCATCGAGGTATGGGCATAGCCTTGGGTGGCGAATGCCCGGCGCGCACTTGCGATCAGGCGGGCGCGAGTCTCTTCGATCATTTCGGCACGGGCTCGGCTCATGGAAGTCTCATTGGTTGGTGATTGACATACGGTGCGTATGCGAAGCATGATCCCTCACATACGCACCGTATGTATTCTGCCCGGATCGCTTCAGATAGCAAGGCCGCGGCTTGAGCAAGAGGTTACGCAGGATGGCAAACCCTTACGCCGAATTATTCCAGGTCCCAGGCGCCCGAGCCTTTGTGCTCGCAGGCATGTTGGCGCGCATGCCAATCTCGATGACCGGTATCGGCCTGATCACCATGCTCGCCCAAGTCCATGGCGGTTATGGGCTGGCGGGGTCGGTGGCGGCGGTGTTTGCCCTGGCCACGGCGTTTTGTGCGCCGCAAGTGTCGCGTTGGGTGGACCGCTACGGCCAGGGCAAGGTCCTGCCGATAGCCGCACTGATCGGCGGCGGGGCGCTATTGATGTTGTTGCTGTGTACGCGTTTGCAGGCACCAAGCTGGACGCTGTTCCTGTTCGCTGCGCTGGCCGGCTGCATGCCCAATATGTCCGCCATGGTGCGTGCGCGCTGGACCGAGTTGTACCGCGGCCAGCCCAGGCTGCAAACCGCGTTTGCTCTGGAGTCGGTGCTGGATGAGGTGTGCTTTATTATCGGCCCACCCATTTCTGTGGGCCTGAGCGTAGTGCTGTTCCCCGAAGCCGGCCCTTTGGTGGCGGCATTGTTACTAGCGGTCGGCGTCACCACCTTTGTAATGCAGCGGCAAACCGAGCCACCCATACACGAGCACCACGGCGCGCATGGCCGCTGGCTGATCGCTTCCCCTGCGGTTTTGATTCTGATGACCTTGCTGCTGGCCATGGGCGTGATCGTCGGCGTGGTGGACGTGGTCAGTGTGGCGTTCGCCCAGCATCAGGGCCAGCCGGCGGCGGCGAGTATTGTGCTGTCGGTGTACGCCATCGGTTCGTGCCTGGCCGGGCTGGCTTTCGGTGCCCTCAAGCTCAAGGCGCCGTTGCCGCGTCAGTTCCTGTTCTGCGGTGTGGCCACGGCGTTGACTACCTTGCCCTTGTTGCTGGTGAGCAACATCCCCGGCCTGGCCGTCGCCATATTTATCTCCGGCCTGTTCTTTGCGCCCACCTTGATCGTGTCGATGGCCATGGTCGAGCAGATCGTTGCGCCCAGCCGTCTTACCGAAGGCATGACCTGGTTGATCACCGGGCTGAGCATCGGCGTTGCTATCGGCGCCGCCAGCTCTGGTTGGATGATCGATCATTTCGGCGCTGCCAGTGGGTTCCGGGTGGCGTTGGCGGCGGGGGCGGTGGTGTTGTTGGCCGCATGGTTGGGGTATCGGCGGTTGGGCTGAGTGCCGGCTTGTTCACACTTGATAGCGACCGCTGTGTCGATGCCACTCGTAATTGCCGCCCAGCCAGGCTTTTACCCCGCCGAGGAAGCGCTTGAGCGTGGGGGAGGCCTGTTTGAGCAGCCTTCTTTCCTTGGCTTCATATCTACGTATAAGCGTGTTGTGAAGATCGGCTGTCAACCACAAGGCTTGCTGTAATGAACAACCTTGTTCGTTTGCCAGCAGCAATGGCAGGTTGAAATCACCGATGCCAGGCTCTTGCTCTTTGGATGCGGAATACAAGTCATTGACGAGCATGGTCAAACTTGCAGCTAGGGCGATCACTTCGCGTACAGGCGCAGAAAAATAAGTATCGGCACCCAGTTCATAGCCGCCGACAATATCAATGAGGGCCATGCAAGGTAAAAAGCTGTTGACTTGACGATGTGCCAAATATTCCCAGACTTGAGGCAGGCTGTGTTCGATGCGCCATGAAGCTTCCGCATTCATGGTCACGAACATCGCAATGGTCTCCGACTGAACGCGAGCTTTCTGCGAGGGTGTCGCATAGCGATCCAGGTGGTTCATATATCCCCGCAATCCACGTAAAACCGGATCATCGTTGAGCGCACGTTTGAGCGCGAGGTCGTGGGGTGGAATCAGATATGCCCTGTCCAGGGCGGCCAGGGCCAGTGACAAGCGTGCGCCCAGGAGCTTGGGGTTGGCGCCACTTCGCTCATCATCACAATAGTGATCGTCTACCGCGAACAGCGCCGCCATGCATTTTGCAGACAGTAGCAAGCGTTGAACGTCGTCGGTGTCGGCGTGACACAGCATTACGAAACGCCCGAAGTTCGAGGCCCTTACGTAATCCAACTGCCCCTCGAAAATACCGATTCGATTGATCCACGCCATTAACAGCGCATTGATACGGTTGCCGAGCGCTTCGTCCAGTCGTATCGGTAATGGACATTCAAGCGCAGGTATTTCCAGGCCGGTTGAGTTTTTTTGTGGGGGAGGCGGCGGGCTGATGTCGTTCATAGCAAGACTCCGGGTGTCTATGCCATTGGACGTTACTGCGGACCAAGGATCAGGAAGGGCGTTGATTTCAATTTAGAAGTCCGGGTGGAAAAACACAATGGACCCTTTAGTTCTGATTGGAGTCAACGACCTCTAATGCCCGAATAAGACCATTTGGGATGACTCGCGTCGTCACTTCGCCACACGCATCGAACGAGCCCTGTGGCGATGTTGCCTGACTGGCCAATTCAAACCGCCGCTAGACCGTCGTCGTGCTGTTGCAGAAACTCATTCAGCGCTTGGCGCGTAAGGTCGTTCAACGTCACCTTTTTACGCATTGCGGCCAGAGCGGCTGCCAGATGCAGTTCATGCCCAACGCGTACGTTGAACGAGCCCTTGCATGGCTTCTCAGGTGATTGCCCCAGGGTCTGGCAGGTAGCCAGATAATCGTCCACGGCTTCGCGAAAGGCTGCGTCCAGTTCTGCGACGGTTTTGCCTTCGTAGCTCACTAATGCCTTGATGAATAAAATCTTGCCGAACAGGCAGTTGTCTTCGAGGCTGGCCTCGATAGAGCCGATGTAGCCTTTATGTTTGAGCTGGTTGTTCACTGAATCAGTTCTCCTGATTTCAATTGTTCGATGATCTGGCGCCGAATGTAATGTTTCAGTTCGTTGCCCGGGTGAGGCTTGTGCAACGTGATCATTGCACTGGGGTCGCCGCTATCGAACTTGACGCGGCTTCCAGCCCCTTCAATCAGTGTGTATCCGAGTCGGCGTAACAGCGTGACGAGCTCGGGCCAGGTAAATGCCATGTGCTCATTGAGCAATTTGGCGAGCAGCTTTTCATTTTTGGACACGGCGTTCCTTGCGTGTAACTAAATGTAGTTGCAAAAAGTGGTGTTCGTCAATGCTAGCTCGGGGGCGTGTGCCTTTCCCGGAATTGATGTAACCCTTGATGACAGCTCGCTCGATGCCACCCATCCCCCCGCTAATTTTTCCCTTCCCGGTTCGTTTTATAGGGACGACGTGCCTTTGTGCTTCCCGCCTATTGCCCCGGATTCGAAGAAATGAATGCTGAAGACTCCTTGAAACTTGCTCGCCGGTTTATCGGGCTGCCCCTGGAAAAACGCCGACTGTTCCTGCAAGCCTTGCAGAAAGAGGGCGTGGATTTTTCCAGGTTTCCGATACCGGCAGGGGTGGAGGTTGAGGATCGCCAGGCGCTTTCCTACGCGCAGCAGCGCATGTGGTTTCTCTGGCAATTGGAACCGGCCAGTGGCGCCTACAATTTACCTGGCGCGGTGCGCTTGACCGGCGCGCTGAGCCTACCTGCGATGGAGCAGGCGTTCGCCAGCCTGGTGGCGCGTCACGAAACCCTGCGCACCGTGTTCCAGCGACAGGCCGACGAGCGCTTGGCGCAGGTGGCGGTAGAACCTGCGGTGAATGTCGAGCAGTTGGACGTCAGCGCCTTGCCAGCCGCCGAGCGCGAGCAGGCCGTCAGCGACGCCGCTACCCGCCAGTCCCTGTTGCCGTTCGACCTGGAGCACGGCCCGCTGCTGCGTGTGCAACTGCTCAAACTCGCCGATCAAGAGCACGTGCTGCTGCTAACCCTGCATCACATCGTCTCTGATGGTTGGTCGATGAACGTACTGATCGACGAGTTCATTCGTTGCTATGACGCCCATGAGCGCAACGAAGAACCGCAATTGCCGGCGCTGCCGATCCAGTACAGCGACTATGCCCTGTGGCAACGGCGCTGGCTGGAAGCGGGGGAGCAGGCGCGCCAGTTGGAATACTGGCAGGCGCGCCTGGGCGACGAGCATCCGGTACTGGAACTGCCCACCGACCACCCACGCCCGGCGATGCCCAGCCATCAAGGCACGCGGTATAACTTCGCGATTGATCCGGCATTGGCGGTACAACTGCGCAGTTGCGCGCAAAAACACAACGTCACTTTGTTCATGCTGCTGCTGGGCGCGTTCAATGTGCTGCTGCATCGCTATACGGGCCAGGGTGATATCCGCGTCGGCGTGCCGATTGCCAATCGCAACCGCACTGAAGTCGAAGGGCTGATCGGTTTCTTCGTCAACACCCAGGTGTTGCGCACCGAACTGAGCGGGCAAACCCGCGTCACCGAGCTGTTGCAAGGCATCAAGGAACACGCCCTGGGTGCCCAGGCCCATCAGGAATTGCCCTTCGAGCGCCTGGTAGAAGCGCTGAAAATCGAGCGCAACCTGAGTCACACGCCGCTGTTCCAGGTGATGTACAACCACCAGCCGGTCGTCGCCGACATCGCTTCGGTCAGTACCGCGTCCGGCCTGGAGCTGGCCCTGGTGGAATGGCAAGGCCGCACCACGCAGTTCGACCTGACCCTGGACACCTATGAAAAATCCGGCACCCTGCACGCCGCGCTGACCTACGCCAATGACCTGTTTGACGCGCCGACCATCGACCGCATGGCCCAACGCTGGATCAGCCTGTTGCAGGCGATGGTGTTGGATGGCAAACAGCGTATCGGCGAATTGTCGATGCTTGATGCCCAAGAACAGCACCGGCTGGTTCACACCTGGAACCAGACTGCCGAGTCATACCCAACCGAACGCGCAATTCATCACCTGATCGAAGACCAGGTTCAGCGCACCCCGGATGCACCGGCACTGGTATTCGGTACAACCACCTTGACCTACGCCCAGCTCGACAGCCGGGCCAACCAGCTGGCCCACGCCTTGTGCGAGCAGGGCGTAGGCCCCGACGTGCTGGTGGGAATCTGTGTCGAGCGTTCCGTCGAAATGGTCATCGGCCTGCTGGCGATTCTCAAGGCCGGTGGCGCCTACGTGCCCCTCGACCCCGAGTATCCCCAGGAACGCCTGGCCTACATGATCGAAGACAGCGGCATTCGGTTGCTGCTCAGCCAGCAAAGCCTGCTGGCCGCGCTGCCCGCTGCCGGTATCCAGGTGATTGCCCTGGATCAGCCGGCGCTGTGGCTCGACGGCTACAGCCGCGAAGCGCCCGCCGTGGCGGTCCATGCCCTCAACCTCGCCTATGTGATCTACACCTCCGGCTCCACCGGCAAGCCCAAGGGCGCTGGCAACAGCCACCGTGCGTTGGTCAACCGTTTGAGTTGGATGCAGCAGGCGTACGGCCTGGATGCCGCGGATGCAGTGTTGCAGAAAACCCCGTTCAGCTTCGACGTGTCGGTGTGGGAATTCTTCTGGCCGCTGATGACCGGTGCGCGCCTGGTGGTTGCGGCGCCTGGGGAGCACCGTGAACCGGCGCGCCTGATCGAAACCATCGGCCGGTACGCCATCACCACGTTGCACTTCGTGCCGTCGATGTTGCAGGTGTTTATCCATGAGCCGGGCGTTCAAACGTGTGCGAGCCTCACGCGAATCGTGTGCAGCGGCGAAGCCTTGCCCCTGGATGCGCAACGGCAGGTGTTCGCCAGGCTGCCCGATGTGGCGCTGTACAACCTCTATGGCCCGACCGAAGCGGCCATCGACGTCACCCACTGGACCTGCATCGACGAAGGCGCCGACAGCGTACCCATCGGCCGTCCGATCGCCAACCTCGCCACCTATGTGCTCGACGCCCAACTCAACCCGGTGCCTGACGGTGTAGCTGGCGAGCTGTACCTGGGCGGTACTGGCCTGGCGCGCAGTTATCATCGGCGCCCGGCGTTGACCGCCGAACGTTTTGTGCCAAGCCCGTTCGTGACGGGTGAGCGGCTGTATCGTACCGGTGACCGTGTGCGCCAGCGCGCCGACGGTGTGATCGAATACCTCGGCCGTCTCGATCACCAAGTCAAGTTGCGCGGCTTGCGTATTGAACTGGGCGAAATCGAAACCCGCCTGATGCAGCACCCGCAAGTGCGCGAAGCGGTGGTGTTGGTGCAAGGTGGCAAACAATTGGTCGCGTACCTGGTGTGTGAAGGCGAGGAGCCGACCGACCTCAAGGCCTGGCTGCTCGGCAGCCTGCCGGAATATATGGTGCCGACCCACTTCGTCACCCTGTCCAAGCTGCCGGTGACCGCCAACGGCAAGCTTGACCGCAAGGCATTGCCACTGCCGGATGCAGCGCTGCAACAGGCGTTTATCGCCCCACAAGGCGACCTGCAAACAGCCCTGGCGGCGATCTGGAGCGATGTGCTCGGCGTTGAACAGGTCGGCCAGGACGATAACTTCTTCGAGCTGGGTGGCGACTCGATCATTTCTATCCAGGTGGTCAGCCGCGCCCGCCGGGCCGGTATCCGACTCAGCCCCCGGGACCTGTTCCAGTACCAAAGCATCCGTAGCCTTTCGCGGGTGGCCAGCTTCGACCAAGTCAGCCTGATCGACCAGGGCCCGGTCAGTGGCGAGGTGATTCTGACCCCAGTGCAACAGCACTTTTTCGCCCAAGCGATCCCGGCACATCATCACTGGAACCAGTCGTTGCTGCTGACCCCGCGAGAGGCGTTGCAGCCCGCGCAGCTGGAAGCGGCCTTGAACCAGCTGATCCAGCATCACGACGTCTTGCGTCTGCGTTTTGTGCAGCAGGCGGATGGCTGGCATCAGAGCCATGCGGCGCCCCTCGCCGAGCCGCTGCTGTGGCAGTCCCACGCCAACATCGACGCCGAGTTGGCAGCGCTGTGTGATGAAGCCCAGCGCAGCCTCGACCTCGAACAAGGCCCGCTGATACGCGCCGCATTGGTGAGCATGGCCGATGGCAGCCAACGCTTGCTGCTGGTGATCCACCACCTGGTCGTCGATGGTGTGTCCTGGCGCATCCTGCTCGAAGACCTGCAACAGGCTTACCGCGAACAGTCGCTGCCGGCGAAAACCAGCGCGTACCAGCATTGGGCGCAGCAACTTCACGACCACGCGCAAACCCTCGACGAACAACTGCCGTACTGGCAGGCGCAATCGGTCGACACCGATCTACCTTGCGACCACCCCGAGGGCGGCCTGCAAAACCGGCTGGGCACCAAACTGGAAACCCGCCTCGACGCCGAGCAGACCCGCCGGTTGCTGCAAGACGCACCGGCGGCCTATCGCACCCAGGTCAACGACCTGCTGCTGACGGCCCTGGCGCGGGTGATCAGCCGCTGGAGCGAACAACCCGCTGCGCTGATCCAGCTGGAAGGCCATGGCCGCGAAGACCTGTTCGACGACATCGACCTGAGCCGCACCGTCGGCTGGTTCACCAGCCTGTTCCCGGTGCGTCTGCGCGCCGAAGGCGAGTTGTCCGATGCGATCAAATCGGTCAAGGAGCAACTGCGCGCCGTGCCCGACAAGGGCCTGGGTTACGGTCTGCTGCGTTACCTGGGGTCGCCGCAGGCCCGCGAAAGCCTGGCGAACCTCGCCGCACCGCGCATTACGTTCAACTACCTGGGCCAGTTCGACCGTCAGTTCAATGAGTCGGCACTCTTCGTACCGGCCAGTGAAGGCAGCGGCCAAGCCCAGGATCCCGAGGCACCGCTGGCCAACTGGTTGACAGTGGAAGGGCAGGTGTATGGCGGTGAGTTGGCGCTGCAATGGGGCTTCAGTCGTGAGATGTTTGACGTGTCGAGCGTCCAGCGTCTGGCGGATGAATACACCGCTGAACTCAAGGCGTTGATCGAACATTGCTGTGCTGCTCCGGCAGGGCAGGTGACCCCGTCGGATTTTCCGTTGGCACGTCTTACTCAGCAGCAACTGGATGCATTGCCCGTGGCGGGGTCGGCCATTGCCGATCTTCACCCGCTGTCGCCGATGCAGCAGGGCATGTTGTTCCACACGTTGCTTGCGCCCGAGGCCCAGTCTTATATCAACCAGTTGCGCCTCGACATCGAAGGGCTCGACCTATTGGCCTTCGGGCGTGCCTGGCAGGCCGCGCTGGACCGCCATGACACCCTGCGCAGCAGCTTCCATTGGCTGGGCATGGACAGTGCTCACCAGTTGATCCAGCACCAGGTTGACCTGCAACTGCAAGTGATTGAAGACCCGTATGCCGACTTCGACGCCCTGGCCCAGGCTGAACGTGAGCGCGGTTTCGCACTGAATGCCGCGCCGCTGTTTCGCCTGACCCTGGTGCGCGGTGCGGGCGCGGCCTGGCACCTGATTTTTACCAGCCACCACATTCTCATGGATGGCTGGAGCAACGCGCAGTTGCTTGGCGAAGTCATTGCTCACTACGCAGGCCAGGCTGTGCCCGCACCACTGGGGCAATGGCGCGATTATTTGGGCTGGTTGCAACAGCAAGGCTCTGGAGAAGCGTTCTGGAAAGCCGCACTGGCAGCATTGCCGGCGCCGACCTTGCTGTCGCAGGCACTGCGCAAGCCGGTGGACGGGATCGGCATGGCGGACCATCACGTGGCGCTGGACAGCGACGTTACCCGACGTCTCGGCGAGTTTGCGCGCCAGCACAAAGTGACCCTCAATACCGTGTTGCAGGGCGCCTGGAGCCTGCTGTTGCAGCGCTACACAGGCCAGGATTGCGTGGCCTTTGGCGCCACCGTGGCCGGGCGTTCTGCGCCACTGCCAGGGATCGAGCAGCAACTGGGCCTGTTCATCAATACCTTGCCGATCATCAGTGCAGCCTCGCCAGCCCAGTCGGTCGCAAGCTGGCTCGGCGAGTTGCAAGCGCTCAACCTCAGCCTGCGCGACCATGAGCATGTACCGCTCTACGATATCCAGGCTTGGGCCGGCCATCACGGCGCGCTGTTCGATACTTTGCTGGTGTTCGAAAACTTCCCGGTTGCCGAGGCGCTCAAGCAAGGCGCGCCGGCTGGCCTGACCTTCGGCCGCCTGCACAACCATGAACAAACGCACTACCCATTGACCCTGGGCATTGAGCTGGGGGCCAACCTGCGCCTGGAGTTCAGCTACGACCGTTCCCTGTTCAGCGAGCCGCAAGTCGCCCGCCTGAGCGCCAACCTTCAACACCTGCTGGCGCAATTGCTCGCAGATGCCCATGTACCCCTTGGTAACCTGCGCCTTCTCGACGCCACCGCACAGCAGAATATGCTCGCTCTCAGCCGGTCAGCTGCGGCTGCCCAGGGTAACGAGCGCGTGCATCAACGCATCGCTGCCCAAGCCCAGGCCACCCCAGACGCCATGGCTGTACTGGCCGGTGGCGAAGGCTTGACGTACGCCGAGCTAAACCAGCGGGCCAATCGTCTGGCCCATCGCCTATTGGAGCTTGGTGTCGGTCCCGGACAACGGGTGGGCCTGGCTTCGCGCCGTGGCCCGCAGTTGATTGTCAGCCTGTTGGCGGTACTCAAAAGTGGCGCGGCCTACGTACCGCTGGACCCGAAATACCCCGTCGAGCGCCTGGCCTACATGCTCGCCGACAGCCGACTCAACCTGCTGCTCAGCGAAGTGGGTTTGCTCGTCGATCTGCCATTGCCCCAAGGACTGGCACGTGTGGATTTCACCGCCTGCGGTGACGAGCTGGCCGGCTACCCGACGACCAACGTGCCCAACCCTGCCGCCGCTGCTGATCTGGCGTATGTGATCTACACCTCGGGCTCCACCGGTCAGCCCAAAGGTGTGGCCATCGATCATGCCGCCCTCGGTCAATTCTGCGACAGTGCCACGCTGTACAGCCGCTTGAGTGCCGAGGATCGCGTCTTGCAGTTTGCGACCTTCAGCTTCGACGGCTTTGTCGAGCAGTGCTTCCCGCCCTTGTGTGTGGGTGCAGCGTTGATCATGCGCAGTGATGAGCTGTGGGACGCCGGGCAACTGGCGCGGGAGATCGTCGAGCAAGGCGTAACCCTGGCCGACTTGCCGGCGGCCTACTGGTATCTGTTGGCGCAGGAATGTGCAGTGCACTGCCGCTCCCTGGGCAAGCTGCGCCAGGTGCATGTGGGCGGTGAAGCCATGGCGGTGGAGGGTGTACGTGCCTGGCATGCCGCAGGGCTTGGTCATGTGCGCCTGGTCAATACCTACGGGCCGACCGAAGCCACGGTGGTGTCCAGCGTGCATGACTGCCAGTTGACCGATGCCAACGACGCGTACGGCGTACCGATTGGGCAGGCGATTGCGGGGCGTGCGCTGTATGTGCTCGACAGCGGTTTCGAACTGCTAAGCACCGACGGTGTGGGCGAGTTATGCATCGGCGCCGAGGCGGGCTTGGCCCAGTGCTACTTCGATCGCCCGGCGCTCACTGCCGAGCGCTTCTTGCCTGACCCATTTTCTGCCACGCCCGGTGCGCGGCTTTATCGCAGTGGCGACCTGGCCCGGTACAACGCGGCGGGGGCGCTGGAATACGTGGGGCGTATCGACCATCAGGTGAAGATTCGCGGCCTTCGTATCGAAATGGGCGAGATCGAAGCCAGCCTGCAAGCCTTGCCCGACGTGCGTGAAGCGGCAGTGATTGCCCAGCCGAGCGCGATCGGCATGCAGTTGGTGGCGTATGTGGTACCCGCCGACGATCAGCAGTTGGAAACGCAGGCACTGGCCACTCGCTTGCGTCAGGCGTTACCGGATTACATGGTGCCGGGACATTGGGTGGTACTCGATGCCTTGCCGCTCAACAACAATGGCAAGCTCGACCGCCGGGCGCTGCCGGCACCGGATCTGAGCCAGGCGTGCGCCGTGTACGTGGCACTTCAGAGCCCTTTGCAGGTGCAGTTGGCAGCGATCTGGCAAGCGGTGCTGCACGTGGAGCGGGTTGGCCTGGACGACCACTTCTTCGAACGCGGCGGTCACTCGTTGCTGGCGACTCAGGTGATCTCACGGGTGCGTCACGACCTCAAGCTGGACGTGCCGTTGCGGGCCCTGTTCGAACAGCCGACGCTGGCAGCCTTCGCGGCGGCTTGCGCAGGCTTGACGGCCGATACGGCGCCAGCGCTCCAAGCACTTGGACGTGAGCAGCCGCTGGCGTTGTCCTTTGCTCAGGAGCGTCAATGGTTCCTGTGGCAATTGGACCCGGCCAGCGCGGCTTACCATGTACCGACTGCATTGCACGTGCGCGGTCAACTCGACAGTGCGGCACTTGCACGCGCCGTCCAGGCCCTGGTGCAGCGTCATGAACCGCTGCGCACTACGTTTGTGGAGGCGGGCGAGCACACCTTGCAAGTCGTCCACCCCAGTCTGACCGTGCCGATTGAGCAGCAAGCGATCGACGCCGATGCCATCGAGCACGCCGTCAGCGAAGAAATCCAGCGCCCGTTCGACCTGCTTGACGGCCCATTGATGCGCGTCAAGTTGCTGGTCGTCGCGCCTGAGCACCACGTGCTGGTCATCACCCAACACCACATCATCTCTGACGGCTGGTCGATGCAGGTCATGATCGACGAGTTGGTAGCGTTGTACCAAGGTGACACGGGCTTGCCGGCCTTGCCGATCCAGTACGCCGACTATGCCCGTTGGCAGCGGGATTGGATGGCGGCAGGGGAGCAACAACGCCAGCTCGATTACTGGTGCGCCCGTCTGGGTAACGAACATCCGCTGCTGGACTTGCCGCTGGACCATCCGCGCCCAGCGGTGCAGAGCTATCGCGGCGCACGCCGGCAGATCCATCTTGACCGCGTGATGCTGGCTGAGCTCAAAGCCTTGGCCGAACGCCAGGACGTGACCTTGTTCATGCTCCTGCTGGCCTCGTTCCAGACCTTGCTGCACCGCTACAGCGGCCAGTCGCAGGTTCGCGTCGGCGTGCCGATCGCCAACCGTAATCGTCTCGAAACCGAGCGGCTGATGGGCTTCTTCGTCAATACCCAAGTACTGCAGGCGCAGTTGCACGGGCAGATGCCTTTCGAGCAGTTGCTGGGCCAAGTCAAACGGCGCGCTTTGGAAGCCCAGGCCCATCAGGACCTGCCGTTCGAGCAACTTGTGCAGGTGTTGCAGCCGGAGCGCAGCCTGAGCCATAACCCGCTATTCCAGGTGATGTTCAATCATCAAAGCAGCCTGCGTTCGGGTTCAGTGCAACTGCCTGGCCTGGTGTTGCAGCCAATGGACTGGGCGGGTCACAGCACGCAGTTCGACCTGAACCTGGAAACCGAGGAATCGGCCGACGGCCTCTGGGCGTCCCTGACCTACGCCACCGACTTGTTTGACGCTGCAACCGTGGAACGTCTGGCCGAGCATTGGCAAAACCTGCTGCGCGCGGTCGTGCACGATGCCTCCCAGCCCCTGGATGAACTGGCGATGCTGAGCACGTCGCAATGGCAACAAATGGTGCACGACTGGAACCGCAGCGACACCCCATACCCACACGAACACTGCGTACACCAGCTGTTTGAGGCCCAGGCCGTGGCGCAACCCGACGCCATCGCGCTGCACTTCGACGAGGAGCGCCTGAGCTACGGTGAACTCAACCGCCGCGCCAATCGCCTGGCCCATCGTTTGATCGCCATGGGCGTCGGCCCGGACGTGCTGGTGGCAGTGCACGTGGAGCGCTCCCTGGACATGGTGGTCGGCTTGCTCGCGACTCTCAAGGCCGGTGGCGCCTATGTCCCGCTCGACCCGCAATTCCCGGCAGAGCGCCTGGTGTTCATGCTCGAAGACAGCCGCGCCCGGGTGCTGCTGACCCAGGCGCACCTGCAAGGGCGCCTGGTGCAGCCGCAAGGCGTGCAGGTGCTGATGGTCGAGGATGTCGGCACGCAGGCATATAACCCGCAGGTTGCCGTTACACCGCAAAATCTGGCCTACGTCATCTACACCTCCGGCTCCACCGGCAAGCCTAAAGGGGTGATGGTAGGCCACCAGGCGCTGTGCAGCTTTACCAGCGGTATGGCCGGCACCTTGGATATTGGCCGGCAGACGCGGCTGTTGTCGCTGACGACCTTCTCGTTCGATATCTTCGCCCTGGAGCTGTACGTGCCGCTGAGTATGGGCGGCACAGTGCTACTGAGCGCCCAGGACATGGCCCTCGACCCTGAGGCGATTCTCGAACTGGCCCAGCGTCAGGCCGCGAGTGTGCTGCAGGCCACGCCATCGAGCTGGCGCATGTTGCTCGATAGCCCGCGCGCCCATTTACTGAGTGGCATAACCTGTCTGTGCGGTGGTGAAGCGCTGCCAGCCGACTTGGCCCAGCGCCTGCTCGCGCTGCAAGGTACCGTATGGAACCTCTATGGCCCGACGGAAACCACCATCTGGTCAGCGGCTCATCGTCTGCACCAAGCGCAGCCTTTCGTTGGACGGCCGATTGCCAATACCGGGTTGTTTATCCTCAATCCCGGCCTCACGCCATGCCCGCAAGGCGCTTCTGGCGAGCTGCTGATCGGCGGTGTCGGCCTGGCGCGCGGTTACCACAGGCAGCCGGCGCTGACTGCCGAACGCTTCGTGCCCAACCCGTTTGGGGCGCCGGGCGAACGCCTGTACCGCACCGGCGACCTGGCACGCTACCGGGCCGACGGCGTGGTGGAGTACATCGGGCGCGTCGACCATCAGGTCAAGGTCCGTGGTTTCCGGATCGAGCTGGGTGAAATCGAAGCCTGTCTGCGTGAGCACGACGGTGTACGCGAAGTGGTGGTGCTGGCCGATAACGACCGCCTGATCGCCTATCTGGTCAGCTCCGCACCGCAGCCACAGCAGGCGTACAAAGCCGCGCTGCGCGAGCGCCTGCCGGATTACATGGTGCCTGCGCACTGGATGTTCCTCGATAGCCTGCCCTTGACCCCCAACGGCAAGCTCGACCGCAAGGCGCTGCCCAAGCCGGAGCTCGGCAATTCACTCAAAGGCCATATAGCACCGGTAACCCTGCGCGAGCAGCAGGTGGCGGCCATCTGGGCCGAAGTGCTGGAGGTGCCGCAGGTCGGCCTCGACGACCACTTCTTCGAGCTGGGTGGCCATTCATTGCTGGCTACGCGTGTGGTGTCGCGGGTTCGCCAGGCCCTGACACTGGAAGTTGCGCTCAAGACCTTGTTCGAACACCCGCTGCTGAGTGATTTCGTTCGGGCCTTGGGCGAGGAGGGTGCTCCTGCGCCAGCATTGCTCAAGGCCGACCGCACGCAGCCTTTGCCGCTGTCCTACGCTCAGGAGCGCCAATGGTTCCTCTGGCAACTGGACCCCACCAGCGCCGCGTACCACATCCCCAGCGCCTTGCGTTTGCAGGGGCCGCTGGACCTGAGTGCACTGCAACGCAGCTTCGACAGCCTGCTGGCGCGCCATGAAAGCTTGCGCACGCATTTTCAGCAACAGGCCACCGGTGCGTTGCAGGTCATTGAGGCCGTTGGCTGCGTCGATATCGACCGGGTCGATAGTGATTACGCTAGCCTCAAGGCGCGGGTCGCCGAAGTGGTCGCCCACCCGTTCGACCTGCTGCGCGGGCCACTGCTGCGGGTCAAGTTGCTGCGTCTGGCCGACGATGATCATGTGCTGGTGCTGGTGCAGCACCACATCGTCTCCGATGGTTGGTCGATGCAACTGATGGTTGAGGAGTTGGTGCAGTTGTATGCCGCCTTCAGCCAGGGTCAAACCCCAAGCCTGCCGATGCTGCCGATCCAGTACGCCGACTACGCCGTATGGCAACGCGACTGGATGGCCGCGGGCGAGCAGGCACGTCAATTGGCCTACTGGCGCGAGCATTTGGGCGGCGAGCAACCGGTGCTGGAATTGCCGTTCGATCACCCGCGCCCGGCACAGCCAAGCCATCGCGGCGCCCGCTTGGGCATCGAGTTGGCCCCCGAGCTGTTGGACGGCTTGCGCAGCCTGGCACGCAGCGCGGGTGTGACGCTGCCGATGGTGCTGCTGGCGTCTTACCAGGCCTTGTTGCATCGCTACAGCGGCCAGGAGGACGTGCGCGTCGGCGTGCCGATTGCCAACCGCAACCGTCTCGAAACCGAGGGTTTGATTGGCTTCTTCGTCAACACCCAAGTGCTCAAGGCCGATATTCATGGCCAGATGAGCGTGGAGCAATTGCTGCGCCAGGTACGCCAGCGCTCTCTGGAGGCTCAGGCGCACCAGGACCTGCCCTTCGAGCAGTTGGTGCAGGCTTTGCAACCGGAGCGCAGCCTGAGCCTGAGCCCGTTGTTCCAAGTAGTGTTCAACCACCGTGTAAGCGGTGCCGACAGCCACCTGAGTCGCCTGACCGACCTGCACGTGGAGGTCCTGGATCTGGATGAGGGCGTGGCCCAGTTCGACCTGGCGCTGGATGTGGAAGAAAGCCCGACCGTGCTGCGCGCCTCCCTGAGTTACGCCACTGACCTGTTCGCTGTGGCGACCATCGAGCGCATGGCCGGGCATTGGCAGAACCTGTTGCGGGCAATGGTGGCCGACCAACAACAGGCTATCGGCCAATTGAAGCTGCTGGGCCAGGATGAGCAACAGCACATCCTTGAGCTGTGGAACCAGACCGACGCCGGTTTCTGCGCCGAGCGTCTTGTTCACGAGTTGGTAGCCGACCGTGCCCGGGAAACCCCGGATGCGGTGGCGGTTAAGTTCGATGCGCAAACCCTGAGCTACGCCGAACTGGATCGCCAGGCCAACCGCCTGGCTCATGCCCTGATTGCCCGTGGCGTCGGCCCGGAAGCACGCGTGGCGATTGCCATGCCGCGCAGCGCCGAGATCATGGTGGCGTTCCTGGCGGTGATGAAAGCCGGTGGCGTGTATGTGCCGCTGGATATCGAGTACCCGCGTGATCGCTTGCTGTACATGATGCAGGACAGCCGTGCGCAACTGCTGCTGACCCATAGCCGTGCGTTGCAACAACTGCCGATCCCCGAGGGGCTCACCACCCTGGCGATTGATCGTAGCGAAGAATGGACCGGTTACAGTGATACGGCACCAGACGTGGCGCTGGACGGCGACAACCTCGCCTACGTGATCTACACCTCCGGTTCCA